>JBBQLB010000023.1:0-44370 GCA_038327465.1 Sphingomonadales bacterium | reverse complement strand
CGCCTCGATATCGTTCTCGAAGGCGACATCAGCGACCCCCGACTTCGTGGTGTGCGTCACCGCACCGCCCAGCTCCTCCTGCGTGACGATCTCGTTGGTAACGGTCTTCACTACATCCGGGCCGGTGACGAACATATACGATGAGTCCTTCACCATAAAGATGAAGTCGGTCATCGCGGGGGAGTAAACCGCGCCGCCCGCGCACGGGCCCATGATCAGGCTGATCTGCGGCACCACACCGCTTGCGAGCACATTGCGCTGGAACACCTCGGCATAGCCGCCAAGGCTGGCGACGCCCTCCTGAATCCGCGCCCCGCCCGAATCGTTCAACCCGATGACGGGCGCGCCGACCTTCAGCGCCATATCCATGATCTTGCAGATTTTCTGCGCATGCGCTTCGGACAGCGAGCCGCCGAACACGGTAAAGTCTTGTGAGAACACGAACACCAGCCGCCCATTGATCGTGCCGCTGCCGGTGACGACGCCGTCACCTGGAATCCTCTGTTCGGCCATGCCGAAATCGACGCAATTATGCTCGACATACATGTCGAGTTCCTCGAACGATCCTGCATCCAGCAGCACATCGAGCCGCTCGCGCGCCGTGAGTTTGCCCTTGGCGTGCTGCGCGGCGATGCGCTTCTCGCCACCGCCGAGCCGCGCAGCCGCGCGCTTGCGTTCGAGTTCGGCGATGGTCGATGACATGGGCGACTCTCCTGTGTGCGCGGGCTTGGCAAAAGCTGCGCCGGTGGGCAAGCCTCAGAGCTTCACGATCCCCAGGTCGATCAAGCTTCGCGCCGTATCGACGATCGAGTCGGCGGCCGGCCGCGGCACCCAGCCAAGCACGTCGCGCGCATGATCGGATGGCGTGATCCGCCGTTTGCCGAGCTCGCCCGTCACCATCCGCACCGCCGGATCGAAGAGTGCTACCGCTTTGAGCAGCAGATCGGGCAGCTTGCGCGACGGCACTTTCCGCGCCTCGGCACCCATCCTCTCGCGCAGAACTGCGGCGACCTCGGCCATCATCATGAACGGGCCGGAGGCGATGAAGCGCTCGCCCTGCATCTTGTCCGCCGTCAGCGCGCGGACGTGGAGATCGGCGACGTCGCGCACATCGACCACGCCGAAGCCGAAATCGGGCAGGCCGGGGAGCGAGCCCGAGATCAGCCGCTTGACCACTTCGATCGACCCCGAGAAATCCGGGCCAAGCACCGGCCCCAGCACCGCCGCAGGATTGACCGTGCAATAGACCATATCGCCACCCTCGGCCGCGATCCAATCGCGCGCGGCGCGTTCGGCGAGCGTCTTCGACTTGGCATAGGCATGGACCTGCGGACCGTTGACATCGGTCCAGTCGGCCTCGGTATAGGTGCCGATCGTCTTGCCGTGGCCGTAAGCGATCGCCGCCACCGACGAGGTCATCACGAAGCGTTCGACGCCCGCCGCCTTGGCAAAGCGCAGGGCACGCAGCGCGCCTTCGCGCGCCGGCACGATCAGATCGTCCTCGTGGCGCACTGCGCCGGTCGGTAGCGGGGACGCGACATGCGCGACATGGCTGCACCCGGCGACCGCATCGGCCCAGCCGGAATCGTTCAGCAGGTCGGCGGTGAAGAATTTGAGCTGAGCGGCGGGGACGCCGAGCGTGCCGCGTACCTCCGCCTCGCGCGCCAGCGAGCGGATTGTGGTGTGGATCGTCCAGCCCTGCGCGGCTAGCTGCCGGATGATAAAGCCGCCGATATAGCCACTGCCGCCGGTCACCAGCACCGTGTTCGTCATCGCGCGCTCCGAATTTGCCCCGATTGAGACTTGCGTATTCCGTTGTAGATTGAAACCCGTTGCCGACCAAGCGTTCGTCTTGCCAAGCCCGTGGGAGCGTCGCACAGAAGCAGGGCAGGAGAGTGCAACATGGCCGATCAGGACCTCTATCCCGTCCCGCCCGAATGGGCCGCGCGCGCGCGCGTCGATGCGGCGGGGTATGAAATGCTCTACGGCCGCTCGCTCGCCGATCCCGGTAGCTTCTGGCTCGAACAGGCGCGGCGGCTCGACTGGATCAAGCGGCCCGAGATTGCGGGTGACTGGTCATTCGACAAGGCGGATTTCCACATCAACTGGTTCTCTGACGGCAAATTGAACGTCTCTGCCAATTGCCTCGACCGGCATCTCGCGAAGCGCGGGTCCGAGATCGCGCTAATCTGGGAACCCGACGAACCGAGCGAAGAACCGCAGCGTTTCACGTACCGCGAACTGCACGCCGAGGTCTGCACTTTCGCCAATGTCTTGAAGGCGCAAGGCGTCGCCAAGGGTGATCGCGTCACCATCTATCTGCCGATGATCCCCGAGGCGGCGTTCGCGGTGCTGGCGTGCGCGCGGATCGGGGCGATCCATTCGGTCGTGTTCGGCGGCTTCTCGCCGGAGGCCTTGGCGGGCCGGATCGAGGATTGCGGGTCGACCATTGTCATTACTGCGGACGAAGGCCGCCGCGGCGGAAAGCGCGTGCCGCTCAAGGCCAATGTCGATGCCGCCGCGACGACCGCACCCGGCCTCAAGACCGTCATCGTCGTGCGGGCGACCGGCGGCGCGGTGACGATGCACCCGCGCGACGTGTGGTATCACGAAGCGGCGGAGGGCGTCCCCGCCACTTGTCCGCCCGAGCCGATGGGCGCGGAGGATCCGCTTTTCATCCTCTATACCAGCGGATCGACCGGCAAACCCAAGGGCGTGATGCACACCAGCGGCGGCTATCTGTTGTGGGCGAGCCTGACGCACGAACTCGCCTTCGATTATCGTCCCGGCACTGTGTGGTGGTGCGCCGCCGATATCGGCTGGGTGACCGGGCACACCTATATTCTCTACGGCCCGCTCGCCAATGGCGCGACGACGCTGATGTATGAGGGCCTGCCCAATTGGCCCGATGCTAGCCGCATCTGGCAGGTGGTCGACCGGCACAAGGTCCACACGATCTTCACCGCGCCCACCGCTTTGCGGGCGCTGATGAAGGATGGCGACGCGTTCGTGGCTGCTACCGATCGCAGCTCGCTGAAGCTGCTCGGCACGGTGGGCGAGCCGATCAACCCCGAGGCATGGCGCTGGTATCATGACGTGGTGGGGGAGGGGCGTTGCACGATCATCGACACTTGGTGGCAGACCGAGACCGGCGGCGCGATGATCTCGCCCATGCCCGGCGCGACCGATTTGAAACCGGGCAGCGCGACCAAGCCGATGCCCGGCGTCGACCCGCAACTCGTCGATCCCGAGGGCAAGGTGCTGAACGGTCCGGCCGAGGGCAACCTCGTCATCGCGCGCAGCTGGCCGGGACAGATGCGCGGCGTGTGGGGCGACCGCGACCGTTTCTTCCAGACATATTTCACCACCTATCCCGGCAAATATACGACGGGTGACGGCGCGCGGCGTGACGCCGACGGTTATTGGTGGATCACCGGCCGCGTCGACGATGTGATCAACGTCAGCGGCCATCGCATGGGCACGGCCGAGGTGGAATCGGCGCTGGTCCTCCACCCGCATGTCGCAGAAGCCGCCGTCGTCGGCATGCCGCACGACATCAAAGGGCAGGGCATCTACGCCTATGTCACGCTCAATGCCGGGGTCGATCCGCATCCCGATCTGCACCGCGAATTGATCGTATGGGTGCGCAAGGAAATCGGCCCGATCGCCGCCCCCGACAAATTGCAATTCGCCCCCGGCCTGCCCAAGACGCGCAGCGGCAAGATCATGCGACGCATCTTGCGCAAGATCGCGGAGGGGGATGTGTCGAGCCTCGGCGATACCAGCACGCTCGCCGATCCGGCGGTGGTCGACGATCTGGTGGCTAATCGCGTCAAGTAAGCCGTCCCTGAATAAAAGTCGTGCGACCCTGACAGAGGCCTTGCAGCGCTTTCGACTTGCCGCTATAGGGGGGCAACACACCCGAAGGAGGTTCAAAAATGCGCCGTTCCACGTTCGTCCGTCTCACCGCCGCCGTTGCCATTGCCGCCGTGACCGTCCCCGGTCTGGCCAAGGTCACGCCCAAGGCGGGCCCGCGCTACGGTGCGTTCGGGATCGATCTCACCGCCCAGCAACGCACGCTGAAGCCCGGCGACGATTTCTGGACCTATGCCAATGGCAATTGGGACAAGCGCACGCAGATCGCTGCTGACCGCACCTCGGCCGGTTACGGTGTCGTGCTGACCGACGAAGCCGAGCAGCAGGTCCGCGCGATCGTTGCCGATCTCGCCGCCAACCCCAAGGCGTATGGCGCATCGGGCCAGCAGATCGGCGATCTCTACGCCAGCTGGATGGATGAAGCTGCGATCGAGGCCCGCGGCACCGCACCGCTGCAACCCTATCTCGCCAAGATCGCCGCGGTGAATGACAAGGCCGCGCTGCAAGTCCTGTTCGCCAGCGTCGGCTATGCCTCACCGGTCGAGCTCGGCCAATTGCCCAACCCGCAAGACCCGACGCGCTACGTCGCCGCCGCTTCGCAAGGTGGGCTCGGCATGGGCGGGCGCGACTATTATCTGCTCGAGGGCGCGAAGTATGATGCCTTCCGTAAAGCTTACCGCGACTATGTGATCCAGATGCAGACGCTGGCCGGCATCCCCGATGCGGTGACCAAGGCCGATGCGATCATCGCGCTCGAAACCGCGATGGCGAAGGAGCAGTGGAGCCCCGCGCAAATGCGCAATCTGATGGAAATGTTCAAGCCGATGGATCGCGCCGGCATGAAGAAGCTCGCGCCCGAATTCGACTGGGAGCTGATGCTCAAGACCGCCGGGCTCGAGACCATCCCGACCGTCATCATGGCGACCAGCACCGCGCTCACCGCCAACGGCAAGATGCTCGACAGCGTGCCGCTTTCGACGTGGAAGGACTGGATGGCGTTCCGCTTCGTCAGCGATCACGCGCAATTCCTGCCCAAGCGCTTCGACGACGCCAGCTTCGCCTTTTACGGCAAGACGCTCAATGATCAGCCGTCGCAGCGCGCGCGCTGGAAGCGCGGCGTCGCGCTCGTTAATGGCGCGCTGGGCGAGGCGGTCGGGCAAATCTACGTCGCGCGCCACTTCCCGCCGGCGAGCGAAGCCAAGATGGGCGAACTGATCGCCGATTTGCGCGGCGCATTGGCCGAGCGGCTCAAGTCGAACAGCTGGATGGACGACAAGACCAAGGCGGCGGCGATCGCCAAGCTCGACGCGTTCGAACCACGCATCGCGCATCCGGTGAAATATATCGATTATTCGGCGTTGAAGGTCGATCGCGGTGATTTGATCGGCAATGCCGTGCGCTCAGGCGAATTCCAGCACGAGCTCGAGCTGCAGCGCCTGGTCAAGCCGGTCGACCGGTCCTTGTGGGACATGACGCCGCAGACGGTGAACGCCTATTACAACCCGCTGATGAACCAGATCACCTTCCCGGCGGCGATCCTGCAGCCGCCGTACTTCGATGCGAAGGCCGATCCGGCGGTCAATTACGGCGCGATCGGCGCTATCATCGGGCATGAGATCGGCCACGGCTTCGACGATCAGGGCAGCCTGTTCGATGGCAGCGGCAAGATCGCCAATTGGTGGACGCCCGAATCGAAGAAAGCCTTCACCGCGCGTACTGCGGTGCTCGGCACGCAATATGACGCTTACGAACCCATTCCCGGCACCAAGATCAACGGCAAGCTGACGATGGGTGAGAATATCGGCGATCTCGGCGGGCTCGAAATGGCCTATGCCGCCTATCACCGCTATCAGGCGAAGCACGGCAAGGCTCCCGTCATTGGCGGGCTGACCGGCGATCAGCGCTTTTTCCTGTCCTTCGCGCAAGCGTGGCAATCGAAGATCCGCGAAGGCGCCGCACGGGCACGCTTGCTGAGCGATCCGCACAGCCCGCCCTATTACCGCGTCAACGGCATCGTTCGGAACGTCGATGCCTGGTACACCGCCTTCAACGTGAAGCCCGGCGACAAATTGTACCTCGCGCCCGAGAAGCGCGTCCACATCTGGTAAAACACGCGCACTTCGCCCATGCTGCGCTCCATAAAAGAAGGAGAGGCAGCATGGGCGAAATGCAAATCAAGCCGCTGGCCGCGTATTGCGGCGCGGAAGTAATCGGAATCGACGTGCGCGCGATCGGCGACGCCGAAATGGCGGCGATCCGCCAGGCGCTCGCCGAAACCGGCGTGGTCATGCTGCGCGATCAGCAGCTAAGCCCGGAGGATCACATCGCCTTCGCGCGGCGCTGGGGCGAGATCGACGTCAACAATTACTTCCCCGCGAACGGCGGCTATCCCGAGATCGCCGAGGTGCGCAAAGCCGAGACGCAGTTCGTCAACATCGGCGGCGGCTGGCACACCGACCATAGCTATGATCCGGTGCCCGCAATGGGCTCGATCCTCGTCGCGCGCGAGCTGCCGCCGGTGGGCGGCGACACGCTGTTCGCGAACATGGGTGCCGCGTATGATGCGCTGTCGGATGGGCTGAAGGCGACGCTGGCGGGCTTGCGCGCGGTGCACAGCGCCGATCACATTTACGGCCATGACGGCATCTACGCCAAGACCGACCAAGCCGCCGATCTGAAGGGCCACGACATTAGCGCGAACGCCGTCCACCCGGCGGTGATCCACCACCCCGTGACGGGGCGCAAGCTGCTCTACGTCAACCCCGCCTTCACGCTGCATTTCGAAGGCTGGACCCGCGAGGAGAGCCAGCCACTGCTGCAATATTTGTACTCGGTCGCGATGCGCGAGGAATTCCACTGCCGCTTGCAATGGCAGCCGGGATCGGTCGCGGTGTGGGATAACCGCTCGACCTGGCATTTCGCGGCGAACGATTATCAGGGACACCGGCGGTTGATGCACCGGATCACGATTTCTGGGGTGGCGTTGGAGTAGGGCAAGGGCTGTTTGTGGGTGGTTTTGCGACGGTCGGCTTTTGGACATGAGGTGCGGAAACCGGCCATTCGCGCTTTGGCGGGTGCGGTTCTTGAGGAAGCATGTTCCGTGAAAATCGCGTAAATTGCATGCCCCCGAGGGCTGCACCGCCTGATTTCCGCGTCAAACGCCTGTGTCACCAGATTCTGCGCCAAGATTGGCTTGCTCCGAACCGAAGAATGCAACAATCTTGTCACCGACCGGGCCCTTCATGCATCTTATCTGGGAAATCCCGGCATATGGGAAAGGGGTATCGAACATGCGTACAATTAAAACATTATGTGTTGTTACACAGATTGCCGCCATGTTTTCAGCTACAGCAGCGGAAGCGGCAGGATATATGTGTGAGAGGCAAGCTGTCGCGTCAACTTTCACATCCAATGGCAGACCGCGCGGGAACTGGACCACACAAAATACGAGCAATTGGCACTATGTCGCGGCAACCGGCAATGACGTGTATCAGCACAATACGCTTTCCAATACCATCCAGACACTTTGTCAGCGCGCTGGTCCCTCGCCCATTGGATGGAATTTGGGTACACGAAACAACGATTACAACGGCCTTGAGGATGCATGTGGCACATGGTCGCAGGCTGTGTCCTATTCATTGACGATTCCCAGCTGCAGTAATGGGTTTTCTTTATCTGCAAACAAGCAAACATGCACACGGCCGGCAATTGCAAGTCACTTCGTTGCCAACCGTATTCCCTCAGGCAACTGGACTTATCAAAACACCTCAAATTTTTCTTACGTTGACGTGGCGGCGTCGTCGGGCGATGATTTTTATCGCAGAAATTCAGCTCCGCACACTGTCGTGTCTACACTGTGCAAGCGTAACGGTCCGGGAGGCTGGGATTACGGGGTGCGCTACCCCGACTATAATGGGCTGAAAGATATGTGCGGCACATGGACTGCGGCGCAAACGGCGCAAACCGTTGCAGCATCCTGCCCAAGCGGTCATACGCTCGTTTACAAACCCTGATCCAACTTCGTGCCCGGCTGGCGTACTGTTTGATTGCAGATGCGGACAGCCGGGCAATTCTTTCTGGGCTTAGCCGCGTAACGGGGCCGCTCAGGCGGCGGCTTGATTGCGCTATATGCGCAGACACAAAGCGTTGTCAGCCAGCCAGCGGCCAGTTCTCCATCGAAATGCCGTTGCTCAGCGAACCGCAGGTTTCGGGGAGCCGAAAATATGTGCTGACTGGCTGCGATTGGGCGAAAGCGGCCACCCCTACCGCAGCAAAACCAATTCCTCGGCCATCGACGGATGCAGCGCGACGGTCTGGTCGAACGCGTCCTTGGTGAGGCCAGCCTTCACCGCCACCGCCGCGGCCTGCAAAATCTCCGGCGCATCCGGCCCGATCATGTGGAGCCCCAGCACCACGCCCGACTCCGCATGGCACACCATCTTGTACAAAGCGCGCTCGTTGCGGTTGGCCAGCACATTCTTCATCGGGCGGAAGTCGGAGGTGTAGACCTTGACCGAGCCGAACTTGTTCTTGGCCTGCGCCTCGGTCAGCCCGACGCCCGCCATCGGCGGATGGCTGAACACCGCACTTGGGATATTCTCATAATCGACGCGGTGCGGCTTCCCGCCGAAGATCGTGTCGGCGAACGCCTGCCCCTCGCGGATCGCGACCGGCGTCAATTGTACGCGGTTGGTCACGTCGCCGACGGCATAGATGCTGTCGCAGGTCGATCTATTGTCGGCATCGACGACGACTGCGCTCGCTTGGTCGAGCTCGACCCCGGCACTCTCCAGCCCGAGCGACGCGGTATTGGGTGCGCGACCCGTCGCAAACAACACGCAATCGACTTCGATCGGATCATGATTGGACATCGATACCAGCAAACTGCCATCGGCCTGCTTCTCGATCCCGCGGAAGGCGGCGTGGAAGCGGAAATCGAGGCCCTTCATCATCGAGATTTGCAGCAGCCGGTCGCGGATCGATTCGTCATAACCGCGCAGGATCACGTCGCTGCGGTTGATCAACGTCACCTTCGCGCCGAACTCGTTGAAGATGCCGGCAAATTCATTGGCGATATAGCCCGCCCCCGCGATCAGGATGCGCTTGGGCACCGCGTCGAGATGGAAGACCTCGTTCGAGGTGATGCCATGTTCATGCCCCGGGCACTCGGGCACCACCGGCGTCGCGCCGGTCGCGATGAGGATGTACTTCGCGCCGATCTCGCGCCCGTCGCCCAGTTTCACGCTGTGCGGGCCCGTCACGGTCGCGCGATCAAGGATGATCTCGACGCCATTGCTGTTGAGCGTGGTGGTATAGGCCTGGTTGATGCGGTCGACCTCCTCCATCACATTGTCGCGCAACCGCTTCCAGTCGAACGGGCAATCGGCGGGCACGTCCCACCCGAAGCGCCGCGCGTCCTTCAAATCCTCGGCGAAATGCGCGCCGTAAACGAGCAGCTTCTTGGGCACGCAGCCGCGAATGACGCAGGTCCCGCCGACGCGATATTCCTCCGCCACCGCAACCTTGGCGCCATGCGCCGCCGATACCCGCGCCGCGCGCGTGCCCCCCGAGCCTGAGCCGATCACGAAGAGGTCATAGTCGTACGTGTCGCTCATGCTGCGTCTCCGAAGGCCCGCTTGATCAAATCCGTCGTCGACACATCGAACGCCTGCCCGCCGGCATCCGCCGCCTTGGCCATTTCCTTGCCGAGTTCCACCCCGAACTGATCGAACGAATTGATCCCGAGCAGCACCCCGTTTACGAACGTGCGTTGCTCATAAAAAGCGATCAGCGCACCCAAAGTGCGCGCATCGAGCTCTTCCAGCAGGATCGTCGAGGACGGACGGTCGCCTGAATAGCTCCGCGCGAGATCGTCATTCGGCCGCCCCTTCATCAGCGCCGCGCCTTGCGCAAACGCGTTGAGCAGCAATTGCCGGTGATGCTCCTCCGACAGCGTGTCGCCGGGCTCGATCACCGCGACGAATTCGACGGGCACGAGGTGCGTGCCCTGATGGAGCAATTGGAACACCGCATGCTGCGCATCAGTGCCGACTCCGCCCCAAGTGATCGCCGCCGTCGGCCGCCCGACCGCTGCGCCGTCGATGGTCGCACCCTTGCCGTTCGATTCCATTTCGAGCTGCTGGAGGTACGACGGCAGCAACCGCAACCGCTCGTCATAGGCAAAGGTCGCGCGCGTCTCGGCGTGGCGGACCTGCGTGTAATAAAGGTCGGCGAACGCCGCGAGGACGGGCGCATTCTGGCTGAGCGAGGTCTGGCGGAAATGCCGGTCCATTTCGCCCGCACCCTCGAGCAATTCCTCGAAACAATCCCAGCCAAGTGCGAGTGCCGCCGGGAAGCCGATCGACGACCACAAAGAATAGCGCCCGCCGACACTCTCGGCGAAGGGCAGCACGCGCGTTTCATCGACGCCCCATTCGACCGCCGCATCGGGGTCGGCAGTCAGCGCGACGACCCGGCCATAGGCGTCCTCGACGCCATGCTCGCCCATCCATTGCAGCACGCTCTCCGCATTGGTCAGCGTTTCCTTGGTGGTGAAGGTCTTCGACGCGATCACCAGCAAGGTCGCGGTCGGATCGAATTTGGCGAACACTTCCTCGAGCGCCGCGCCGTCGATGTTCGAAACGATCGCCACCTCATAGCGGCTATCCTCGCGGCCCAGCGCATCGACCAGCAGATCGGGCCCGAGCGCCGATCCGCCGATGCCGACATGCAACACATGGCGGATTTCACCCAGCGCCCCGCCCTCGATCGCATCGATCAGCGCGCGCATCCGGGCGTGCAGCACGCGCGCCCTGGCAACATCGTCCGCACTGCCCTCGCCACGCTCGGCGACGTGCGTGACGGCGCGGCCCTCGCTGGTGTTGACGATCTCGCCCGCGAACAGCGCCTCGCGCTTGCCGTGCAAATCCTGCGCCTTGGCAAGTGCGGTGAACGCCGTGACTGCATCGGCGGTTAAATGCGTCTTCGACCAGTCGAAATGCAGCCCCGCAACATCGACAGTGAACGTCGCCAGCCGCGCTTCATCCTCGGCGAACAGCGTTTCGAGGCGGGGCGAGGGCAAGGCCTCGATCGCGGTCCAGTCGGCAGCCATGGGAACCTCGTTCATCGTGGGGAGGGGAAGCGAATCCCGCGTTAGATCGCCCTAGCCGCCTGCCATTACAACCGCCAGCTTGACGAGGCAGCAACGCGGCACCAAACCGGTCGGATGGCCGACACCGACACAACGATCTCGATCAAGCGCGCGAAGCCGCCGCGATCCGAAACGCGCGAGACGCTCGTCTTCTTCCTGAAACTCGCGCTTATCGTGTTCGTGCTGCGCAGTTTTATCGTGGCACCCTTCAGCATCCCGTCGCAATCGATGCTGCCGCGGCTCTACATCGGCGACTATCTGTTCGTGTCGAAATGGAATTACGGCTATTCGCGCTGGTCGCTGCCATGGGGAGTACCTTTGCTCCCCGGGCGCATCCTCGGGCGCGATCCGACGCGGGGCGATGTCGTGGTGTTTCGCGGGCCACCGGGCAACGATCATGACGTGATCAAGCGCGTCATCGGGCTGCCTGGCGATACGATCCAGATGCGGAACGGTCAGGCGATCCTCAATGGCGTGCTGATCCCAAAGGTTCGCATGCCCGATTTCACGATCCCGCTCTCACCAAATTATAGCGGCGATCCAAAGCCCGACGGTCAGGAAGCGGACTGCCCGACCAAATATATCGATATCGATGCCAAGGGCGGACAAATCTGCCGCTATCAGCAATTCCGCGAGACCTTGCCGAACGGCAAAAGCTACGCCGTGCTCGATCGCGGTGACGATAATGTGCTGGCCGACAATACCGGCCTCTATGTCGTGCCGGCCGGTCATGTCTTCGTGATGGGCGATAACCGCGACGACAGCGGCGACAGCCGGTTCGATCCGCCACAGGGCATGGGTTATGTCCCGATGGAGCGGATCGAGGGCCGCGCGATGGTCTCCTTCTTCTCGACCGATGGCTCGGCGAACTGGTTCCTGCCGTGGACGTGGTTTTCGGCCGCGCGCTGGAGCCGCATCGGGGAGGGGTTTTGAGCGAACCGCTCAAGGTGTGGCTCAAGGCGACGTTCGACCATAGTCCCGCCGACCTCGCCCCGTTCGAACGCGCGCTGACGCATGGCAGTCAAGCCGCCGCCAATTACGAGCGGCTAGAGTTTCTGGGCGACCGCGTGCTCGGCCTCGTGATGGCGCAATGGCTGTTCGAACTCTTCCCTGGCGAACCCGAAGGCGCACTGTCGAAGCGGCTCAATGCGCTGGTGACCGGGGCGGTCTGCGCCGATGTCGCGCGCGGATTGGGCGTCGCCGCACATCTCCGCCTCGGCAAGCAAGCACGCGACGATGGTGCGGCGGATTCGGACAATGTGCTGGGCGACGTGATGGAGGCGCTGATCGGCGCGCTCTATCTCGAAACCGGCCTGACCGGCGCGGCGCGCGCGATCCGCACCGCCTGGGGCGACCGCGCCAGCCGCGTGCTTTCCGCCCCGCAACACCCCAAAAGCGCGCTGCAGGAATGGGCCGCCGCGCACAATCGCAAGGCGCCGACCTACGAAGTGGTCGAACGCTCCGGCCCGCACCACGCGCCGCGCTTCCGCGTGAAGGCGGCGATCGGCAGTTTTGCGGATGCCGAGGCCGAGGGAAGCTCGAAGCAGGAAGCCGAGACAGCGGCGGCGACGGCGTTGCTGGGGATGCTGCGTTAGCTTCCGTCACCCCGGACTTGTTCCGGGGCCCACTGCGGGGCAAGAGCGGCGCCAGTGGTACACGTGCCACGGTGGACCCCGGGACAAGCCCGGGGTGACGAAAGTGATGTATGACCGAACCCACCCCCCAACGCTGCGGCCTCGTCGCGGTCCTCGGCGCGCCCAATGCGGGCAAATCGACGCTGGTCAACGCGCTCGTCGGGCAGAAGGTCGCGATCGTTTCCCCCAAGGCGCAGACCACGCGGGTGCGGCTGATGGGGGTCGCGATTGAGGGCGACACGCAGCTCCTATTGGTCGATACCCCCGGCATTTTCGAGCCCAAGCGTCGCCTTGACCGGGCGATGGTGCAGGCGGCGTGGGGCGGGGCGGAAGGGGCCGATGTGCTCGCGCTGGTGGTCGATGCCAAGGGCGGATTGGGCGCGA
The DNA here is from genome assembly GCA_038327465.1 of Sphingomonadales bacterium. GTDB lineage: Bacteria > Pseudomonadota > Alphaproteobacteria > Sphingomonadales > Sphingomonadaceae > Sphingomonas. The sequence goes on along the minus strand of JBBQLB010000023.1, from coordinate 31,326 downwards.
AAGTCACCGATATTGCCGAAGCGATCAAAGGTCGCCGCGAGCCCAAATATCTCATCCTCAACAAGGTCGATCTCGCCGACAAGGGCAAGCTGCTGCTCCATGCCGAACGGCTGACCGGCCTTGTCGATTTCGACGAAACCTTCTTCGTCAGCGCATCAACCGGCGATGGCCTGCCCGAACTCAAAGCCCATCTCGCCGCGCGCATGCCGGCCGGACCGTGGCATTTCCCCGAGGATCAAGTGTCCGATGCGACCGAGCGCAGCCTCGCCTCCGAAGTCACGCGCGAGCAGCTCTATCTCCAGCTCCACGCCGAACTGCCGTACGCCTCGGCAATCGAGACCGAGCAATATCTCGAACGCGAAGACGGTTCGGTCGAAATCCACCAGCAAATCCTGGTCGAACGTCCGACGCAACGCGCGATCGTGCTCGGCAAGGGCGGCGCGCGGATCAAGGAGATCGGCGCGCGCGCCCGCGCTGAACTCAGCGGCATCATGGGCCGCCCGGTCCACCTCTATCTTCACGTGAAAGTAAGGCCGGGCTGGGATGACGAGCGCGACGTTTACCGCGAAATGGGGCTGGATTGGGTGGAATGAGCAGGACCGTGAAAGCCGCTTTGGTGCAGGCCGCACCCATCCCGCTGGCGATCGGCGACGGGATCACCGCATTGCTCGACCATGTCGCGGATGCGGCCGATATCGGGGCCGAGCTGGTCGCGTTCGGCGAGGCCTTTCTGGGCGGCTATCCTTTGTGGCTCGATGAGGCCCCGAATGCGGCAATCTGGGATCACCCCGGCACCCAAGCGCTCCACGCCATCCTGCTCGATCAAGCGCTACGCCCGAACGACCCACGGCTCGAACCGCTGCAGGCGCTGGTCGACGAGGCGGGCATCCTCGTCTCGGTCGGCGCGCATGAACGCGTCCGCTCGAGCCTCACCAACACGCAATATCTGTTCCGCCCGAACCAGCCGCCTTTGCTCCACCGCAAGCTCGTTCCGACGCATGGCGAGCGGATGATCTGGGGGCGCGGCGACGGGTCGACGCTCGGCGTGCACAGCGCCGAATGGGGCGCGGTCGGGTCGCTGATCTGCTGGGAACATTGGATGCCGCTCGCGCGCGCCGCGATGCATCATGCGGGCGAAGCGATCCATGTCTCGGCCTGGCCGACGGTGCGCCCGATGTACCGGATCGCATCGCAGCATTATGCGTTCGAGGGCCGCTGCTTCGTGCTGGCGGCGGGCACCATTCAGCACCGCGCCGATCTGCTCGACGGCCTCGCCCGCGTCGGCGGCGATGCGGATGCGCGCGACCTGCTGCTCGGCATTCCCGATCGCCAGCTGCAAAGCGGCGGCAGCTGCATCATCGCGCCCGACGGCACGATTCTGGCGGAAACCGGCGCCGATCCCGATCTGCTGATCGCCGATCTCGATTTGAGCGCGTGTCTGCGCGGTCTGACCTCGCTCGACAGCGACGGGCATTATGCCCGCCCCGACGTGCTCGAATTGCGCGTCGATCGCCGCCCGAAACTGGGCGTCGCGGATGCCGAGGATGGCTTTACCGCCTGATCCGAGCGGCAGCTTTAGGTCCCGAGCAAAGCCTCGACCCACGCCGGCACCAGCGCCCCTGCCGCGCCGAGCCGGGTCTCGTGGAAATACGCACTCCCGGCCGATCGTTCGAGGTTGAGCTCCAGCGTCTGCGCCCCGGCATGCCGCGCACCCTGCACGAAACCCGCGGCGGGATAGACCGCGCCAGATGTGCCGATCGACACGAACAGATCTGCCTCGCTCAGCGCCTGCTCGATCACCTCCATCGCATACGGCATCTCGCCGAAAAACACGATATCGGGCCGGAGCGCCGCCGCGCCGCATGTGGTGCAGATGGAGCCCGGCGGCAAATCCCCGGTCCATGCGCTATGGGCGCGACACGCCGCGCACAGCGCCGATTGCAATTCCCCATGCATGTGCAGCAAACGCTTGGCACCCGCGCGTTCATGCAGATCGTCGACATTCTGCGTTACGATCAACAGCTCGCCTGCCCACTCTGCATCGAGCCGCGCCAGCGCGACATGCGCCGCATTGGGCACAACCGTGGCGAGCGCCGCGCGCCGCGCATCGTAGAAACGGTGGACCAACACCGGATCCTCGGCCAGCGCCTCGGGTGTGCACACATCCTCGACGCGGTGTCCCTCCCACAGCCCGCCCGGTCCGCGAAAGGTGGCGATGCCGCTTTCCGCGGAAATCCCTGCGCCGGTAAGGATGACGATGTTGCGCGGGCTGGTCATGGCGGGAAGGATATCGTGTGGCTGCGGCTTAGGCTATGGTCAGGCAGCATCCGGATGCGCCTTAGGAAGACAAAACAGGGATCAACCATGAAAGCTTGGCTCCGATTCATCGCCAGCCTGCTGATCGGATGTATCGTCGCCATCGCGATTGCGCGCACGGGGGTCGTCCTAGGGCGGGCATTATGGCCGGCCTATGCGGCGGCCGAACCCCATAAAGACTACACCCTGGCGATGCTGCTGGCGCGCCTGGCTGTCGGCGCTTTGAGCACGGCCGGCGCGGCGTGCGTTGCGACGATCATCGCCAGAGACGATGGCCGCGCGGCATGGTGGCTCGGGGGCCTGTTCCTCGCCCTCTCGCTGCCCGATCATCTCTATTTCGTGTGGGCCGATTATCCGATTTGGTATCACCTCGTCTATCTGTCGTATCTTGTGCCGATCGCCGGATTGACCGGGTGGGTCGTCGGGCCGTGCGTGCGCCTTCTGCCCCCCATCTCCCGCATGGCATCTCGCGCGCCGACTCGGTAGAGCGTCCCCAAGAGATTCGGGAGAGCGACGATGACCGCGATCGGCATTATCGGCAGCGCGGGGCGGATGGGGCAGGCGCTTGCCGCTGCGGTGCCCGATCTGGGCGCGACGCTGATCGGCGGGATCGACGCCGGGGGCGATCCGGCGGCGCTGGCGCACGATGCGGCAGTGCTGATCGATTTCTCAACGCCCGCCGCGCTCGAACGCACGCTCGCCGCCGCGCGAGCCGCGCGCACACCGATCCTAATCGGCACGACCGGTCTGTCGACCACGCATCACGCGCTGATCGATGCCGCAGCGGACGATATCGCGGTGCTGCAAACGGGCAATGTCTCACTCGGCATCACCTTGCTCGCGAAGCTGGTGCGCGATGCCGCCGCACGGCTTGGGCCCGAATGGGACATTGAAATCGCCGAGATGCACCACCGCCACAAGGTCGATGCGCCGTCGGGGACCGCGCTGCTACTCGGCGAAGCGGCGGCGGCGGGGCGCGGCATCACGCTTGCCGAGGCCAAGGTTGCCGATCGCGCAGGTCTCACCGGTGCGCGTTCGGAGGGGACGATCGGCTTCGCGGCGCTGCGTGGCGGATCGGTCGCGGGCGATCACCTCGTCATCTTCGCGGGCGAGGGCGAGCGGATTGAGATCGGCCACCGCGCCGAAAACCGCGCGATCTTCGCGCGCGGCGCGATCACGGCCGCGCTGTGGCTCGTCGGCAAACCCGCGGGGCGCTACGAGATGGGGGAGGTGTTGGGGCTATGACGGATTTTCTGCGACGGCTGCTCGGCGGATCGTCGAATCCGGCCCCACCAACCGGGGCGGGTCAGACTGCGCGGTCAGCCAAACCATCGATCCCCGACGCTGAGCTGGCCGAGTTCAAGACCTGGTTCCGGCAACAGACGCGTCCTGCGCTCGCGCTCACGCCCGATCCGACGGCGCAAATCGGCGTGATCGGCTCGCGCCTCGGTGGACCGGCTTGGTTGGCGGACGGGGAGGCGTGGCCATCGGACAAGCGCGGCGTTCCGCTCGAATTTCTGGCGCAGCTCGATTTTGCGGAATGCCAGGGACTTGACGGCTATCCCGATGGCGGGATCGTCCAGTTTTTCATCGGACGCGACGATTTCTATGGGTGCGATTTCGAGGATCCGACCGGGTCCACACTGCTCGTCCGGCAATGCGACGCCAGCCGGGCAGGCAAGCTCGTCGTACCGCCGCCGCTGGAAGTCGTCGCGGGCGTTGACGGTTCGGATTTTTCACCGTTTCAGGACGAGGCGGTGCGTGCGGGCGGCATCGGCTTGCGCCCAGCGCTGATCACCGATCGCATCGATCAAAGCCTCATCGAGGCCGAAAAGCGCATCATGGCGCTCTATGAGCGCTACGATACCGAGCAGCTAGATGCGTTTCTCGAAAGCGAAGAGGTGGTGCGACCGTTCCAGCACCACACCGGCGGATATCCGGCGTACACGCAGAGCGACGTGCGGGATCAGCCCGCTTTTGCCGCGTTCGACCATGTCCTGCTGCGTCTGACCTCCGACGATTTCATCATGTGGGGCGATGTCGGCGAATGCGTGTTCCTGATCCGCAGCGAAGACCTCGCGCGCGCCGATTTTTCGCGGGTCGCCTATTCCTGGGACTGCCATTGAAGAAGGCCGACGTCGTCGACTTCTATGCCCGGCTCGCGGCGGACAATCCGCATCCCGAGACCGAGCTTGCTTATGGCAATGCCTATCAGCTCGTCGTCGCGGTCGCGCTGTCGGCACAATCGACCGATGTGGGCGTCAACAAGGCGACGCGGCGGCTGTTCGAAGCGGTCAAGACGCCGGCCGAAATGGTCGCGCTCGGCGAGGAGGGGCTGAAGCAGCACATCAAAACGATCGGCCTGTTCAACACCAAGGCCAAGAACGTCATCGCTTTGTCGCAGCGGCTGATCGCGGAGCATGGCGGCGAAGTCCCGGCTGAGCGCGCCGCGCTCGAAACGCTCCCCGGCGTTGGGCGCAAAACCGCCAATGTCGTCTTGAACGTCGCGTTCGGCGCGGAGACCTTTGCGGTCGACACGCACATCTTCCGCGTCGGTAACCGCACCGGCCTTGCCCGCGGCAAGACCCCGCTTGGCGTCGAACTGAAGCTCGACAAAGCGACGCCACAGCCCTTCCGGCAGCATGCTCATCACTGGTTAATCTTGCACGGACGCTATATATGCAAAGCCCGGACGCCGGAATGCTGGCGATGCCCTGTCGCCGATCTTTGTGCGTTCAAGCCCAAGACCGTGGCACCAAAGGTCCGCGCCATAAAGGAGACATGACATGCGCATGCTGCTCGCCGCTCTCGCCGTCACCGCGTTCGCCGCCCCCGGTATGGCGCGCGACCTGCAGGCGATCCCCGCCGCGACCGAAACGGGCAAGCCCGAAAGCTGTGTCCCGCTCCGCCAGATCCGCGAGACCCGCGTTCACGGCGACCGTACGATCGATTTTATCATGAACGGGCGTAAAGTGTATCGCAACACGCTGCCCTATGCGTGCCCGGGGCTGGGGTTCGAAGAGCGCTTCTCCTATGAGACCAGCCTGAGCCAACTCTGCTCGGTCGATATTATCACCGTCCTCTATGCTACGCCGGCCCTGCAACGCGGCGCCAGCTGCGGCCTCGGTCAGTTCCAGCCGGTGACGCTCGCCAAATAGCGACCAAGCAAGGGACTGGCGCAGCGCCCGTGCCTTTGCTAGGCTGATATTCAGGCACCCGTAGCTCAGCTGGATAGAGCGCTGCCCTCCGAAGGCAGAGGCCACTGGTTCGAATCCAGTCGGGTGCACCAATCCATTCCGTGTCACCGACGCTACCCTGCGGAAGTCTGACTGCGGTCGATCGATTTGGCGCGCATGATGTGCGTAGTTTCCGATGCTCCCGCGCGCGCCCGCACGCGAGCATGGGATAGGCTTGCCCGCGTTCACAGGAAGTCCCATGCTCGATCCGATCGCTGCCGCTTTGCCAGCGGACGCCCCGCTCCCGACTGATGCCCTGTCGCCCGAGATGCTGCGCCGGATGCATGGTTATTGGCGTGCGGCGAATTATCTGTCGGTCGGGCAGATCTATCTGCGGTCCAATCCGTTGCTCCACCGCCCGCTCACGCTCGCCGACGTGAAGACCAGGCTGCTCGGGCATTGGGGGACGACGCCGGGGCTGAACTTGCTCTACGTCCATCTCAACCGATTGATCGTCGAACACAATCTCAACATGATCGCGGTGATCGGGCCGGGGCATGGCGGGCCGGGGATTGTCGCCAACACCTATCTCGAAGGCTCTTATACCGAGCGCTATCCCGCGATCGAGCGCAGCACCGGCGGGATGGACCGGCTGTTTCGGCAATTCTCCTGGCCGGGCGGCATCCCGAGCCATGTCGCGCCGGAGACGCCGGGGTCGATCCATGAGGGCGGCGAGCTTGGCTATGCGCTGGCGCATGCTTATGGCGCGGTGTTCGACAATCCCGATTTGATCGTCGCGTGCGTCATCGGCGATGGCGAGGCCGAGACGGGTGCGCTCGCGGCAAGCTGGCACAGCAACAAGTTTCTCAACCCCGCGCGGGACGGGGCGGTGTTGCCGATCCTGCATCTCAACGGCTTCAAGATTGCCAACCCGACGGTGCTGGCGCGGATCGGGCGCGAAGAGCTGACCGATTTGCTGCGCGGTTACGGCCACGAACCGCATTTCGTGGTCGGCGACGATCCGGCGGCGGTGCATCAGTTGCTCGCCGCGACGATGGACCGTGTGCTGGCGGAAATTCAGGCGATTCAAGCCGAGGCGCGCGGCGGCGCGCCCGATCCGCCGCGGCGACGCTGGCCGATGATCGTGTTGCAAACCCCTAAGGGCTGGACCGGGCCGAAGATCATCGATGGCAAGCCTGTCGAGGGTACATGGCGCGCGCATCAGGTACCGATCGCCGACTTCACGGACCCCGAACACCTCTTGCAGCTTGAGGCGTGGCTCAAGAGCTACGGTGCGCACGAACTGTTCGACGAGACCGGCAAATTTCGCGAGGACTATGCCTCGCTAAGCCCCACCGGCCACCGCCGCATGGGGGCAAATCCGCACGCCAATGGCGGGGAATTGCTACGGCCGCTTATCCTGCCCGATTTCCGCGATCATGCCATTGCCGTCCCCGATCCCGGCGCGGTGAAGGCGGCGGCGACCGCGACGCTGGGCGGGTACCTCCGTGAGGTGATGGCGCTCAACATGGACAGCGCCAATTTCCGGCTGTTCGGCCCCGATGAGACCGCCTCGAACCGCTTGCAGGCGGTCTATGACGTGACCGGCAAGGCGTGGATGGCGGAGACTCAGGCGGTCGACGAACATCTCGACCGTGACGGCCGCGTGATGGAGGTGTTGAGCGAGCATCTCTGCCAGGGTTGGCTCGAAGGCTATTTGCTGACCGGGCGGCACGGGCTGTTCAGCTGCTACGAAGCGTTCGTCCACATCGTCGATTCGATGGTCAATCAGCATGCCAAATGGCTCAAGGTGACGCGCGGAATCCCGTGGCGGCGGCCGATCGCGTCGCTCAACTATCTGTTGACCAGCCATGTCTGGCGGCAGGATCATAATGGCCTGTCGCATCAGGATCCCGGCTTTCTCGATCACGTCGCCAATAAGAAAGCCGAGATCGCGCGCATCTATTTGCCGCCCGACGCCAATTGCCTGTTGTCGGTGGCCGATCATTGTCTGCGCAGCCGGAACTATGTGAACGTCATCGTCGCGGGCAAGCAGCCCGAATGGCAATGGCTCGGGATCGACGATGCGGTGCGGCATTGCACGACCGGGGCGGGGATTTGGGAGTGGGCGAGCGATGCGGGAGAACCCGATGTCGTCATGGCGTGCGCGGGCGACGTGCCGACGCTGGAGACGATGGCGGCGGTGACGCTGCTGCGCGAACGCGTGCCCGACATCCGCATCCGCGTGGTCAACGTCGTCGATCTGATGGTGCTGCAACCGCAGACCGAGCATCCGCACGGCCTCGACGATCGCGCGTTCGCGGCGCTGTTCACCGCCGACAAGCCCGTCGTATTCGCATTCCACGGCTATCCGACCTTGGTCCACCGGTTGACGTATCGGCGGCCCAATCACGACAATTTCCACGTGCGCGGGTATAAGGAGGAGGGCACCACGACCACGCCGTTCGACATGGTCGTATTGAACGATCTCGATCGTTATCGCCTCGCGCTCGACGCGATCGAGCGCATCCCGCGCCTCGCGCACCTGGTGCCCAATGCTCGCGCCGTCTATTGGACCGCGATCGAGCGGCACAAGCGCTACATCGCCGAACATGGCGAGGATCTGCCCGAAGTGCGCGACTGGCGATGGACGCGGTGATGCGCGTGCTGACGCTGAATGGCGGGTCGTCCTCGGTGAAATTCGGGGTTTATGACGCGGGCGAAGCGGCGGTCGCGGAGCTGTCCTCGGGCGAGGTGGAGCATGGCGAGGCCGATGCCGATCTGTTCGATCGGATCGGCGACGTTCGCCCGGATGCGATCGGCCACCGCATCGTGCATGGCGGGGTCGATCTGTTCGCGCCGGTGCTGATCGATCCGGCGGTGCTGGCCCGATTGGAGCGGGCGAGCGCGTTTGCGCCGCTCCACGGTCCGGCCGCGCTGACGATGATTGCGGCCGCGCAGGCACGCTATCCCGGCGTTCCGCAAGTCGCGTGTTTCGACACCGGCTTCCATGCCGATCTGCCCGACGTGGCGGCGGTCCTGCCGTTGCCGCTGCCGTTGCGTGAGGAAGGCATACGTCGCTACGGCTTTCACGGCCTGTCATGCGAATCGATTCTGGCGCAGCTCGGCGACGCGATCCCCGACCGGCTGATCATCGCGCACCTCGGCAATGGCGCGAGCGTGACGGCGGTGCGGGCAGGGCGTTCGGTCGACACGAGCATGGGGCTGACCCCGTCGGGCGGGGTGGTGATGGGCACGCGCACCGGCGACATCGATCCGGGCGTTTTGCTCTATCTGTTGCGCGAGCGGGGGATGGATGCGGTCGCGCTTGAGCGTGTCATCGACCGGCAATCCGGGCTGCTCGGCCTATCGGGGCGCTCCGCTGATTTGCGGGTGTTGCATGCCGCCGGGGATGCGGCCGCCGATCTCGCCATCCGCATCTTCTGCCGTTCGGTCGCCAAGGCGATTGCGGGGATGCTGGCGACGCTGGGCGGTGCCGATCTGCTCGTCTTTACCGGCGGCATTGGCGAGCATGACGCGGTGGTGCGCGCGGCGATTTGCAACGACCTGACCTTCGCGGGGACCCTCGTCTGGCGAACCTTGCCCTCGCAGGAGGGGCAGCAGATCGCGCGGCACGTCGCCGCCGTCACATCGGGCGCGTATTCGCCCCCGGCGGCAGGCCATCGGCCATCAGCTTGCGGCTGACCAGCAGCAAGGTGGCGTCGCCCGGATAGGGTTCGACCGTAAAGCCCATGTCGCGCTCGAGTTCGATCGCGGCGTGATTCTCGCGGGCTTCGATCGCTTCGAGCACGCGCACCCCCTTCGCCTCAGCAAAGCGCGCGACATACGCCAGCAATTCCCAGCCGATGCCGTGGAGTTTGTAATCCTTCGAAAGAGCGATCGCGACCTCGCCATGATCGAACGTCGCATCGCAGGCGAGCATCGCGGTGGCGATCATCGTCGATCCGTCGGCGGTAAAGGCCAGGAAATTCTCCGACCAGCGATGATCGACATGCGTCAGCGCGACGATCTGGGCGTGCCCGACGTGCGTTAGGCCGCTCAGGAAGCGGAAGCGCAAATCCTCGCGCGTGACGTGGGTGAAGAACTCGGCGAGCGTCCCCTCATCCTCGGGGCGGGCCGGGCGGACATGAAATTGAAACCCGGTGCGGGTGGTGAGATGATGGCTCGGCGCGTGCATGGCGGCGAACCTACCAAGCGAGCGCGGCATGCGGCAGGACCGGAATATACCTAGGCCCGACGATCCGGGCCGACCCGATATCGTTATCCCTTGCCCCCGGCCCCCGCGATCGTTCATGCGAGCGCGATGACGTTTCAGGTCGACATGGGGCTCGACGGCGCGGGTCAATCCGTGCCGATCGATCTGGCGGAATTGCTGGCGACGCGGTTGCTCGTCCAAGGCAATTCGGGTTCGGGAAAATCGCATCTTTTGAGGCGTTTGCTCGAACGCAGTGCGGGGCAGGTGCAGCAGATCATCATCGATCCGGAGGGCGATTTCGTCACTTTGGGCGACGCCTATGGCCACATCGCGATTTCGGCATTGGAGTTTTCGATCGCCGAAGTTGCGATCTTCGGTGCCAGAATCAGGGAACATCGCACCTCGGTCGTGCTCGATCTCGAGGGGCTGGAAATGGAGGGGCAGATGCGCTGCGCCGCCGCGTTCCTGTCGGCATTGTTCGATGCCCCGCGCGAGCATTGGTATCCCGCGCTGGTCGTAGTGGACGAGGCGCAAGTGTTCGCGCCGTCGCAGGGCGCGGAGGTGACCGAGGAGGTGCGGCGCGCGTCGCTGGGCGCGATGACCAACCTCATGTGCCGCGGGCGCAAGCGCGGGCTTGCCGGGATCATCGCGACGCAGCGCCTCGCGAAGCTTGCCAAAAATGTCGCCGCCGAAGCGTCCAATTTCCTGATGGGCCGCACCTTCCTCGACATCGATATGGCGCGCGCGGCCGATCTGCTCGGCATGGAGCGGCGGCAGGCGGAGCAAATCCGCGATCTCGCGCGCGGGACCTTTCTCGCGCTCGGGCCGGCGGTGTCGCGGCGTCCGGTGGCGATCCGGATCGGGCCGGTCGAGACGGGGTCGCGCGGGGGCGGTCCGACGCTGACGCCGCTGCCCCAGCAACATGCGGGCGAGATGCGGCAATTTCTGTTCGCCGAAATGGAGGAGTCAGCCCCGCCGCCACCACCGCCGCCGCGTCCGCCGCTTGCCGAACACTTGCTCGACCGGATCGAAACGGTGACCGCCCCCGAACGCGCCGCCGTCGAACCGCGCTTCGATGCCGCGCAACTCGCGCAGATCATCGGCGACGTGCTGCATGCGATCGTCGCCGATCCCGATGCGGCGGCGCGACCGGCGGCGGTGCTGTATCAGGACTTTCAGGTGCGCTGCCGGATGGTCGGGGTAACTCCCGCGCCGCTCGATCCCTCGGCTTTCTCGCGGCGGTTGGCGGCGGCGCGCGCGGGGATTTTCGATGGGCTCGACGAGGATTGGGCCGAGGTGATCGCGGCGGCGCAAGATTTGCCCGATGAGATGCTCGGCTGCTTCCTGCTGGTGGCGCGCGCCGCGCGGGAAGGGCTGCCGTGCCCGAGCGATGCCGAGCTGGCGCGGACCTATGGCACCTCCTCGATCGGCCGCGCGCGGCGCGTGCTCGGCTATATCGAGGGGCGTGGGCTGCTCGTTACGCGGATCGATCTGGCGGGAAAGCGCTCGGTCACCGTTCCCGCTTTGGGGTGGACGACCGCCTCCGCCGATGTCGGATGACGTGACGAAAAGGTCATCGTCGCTTCATCCCGTCTCTGTTGCGGCGCGGCACACAGCGCCCTAGGCCAATGCGCGATGAGCGCCGATTCCTATAGTTCCGCATCGGACCGACCGCGCTGGCGCGGGATCGTTCTTGCGCTGATCGTCGAGGGCCTCATCCTCTTACTGCTGATGACGCTCAGCAGCGGGGTGTTCAAAAAGGTCGAGCAGCAACCGCGCCTGACGACGTTCGATGTCCGCCCGGTCGGCCCGGCCGTCTCCAAAAAGGCGCAGCGGACCAAGGTCGCCAGCCAGCGCAAAAAGGTCAGCACCGCATCGGCGGCTCCGCCTGCGCAAACCGCGCCACCGCCGGTCAAGGCCCCGCCGTCGAAGCTGATTCAGATCAGCCCGGAGGATTTTGCAGCGTCCGACATCGGCAAGATCAAATCCGCGCAAGGCGATGGCGATGGCGAAGGCACCGGGCATGACAGCGTCGCGGCCTACGGTCCGGGGCAGGGGCCGGGCGGCGGTGCGCTGTACAATGCCGAATGGTATCGCGAACCGCGCGACGCCGAATTGGCGCCCTACCTTCAGGAATATACCAAGAGTTCGGGCTGGGCGTTGATCGCGTGCAAGACCGCGCCCGATTTCCGCGTGGAGAATTGCCGGTCGATCGCCGAATCGCCGCCGGGTGGCGGGCTGTCGCGCGCGCTGCGGCTGGCGGCGTGGCAGTTCCGCGTCCGCCCGCCGCGCGTTGGGGGGAAGCCGATCATCGGGGCGTGGGTGAAGATACGGTTTGATTTGACGGTTGGGTTTACGAAGTAGGTTGGGGGGTGGGGGCGGCTTGTCACTCCTTCCCTTCAGGGGTTGCGGATCGGCAGCTATTGATCAGCAAAGCGGACAGGCAAAAACCGCCCAATAGCGGACATTGGGACGGCGGCGTATGGTGGCTTCCGCGTGAGGGGCCGATAGATGGCTTGGATGCCACGGAGAAACGTTGTTGGATTTGCTCGGCTTTGCACTCGCCGTTCTTCTTATCGAATTGACGCCAGGTCCAAACATGGCGTGGCTGGCGGGACTTGCTGCGACCGAGGGGCGGCGGCGAGGATTGGCAGCGGTCGGCGGCATTGCGCTAGGATTGTTGGCTAATGGTGTGTTGGCAGCTCTTGGGCTCGCCGCGTTGCTGCAAAATGCACCGCAACTCTGGACCGGCCTGCGGTTGGCTGGCGCAGCAATGATGGCCTGGCTTGCCGTCGAAGCGTGGCGGGGCGCAAAAAAACCTTCCACGAACGTCGAAAGGCAAGTTTCGACCTCCTCTGCCTTTGCGACCGGAGCACTCATAAATCTGCTCAATCCCAAAGCTTATATTTTCTTTTTGGTCATTGCGCCGCAGTTTAGCGGCGGCGGCGTCCTTAGCCTGAGGGGTGCGCTTGCTTTGAGCGTCATCAGCGCCACCGTCGCCACGGCTATCCATCTTGGAATCGTCGTTGCAGCAGGGAAAGCCCACAGATGGCTTATGAACCCGGGGCCGATCAGAGTCGTGCGACGGGCATTCGCGCTGATCATGCTCGGGGTGGCTGTATCCTTCCTATTGGCTGATTTGGGATAGGTGTAGCCTGCATTATTAGCAGTTTGGCGCAGGGCACCTTTTAACACGGTCGGATACCACAGAAAGCAGGCAGAAAACGGTGCAGTCAGGGCATCACGGCAATGACCGCTTTTGCTAATCGCGGCTCAATGTCAGACAGTCCGAAAACCACCACCTTCCGCCGTTTAGCCCGTGCCAAGACGGCGGCACATTCTATGTGTTCAAACTCTAACCCCCCCGCAGCGCCTCGAGAAACGCCCGCACCTCGGGCGCGATCGGGAGCGATTTCCCCGTCGGCAGATGGACGTTGACGATGACCATCTCGATTTTAGTGTACAGCTCGCCGGTGTCCGCGTGGCACAGTTCGAAGCTTTGCGTCAGGCTCGAAGTGCCGATCCGCCCGATCCGCACGAACGCCTCGACCGTGTCGCCGAGCACGAAGGGTTTGAGATAGTCGATCTCGGTATGGCGGACGTGAAATTCGATGCGCTCCCACGCTTCGCCCAGCGCCGCAGCGATGCCGGTCCAGTCCCAGAATTCGGTCACCGCGACATCGGCATATTCGAGATAGCGCGAGTTGAAGACGACCTTCTGCCCGTCGATCTCGGCATAGCGGACCTTGAACTGGCACGAGAAGGCGAAACCGGCGCGTGCCATCAAAACATACCCAGCAATTTCACGCCGACCAAAGCGAGGACCACCGCGAGGATCGGGCTCAGCACCCGGTCCGACACGCGGCTCGCCACGAAGCTGCCGATGATGATGCCGGGGATCGATCCGACGAGCAGCGACACCAGCAACGCCCCGTCGACCGAGCCGAGCAGCCAATGCCCGATCCCGCCGAGCAAGGTCAGCGGCACGGCATGCGCGATGTCGGAGCCGACCAGCCGGTTGAGCCGCAGATCGGGGTAGAGGATCAACAGCGCCGTCATCCCGAGCGCCCCCGCTCCGACCGAGGTGAGCGACACTAGCACGCCCAACACGACGCCCAGTAGGATGGTCAGCCCGGCCAGCCGCGCCTTTCCGATCTTGCCCAGCGCCGCGCGCAGCCAGCCGACGATATGCGCCCGAAACAGTGTCGCCAGCCCCGACAGGATCAACGTCACGCCGAGCGCGACCGAGATTGCGCGACCGGTATCCTTCGATTGCTCACCCGCATAATGCAGCGCCGTCAGCGTCAGCAAAGCGGCGGGCACGCTCCCCAGCGCGAGCCGACCTACGACCCCCCAATCGACCGTTCCGCGCCAGCCGTGCACGCTCGTGCCGACGGTCTTGGTTGCCGAAGCATAGAGCAAATCAGTGCCGACGGCGGTGGCGGGGTGGAAACCGAAGGCGAGCACGAGCAGCGGCGTCATCAACGATCCGCCGCCGACTCCGGTCAACCCGACGATCAGCCCGACGAGCACGCCGGCCAGCGAATAAAGCGGGTTGATCAGCATCGAAGGCGGTCAGCCTGCCTTTGTGCTGGGGATGTTGACGCCCATCGATTGGAGATATTTTTTCACGTTGCGCGCGGCCTGGCGCAGGCGTTGTTCGTTCTCGACCATCGCGATGCGCACAAAGCCTTCTCCGTTCTCGCCATAGCCCACTCCTGGCGCAACCGCGACCTGAGCGTGCGTCAGTAATTGTTTGGAGAACTCAAGGCTGCCTAAATGCGCGAGCGCGGGCGGGAGCGGGGCCCAGGCGAACATGCTCGCGCGCGGGGAGGGAATGTCCCAGCCGGCGCGGCCGAAACTCTCGACCAGCACGTCGCGGCGCTTGTGGTAGAGCTGGCGGTTGGTCTCGACGATATCCTGCGGGCCGTTGAGCGCGGCGCAGGCGGCGGCCTGGATCGGGGTGAAGGCGCCGTAATCTAAATAGGACTTCACGCGCGTCATCGCCGCGATCAATTTCTTATTGCCGACCGCGAAGCCGATCCGCCAGCCCGCCATCGAATAGGTTTTCGACAGCGAGGTGAATTCGACCGCGACGTCCTTCGCGCCGGGGACTTGCAGGATCGATGGGGTCGGGTTGCCGTCGAAATAGAGTTCCGAATAGGCGAGGTCGGAGATGATCCAGACCTTATTCTCCTTTGCCCATGCAACGAGCCGTTCGTAGAAAGCGAGATCGACCGCCTCGGCCGTCGGGTTGGACGGGTAATTGACCACCAGCACCGACGGGCGCGGGACGGTGAACGCCATCGCACGTTCGAGCGCCTTGAAATATTCTTCATCGGGCGTGGTCGGCACCGCGCGGATCGTCGCCCCTGCAATGATGAACCCGAAGGTGTGGATCGGGTAGCTTGGGTTGGGCGCGAGCACGACGTCGCCCGGGGCGGTGATTGCGGTGGCGAGGCTGGCGAGGCCCTCCTTCGATCCCATCGTAACGACGACTTCGCTTTCGGGATCGAGCTCGACCCCGAAGCGGCGCCCGTAATAATTGGCCTGTGCTTTGCGGAGGCCCGGAATGCCCTTCGATTGCGAATAGCCATGCGCATCGGGCTTGCGCGTCACCTCGATCAATTTGTCGATGACGTGCGGCGGCGGGGGCAGATCGGGGTTCCCCATGCCGAGATCGATAATGTCCTCACCCGTCGCCCGCGCCGCCGCCCGCATCGCATTCACTTCGGCGATAATGTAGGGCGGCAGGCGTTTGATGCGGTAGAATTCATCGGACATTGCGGGGATTCCGGCTAGAGAGACGGGAGCACCTTACGGCATTCGCGCTTTCGTGGGAATGACCGGTCAGGCTAAGACGAAGCGAGAGGATCGCCCCCCCCATGGCAGACACGCCAAAGACGCCGGATATGCCCGACTTCGCCTTGCCGAATCTGGCCGATATGCAGCATTGGACGTGGGTGCTTGGTCGCGCACAGCAGATGATGCTGGAGCAGGGGCTGGACATGGCGGGCGATGTCCTACCGCCGATTCCCGGCGTGACCGATCCCGACACGATCGCCCGCACGCGCGATTTCTGGAGCGAGAGCCTCGGCCTGTGGCAGCGGATGCTCACTCCCGGCGACGTGCCGTCTGCGCCCGAATCGCCCGAGCATGCGCGCGACAAGCGTTTCAAGGATCCGCGCTGGCGCGAGAATCCCGTGTTCGACTGGATCCGCCAAAGCTATTTCCTGCTGTCCGACCAGATGCTCGCGCAGGTCGAGGCTGTGCAGGGCGTGGATTCCCGGCAGCGCGAGCAGATGCGTTTTGCCACGCGCGGTTTTCTCGATGCGGTCAGCCCGTCCAATTTCCCCGCGACCAACCCCGAAGTGATCGAGAAGACGATCGAAACGGGCGGCGAAAATCTGCTGAAGGGCCTGCAGAACATGCTCGCCGATCTTGGTAAGGGGCAGTTGACGCATACTGACGCGCACGCCTTCGAGGTCGGGCGCAATCTCGCGATGACGCCGGGCAAGGTTGTGCTGCGCACCGATCTTTACGAACTGATCCAGTATAGCCCGACGACGGAGCGCGTGCTGGCGGTGCCGCTGGTGATCTTCCCGCCGTGGATCAACCGATTCTACATTCTCGATCTGACGCCGGAGAAGAGCTTCATCCGCTGGGCGGTCGAGCAGGGGATCACCGTCTTCATGGTGTCGTGGCGCTCGGCCGATGCGAGCATGAAGGATGTGCTGTGGGACGATTATATCGCCGCGCAGATCGAGGCGATCGATACGGTGCGCGGGCTGCTCGATGTGCCGACGGTGCATACGATCGGCTATTGCGTAGCGGGGACGACGCTTGCCGCGACGCTCGCGATCTTGGCGGCCAAGGGTGAAGCGGACAAGGTGAAGAGCGCGACCTTCTTCACCGCGCAAGTCGATTTCGAGAAAGCGGGCGAGCTGTTGTATTTCGTCTCCGACGACCAGCTTGCCGTGCTCGATTCGCTTACCGGCGACGGTTTTCTCGACGGGCGATATATGGCGGCGGTGTTCAATCAGCTGCGCGGGCGCGACTTGATCTGGAATTACGTCACCAACAATTATCTGCTCGGCAAGGATTATGCGCCGTTCGATCTGCTGCACTGGAACGGCGACACGACCAATTTGCCCGCGACGTGGCACCGGCACTATCTGACCGACCTCTACCGCGACAATTTGCTCAGCAAACCGGGGACGTTGAGCGCGCTCGGCACGCCGATCGACCTCCGCAAGGTGGCGACTCCAAGCTATATCCAGGCCGGGCGCGAGGACCATATTGCACCGGCCGAAAGCGTCTGGGCGCTGATGCGGCTGTTTGCGGGGCAGAAGCGGTTTGTGCTCGCCGGATCGGGCCATATCGCGGGCGTGGTCAATCCGCCCGCCGCGCAGAAATACCAATATTGGCTGAATCCGGCACCGGTCCGATCACTTGCGGAGTTCGTCGCGGGCGCGACTGAGATCAAGGGCAGCTGGTGGCCCGACTGGATCGAGTGGCTGCGCACGCAGGATTCGGCGACGGTCGAAATAACCGGTGCGCGGGAACCCGGCCAAGGCTCGCTCAAAGCGCTCGCGGATGCGCCGGGGGCGTATGTACGGACGAAATAGCATTTAATATACGATACTTACCTAAAAGACGCCGCATTATGTTGCGGTGCAACATTTATACTTGCAAATGCGCTCTCGTCGTTTATATTGCAGTGCAGCAATAACGCGGGAGCATATTGATCATGGCCAGCAAAGGTCCCAAGTCCGAAACTTCGACCCCGGCTGCAAAGCCTGTGGTCAAGGATGTTACCAAGCCCGTCACGACGCCGGCAAAGGTCGCGGCGGAAGCCGTGAAGGCACCAGAACCGAAGACTGCGGAAGCGAAGCCTGTGGTTGCCGAGAAGGCTCCCGCACCGGTCGCAAAGCCGGTCGTTGCAGCGCCGGCGGCACCAGCCACGCCCGCCGTCGCAGCAAGCGCGCCGGAGCCAGCACCAAAGGCGGCCCCAAAGCTGACCCCTGTCATTACCCCTGAAGTACGCAAACCGGCTCCCGCATCTGCGGTGGCCACCCTCAAAAAGGAAGTCACCACCATGGAAAACACCATTAAAGCTGCCGCTGAAAAGGTTCAGGCACAGGCCACCTCGCTGTTCGGCGACGTCAACGAGCGCGCCAAGACCGCGATGGAAAAGGGTTCGAAAATGTTCGAGGACATGAACGAATTCTCGAAGGGCAATGTCGAGGCGCTGGTCGAATCGTCGAAGATCGCCGCCAAGGGCGCCGAGGATATCGCCAAGTACACGACCGATTACGTCAAGGCGTCGGTCGAGAAGGCCAATGCGGCTGCCAAGCAGTTCGCCGCGATCAAGTCGCCGACCGAGCTGTTCTCGCTGCAGAGCGAGCATGCCAAGTCGGCAATGGACAGCGCGATGGCCGAAACCGCCAAGTTCACCGAGAACTATCTGAAGCTGCTCGGTGAGATCGCTCAACCGATTTCGAACCGCGTTGCGGTTGCTGCCGAGAAGATGAAGATCGCTGCCTAAGCGCTCTTTGCTTTTTGCAGCGACGGTGAAGGGCGGTCCCGCGAGGGGCCGCCCTTTTCGTTTGTCGGCGCGCACTAGCCCTCTTGCCCTAACCCCCCGCAATGCCATATTTTGGGTGCAATGATCGACAGCACCACAATCTCGATGGCCGAGCGCCGTGATGGTCCCGACGATGGGGGTTCCAGTGACGACGCCCCTGAAGATGGGGGCACCGGCGTCGGCATCGCGACGCGCACCCGCAGCAAAACCAAACAGCCGACGCCGTACCGCGTCCTGCTGCTCAACGACGATTACACGCCGATGGAATTCGTTGTGCTCGTGCTCCAGCGCTTTTTCCGCATGGACATGGAGGCGGCGACGCGCGTGATGCTCCACGTCCATCAAAAGGGCGTCGGCGTGTGCGGCATCTTCAGCTACGAGGTTGCCGAAACCAAAGTCAGCCAGGTGCTCGATTTCGCGCGGCAGAACCAGCACCCGCTGCAATGCATGCTGGAAAAGGCGTGACCGCCTAAACCCTGCGTCAAGCGGCAGTCGGTCCGCTCCTCGCTATCCCGCTTGCGCAGACGTAGCGACGCGATAAACGGTAGCGATGGATCGTATTCTCATTCGCGGTGGAAACCGCCTGTCGGGCCGCTTGCCCATTTCCGGGGCCAAGAACGCAGCCCTTACGCTGATGCCCTGCGCGTTGCTGACCGAAGAGCCGGTGACGCTGCGCAATTTGCCGCGGCTCGCCGATGTCGACAGCTTCGGGCATTTGCTCAACCAGCTTGGCTGCTCGACCCGGATCGAAGGCGCGCGTCCCGAAGACTTCGGCCGCGTGATGACGATTCGCGCAGGCAAGCTCACCGCGACCGAAGCGCCGTATGACATCGTTCGGAAAATGCGCGCGTCGATTCTGGTCCTCGGCCCGCTGATCGGGCGAGCGGGCGAGGCGACGGTGTCGCTGCCCGGTGGTTGCGCGATCGGCAACCGCCCGATCGATTTGCATTTGAAGGCACTCGAGGCGATCGGCGCGCGGCTCGAAATGGCGGCGGGCTATGTCAAGGCGACGGCACCCGGCGGCAGGCTGTCGGGCGGCAAATATACCTTTCCGATCGTCTCGGTCGGCGCGACCGAGAATGTCGTGATGGCGGCGGTGCTGGCCAAGGGCGGCAGCCGGGTCGAAAATGCCGCGCGCGAGCCCGAGATCGTCGATCTGTGCAATTTGCTGGTGCAGATGGGCGCGAAGATTTCCGGCATCGGCACCGAAACGCTCGAGATCGAGGGCGTCGACCGGCTCCACGGTGCCACCTACCGCGTGATGCCCGACCGGATCGAGGCGGGCAGCTATGCCTGTGCCGCCGCAATCACCGGTGGATCGGTCGAATTGGTCGGGGTGAAAATGGCCGATATGCACGCGACCACCGCTGCGCTGATCGCGGCCGGCGTGACGCTGGAGGAGCGCGGCGACGATCTGCTCGTCTCGGCCTCCGGCCCGCTCCAGCCGCTGACACTCTCGACCGCGCCTTTCCCAGGCTTCGCGACCGATATGCAGGCGCAGTTCATGGCGATGCTGTGCATGGCGCAGGGCGCGAGCGTGCTGACCGAGACGATCTTCGAAAATCGCTACATGCATGGGCCCGAACTGGCGCGGATGGGCGCGAATATCGAGGTGCACGGCCGCACCGCCGTGGTGCGCGGGGTCGAGCGGCTGACCGGCGCGCCGGTGATGGCGACCGATCTGCGCGCATCGATGAGCCTGATCATCGCCGGGCTGGTGGCGGATGGCGAGACGCAGGTCAGCCGCGTCTACCATCTCGATCGCGGGTATGAGCGGTTGGAAGAGAAATTGAGCGCGGTCGGGGCCGATATCGAGCGGGTTGGCGACGGGTGAGCTGATTCCTCTAATCCCGTTCGCCCTGAGCCTGTCAAAGGGCAGCTCGCCCCAAGTGCGACGCCGCCCGTGGAGAGCAGGCCTTCGACATGCTCAGCCCGAACGGGAATAGTGATGCGCTACTCTTGCGCTACATACGCATCGAGTGCTGCCAGATGCCCCGCCACGACATCGTCGGGCATAAAGCTCCCCAGAAAACTGTTGCGCGCCAGCGTGACGAGATCGGCGCGGGTGAGCCCGCGCGCATCCGCGACTGCACGGTAATTATCGGCGATGTAGCCGCCGAAATAGGCCGGATCATCCGAATTGACTGTCGCGCGCAGCCCCGCGCGCAGCATCCGGTCGATCGGATGCGCGGCCAAGTCATCGACCACGCACAGCTTTAGATTGGAGAGCGGGCAGACCGTCAGCGTCATGCCCGCCCGGGCAAGGCGGGCGACGAGCACCGGGTCCTCGAGGCTGCGATTGCCATGATCGAGCCGGTCGATGTCGAGCAGATCGAGCGCTTGATAGACATAATCCGGCGGTCCTTCCTCGCCGGCATGCGCGACCAGTTTCAGCCCGAGCGCGCGGGCGACGGCAAAGACCCGCGCGAATTTCTCCGGCGGATGGCCGAGTTCGGACGAATCGAGCCCGACTGCGCTGATCCGGTCAAGCCACGGCCGCGCCGCCTCGAGCGTGGCAAAGGCATCGGTTTCGTCGAGATGGCGCAGGAAGCACAGGATCAGCTTTGCGGTGAGGCCGTGCTTCGCCTCGGCCTCCGCCATCGCCGAAAGCAGCCCGGTGATAACCGTCTCGAACGCCACGCCGCGCGCGGTGTGCGTCTGCGGATCGAACATGATTTCGGCATGGACGACGCCGTCGGCCGCCGCGCGATTGAAATAGGCGGCGGCGAGATCGTGAAAATCCTGCGCGGTCAGCAGCACGGCGGCCCCGGCGTAATAGATATCGAGGAAATCCTGCAGCCGCGAGAATTGATAGGCGGCGCGCACTTCCTCGACGTTCGCATACGGAATCGCGACCGCGTTGCGCGCGGCGAGCGCGAACATCAGTTCGGGCTCGAGGCTGCCCTCGATATGCAAATGCAGTTCGGCCTTGGGCAGGCCGGTGATGAAGTCGCCCGTGGGCGAGGAGGGGTGCGCGGGTGCCGACATTGGACATCCGTACGCCGCAGGATCGTCGAAGTTTAGCGGAAAGTGGCGGGGGGAAACGTAATTTACGCGATGTAGAGCCGTGGTCGTTATAGTCTGCGGCAATGAAACGCCTTCTCCTCCCGTCGGTGCTGCTTGCGACTGCCGTCATGCTGTTCGCAGCGTGGATGCCGCTCGCGACACTTGATCCGCGCAATGTCGGCTGGTTGCTTGCCGGCTATGATCGCGGGCAAAGCGCGATCGGGCTTGCCGCCTATCTTGCCGGGGGCGGCTGGCCTACGTTCCACATCGCTTTGCTGTCCGCGCCCGAGGGGACGAGCTTGCTGCTGACCGACAGCATTCCGTTGCTGGGGCTGCTGCTCGGTCCGATTGCCGGGCTGCTGCCGCCGGGTCTGCAATTCATCGGGCCGTGGATGTTCGCTTGCGTGGTGCTGCAAGTGCTGTTCGCTTGGGCGCTGATCCGCCCGCATGCGCCGGATGTGCCCACCGCGTGGTTCGGTACGGTCTTGCTGGCGGCGATGCCGATGCTGTTCAACCGCTACCCGCACGCGAGTCTCTGCGCGCAGTGGCTGATCCTGTGGGCGCTGTGGATCTATGTCGAGCCGCGGCGTGCCGACCGGCCGTTGTGGTGGCTGGCGGTGCTCGGGGTGTCGGCGTTGGTGCATAGCTATTTGTTGCTGATGGTCGCGAGCATTTGGGCCGGGTCGCTGTTGCGGCGCCTGGTCGAGCGCAGACAGGTCCGCCCGCTCATCGAGGCGGTCGGGATTATCGGAATCGTCACGCTGCTGCTCGCGGCACAGGGGGTGTTCGGCGGTGGATTCGGCTCGACGCACACCTATGGTGCTTTCCCGGTAGCGCTCGATGCGTGGTGGAATCCGGCCAACCCGACCTATTCGGCGCTCCTCCCCTCCTCGCCCGAGGATCATGGCCGCGGGTTCGAGGGACTGAATTACCTTGGGGTGGGCCTGATTCTCGTGGTGCTGATTGCAGCGGCGACACGGCGCGTGGGGCTGCGGCAGCTCGCGTGGTTGCTACCCGGATTTGCGGTGCTCGCGCTCGTCGCGGTCGGGCCGCAGCCAATGGTGTGGGGCCATGCGATCGCGACGGCGCACCTGCCGCCATGGCTTACCGATGCGCTCGATCCGGTGCGCGCGGCCGGTCGGCTGATGTGGCCGGTGACCTACACGCTGATCTACGCCGCGATCGTTAGCGTGATGGCGCTCAGCCGCGCGACGCTCGTCCTCGCCGCCGCCGTCGCGCTGCAGGCTGTGGATCTGGCGCCGATGCTCGCGGCGATCCGCGCCACGAGCGCGCGGGCGGCCGACCCCAATGTGTTCGTCCGCACGCGCGATCCACGCTGGCCGGGACTGATCGCGCGCGCGAAGCAGGTCGATTTCACCCCGGCCGATGCCTTTATCGATCTGCAAATGCTGGAGGAGATCACGTGGCGCGCCGTGGCCGCGCGACGTCCGGTCGGCTTCACCTACACCTCGCGCACATCCAAGGCGACGCGGCTGCGCACCGCAGCAGAACGTCTCGCGTTCGAGCGCGGCGAGATAGCGCCGGGGCATCTGGTGATCGTCCAGGACGGCGTGCTGCCCGCGACGCTCGCCCAGCGCGCGATTCGCATCGACGGGGTGACGGTGATCGCGCCCTAAGCGCGCGTCAGATTGCGGCGAGCGCTTGTTCGAAATCGGCGATCAGATCGTCGGCATCCTCCACCCCGATCGAGATACGCACGAGATTGTCGGTAATGCCGAGCGCTTGCTTGCGCGCGTCGGGCACCGAGAGGTGCGTCATCGCGGCGGGATGCGAGGCGAGCGTTTCGGTCCCGCCGAGCGACACGGCGAGCTTGGCGATCTTGAGCGCATCGAGAAAGGCGAAGGCTTCCTTCTCACCGCCTTTGACGAGCAGCGAGAAGGTCGATCCGGCACCGGTGCAATGCCGCGCGTAAATATCGGCCTGCCGCTCCATCCCCGGCGTGTCGGCGAGGAATCCGAGATAGCCGACGCGCTCGACCTTGGGGTGCTGGCGCAGAAAGGCGCAGACCTTGACCGCATTCTCGCCCGCGCGGCTCATGCGCAGTTCGAGCGTTTCGAGGCTGCGCATCAGCATCCACGCGGTATTGGGGTCGCAGATCGTGCCGATCGTGTTGCGCATCATGCGGATCGTGTTGATGTGCTCTTTTGACCCGAGCACGCCGCCCGCGACGAGATCGCTATGCCCGCCGGCATATTTGGTCAGCGAATAGACGACGATGTCGGCGCCGTGCTGGAGCGGCTTGAGCCACAGCGGCCCGAGAAAGGTATTATCGATCGCGATCGGCGGCTTGTGCGCGGCCTTGGCGAAGATCGTGTCGCGGCTGGCGGCGACCGCCTGGATATCGACCAAAGCATTGGTCGGGTTGGCGGGGCTTTCGAGATAGATCAAAGCGACATTGCCGGTCGCGGCCTTCGCCATCACCGCGTCAATCTCTGCGCGGGTGGCCCCTGCCGGAAAATCAAGCCAATGCACGCCGAAGCGCCCGAGGATGCGCGCGATCAGCGTCTCGGTCGCGGCATAAAGCGGGCCGGAATGGACGATCGTGTCGCCGGGTTTGACCATCGACAGGAACAAGGTCGCGATTGCCGACATACCGCTCGAGAAGACCAAAGCGTCCTCCGCCTCTTCCCAAACGCCGAGGCGATCTTCGAGAATCTCCTGATTCGGCCCGTTGAAGCGCGAATAAACCAGGCCCTCGGCGCCGCCCGGACGCTTGCCGGTGACGCCCTCGAAATGGCGCTTGCCGGCGGCCGCGTTTGGGAAAACATAGGTCGAAGTGGCGAAGATCGGAGGTTTGAGCGATCCTTCCGACAGCGCCGGATCATAGCCATGGCCCATCATCAGCGTCGAAGGCTTGAGCTTGCGGTCGCCGATTTTCTCTACCGACGGCTTGGGCTTAGTGCGCGCGGCGACGCCGGTAAGATCGGCTTCGGTTTCGTGCGTTTCGGTCTTCGCCATCGGGAAATATCCTGCCACTTGGAAATGCTGCGCGACCGTACCGCAAGATAGTCTCAAATGATACCATGTGTGGGGCGTGCTTCTTCTTTCTCCCCTCCCTGAAAGGGAGGGGGAGGGGGTGGGTTGCTCTCAATAGGAACGCTGTCCTCACCTCATACCGACCCACCCCCAGCCCCTCCCTGCCAGGGAGGGGAGGAAGAAAAGAGGGGAGGAATTAAAGCCCGATAATCGAGATCTGCCGCCCATACCCCGGCTCGCCGCGATGCGTGGCGCGGCGGTAGCTGAAGAAGCGTGCCTCGTCGCCGTACGTGTCGAGACCGAGCAACGCGACGCGACCGACCCCGGCGGCGGCAAGGCGGTGGGCGACATAGGCCTCCAAGTCGAACTGGCGGTGGCCCTCGCGGCCTTCCACAAAGAAGCGTTCGTTCGCCGGATCGCTCGCTTCGAACCGGATCGCAAAGGCGTCGTCCACTTCGTAACTGCCGCGCGCGATGCACGGGCCGATCGCGGCGGCGATCCGCTCGCGCTTCGCCCCCAGCGCTTCCATCGCCAGGATCGTCGCGTCGGTGACGCCGCCGATCGCGCCCTTCCACCCGGCATGCGCCGCGCCGACCACACCTGCGGCCGCATCGGCGAGCAACACCGGCGCGCAATCGGCGGTCAGGATGCCGAGCGCGAGGCCGGGGCGATCGGTCACCAATGCATCGGCGCGCGGGCGCAGCCGGTCCTCGAAGGGGCTGCGGACCGTTACGCAATCGGCCGAGTGGATTTGATAGAGCGTGGTAAGCGCCGCCCCCGGCAGCACGGCTGTGGTCGCGAGTTGTCGGTTTTCGGCGACCGCGGCGGCATCGTCATCCGAGCCGATCCCCACGTTCAGTCCGGCGTGAAGTCCACTCGAGACGCCGCCGACCCGCCCGAGAAAGCCGTGCGCGACATCGCCTAGCGTGGGCGCGCGGATCACCTCCACGCTCACAGCACGAGCCGCATCAGATTGTCGTCATCGACCGTCTCGCCGACGCGAAAGGCGATCCGCCCGATATCTTCGAAGCCATATTTTTCGTAAAAGCGATGCGCGCGGTGATTGTCGACATAGACGCTGAGGATGATCTCGCGCGCCCCGTGGCTGCGCGCATGCTCCAGTGCCCAGGCCATCAATTCCTGCGCGACGCCCTCGCCATGCCATGCGCCGAGCACGTAGAATTGGTAGAGCTCGATCGCATCGGGCCGCCATTCGCCGGGGAAGGTAACCGGGCCCATCTTGACGAAGCCGATGATTTCGTCGCCCCCTGTTTCCTTGGCGGCCAGCGCGAGCCGGATCGCGAAATCAGGGTCGGACAATTGCGACGGCAGGCCGTTCGCGCCGAACGCTTCGTCGAGGAAGGCGGCAAGGTCCGATTGGCGATAAAGCGTGCCGAACGTCTCGGTAAAGGAGCGCCGCGCCATGGCAGCTAGCTCGGGGCCGTCGATGGTGCGCGCGTCGCGGTAGGTGATCATGCAAAACCTGCAGGGTTGGGCCAGCCGGGCGCGGTGACGGCGAGGACCTGAAAGAGATCGCCCATCTCCTGCGTCAGGCGCGCTTTGTCCACGGCGATCTGATCGGCGCGCTTGGGTGCGGCCTTGGCGAGTGCTGTGGCGCGCGCGTCGATGCCGAGTGCGGTTAGGAAGGCACCCTGACTGATTGGCCCGGCGACGTGCGCGCGCTCGACCAAGGCGGCGGCAGCGAGCGTTCCGAAATCGACATGCGCGGTCAGGTCTTGTTCGCCCGGAGCCTCGAACGGATTGGCGAACGCATGGCCGCGCACCGCCTGCAGCGTGTCGCCGAGCGCGGGGCCATCATAGCCATAATCGATCGCGAGCAACGCGCCGCCTTGCGCCACGATCCGCTGCGCCAGCCCGCGCAGGATGCCGACGCTGGCGGGCGAGGTTTCGATCACCGATCCCGGCGGGGCATTGCGCAAGGCTTCGGGGATGACCGCATCGGGGATTTGCTTGCCCGCGATCGGCAGGAACAACGTGTCCTGGCATGCGACGAGCCGCTCGAACCAGCCCGCGCTGCCGCGCACTAACTGCCGGATCGGCAGCGCATCGAAAAATTCATTGGCAATGACGATCAGCGGGCGGTCGGTCGGGAGCGAGTCGATTGCGTCGTGCCATGTCGCATCGGGCACGCGCTCGGCCTGGCGGCTGCGCAGCACCGGGCTGGTCTCGACGAAATGGACCGGCGGCGCGAGGCCAGCTTTGGCCATTGCCCGCAGTGCGTCGGCGGTGAGCGTCCCGCGCCCCGGGCCGAGTTCGACCCACGCTGCCGCCGGGCGTCCGGCGCGGTCCCACAGATCGGCGCCCCACAGCCCGATCAGCTCGCCGAACATCTGGCTGATTTCGGGCGCGGTCGTGAAGTCGCCGCCGGTGCCGAGCGGATCGCGCGTCGCATAATAATGCTGATTCGCCGCGGCCATGAATTGGGCGAGCGAAATCGGCCCCGCCAGCGTGATCGCGCGGGCGAGGCGGGCGGTTAAATCTCCCCTCCCACTTGTGGGAGGGGTTAGCGGAGGGGATTCAGATAACATCTGAGGTGCGCAATGCCCTCCCCCAGCCCCTCCCGCAAGCGGGAGGGGAGCAAGAAGGGCCCCTCCCGCGAGCGGGAGTGGGATTATCTCACGCGACGCTCTCGCCTCCGGCGATCGGTTCGACCCGGGTGCGGCGGCCCTTGGCGGTGAGCACCAGATACAGCCCGCCGACGATCATCGGCAGCGTCAGCACCTGGCCCATATGGATCGTGTTGGCGAAGAACCCGCCCGCCCATTCGCGAAATTGACCGTCGGGTTCGCGGAAGAATTCCACCGTGAACCGCCCCACACCATAACCGAGCAGGAACAGCCCGACCAATTTCCCCGGCTCATAGCGCGCCTTGGTCCGCCAGAAGGCGAACCACAGGATCGCGAACAAGACGAGACCTTCGAGCCCCGCTTCGTACAATTGGCTCGGGTGGCGTGCCGGGTCGAGCATACCGGACGGCACAGTGTCGGGGAAGACGATTGCCCAGGGCACATCGGCCTGCTTGCCCCACAATTCGCCATTCACGAAATTGGCGATGCGCCCGAAGAATAGCCCGAACGGCACGGCGCAGGCGAGGTAATCGTGGATCCGTAACCAATCGAGCTTTTGCTGACGTGCGAACAGGATGATGCCGATCGACGTGCCGATCATCCCGCCATGAAACGACATGCCGCCGTCCCACAGCCGGAAGATGGCGCTCGAGGTCAGCAATTGCGGCGCGTAGAACAGCGCATAGCCGATCCGCCCGCCGAGAATGATGCCGAGCGTCGCGTAGAAGACGAGATCGTCGGCATGCCGCCGCGCCATCGGTGCGCCCGGCTGCGCGATCAGCTTGAGCAGATACCACCAGCCGACGACGATGCCGGTGATATAGGCGATCGAATACCATTTGATCTGAAAGAAGCCGAGGTCGAGCGCGACTTTGTTCAAATGCAGGTCAGTGAATTTTATATGCTGCGTGCCGGTCGATACGGCGGCATCGAGGAGTGGGCCGAGCAGCGGCTGAAGATGGGACAGGATCAAGGCTTTTCCCCGGCGGTTTGCGCCTCCATAAAGGCGACAAGCCATAAGACCAAGGGGAGAGCGTGATGCCGAGTAAACTGGATTTGCGGATGGATGCGGCGCTCGCCGCGCTGACCGGGGAAGGCGCGCCACTCGCACTCGGCTCGGTCAATGTCGCTGGGGTCGATATGCCGCTCATCACCGGCGTGCCGCAGACGCTGCCGCCCTATTTTGCGCATTACTCCGCCGAACATGCCGACAAGACCTTTCTGGTCGCGGGCGACGAGCGGCTGACGTTCGGCACGGTGTACGCCGCCGCAACGCAGGTCGCGCATGCGCTGGTGGCGACGCATGGCGTGCAGCCGGGCGACCGCATCGGCATCGCGATGCGCAATTCGCCGTCGTGGATCGTGCTGTACATGGGGATCGTCATGGCGGGCGGCGTGGCGACGCTGCTCAACGGCTGGTGGCAGTCGGTGGAACTCGCGGCCGCAATGGCCGATGTCGAATGCAGCATCGTTTTCGCCGATCCGCCGCGCGCGAAGCGGCTCGCGGCGATTCCCGACCTCAAAACCGAGGTGGTGACGATCGATGATGTGCAGCCGTTGGCGGTCGCTCTCGCCGATCTGGTCGCCGCCGACGCGACGCTGCCGACGGTCGCGCCGACCGACCATGCGACGATTCTGTTCACCTCTGGCTCGACCGGCCAGTCGAAGGGCGCGATCAGCGATCATCGCGCGGTGACGCAGGCTGTGTACAATTATCTGGCGCAGGCGCTGGTCATGCTCGGCATCACGACGCAAGACGGCAGCCCGCCGGTCGGGCAACCCGCGACCTTGCTCAACGTGCCGCTGTTTCACGTTACCGCCGAAGTGCCGGTGTTCCTGCAAAGCTTCGCGATGGGGCGCAAACTCGTGCTGATGCCGAAATGGGATGCCGAGGAAGCAATGCGGCTGATCCAGGCCGAACAGGTCAGCTATTTCGTCGGCGTGCCGCTAATGAGCTTTGAAATCCTGACGCACCCGAAGCGCAGCGAATACGATCTGTCGTCGGTCACCGATTTCGCGGCGGGTGGCGCGCCGCGCCCGGTCGACCATGTCCGCCGCATCGCCGAGGAAATGGGCGGGCCGAAGCCCTTGCTCGGTTATGGCCTGACCGAAACCAACGGCGTCGGTTGCGGCAATTTCCGCGACAATTATCTCGCCAAGCCCAATTCGACCGGACGCGCGTCCGCGCCCCTGGTCGATCTCGCGATCCTCGACGGCGCGGGCAAGCCGGTGGCCGAGGGGCAGCGCGGCGAAGTGGCGATCCGCTCGGTCTGCAACTTCACCGAATATTATGGACGGCCCGATGCGACGGCGGCGGCGTACACGCCTGATCGGTACTTCCTGACGGGCGACATCGGCTATGTCGATTCGGGCGGGTATCTCTTCATCGTCGATCGCAAGAAGGACATTATCATCCGCGGCGGCGAGAATATCTCGTGCCAGGAAGTGGAAGCCGCGATTTACGAACATCCCGCCGTGGCCGAGGCTGCGGTGTTCGGCCTCGCCGACGAACGCTTCGGTGAAGTTCCGGGCGCCGTGGTGCTGGCACGTGAGGGCGAAGCTCTGGATACCGAGGCGCTGTGCGCCTTCCTGTTCGCGCATATCGCGGCGTTCAAGGTGCCGCAGCGGATCTGGTTCGTTAACGAAGCGCTGCCGCGGCTGGGGACGGAGAAGATCGACAAAGTGTCGCTCCGCGCAAAATACCGCGCGATCGCAGAAGCGGAGGCGGGGTAAGCATCCATCCGTTCGTGCTGAGCTTGTCGAAGCACTGCTCTCCCCATGCGCCGTATTGCTTGGGGCGCGCGCCCTTCGACAGGCTCAGGGCGAACGGGGAGAGGATCGGGTGATCGAGACTTACCCCTCGGCGCTACCCCTCGCGCGCGCTGCTGATCAGGAGTTTGTCGATCCGGCGTCCGTCGAGATCGACCACTTCGAACTTCCACCCTTGCTCGACGAAGCTCTCGCCCTCGCCCGGCAAATGGCGGAACACCGCGAGCGCAAGGCCGGCGACCGTCGCATAATCGCGCCCCTCGGGCAGGTCGATGCCGAGCCGTTCGGCAAGCGCATCGGCCGCCATATGTCCGGCGACGAGCAACGATCCGTCGTCGCGCGTCACGACGGTCGGCGCATCCTCTGGGTCGGCATCCGAGGCGAATTCGCCCGCAATCGCCGCTAGTAGATCCGCCGGAGTTACGATTCCTTCGAAGGGGCCATATTCGTCATGGATCAGCGCCATCGGCACTTCGGCCTGCCGCAGCGCGTCAAGCGCGTCCATCGCGTCGATCTGGTCGAGTACGACCGGGGCCTGCCGCATCAGCGCCCGCAGATTGAGCGGCTCGCCTTTGAACAGCGCCACCGCGATATCGCGCGCCTGCACCACGCCGATGACCGCGTCGACCGATCCTTCGGCGACCGGCAAGCGGCTGTGCGACGCCTCCACCAGCGCCGCGCGCAGCCCCGCATCGTCGAGCGTCGCGTCGATCCATTCGATGTCGGTGCGGGGTGTCATCACTTCACGAACCGGTCGGTCGGCGAGGCGGACGACGCCCGAAATGATCGAGCGCTCATGTTCCTCGATCACGCCCGACTTGCTCGCCTCGGCGACGATCAGATGGAGTTCCTCGGCGGTGACATGCTCCTCGCTCTCGCGCTTTAGTCCCATCAGGCGGAACAGTAGGGCCGAGGATGAATCGAGCAGCCACACCACCGGCGCGGTCGCCCAGGCAAGTGCGAGCACCGGCCCGGCCATGATCGCGGCCAGCGGCTCGGGCGCGCGCAACGCGATCTGCTTGGGGACGAGTTCGCCGATTACCAGCGAGGCGTAGGTGGTAATGCCGATGACGAGCGCGAAGCCGATCGACTGCGTCGTCTCGTCGCCCAGCCCGAGGAATTGCAATCGCGCCGCCACTGGCCCGCCGAGACTGGACCCCGAATAGGCCCCGGCGAGGATCCCGATTAGCGTGATGCCGATCTGCGTCGTCGACAGAATCTTGCCGGGGTCCGCCGCGAGCATGAGCGCGGTGCGCGCGCCGCGCGTGCCGGTGCGCGCCATCGCCTCCAGCCGCGCCTTGCGCGATGAGACGATCGCCAATTCAGACATGGCGAAAACGCCGTTCAACACGATCAGCGCGAAGATGATCGCGACGTCGATCCACGGGAAGGGGGGAAGCGGGTGCATAATACTGTGCGCTTCCTTCGCGCGATTCGGGCGAATTCACAACCGTCGCTTTATTTTCGAATGTTGCTGGGGTGCGGGCCTCAGCGCCGCGTGGCAAAGAAATCGCGGAGCAAGGCGGCGGCTTCGCCTTCGCCAAAGCCTGGAAACACTTCCGGCCGGTGGTGGATCGTCGGCTGGCTGAACAGCATCGGGCCATGCTCGACCGCGCCGCCCTTGGGATCGCTCGCGCCATAATAGAGCCGCGCGATCCGGGCGTGGGCAAT
>JBBQLB010000022.1:0-45386 GCA_038327465.1 Sphingomonadales bacterium | reverse complement strand
ATTCCGCAACTGGCCCAGCTTCCGCCGAAGATCTATCGCTCAGCGAACGGCAGGTTCGAGGAAACCGAAAATCTGCGCTGAACGGCAGGGACTGGGCGGAAGCGGAACGGCCGCTTTCCATTGCCGTGCAAGGCGTGCGTCAAGCGCACTGGCCTTCCGACCTCCGTGAGAGTCGCTAGGCGGCATACAAGCCAGCGAGTCACCCGAACGGCGCAAAGGAACCTGCCCCGCCCCACGGGCCTCTGAGCGACCCTACTGCCTATGGACCTCATGCTTCGACCCAGCGCCTCGGGCCCTTGCGCCCACCTACGCGCGGAGGTAAGGCGGTACATCTACACGGTACATTTCTGTGCCTTGGGGTTAGGCGAAGCCACGGTTTTCTGGGGTTTTCAGGCTCGACATGCCAGTCCGCCCTCGGGCACCATTTCTCTTCAGACAGCGGCGGAGTTCAGCGGATGCGCACGGCCTTCATCACAGGCGGCACGTCGGGCATCGGCGAGGCTGCGGTGCGCGCCTTCGTTGCAGCGGGCTGGCGCGTGGTCACCACCGGACGCCGCGCCGAACGGCTGAGTGCTTTGCGCGAATCGCTGGGGGAATCGGTCCATACGCTGACCGTCGACGTCCGCGACCGCGCCGCGATGGATGCCGCGATCGCCGGCCTGCCGGAGGATTTCGCTGCGGTCGATCTGCTGATCAATAATGCCGGCCTCGCGCTCGGCACCGCACCCGCGCAGCACAGCAGCCTCGACGACTGGCAGACGATGATCGACACCAACGTCTCGGCCTTGGTTGCGGTGACACGCACGCTGTTGCCGCGCCTGATCGCGGCCAAGGGCGCGATCATCAACCTGTCCTCGGTCGCAGCGAGCTATCCCTATGCGGGCGGCAATGTGTACGCCGGGACCAAAGCGTTCGTCCGGCAATTCTCGCTCGGCCTGCGCGCCGATCTCCACGGCACTGGGGTCCGCGTCACCTCGATCGAGCCGGGCATGGTCGAAACCGAATTCACGGTGGTGCGCACCGGCGGCGACCAAGCCGTGTCCGACAAACTCTATGGCGGGGTCGATCCCATGACCGGCGAGGATATCGCGGCGACATTGCTATGGGTCGCCGAGTTACCGCCGCATCTCAACATCAACACGCTCGAATTGATGCCGGTGAATCAGTCCTTCGCAGGTTTCGCGGTGGCGCGTCCCTGACTCGCACTTGCCTTCCCCGGCGAAGGCTGGGGCCCAGTAGCGAGACGAAGCGGAAGGAGCGCTGCGCTCCATTACCTCGACCTCCGCAACTGGGCCCCGGCCTTCGCCGGGGAAGCGATGTAGGTTTCACCGATACTCTGGGTCATCGAACCACGGCGCGAATTCGCCCCACGCGTCCGCAACCGAATCGGGAAACACCGCCGCGCGCTTTTCGAGGAAGGCGGTGACGCCCTCTCTGGCATCCGCGCTCGCACCCCGCGCCCAGATCGCGCGGCTTTCAATGCGGTGTGCGTCCATCGGATGCGGCGCGCCGAGCCCGGCATAGAGCATCTTGCGCATGAGCGAGATCGACGCCGGCGCGCCCTCGGCGGTCAGCCGTAACGCCAATGCGCGCGCCGCCGGGAGCAGATCATCGGGCGCATGGACGCTCCGGACCAACCCGCCACGCAATGCTTCGGCCGCATCGAACACCGTGCCTGAATAGCACCATTCGAGCGCTTGCCCGATCCCGACGAGGCGCGGCAGGAACCAGCTCGAACACGCCTCGGGCACGATCCCGCGCCGCGCGAAGACGAAACCGAAACGCGCCGCGTCGCTCGCCAGCCGGAAATCCATCGGCAGCGTCATCGTCGCACCGACGCCCACTGCCGCACCGTTGATCGCGCCGATCACGGGTTTCTTCGACGCGAAGATGCGCAAGCCCAGCAACCCGCCGCCATCGCGCACCGCCGGATGCGCATAATCGACGCTGCCATCGGCGCGCACCGGCGATTCGGCGCCGTTCCATCCGCCGATCGCGTCATAATCGAAGGTCGCCGCGCCACCCGACAGATCGGCCCCGGCGCAAAAGCCGCGCCCCGCGCCGGTGACGATCACCGCGCGCACCGCATCATCGGCGTCGGTCGCATCGAACGCCGCGATCAGATCGGCGAGCATCGCGGCGTTGAACGCGTTGAGCTTGTCGGGCCGATCGAGCGTGATCGTCGCGATATGGTCCGCGATCTCCAGCCGGATCGTGGTGAAGGCCGGCGTCATGCCGGACACTTCGCCCCGCTCTCGACCCACGCCTTGGTCAGCGCGCCAAACTGCGCCTGCGTGCCGGGGGCCGGGGTACGCCCAAGCCCGGGATGCCAGCCCCAGCCGACCAGTTCGTCCTTACCATTATGCTCGACCAGCTCGGCGAGCGACTTGCCGCCATTGCGCGCGCGGTCCTTGATCTGCACGCAGATCGATGCCAGCGATTTGCCCTCCCACGCCATGGCCGCAGGCGCGAGCGCCCAGTGCGGCGCGCCGGGCACGCTGCCGGTGCCATTGGCGAATGTCACATTGGCGTCGCCGTGACAGGTTGCGCATTCGAGGCCTGCCGCGCCGTGCCCGTCGGCGCCCCGGATAACCGGCGGATTGTGCGGGACCATCGCCTCACCCTGATTGGGGCGGTCGCTCCGCGGATGGCAATTCAGGCAGCGTGGCGACTGGATCACCTTGCCCATCTCCTTGAACAACGCCGCCGACCGCTTCGCCGGATCGGCGATCGCGGCAAAGGCAGCGGGATCCTTGAGCGTCTTCGGCGCAGGCGTAGCGGTCCGGGCGACAAGCGCGACTGGGACGGCCAGAATGGCAACAACCAAAGCGAGCAGATTGCCGCGCATCATGCATTCTCCGAATGGGCGAAGGGCAGTCGCGTGACGACTTTGCCGGTCAGTTTGCGCCACGCATTGGCGACAGCCGGGGCGATCGGCGGCAGGCCGGGTTCGCCGATGCCCGTCGGGTTCGCGGTCGAGTTGATGATCGCGACCTCGACCTCGGGCATTTCCCCGATCCGGAGCGACCGGTAGGTATCGAAATTCGATTGCTCAACCACGCCACCCTCGCCCAGCGTGATTTCGGCATAAAGTGCATGGCCGAGGCCGTAGCCAATCCCGCCCTCGACTTGCGCGCGGATCACGTTGGGGTTGATCGGCACGCCGCAATCGACCGCCGCCCACACTTTATGCATGCGCGGCAGCTTATCGGGGCCGACCGAGACCTCGGCGATCTGCGCGACGTACGATCCAAAGCTCTTGTGGAAGGCGACGCCGCGGGCACGACCGCTCTTGGCCGAAAGCCCGCCCGAAGTTTCGGCGACGCGTTTAAGCACTGCCTTCGCCCGATCATCCTTCATCATGGCGAGCCGTGCCGCGATCGGATCCTGCTTGCCGAGCTCGAACAAGCGGTCGAGGAACGTCTCCATCACATACGCCGTGTGGGTGTTCCCGACCGAGCGCCACCAGAGCGTGGGCACGCCGTTCTTCAGCTCGTTCGCACCGACACGGATCGCGGGGAAGGCGTAAGCGCTGCCGCTTAGCCCCTCGACCATCGCTTCGTCGAACTTGGCGGCTGGGTTGAAGAAGCCGGTGCCGCGCATGAAGGATTGCCCCGCGACGACCGCGTCGAGCCCGACGATCTTGCCGTGCGCATCGACCCCGCCCTTGATCGTGTGGACGATCAGCGGACGATAGCGCCCGCCACGAATATCATTCTCGCGCGTCCACACATGCTTGACCGCCGTGGTGCCGCCCGCAGCGTTAAACGCCTTGGTCGCCATCGCCGCTTCGACCGCATCCTGCATGTCGGGCGTGGCGCGACGGCCGAAGCTGCCGCCGGCATACTGTTCATGCAGTGTCATGCCTTCGAACGGCACGCCGAGCACCTTCGACACCGCCGTCGTATCGCCGACCTGGAACTGGCTGCCGGCATAGAAATCCGCGCCGCCGGCTTTGGGTTCGATCACCGCGTCCATCGTTTCCATCGGCGCGTGCGCGAGGAACGGGAAGACATAGGTCGCCTCGATCCGCTTGGCGGCCCCCGCCAGCGCCGCGGCGACATTGCCCTCGGCTTCGCACTCGACGCCCGGCTTTGCGGCGGCGGCGATATATTGCTTGACCATCGTCTCGGTCGAGCGCGTTTCGGCCTTGGACAGGTCCCAATCGACCTTGAGCGCGGCACGGCCCTTCATCGCCGCAAAGGTGTCCTTGGCATAGACCACGACGCCCTGCGGGATCGTCTTGACCGCGACCACGCCGGGCACCGCAAGCGCCGCCGCATCATCGACCGATTTGACCGTCCCGCCAAAGGCCGGCGGATGCTGGATCACGCTGATCACCATGCCGGGGCGCTGTACGTCCATCGTGAATTGCGCCGCGCCGGTCGATTTGATCAGGCTGTCGAGCTTGGGCGTGTCGCGCCCGATCAACGTCCATTGCGCAGGCGTCTTGAGCACTGGCTTCTCGGGGATCGGCATCGTCGCGGCGGTCGCGGCGAGCTCGCCGAAGCTCGCCGTCTTTGCGCCATGGCTGACGACACCCTTGGCCACCTTCACCTCGGCGGCGGGAACGCCCCAAGTCTTGGCGGCAGCGGCGACCAGCATCGCGCGTGCTGCGGCACCGGCACTGCGCATCTGCATCCAGCTATTGGCCATCGCGGTCGATCCGCCGGTGGCCATCGTGCCGAACATCAGGTTCTTGTAGAGCGGATCGTTCGCCGGCGCGAAGGCGATGCGCATCTGGCCCCATTCGGCGTCGAGTTCATCGGCGACAATCGTCGACAGGCCGGTCGCCGGACCCTGACCGAATTCGACATGCTTGATGATGACGGTGACGCTATTGTCGGCGGCGATCCGCACGAAAGCGTTGGGGGCAAACGGCGCTGCTTCGCCAGCAGGGGCCGCCTTGGCCGCGGCCTTGCCCATCGGCAAGGAAAGACCGATGACGAGACCGGAGCCAGCGAGGAAATCGCGGCGTGAAGCGGGGGCGTTCATGCTGCTGTCTCCGCCTGCTTGGCCGCATCCTTGATCGCCTGGCGGATACGGACATAGGTCGCGCAGCGGCAAATGTTGCCCGCCATGCCGTGGTCGATATCGGCGTCGGTCGGATTGGGCTTGGCGGCAAGCAACCCGATCGCCGACATTACCTGGCCCGATTGGCAGAAACCACATTGCGGCACGTCGATCGCGACCCAGGCGGCCTTGACCGCTTCGGCGGTCTTGCCGCTCGCGCCCTCGATCGTCGTTACGCTACGCCCCGCCACGCTCGCGATCGGCGTCACGCAGGAGCGGCGATTTTTGCCATCGAGATGCACCGTGCACGCCCCGCATTGCGCAATGCCGCAGCCATATTTGGTGCCGGTCAGCTGGAGATGATCGCGGAGCACCCACAACAGCGGCGTGTCGGGGTCTCCGTCAAACCGGGCGGCGGCCCCGTTGAGCGTGAATTCGGTCGCCATCGCGCGTCTCCCCTTGATGTGCCCGGATACCGTGGACAGGGGTTCCCGCGCAACCGAAAGCTGATGTATTGTAACGGATTTGGCAGACGTAACCGGATTTTAGGAGGCGGCGGGGCAAACAGCATTGGTCGTAATCCAGTCAGGCTGCCGTCCGCATGCGCTATCCCTTGATCGCCCCCAACCCGCCGCGCCTGAGCGAGCACGTCACCGCGCTGCGCCGTGTCGAGGCATCGGGCATTTTCAGCAATAACGGCCCCGAAGTGCGGACGTTCGAGACCGAGGCGACGGCGAAGCTGTTCGGCGGGCAAGGCGCGTGTCTGGCGGTCGGCAATGCGACGCTCGGTCTGATGATCGCAATTCGCGAGGCGGCGGGGGAGCATGGCGCAGGCCGCTTCGCGCTCATGCCCGCACTCACCTTCGCGGCGACCGCGCAGGCCGCCTTGTGGGCGGGACTCACCCCGCTGATCTGCGACATCGATCCCTCCGACTGGACCGCGAGCGCCGCGGCCGAGGAACGGCTGCTGCGTGATTATGGCAACCGCATCGCGGTGATGCTCCCATACGCCACCTTCGGCACCGCGATCGACTTGGACCGCTATGCCTGGCTGCAACGCGAACATAATGTCGGCGTGGTGATCGACGCCGCCGCCTCGCTCGGCACGATCGACGAGAGCGGTGCCGGGTTCGGCACCGGCGCCCCGTTCGCGACTGTCTATTCGATGCACGCCACCAAGACCTTCGCGGTCGCCGAGGGCGGGCTGATCCATTCGGGCGACACACAGCTGATCGAGCGGCTGCGCGCAATGACCAATTTCGGGTTCGAGGCGGGCCGCAGCGCCACGCTGCCCGGCATCAACGCCAAATTGCCCGAAGTGATCGCAGTGATGGCGCGCGCGAAACTCGCCGAGATCGATACGGTCTGCGATCACCGCGCCGCACTCGAAGCGGCGTATCGCCGCCAGTTGGAGGGCGTTTCCTTCCAGGCGGCGCAAGGTCAACGCTGCGCGAGCCAATTCATGCCGGTGCTGCTGCCCGAAGGACTCGCGCTCCGCCGCGATGCGATCACCGCCGCGCTAGCGGCCGAGGGCATCGGGTCGGGTCGCTATTTCAGCCCGCATCTGGGCGAACAGCCGCTGTTCCGCCGCACCGCGACGATCCTGCCGACGCCGGTTGCCGATGCGGTGGCGGGGCGATCGCTGTCACTGCCAGTCACCGATGCGATGACGGTTGGCGATGTCGCTGTCATAGCCAATACCTTTAACCGCATCCTCGCCGCCGAAGCGCGCGTCCCCGCGCGCCCACGCGCCAACCCGATCGCCTCGCTGCTGATCGTCGGCGGGGGTCCGGCCGGGACGGCGTTGCTCACCGCCGCCAGCAAGCGCGATCGCCTCGCCGACCTTGCCGCCTCAGGCCTCGTCATCGCCGAACGCGACGAAGCGCTCGGTGAGGGCCGGATCGGGCGCTACGCAATCACATCGGATTCGACCGCCGAGACGTTTCTCAGCGCGGTGAAGGACAACCCCCACCCAGAGCTGGCGGCGTTGGTCGATCATCCCACCGGCCGCGCGGTCGGCCATTATGTCGGCGCGCTCGGCGTGCCCTTGGTGGAAGCCGGGCCGTTCGTCCGCGCGACCGGCGAACGGCTGCACGGTCTCGTCACCCAACATGGCGGCACGGTGCTGACCGGCCATGAGGTGCTCCACACCACGCGCACCGGCGGCGGGCTTTG
The DNA here is from genome assembly GCA_038327465.1 of Sphingomonadales bacterium. Lineage (GTDB taxonomy): Bacteria > Pseudomonadota > Alphaproteobacteria > Sphingomonadales > Sphingomonadaceae > Sphingomonas. Next base: position 38,198 of record JBBQLB010000022.1, on the reverse strand, counting down.
GTCGAGCCGCTTGCGCCGCCGCGCCGATGGCCAGGAATTCGACCAGCTTTCCAGCGCCGTCCTGATCGCGACCGGCGGCCATCAGCCGCTCGACCGCCTCGCACGCCAGCGCGTCGGCGGCGTGTCGCTGGTGCAGGAAGTCGGCGACCGTCTGATGCAGTCGGACGAGGCACTCGCGGTCGGCGGTCCGCAGAAGATCGTCGATCTGCTCTCGACCAAGCGCAACCCCAAGATCGTCGTGATCGGCGGATCGACCAGCGCGATCGCGACGATCGTGCTGCTGCTAAAGACACAGGCGATCCCGCTCGGCGCGGGCGCGATCACGCTGCTGCATCGTCGTCCGCTCCGCCCCTTCTATCCGACGCCAGAGGCCGCACGGGCCGAGGGCTTCACCGACTTCGGACCCGACGACATTTGCCCGGTTAGCGGCTTCGTCTATCGCCTCGCGGGCTTCCGGCTCGAAGCGCGCGATCTCGTGTTGCGCCAGCTCCGCGTCGATGGCCGTGTGCCCGATCCGCGCCTCGCCGTGCATCAAGTGACCGGGGATGACGATGCCGTCGCCCGCGCGCATCTGGCCGAGGCCGACCTCGTCATCGCGGCACTCGGCTATCGCCCACGTGCCCTCGCAATTCACGACAGCGAAGGGCGCAGCGTCGCGCTGGCGGCGCATGAAGGCGCAGCGATGGTCGACCGCCATTGCCGCATCCTGGACGCCACCGGCGCAGCGATCCCCGGCCTCTACGGCATCGGCCTTGCCGCCGGGTTCGTCCCATGGGGCAAACTTGGCGGCGAGGCGAGCTTCTCGGGCCAGGCCAATGGCTTGTGGCAATGGCAGAACGATGTCGGCGCGATGATCGTTGATCAAGTGCTCGGCGACGCGGCGCGGGCCGTCGCATGAGCGCGCGCCCCAAAGACCCAGCTGTTAGCGTCCTGATGGCGACCTATAATGGCGCAGGTCTGGTCGGCGAGACGATCGCGTCGCTGCGGGCGCAGACCTTCAGCGATTTCGAGCTGATTGTGGTCGACGATTGCTCGACCGACGACACCGTCGCGGTGATCGAGGCGTTCGCCGATCCGCGCATTCACGTGATCCGCTCGCCCGTCAACCGGCGCGTCGTGCTGACGCGCAACGCTGCTTTTGCCGAAGCGCGCGGGCGCTATATCGCAGCACTCGATCATGACGATCTGTGCCATCCCGATCGCTTCGCCCGACAAGTCGCCTATCTCGACGGACATCCCGAAATCGTCCTCGTCGGCACCGCCGCCAATGTCCTGTCAGACGGCGCGATCTTCCCCTCCTCGCTCGCCCCGCTCTCGACGCCGCCGGTGATCGAATGGCTGCTGCGGATCGAAAATCCGTTGGTCTGGTCCTCGGTAATGATGCGCGCCGATGCCGCGCGGGAGCTCGATCCGTTCCAGCGGCCCGAAATGGTCTATGCCGAGGATTTCGATCTGTATCACCGCATCAACGCGTACGGCGGGATCGCGCGGCTCGACGACGAACTGATGACCTATCGCCGCCACGGCGGCGGCGCCTCACAGACTCAGGCCGAGGCGATGCGCGGGCGCGCGGCGGACGTGCTGGCGGGGGTTTACACCCCCTTGTTCGGGGATGCCGCCGGCGACACCGCGCGCCTGATCGTCCGCCACGTGATGAGCCAGCAACCCGTGCCCGACCGCGCAACGCTGGCGGCGGTAGGCGATGCATTGGTGCGGCTGCAGGACGATTTTCTCGAACGTCGCCGCCCAGATTCCGAAAGCCGCAGCCTGATCCGCTGGGAAACCGCGCGGCGCTGGGCGCGAATCGGGCGGGCCGGTTTGCGCACCGGTGCTTTGGGGCTCGGCGATGCGACATCGGTGCGACCGGCGCATCTCGGGCTCGGCTATGCTGGGATCGAGGAACTCATCCTCTCGCGCCTCGTCGGCAGCGTCCGCGGGGCGCAGCGCCGCCTTGCAAAGCGAGACGCTGCCTGAGCGTACCCACATAGACAGCGCCCCTTGAGCGGCGCTACAGCCCCGCGAAACCAGCACGATCGGGGCCGATCCTTTGACCTATCCACAGCGTAAACTCGGCCCGTTCACCGTTTCGGCGATCGGTCTCGGGTGCATGAACCTCAATCATGCGTATGGCACACCGCCCGACACCGCGACCGCGCTCGCATTGCTCAACACCGCACTCGATCTTGGCTGCACCCTGCTCGACACCGCAGCGCTCTATGGCAACGGCGAGAATGAGCGGTTGCTGGCCAAGGGTGTGATGCACCGCCGCGCCGAGTTCACGCTCTCGAGCAAATGCGTGCTCGACATGATCGACGGCAAGCGTGGCCTCGACGGATCACCCGCCGCGATCGCCAAGACGGTCGAGGGGTCGCTCGCACGGCTCAGCACCGATCATATCGACCTGGTCTATCTCCACCGGCTCGACAAGCGTGTCGCGATTGAGGAATCGGTCGGCGCGCTGGTGCGGCTGAAAGAAGCGGGCAAGATCGGCGCGATCGGCCTGTCGGAAATGTCGGCGGCGACGATCCGCCGCGCGCACGCCGTCCACCCGATCGCCGCAGTGCAGAGCGAATATTCGCCCGTCGTGCGCAATCCCGAAGTCGCGGTGCTGGCGGCATGCCAGGAACTCGGCATCGGCTTCGTCGCATTCTCCCCGGTGGCGCGCGGACTGCTCGCAGGGGCGGTTCGGAGTGACGATTATGAGGCGGGCGATATTCGCGCGATGATGCCGCGCTTCGTCGCGCCTTCTCTGTCGCGCAATCTGGAGATGGTTGCGCGTTTCGACGCCATTGCCGCGGACGCCGGACTTACGCCAGCGCAACTGTCGCTCGGCTGGGTGCTTGCGCAGGACGAGATGATCGTACCGATCCCGGGCACGCGCAGCATCGCGCATCTGACCGAGAATATGGCTGCGGCGGAACGGCCTTTGAGCGCCGAATTGCTCGCGGCGGTCGATGCGCTGTTCCCGCCCAATGCGCTCGACGGCGCGCGCTATCCGGCGATGATGCAGAAGCAGATCGATACCGAGACGCTGGCGGGCGAAACGCTCGCTTGAGAGGGAAGAGCATGCGCGAGATCAATTTCGACGGCCTCGTCGGCCCGAGTCACAATTATGCCGGGCTGTCGTTCGGCAACCTCGCCGCGACGAGCAATGCCGGGTCGGTCTCGGCCCCGCGCGCCGCGGCGTTGCAGGGGATCGCCAAGATGCGGCAAATGCTGGAGCTCGGCCTGCCGCAAGGATTGCTGCTGCCGCACGACCGGCCCGCTGCGGCATGGCTGCGCAACCTCGGGTTTACGGGCGACGATGATGCCGTGCTCACCGCCGCTTGGGCGCAGGATCCCACTTTGCTCGGCAATGTCTGTTCGGCCTCGGCAATGTGGACCGCGAATGCCGCAACCGTCTCGCCCGCGCCCGATACCGGCGATGGACGCTGTCATCTGTCGGTCGCCAATTTGTCGACGATGCTGCACCGGAGCATCGAACAGCACCAGACCGCGCGGCAGCTGCGCTTGGCGTTTGGCGATGCCGCGCATTTCACGGTGCATGATGCCCTGCCCGCCGCCCTCGGCGACGAAGGGGCGGCGAACCATATGCGCATGACCAGCCGCCACGGCGCGCGCGGGATCGAACTGTTCGTCTATGGCGAGCGCAGCGTCGGCGGTTTCCCGGCGCGCCAAAACCGCACCGCCAGCGCCGCCGTCGCGCGTCGCCACGGGCTCGACCCGGCAGACGTCCTGCTCGTCCAGCAAAGCGTCGCGGCGATTGCAGCGGGGGCGTTCCACAACGATGTCGTCGCGGTCGCCAACGAAACCGTCCTTTTCGCGCATGAGCAAGCGTTCGAGGATCCCGCCGTCGTCTATGCCTTCGTCCGCGCACGCTTGCCCGACGCTGTGATTGTCGAAGTGCCAGCGGCGCGCGTATCGCTGGAAGCCGCGATCAAATCGTATCTGTTCAATTCGCAGCTAGTGACCTTGCCCGACGCGACGATGGCACTGATCGTGCCGAGCGAATGCCAGGAGACGCCCGAAGTGTGGGCGTGGCTGCAGGAGCTGATCGCGGGGAACGGGCCGATCCGCCGCATCGAGGTGCTCACTTTACGCGAATCAATGCGCAACGGCGGCGGCCCGGCCTGCTTGCGGCTGCGCGTGGCGGTCGACGAAGCCGCGCACGCCGCGATCGACCCGCGTTTCCTGCTCGATCCGGCAAAATGCAATGTGCTGGCGGCCCTCGTCGAACGGCACTGGCCGGAACGGATCGCGCCCGCCGATCTTGGCAACCCCGCTTTGTGGCAACAGTGCCGGACCGCGCGCGCTGCGTTGCTCGACGCGCTTGGGTTCGCGCCCGGCGAGGTATGACCCTTACGAAGCGGTCAGCGCATCAGCCCCGCTGAGCGCAACGCCGCTTCGATCGTAGCCTGGACGCTCGAAACCTGCGCGATTGGCGAAGCTGATCGGGGCGCGGAAGGCGCTGCCGCTGACCGGGGCCGCTCCGCACCGCCCAGCAACCCCCAGCTCTGCGCGATCTGCCAGGTGGACGATATGCCGACATCGAGCATGTGCGGCATCGCGCTGCCGCACGCGGTTTCGCCGTGCGTACTGAGCGGCGTGCCGTGCCCCATGCCCGCGATGCGGTGATCCTCGATCAGCACCGCGCCATCGGCCCCGTGCCACGCGCGGGTGCGAAGCTTTCCGCTGACTACCTCCGCATCGGGCGCGCCATCGGCGCCGTGGAGCGCGCGCCACTGCCCGACAATCCGATCGGCATTGGCCGTGTTAACGGTATGATCGGTATCGCCATGCCAGACGCTTACGCTCGGCCACGGACCGCGATGCGCCGATGCCGCCCGTACCGCCGCCGCATAGGCCGCATCATCGGGATGCCCCTGCCCGCGCATCCGCTCGAGCGCCTGCGGCATCGTCGCCGCCGCGCCATAGGGCAGCCCGGCGATGATTGCGCCGCCGCGAAACACCTCGGGATAGGTCGCCAGCATGACCGAGGTCATCGCCCCGCCCGCCGAAAGCCCGGTAATGAAAATCCGCTTCGGATCGATCGGAAAGCGTGTCCCCATCGCGCCGATCATCTGGCGGATCGATGCCGCCTCGCCCGCATCGCGGCGCGTGTCGCCGGGGACGAACCAGTTGAAGCAGCCGTTCGGGTTATTCGCGCGCGACTGTTCGGCAAACAGAACGGCGAAGCCGAAACGCTGGCCAAGGTCCGACCAGCCCGATCCCCGGTCATAGGATGCCGCATCCTGCGTGCAGCCGTGGAGCACGACGACCAACGGCCTCGCGGCTTTGCCGTCGGGGACACAAAACCAGCCGCTCAGCGCCCCCGGATTCGCGCCGAAGTCGCCAAGCGCACGCAGGTTGCGGCGACCGGTGAGCGCGGAGCTGGCCACGCCGACAGCGTTGGCGCGCGCGAGGCGTTCGATCGTAGCGCTGATGGACCGCATGGCCTTACTCCGACAGCGGCACTTCCCATGCTGCAACGCAACATGTGACACGGTGTGCGTCGGGTTTCAAGCCGGTGATATCAAGCAAGCGCGCGGTCGGTCGTGCGGGCGTGTCTCCCATAGACGAATTCGAACAGCGGCGTCGCCATCACGGTGGTGACGATCGCCATCAAGACGAGCATCGCGAACAGCGTCGGCCCGATAATGCCCTTTTGCAGCCCGATATTGATGATGATCAGCTCCATCAGCCCGCGCGAATTCATCAGCGCGCCGATGCCGAGCGCAGTCCGATTATCCTCCCCCGACAGCCGCGCCGCAAGGTAGCACGCCCCGCCCTTGGCCAGGATCGAGGCGAGCAGGATCAGCAGCGCGATCAGCAGCAGCGGCGCTGAATTGACCATATCGAGCCGCGTGTTGAGCCCTGAATAGGTGAAAAACATCGGGAGCAGCAGGACGACCGCGAGCGGTTCGACCGTGCGCTTGATCTCGCTGCTGAGCCGCCCGCGCGGCATCGCAACGCCCATGATGAAACCGCCGAAAATCGCGTGGATGCCGACCGCATCCATCAAAAACGCCGATATGCAAAACGCCGCGAGCACGACCGCAAGCGCGAAATGGCTCATGCTGCCCTCGCGCTCGACCATCCATCCGAGCGGGGCGAGAAGGTGCGGCCCGAGGAGTAGCACCAGTGCCGCCCACAGCACTCCGCCACCGATCGCGAGGATCGCAACGCCTGGTCCCCCACCGAATGTCGCCAGCACGATCGCAAGCACACACCACGAAACCGCATCGTCAAAGGCGCCCGCGGTCAGCGCCAGCGTGCCAAGCGCGCTATCGCCAAGCCCGCGCTCGGTGATGATCCGCGCCAGCATTGGAAACGCCGTCAGCGCGATGCACGCGCCAAGGAACAGCGTCGCGTTCGCCTGACCGATGCCGGGCGCGAACAGCCCGGGGACGCCAAGCAGCAGCGGCGTGATCAGTGATGCGATGCCGAACGGTGCGGCGATCCCCGCCAGCGACACTGCCGACGCGCTCTTCGCCTTGGCGCGGAATTGGTCGAGCCGGAGTGTCGTGCCGACCAGAAACATGTAGAGGCCGACGCCGAGCTGCGATCCGGCGTAGAGCACGTTGCGCGTCTCCTTCGGGAAGATCGCGCCCTGCAGATCGGGGAAAAACAGTCCGAGCAGCGAGGGACCGAGCACGACGCCCGCGATCATCTCGCCGACAACCTGCGGCTGCCCCAGCAAGCGCTTGCCGATCCACCCGACGATCCGGCAGGTAACCAGAATGACGGCGAGCTGCAGGAAGAAGTGGATGCTGATATCGCCCGCGCTATAGGTCGTAGCGGTGGCCGGCGTCGCAGGGCCATGACCGTGCAGCACCCCGCCCGCTGTCTTTCCCAAACTGTCGATCCAGCCTTGCATACTCTTTCAGCGTCCCATCTCGGGGTAATCGTTCGGATCGGTAAGACCGATCGGCAAGCCGCGGTCTTACAGCGACTTTAGCGCGAGCTACCGCCAAATGTTGCCTGATTTCGGATCGGATGCTACCGCGACCATGTTGCGCTCTTCGGTGGTCGGAAATGCTGATAACGCGCTGCCGCACACCACCCTCCAGCGCTTTCTGGTGGTAGATATTGCATATGCCCGTCCGAAATCTTCCAGCGCCGCGCCTGATATGACCGCGCTGGTCGTGCGTCCCGAAACGGCGGAGGACGATGCGTTTCTCCGCCGTTTGACGATCGAAGGGCGCTGGGCTGAGTTCGCGCCGCTGCCGCTTGCCGATGCGCACAAACGCATGCTGCTCGAACAGCAATATGAAGCGCGGCGGCACCATTATCGCACCTATTACATCGGCGCAGATTTCAGCGTGATCGAGCTGGACGGCGTGGCCGTCGGACGTTTGTGCCTGCTGCGCGGCGCACGCGACCATAATCTTGTCGACATCGCCTTGTTGCCCGAACATTGCGGCAAGGGGCTTGGCGGCGCGTTGCTCGACACGATCATCGCCGAAGCGGCTCAGTTGGGCCGCTCGGTTTCGCTGCGGGTCGAGCACACCAATCCGGCGCGCCGACTATACGAGAGCAAGGGTTTCCGCGAGACCGAGCGCAGTGAAATTGACGCCGTGATGGAGTGGCGCGCTTAAAAGAACACCGCCTCGTACGGAAACACCCATCGGTCGTGCGCGCAACCGCTGGCGGGCCGATGTCGAACGGTTCGAGCGCCTAATCCTCGCTCATAGGTCGAAATTCCGGTGATTCTGAAGCGCGACGACTCGATTGACCGCCCGTCCGCAGCATTTCCAGTCGACGATACGGCTCGGCCAAATAATGCGTCACGGCCGCGCGTACGGCCGCGCTCGCTTCACGCTGCTTCTCCGCTGAATCGGGCGCGAACGGCGTTCGTGGCGCTTTCGCATCACGCCCCGCCGCCGCTGCCAAAGCGGGGCGCGCCGCATCGGTCAGTTCGATCCCGAAATGCGGCAGGATCGCCGCCTCCACCGCGCCCGGCAGCTCGGTATAATTGATCAGCAATCCGCGCACAGTGTCGTCAGCATCGAGGATCGGCGCGCAGGTCCGCTCCAGCACGCAAGCGCAATACGCCTCCTCTGACAGCCCCTCCTCGGTAATGCCGAACACGCTCGGCCCGATCCCGCCGCGCACGGTCTGAAGACCCCGCATACGAAATTGCGACGCCATGATTTCGAGCGGATCGCGGTAGAGGAAGATCCACGGCGTGTGCGGAAACGCTTGGCGCAGTAAGGGCAACGCAACGGTGTGCCAGCAATCGAGCTTGATGACGAAGCCCTGCCCGGACACCGCGCGCCGCCCGAGCGCCGCTGCCATTGCGCGGATCAACGCAAGCCGCTGCTCGATCGGCTGATCGGTCGCATTCTGCGCATATTGCAGCACCCAATCGAACGGCGCCGGCTCCGACACCACCACCGCACCCGGTAACGCCGCGATCATTTGCGCGACCAAAGTCGAGCCGCAGCGCGAGAGGTGGAAAATCAACCCATCGGGCACCGCCCCCGCCGCCCCCACCGCTTCGGGCAAGGTGGCGAGCGGCGTGCGATGGCGGATCAGCCGACTGATCGGCATGTACCGCGCCTGGCGCAACGAATCCTCGAAGAACGGGTCGCTCAAGGCGTTGTCGCCGAGATAGAACCAGTCGATCGCGAGGCCGCTCGGCGCCTCGACGATCGCGGCGGGCAGCCAAGCTGGCCCCGGTATCGCCTCGCCGGTGATCGGTTTCGGCAGGAAACGGTCGAGCCCGAGCGGATCGGGCGCAAACGCACGTTCGACCGCGACCGGATCAAGCGTGATCCCGCGCGCGGCCGCTTCTTCGACCGCGACACCGATGAACGCCATCATCTCCGCGATTCCGCCGAGCCGCCGTTCCAGCGCAGGATCGGCGGAGACCGCCGCGCGAAACTGGTCGAGCGGAGCGCTTTCGGGGGAGTTCATCGCGGGCGGCACCGGGCTTTGCAAAGGGAGAATCCCGGCGCTATGTCCGGGAACATGAGGACGGACGCAGACCCTATCGTGTTCATCGGTAGACAACAATCGTACCGCTATCCCGACCGCGTCCGCCTGCCGCTGCATTTCGATCCGGCCCGCTTGCGCGCTGACCTCGACGGGCTGATCGATACGCCGTGGACCGAGCATTTCGTCCGGCAGAATTATGAGGGTGACTGGAACGTCCTCCCCTTACGTTGCGCCAAGGGCGCGACGCATCCGATCATGCAAATCTATTCCGATCCGACCGTCACCGAATATGAGGATACCGCCTTGCTCGCGCGGTCACCCTATTTTCAGGCGGTGCTCCGGGCGTTCCGCTGTCCGGTCCAGGCGGTGCGGCTGATGCGGCTGACGCCGGGATCGATCATCAAGGAACATCGCGACAATGATCTTGAAGCCGAATGCGGTTCGGCGCGGCTGCACATCCCGATCGTCACCAACCCCGACGTCGATTTTCGCCTGAATGGCGAGCGTGTCGTGCTCGATCCTGGAAGCGTCTGGTATCTGCGGCTGTCCGATCGGCACAGCGTCGCGAATCGCGGCACCGCCGACCGCGTGCATCTCGTGGTGGATTGCGTTGCCGATGCGTGGCTGACCGATCTGCTCGGCGCATCCGCCTGACCCGATCGCCTGCCCCGAACGATGCAATGCTGCCCTGCACGTTGCGGACCCCCGGCGCGGTGCGTCGCTCGGTGACGAAGGTCTCTTGCAAAACCCCGTTTGACGCCCCGCTTTCGGCATCGCATGAAGGTGGCGATGCCGACGCTCGTCGGTTCAATCCGACGAGAGGATTTTCATGCGCATTCTCACCTTGGCCTTGTTGACGTCTATCGCCATGCCGATCGTTGCGACCGCACAGACCACCGAAGACCCCTATCTCTGGCTCGAAGAAGTCTCCTCGCCGCGCGCGATGGAGTGGGTCAATGCGCGCAATGCCTACAGCACCAAGCTGCTCGAGGCCGATCCGCGCTATGCGACGCTGTATGAAGAGGCGCTGACGATCGCCTCGGCCAAGGACCGCATCCCTGGCCCGAGCTTCACCCACGGCGAGATCTACAATTTCTGGCAGGATGCCCAGCATCTGCGCGGCATTTGGCGCAAGACCAGCCTGGCCGATTACAAGACCGCCGATCCGAAGTGGACGACCGTCCTCGACATCGACGCGCTCGGCAAGGCCGAGGGCAAGAGCTGGGTGCTGAAGGGCACGCAATGCCTGCGCCCGGAGGAACGTCTGTGCCTCGTCTCGCTGTCCGACGGCGGCGAGGATGCGGTCGAGGTGCGCGAGTTCGATCTGGTGACCGGCCAGTTCGTGACCGGCGGTTTCCATTTGCCGCGCGGCAAGCACCGCATCGCGTGGGAGGATAAGGATCATCTGCTCGTCGCGACCGACTGGAATCCGGGCGAGCTGACGCAGTCGGGCTATCCCTATATCGTCAAGCGCCTCGCGCGGGGGCAGGCGATGACGGCGGCGGTCGAAGTGTATCGCGGCGAAAAGACCGATGGCGGTTACGGCGTGTCGCCGGGCGTGCTGCGCGACGGGCAAGGCCGCACGCTCGCTTATGTCGACCGCCCGCTCGACACTTTCCACGCACAGACCTTCATCATCACGCCCACTGGGGCAAAGCGTCTGGCGATCCCCGAAAAGGCCAATCTCGAAGAGCTCATCGACGGCCGCGTGATCGTCCGCCTCAACGAGGCGTGGCAGAGCGCGGGAGCCGCGTTTACCGCCGGTTCGGTTGCGGAACTCGACCTGAAGCAAGTCAAGGCCGCACCCGGCAGCCCCAAGGCGAAACTCGTCTGGACTCCGGGTCCGCGCGATTCGCTTGGCGGGATCAGTTCGACGCGCGATAAATTGCTGATCAGCACGCTCAGCAACGTGCAGGGCCGCGCCTATGTCTATACCGCGAAACCCGGCGGCGGCTGGACCAGCGCACGGCTGAAGCTGCCCGACAATCTCACGGTAGGCTTTGCCGCGACAGACGATGCATCGAACCGCGCGTTCGTCGGCACGAGCGGATTCCTCACGCCCTCGACGCTCTACCTGACCGATACCGCGACGGGCACGCTCGAGCAGGTCAAGGCGATTGCGCCGAAATTCGACGCATCGCGCGATGTGGTCGAACAGCTCGAAGCGACCTCGAGCGACGGCACGAAAATCCCCTATTTCGTCGTCCATCGCAAAGACATCGCCTATGACGGCACGACGCCGACGCTGATGAGCGCTTATGGCGGGTTCCAGGTCAGCCAGACGCCGAACTATTCGGGCACGCTCGGCAAGCTCTGGCTCGAACGCGGCGGCGCGTACGTGCTCGCCAATATCCGTGGCGGCGGCGAATTCGGCCCGGCCTGGCATGAGGCTGGCCTCGGCACCAAACGCCAGATCATCTATGATGATTTCACCGCAGTCGCCAAGGATCTGATGGCGCGCAAAATCACCTCGCCCAAGAAGCTCGGCATTCAGGGCGGGTCGAACGGTGGGCTGCTGATGGGCGTCGAATTCACCCAGCATCCCGAATTGTGGGGCGCCGTCGTCATCCAGGTGCCGTTGCTCGACATGATCCGCATTTCGAAGATTGCGGCGGGCGCGTCGTGGCAGGGTGAATATGGCGATGTGAATGCCGATCCCAAAGTGATGGCGTTTTGGCAGAAGCTGTCGCCCTATCACAACCTCAAAGCCGGGGTGGCCTATCCCGAGCCGTTCATCTTCACCACGACCAAGGATGACCGCGTCGGCCCACAGCACGCGCGCAAGTTCGCCGCGCGGATGGAGGAAATGGGCCTGCATTTCCTCTATTATGAAAACACCGAGGGCGGGCACGGGTCTGGTGCGGATTTGAAACAGGCGGCGCGCACCACCGCGCTGACCATGACCTATCTCCAGCGCAAATTGATGAGCGAACCCGCGCAATAAGCCCAGGGCAAGCTTTACGCCGCCGCGTCGCAATTGCCGACGCGGCGGTGTGACTATTCCGCCGGCGCCACGATCGCGGTGCGCCGCTGCCGTCCCCAGCTTTCGCGGCCGGTCAGGAAGGCATGCCAGCCCCACACGGCTCCTGCATGGCGGAGCAGCTGGAAGCTGAACGGCTCGGCGAGCGACGCGAGCAGCGCGGGAAGCAGCGCCAGCCCCTCGCGCTGCCCGGTCCAGCGCTTGTAGATATTCAACGACCAGAGATGAAAGGTCAGGTCGATCGCGATCTTGACCAGCATCACGATCAGGATCGGCACCGCCACCGTCAGCCGCCCGGTGACGATCAGGCCGATCAGAATGCCGAACGCGGTAAGCCCATAGATCGGCTGGAGCGTGTCGAGCGCCTTGACCGGCAACATCGCGGTGCCGAGCCAACCGTACCGCCGCGCGCCCACCATGTCGCGGTTCCAATGTTGCGTTTGCAGGAAGCCACCGAACCAGCGCCGACGTTGCCGCAGGAACGCCATCGGGCTCGCCGGAGCATCGGTTCGCGCCAGCGCCCCGCCAACGACACGAACGGTCCAGTCGCGCTGATGATCGACCGCGTGGCGATGCAGCCGGTGAATCAGCTCATAATCCTCGACCATGCAATCGGGATCGAACCCGCCGACCTCGACCACGGCATCGCGCCGGAACGCGGCGAACGCCCCCGAAATCAACAACAAGCTGTCCAACCGCTCCCACGCATGGCGCGACAGGAAGTTGCGGACATATTCATAGGACTGGAACCACTCGAACAGCCGCCCCTGCACGCCCGGCCCGCAAATCGGCGCGAGCACGCCGGTCGCGGCGACCAACGCTGGTTCGGCGGCGAACGCCGCGCGCATCGCCGCAATCGCGCCGGGTTCGAGCAGCGTATCGGCATCGACGGTCAGCACCACTTCGGTATCCACCAACAGCATCGCCGCGTTGAGCGCGCGGGCCTTGCCGCCGTGCCGCAAGCGCAGCCAGCGCAGCGACGGCAGCACCGGCGACGGATCGCTGATCGTGCCGAGCGGCGGCGGCAGCAAACCATAACGCTGCGCCATCACCTCGGGCGTCGCGTCGCTCGATCCGTCATCGGCGATCAGGATGAGGTCGGGCGGAGTCTCCTGCCCGCTCAGCCGGTCGATCGCCGCTGCGATCACGCCTGCCTCGTTATGCGCCGCGACGATCACCCCGAACTGGACCGGCACCACGGGTCGCGGCGCGGGCCGGACCCGCAAATCGCGAATGTTCCATGCGGTGAACGCCAGCAGCGCGGTGTCATATAGGACATACGCGATCCCGATCGACCAAACCCACAGGAACTTCCCCGGATCGGCCCGGGCGAACCCCTGGACCAGCAGCGCGATGAACAGAATCGGGCCGAACGCCCCGATCAAATGGCTCGCAATGCCCACGCGCCGAGGGGTGAGCCGCGGCGATTCCGCGACAAGCGTTTCAGCGAGCGATGTCATGGCGCAGGCGATACCGATCCAGGATGAACGTGCAATGACGCGCCTAGCGCGGGCCGACCCATGCGCCTAGGGTCACAAGCTACGAAATCGAGCAGGAGCGAAATTGTGGTTCAACGCTACACCGGAATCGCGATTGCGCTGCACTGGATCGTCGCGCTGCTGATCATGACCAATGTCGCGCTCGCGCTGACCTGGGATTTCTATCCCGACGCGCAGGTGCGCCCGGCGATCGATCTCCACAAATCGATCGGCATCACGATCCTCGGCCTTGCGATCCTGCGGATCCTCTGGCGCTTTTCGCTCCGCCCGCCGGCGCTCCCGCAAGCCTATGCAGGGTGGGAGGTGACCGCGTCGCATGTCGTCCATTGGGGTCTCTACGCGATCCTGTTCGCAATGCCGCTAACCGGCTGGATTATGGATTCGGCCTATGAGAAAGCCGCGACGACGCCGATGTATCTTTACGGCCTGTTTCAATGGCCGCGCCTCGGCTTCATCCTAGCGCTCGATCCCGCGACCAAAAAAGCCGTGCATGATGGCTTTGGCGCGGCGCATGAGATCATCGCCTACGCCGTCTATGCCCTCTTCGCGCTCCACGTCGCGGGCGCGCTCAAGCATCAATGGGTCGATGGAGTGCAGGAGTTGCAGCGGATGTGGCCGGGGCGGCGCTAAGGCTTAGCGAACACCGCTTTGGGCAGCATGACATGCACGCCCTTGTTGCGATCGACCAATTCGGTCACCTCGACATCGCCCGCCACGCTGATCAGCATATAGGCATCGTCGCGCGTCATGCCCTTCGCGGCCACCAGAAAATCGATCATGTTGCGCAACGCCTTGCGCGTCGCGTTCGACAAATCGTCGTCAAAACCCATCGCGATATAGTGCGTCGGCGTTTCGGCGCGCGGGTAGTGCGATTTTTCACCTTTGTGCAGAATGAATTGCAACGTGCCCGTCAGCGAGGTTTCGAGCGCGGTGATATCGACCTCGCCATTACCTTGCGCGGCGTGCCCGTCGCCGACCTGGAACAAGGCACCGGCGGCATGCACCGGCAGAAACAGCGTCGTCCCGGCGACCAGCGCCTTGTCATCCATATTGCCGCCATTGATCGTCGGCGGGGCGCTGTCATAGCGGCCAAAGGCGGGCGGCGGCGCGACCCCCATGCTGCCGAAGAAGGGATGCAGCGGCACATTCACGCCCGGCCCGAACCGTCCGAGCATCGCCTTGGCATCGAGCGGGACGATCTTCATCCGCGCATAGGGGAAATCATCGGTCAGGAAGCCCGCGCCGTAGCGAAACGCATTGTACGAATAGGGAATGGCGAGATCGATCTTGAGGATCCGCACCTCGAGCGTATCGCCGGGTTCAGCGCCCGTGATCGCGATCGGTCCGGTCAAAATATGCCCGCCCGGCCCGCGTTCGGTGGCGGGCACCCCCGCATAGACCGCGCGCAGCGCCGGTTCGACATCGGCGGGGGCAACGCCAGCCTTTTCGAGGCCCGCCGGGCTGTTGGTCAACAGCGTGTGGACGACCACGGTATCGCCCGAATCGATCGTCAGGACGGGCTTCGACGTCGCATCATAATGCCCCCAGGCAACGGTCTGCGGCGTGGCGGGGAGGTCATGCGTTTTCGCCGCCAGCGGGCTTGCCGCCCACAATCCTATCAATACCGCCGCATACCGCATGCGCTCGCCCCTTTGCCCGTAAAGAACAAACGTGCCGGAAGCGGCGGTCAGCGTCCAGCGAGGATCGCGTCGATCGCTTCGGCAACGCCGTCCGCCTCGTTGCTCGCCACGACATGTGTCGCGCGCGCGCGCACCGCGTCTGGCCCCTGCCCCATCGCATAGGACACACCCGCGCGCGCGAACATCGGCACGTCGTTGAACTGATCGCCGATCGCCACAGTCTCGCCAAGCGGCACGCCGATCGCGTCGGCCAGAGCGGCGATGCCATCGCCCTTGTTCCCGGCGAGCGCGGTCACGTCGAGATAATAGGTTTGCGATTGCATAATCGTCGCGCGGTCGGCGAACACCTTGGCCTGTTCGGCAAGGCCAGCGAGGAATTCCGGATCGTCGCTGACGAAGGTGATCTTGTCGGCACGGTTATACAGGTCGCTGAAATCGTCGCGCACGATCGGCGACTGATTCGATGCGATCCGCTCGCTCGCGACATGCGCGCCGTGATCATTGGTGGCGTACCAACGATCATCGGCAAACACCCAGGTGTCGACCGCCGCACCTGCGGTCAGCGCGAACACGCCCTCGACAACGACGCGATCGATCACATAATGGCACAGCATTGTGCCGTCACGCATGAAGACGATTCCGCCGTTGAACGCGCCCATCGGCGCGTCGATGGCGAGCGCGTCGGCAAGCGGCATCATCCCCGAACGCGGCCGCGCGCTGATGATCGTGAAGCCCAGCCCCGCCGCGCGCAATCGATCCACCGCCGCGATCACGCCAGGAGTCAGCTGCTTTTGTTTATCCACCAGTGTGCCATCGACATCCGACACCACCAGGCCGATCGTCACAGCGCAGACCTCATTGCGGCATCTCGACATGCCCGCCGAAGCCGAAGCGCATCGCAGACAGCAACTTGTCACCGAACGTGTGATCGACCCGGCTGCGATAGCGCGCGAACAGCGCGGCGGAGAGCACGTTGACCGGCACCGCTTCCTCCATCGCCGCTTCGATCGTCCAATGCCCCTCACCCGAATCGGCGACCTTGCCGGTGAAGTTGGCAAGCGACTGGTCCTTCGCCAGCGCCGAGGCCGACAGATCGAGCAGCCACGACGAAATCACCGACCCGCGCCGCCACACTTCGGCGATGTCGGTCAGATTGAGGTCGAAACGCTCTTCCTCGGGCAATTTGTCCGAATTCTTGCTCGCCAGAATGTCGAAGCCCTCGGCATAGGCCTGCATCAGGCCGTATTCGATGCCATTGTGGACCATCTTGACGAAATGCCCCGCGCCCGCTGGCCCCGCATGGATATAGCCCTGCTCGGCGCGCGAATCTTCATTGTCGCCATTGCGATCGGGCGTGCGCGGGATCGTGCCGATTCCGGGCGCGAGTGCGGCGAGGATCGGATCGATATGATCGACCGCCGCCTTATCCCCGCCGACCATCATGCAAAAACCGCGCTCCAGCCCCCACACGCCGCCCGACGTCCCGACATCGACGTAGCGCGTGCCCTTCTCGGCAAGCGCTTTGGCGCGGCGGATGTCGTCCTTGTAAAAGCTGTTGCCGCCATCGATGACGATATCGTCCTTGCCACAGAAAGCGCCGATCGCGGCGACCGTCTGCTCGGTCGGGTCGCCCGCCGGGAGCATCACCCAGTAAATCCCCGGCGTCCCGAGCTTCGCGCGCATGTCCTCAAGCCCGCTCGCCGCCACCGCACCGTCGCTCGCCAGCGCCGCGACTGCTTTCTCGTCGCGGTCGAACACCACGGTCTCATGGCCTGCGCGCATCAGGCGGCGCGCGATGCCCGCACCCATCCGGCCAAGGCCGATGATCCCGATTTTCATGGCTCAACTCCGCCAGACATGTTGGAAAAAATGTTTGGTAGACGACCCTCGCCCCGTTCGCCCTGAGCCTGTCGAAGGGCCTGTCTCCACAAGCACAGCTCGCGATTGTGGAGACAGGCCCTTCGACAGGCTCAGCCCGAACGGGATTTGGGGTTCCGCTCGCACTTAGGCGTGCGCGGGATGTTTGGCGGCAATCGCGCCGAGCAGATCGTCGAACGCCTTGGAGAAGGACGCGACGCCTTCCTCGACCAGCGTATCGGTCACGCCGTCAAGATCGAGCCCGAGCCGCTCGGCCTCCGACAGCACATGCCGCGCGACCGCGACATCCTGCCCGAGCGTCGCCGCCGCCGTGCCATGGTCGCGAAAAGCGTCGAGCGTCTTGGGCGGGACGGTATTGACCGTGTCCTTGCCGATCAGCGTGTCGAGATAGAGCGTGTCGGGATAGTCCGGATTCTTCGTGCCGGTCGAGGCCCACAGCAGCCGCTGCGGCTGCGCGCCCTTGGCGGCGAGCGCTTGCCAGCGCGCCGAGGTGATGAACTCTTCATACCAGGCATAAGCGAGCTTGGCATTGGCGATCGCGACCTTGCCTTTGAGCGCTTTGGCCGCGTCGCCGCCGACGCCCGCATCGATCTTGTCGTCGATTTTCGAATCGATTCGGCTGACGAAGAAGCTCGCGACGCTGGCAATCCGGTCTACGGCCTCGCCGCGTTCGGCACGCTTTTCGAGGCCCTCGACATAGGCCTCGGCCACCGCCTGATACGCACTTTGCGAAAACAGCAGCGTCACGTTGACGTTGATCCCGGCATCGATCGTCGCGGCAATGGCGGGGACGCCCGCCGGAGTGCCGGGGATCTTGATCATCAAATTCGGGCGGTCGACCGCCGCCCATAATTTCTGCGCCTCGGCAATCGTGCCGTCCGTGTCGTTCGCCAGATAGGGCGAGACTTCGAGGCTGACATAGCCATCCTTCGCCTCGAGCCGGTCATACACCGGCTTCAGCGTGTCGGCGGCAGCTTGGATGTCGAGGATCGCGAGATGTTCGTAGCGCGCCATCGTCGATGCATCGGGGTTGCTCGCGTCATAGGTCGCGAGCTCAACGTCATAGGCATCGCCGTGCCCCATCGCCTTTTCGAAGATCGACGGGTTGGAGGTGACGCCGGTCAGCGCATCCTCATCGACCAGTTTCTGCAAACCGCCCTCCGCCAGGAACTTGCGGTCGACGAAATCGAGCCAGACCGCCTGCCCGAGGCTTGCGAGATCGTTCAGATGGCCCATCACTTCGTCTCCAGCATTTGGGTTGCGATGTGCACGACATTATCGACGGTAAAGCCGAACTTGTCCTGCAATTTGGCGAGCGGGGCAGACGCACCGAAGCTGCTCATCGTGATCGTGCGACCCGCCGACCCGACATAGCGATCCCAGCCGATTTCGCTGCCCATCTCGATCGCGAGCCGCGCGGAAACGGCAGCAGGAAGCACGCTTTCCCGATACGCTGCGTCCTGTAGCTCGAAGCGATACCAGCTCGGCAGCGACACGACCCGGCTGCGTCTTCCGGCGGTGGCGAGCTGCTCGTGCGCGGCGAGTGCCAGCGACACTTCGCTGCCGGTCGCGATCAGGATCAACTCGGGATTTTCGCTGTCGGCCAGCACATAGCCGCCCTTGAGCAGCCCGTCGGCGGCGGCATATTTGCTGCGGTCGATCGTCGGCAGTGCTTGCCGCGAGAAGATCAAAGCGGTCGGGTGGTTGCCCGCCTCCATAGCGGCCCTCCACGCGACTGCCGTCTCGTTGGCGTCGGCCGGGCGGATCGTGTCGAGTCCCGGAATCGCGCGCAACGACAGGAGCTGCTCGATCGGCTGGTGCGTCGGGCCGTCCTCACCCACGCCGATCGAATCGTGCGTAAAGACGAAGGTCACGCCCAACTCCATCAGCGCGGCAAGCCGGATCGGCGGCCGCATATAGTCAGAAAAGACCAGGAAGGTCCCCGAATAAGCGCGCAGATGCGACAGTGCCATGCCGTTGACGATCGCGCCCATCGCGTGCTCGCGCACGCCGAAATGCAGATTGCGCGCGCCATAGCTGTCCGCCTGAAACGAGCCGCCATTGTCGATCAGCGTCTTGTTCGACGGCGCGAGATCGGCCGAGCCGCCGATCAGCCACGGCACGTGCGGCGCGATCGCGTTCAGCACTTTGCCGCCGGCATCGCGCGACGCCATGCCCTTGGCGTCGGCATCGAAGGCCGGGATATTGGCATCCCAGCCCGCGGGGAGTTGGCTGGCGAGCAGGCAGTCGAGTTCCTGCGACAGATCGGGATAGGCTTCGGCATAGCGCGCGCGCATCGCGTCCCACGCGTCGCGAAGCGGACCCCCGCGGTCGGCGACCGCCTTGTGGAAACCCTCTTTGACGCCGTCGGGGACAAGGAACTTGGCATCGTCCGGCCAACCATAAGCCCGCTTGGTCCCGGCAATGTCATCGGCAGTCATCGCCTCACCATGCGCCTTGGCGGTGCCCTGGATCGAGCTGCCATAACCGATAATGCTGCGCACGACGATGAAAGTCGGCTTGTCGGTGCAGGCCTTGAAGCCGTTAAGCGCCGCCGTCATTGCGGTGCAATCATTGGCATCGGCAACGTGCAGCACGTTCCAACCATAGGCTTCGAACCGCTTGGCGACATCCTCGTCGAAGGCGAGATCGGTGCCGCCCTCGATCGAAATATGGTTCGAATCGTAAATCCAGCACAGATTGCTGAGCTTGAGATGCCCGGCCAGGCTCGCCGCCTCGCTCGCAACGCCTTCCATCATGTCGCCGTCTCCGGCGAGGACGTAAATGTCATGGTCGAACAGCGGGAAACCGTCGCGGTTGAAATGCGCGGCGAGCCAGCGTTCGGCGATCGCCATGCCGACCGAATTACCGCAGCCGGCGCCAAGCGGCCCCGTAGTGGTCTCGACCCCGGTGGTGTGGCGATATTCGGGATGGCCGGGCGTTTTCGACCCCAACTGGCGAAACGCCTTGATGTCATCGAGGCTGACCGCCGGTGCGCCGGTCTTTTTACCATCCGCATCGATTTCCGCGACACCCGCCAAATGCAGCAACGCATACAGCAGCATCGAGGCATGGCCGACCGAAAGCACGAACCGATCGCGATTGGGCCAGTCGGGCATCGCCGGATCGGTGCGCAGGAACTTGGTCCACAGCGTATGGCCGACCGGCGCCAGCGCCATTGGCGTGCCGATATGCCCCGATTTGGCAGCCGCCACCGCATCCATCGACAGCGTGCGGATCGTGTCGATCTGCAGCCGCTCGGGGCTGCCATCTTCGTGCGCACCGGTTGCTGCGACCTGGGTCAGGGTATCGGACATGAAAAGGATTCGCCTCGCTCTTGGGGGTCTGAACGCACGCGCGCGCGCCCGGTTGCGGCCCGGTTGCAGTTTGCGCGGGCCTTATCCTGTCCTTGGTCCGCGTTCCAGTCGCGTAACGATGCCGCCGAACGCGATATAGGCAGCGTCCACCTCGGTGAGGAACAGCCCATGCCCCAAAGCGCCAGGAATCGCGGCGATTTCGGCGGCGAGCGCGCGCTTGTCGGTCTCGACGGGAAAACGACAATCGAGGATGCGATTGCCCTGATCGGTGGAGAAGCCGTCGCGCAGGATCGGCGCGCCGCCGAGGCTCGCGAGTCGCGCCGCCACGAAACTTTCCGCGAAGGGCAGGATTTCGACCGGGATCTTCGCGGCACCGATACGTGCCACGCGCTTCGACCCATCGGCAATGACCAGCATCCGCGTACTGGCGGCGGCGACGATCTTCTCGCGCAGCATCGCCCCGCCCGCGCCCTTGATCGCGCGAAGGTCGTCGTCGATTTCGTCAGCACCGTCGATCGTGAGGTCGATCCGGGCGGGCAGGTCGATCAGCGTGATGCCCGCTGCCCGGGCGAGCGCTTCGGTGGTGAGGCTGGTGCCCACGGCGCGTATCGCCAAGCCGCCACGGACCATCTGGCCCAGCGCGTCGATCGCAAAGGCGGCGGTGGAGCCGGTACCGAGGCCGACGATCATCCCCGCGCGCACCTCTGCAACGGCGGCGAGAGCGGCGAGGCGTTTGTCGGTTTCGTGCATGGGGCGCTTCTAGCCCGTTCGTCGTGCGCTTGTCGAAGGCAGCCTCCTTTCTGACACGGCGATCAATGGGAATGAGCATAGGGCCTGTATCCTCCTCTCCCTGGAAGGGAGAAGTAAGCCCGTGAAATTTCCCTTTGCCCCCGCCCCCGTCCCGCGCCAAAGCACATGCCCATGATCGAAAAGATTCTGGCCATCCTCGCCACCTTCACCATCGGCGTCATTTCGGCGGGCGGCTATCTCGGCATCGTCGTGCTGATGGCGATCGAATCGGCGTGCATTCCGCTGCCGTCGGAAATCATTATGCCGTTTGCGGGCTATCTCGTCTCGACCGGGCGGTTCGATCTGTATCTGGCGGCGACCGCGGGGGCGATCGGCTGCAACCTCGGCTCGATCGTCGCTTATGAAGTGGGCAAGCGCGGCGGGCGGCCGCTCGCGGAGAAATGGGGTCGCTATGTCCTGATCGGCCCAGGCGAACTCAACGCCGCCGACCGTTTCTTTGATCGTTTCGGCAATGCTGCGGTGCTGATCGGACGATTGCTCCCGGTGATCCGCTCGTTCATCGCCTTTCCGGCGGGCGTCGCGCGGATGCCGCTGGTGCCGTTCCACATCTACACCTTCATCGGCTCCTGGCCATGGTGCTTCGGCCTCGCCTGGGTGGGCATGAAGCTCGGCGATCAATGGAACAACAGCCCGGCGATGAAGGCTGCCTTCCACAGCGCCGATGCGCTGATCGCGGTGGTATTGCTCGGCTTGGGCGGCTTTTACGTCTGGCACAAAGTGCACGGCTTGAAGCGGCGCTGAGGCGTCTCACATCCTTTTTATCGGGGGCGGCGTAACTGTCCGGGTCGGTGCCCCGTATCAAGCACACCATCCCTGTAATGAGGTTCTCATGCTGAAGCCCCTTTTGATCACTGCCGGAATCGCCGGTGCCGCGCTGTTCATGCTCGGCGGTGGTGCCGCGCAAGCGGAACGCGCCGTGCCGATCCCCGCCGCGAAAGTCGACGTCACCGCCAAGGGCCCACAAGTCGCGGTGTTCGCAGGCGGCTGCTTCTGGGGCATGGAAGCGGTGTTCGAGCATGTGAAGGGCGTGACCGAGGTCACCTCGGGCTATGCCGGCGGCACGAAGGACACCGCAACCTATGATGCGGTATCGAGCGAGACGACCCAGCATGCCGAGGCGATCCGCGTTGTCTATGATCCCGCCAAGGTCAGCTACGCCACGCTACTGCGCGTCTATTTCTCGGTCGCGCACAACCCGACCGAGCTGAACCGTCAGGGCCCCGACAGCGGCTATAGCTATCGCTCGGCGATTTTCCCCCAGAGCGCAGCACAACGCGGCGTGGCAGCGGCGTATATCGCGCAGCTCAAGCAAGCGCACGTCTTCGCCAAGCCGATCGTGACAAAGATCGAGACCGGCGCGTTTTTCCCCGCGGAAGACTATCACCAGAACTTCTTCGACCGGAACCCGAACCACCCGTATATCGTGACCTTCGACAAACCCAAGGTCGCCGCGTTCAAGGCCGGCTTCCCGCAACTCGCGACGGCGGCAAGCTGATCTATCGTCCTCCCCTCCCTTGAAGGGAGGGGAGGCATTAGGCTACGCCGCCAACCGAAACCGCAACATCCGGTCCTCGACCGGCACCAGCGCCTCCGCGCCGCGCCCGACCGCACGGACGATTTCGGGGTGATCGGCATCGAGCCCGCCGGTCAGCGCGCCGAACGCGGGCAGGATCAGCTTGGTCGGCGTCGCCACGAAACATCGCCGCGCCACGTTCCGTCCGCGCACGCGCACGCGCAATTTCGGGTGGAAATGCCCCGAAAGTTCTGGGCGCGCCTCATCCGGCGCGGCTTCATGCCGCAGCACCAACCCGTCGACCTCTGCCTCGGCCAACACCGTGCCGCCGTACCGGTCGACCAGCCCCGCGCCGCTCCCGGCATCGTGATTGCCGGTGATCCAAGTCCATCGCGCCGCAGCGCTCAACGCGCACAACCGCGCCTGTGCTTCTGCGGGCAACCGTTCGCACCCGGCATCGTCATGAAAACTGTCGCCGAGGCACCATATTTCGCGCGCGCCGGTCGCCTCGACCAATGCCGTCAGGTCAGCCAAGGTCGCCAGCGAATCATAGGGCGGCAGCATCTGGCCGCTCGCCGCGAACCAGCTCGCTTTCTCAAAATGCAGATCTGCCACCAGCAGAGCGCGACGCGTCGGCCAAAACAGCGCACCGCTGCGCAAGGCAAGCAAATCGTGGCCGGCGAACGAAAAGGGAACCATGCCGCTGCCTATGTCGCAATCGCGGTGCCCGCGCAACGCATGCATCAAAGCCCTTGCGCAAAGCCGCAACGAGCGTAAAGCGCGCCGTCCGTCCCGGCGAGCCATGCCAATCTTATGACCTCTGCCCCAGCGACACGCCCAACGACCAGCCCTGCCAGCTCGACCGCGCACGCGCCGCATCCGGCGCTGATCGCGCTCACGATTGGCGCGATCGGCGTGGTGTTCGGCGATATCGGCACCAGCCCGCTGTACGCTTTTCGCGAGGCGCTCAATCAGACTGCGGGCGACGGCATCGATGCGGGCGAGATTTTGGGCGTGCTCAGTCTCGCGATCTGGTCGCTGATCTTCGTCGTCACGATCAAATACGTGCTGTTCCTGATGCGCGCCGACAATCAGGGCGAAGGCGGCGTGCTTGCGCTGACCGCGCTGGCACGGCGCGCGCTCGGGCGGCGTTCGTTGATCGCATTGATCCTCGGCGCGGCGGGCGCGTCGCTCTTCTACGGCGATGCGATTATAACGCCGGCGCTATCGGTGTTGTCGGCGGTCGAGGGGCTCAAGACGATCCCCGGTGTCGGCGACCTGTTCAGCGAAGACGTGATCCTCGGGCTCACAATCGTCATCCTGATCGCCTTGTTCTTTATCCAAAGCCGCGGCACCGCCAGCGTGTCGGCGCTGTTCGGCCCGGTTTGTATCGCGTGGTTCCTCGCGATCGGCGGGCTCGGCGTGTGGCATATCGCTGACGAACCTACGATCCTGCGCGTCGTCTCACCGCATTATGGCGTGATGTTGCTGGCAACGCACGGCGTGACCGGGCTGTTCGTGCTGGGGGCGGTGTTCCTGACGGTGACAGGGGCCGAAGCGCTGACCGCCGACATGGGGCATTTCGGGATCAAGCCGATCCGGCTTGGCTGGTTCTTCCTGGTCTTCCCGTGCCTCGTCCTCAACTATCTCGGGCAAGGCGCGTTTGCGCTCAATGCGCTCGAGGCGGCGACGGCGGCGGGCACACCCTTCGTCAATCAGGACTGGTTCTTCCTGATGGCCCCCGATGCTGTTCGCCCATGGCTGATCGTACTGGCGATGCTGGCGACCATAATTGCCAGCCAAGCCGTCATCACAGGTGCCTTCTCGCTGACGCAACAAGCGATCCAGCTTGGCCTTCTGCCACGGCTGCGCATCCGCCAGACGTCGGCGACGCAAGTTGGGCAAATCTATCTGCCGACGATCAACTGGCTTCTGCTGGTCGGCGTGCTGGTGCTGGTGATCCAGTTCCGCACCTCGACCGCGATGGCCGCCGCTTACGGCATTGCAGTGACCGGCACGATGGTGGTGACGACGTGCCTTGCCTATATCGTCGTGCGGCATCGCTGGAACTGGGGTCGCCCGCTCGCGCTCGCGGTCATCGTGCCGTTCCTGACGCTCGACCTGATTTTCTTCGGCGCGAACATCCTGCGCGTGGTCGAGGGCGGCTGGGTGCCGCTGGTCGTGGCGGCCGCGATCGGGCTCATCATCTACACGTGGAATCGCGGCCGTAGCATCGTGCGCGAATTCGAGCAGCGGCAAAGCATTCCACTGGTCGATCTCGCCGCCGCGCTCGCCAAGCGCCCGCCCGAGCGGGTCGAGGGGACGGCGGTATTCCTGACCGCCAACCCCGACAGCGCGCCGGGTGCTTTGCTGCACAATCTCAAGCACAATAAGGTGCTGCACGAAAAAAATCTGATCGTCAGCATTCGCACCGCCGACCGTCCCACAGTCGAGCCGGAGGACCGCGCCGAAATCCGCGCGGTCGACGACAATTTCACCATCATCGTGCTGCATTACGGTTTCATGGAATCACCCGATTGCCCGCGCGACCTGGGGTTCGAGGCGGTGACCCACAAGAAGACGCTCAACCCCGCCAAAACGAGCTATTTCATCGGCCGCAATACGCTGAAACCAACGGCGGAACACGGCATGCCGCTGTGGCAGGACCGTATCTTCATGTTCTTGCAGCGCAATGCCAGCGACCCGACCGACTTCCTCAAGATCCCACCGGGCAAGGTCCTGGAACTGGGCGAGCAGGTGACCGTCTAGCGCGCTGCGGCTTATTACGGTACGCTTTCACAAAGAAAATGGTACCGACCCGGACCGAATCATGTAGGGAAATGTCCCCTCGGCAGTGTTTGTAGTGCCGTTTCGGGCAAGGGGAGCGATGTGGCCGGACTTTGTAATTATGGTGCCGGTCCGGCAAGCGCGACACGACGAAAGTGGATGCGTTGAGCAGTTTCGTCCTGTCGACGGCGTTACTCCTGATCGGTCCGCCGACCACGCTCACACCGCCCGCCCCGGCTGCGCTCATCGCCGCGACCGAAGTTGCGCCATCCACGCCGCCATCCGTGCCGGCCGAGCCGCAAACGACACCCGGGTCGCCCGAGGATAAGGACATCGTCGTCACCGGCAGCAAACGCAGCGCCAGCGACCCGATGCAAGCTATCAACGTCGAAACCTTTGCGGTAACGCAGGCTGTCGATCTCGCGGTGATCCGCCCAGTGGCGAAGGGCTATGAGAAGGTCGTACCGTCGCCCGCTCGCGATGGAATTCGTAATATTCTGAATAATTTGCGTGAGCCGGTTACGTTCGCGAACTCCATCCTGCAGCACAAGATCGGCCGAGCGGCGAGAACGCTCGTTCGTTTCGTGGTCAATTCGACCCTGGGCGTCGGCGGTCTGATCGATATTGCGCGGCGCAAGCCGTTCAAACTGCGGCATCACCCCAATGGCTTTGCCAATACTCTGGGGTTTTACGGCGTGAAAAGCGGTGCGTTCCTGTTCGTGCCGGTGATGGGCCCAACAACGGTGCGCGATCTGATCGGATCGACCATCGACCGGTTCATGCTGCCGTTTGTGGTGGGCGGTCCATTCAAGAATCCGGCGGTCACGATCTCCATCGGCGTGCTCGGCACGCTCGACCAACGCGCGCAATTCGACGAAACACTTGAAGCGCTGCGGCAGGACAAGGGCAAGGCGTATCGGGCAACGCGCGAATTCTACCTTGCGCGGCGACAGGCCGAGATCGACGAATTGCACGGCAAGGGTCGCCGCATTGTGCGCCCCAACCCCGGGTCGGTCAAACCGCTGATCCTGGAAGCGCCGGAACAGAAATAGCGGGGACGGTCGCGCCCGGCCCGAATCGTTTCGCGCTCGCCAAACGGCACATCCGCCGATATTGCCTCGAGGAGGGCGATTGTCGCCGTTACTTTTTGATGTGAACGGAGATCCGATGTTAAAGCTATTGTTTGGCGCGACGGCGGTTCTCTCAGCGATGCCGCTGGCGGCGCAGACGACACCCGCCGCACCGGCGGCAGGCCGGATCGCCACCACCCGCACGGAGGATTTGCGCTGCCTGTTGCTGGTGAGCGAGCTGGTCGGCGCTGGCGATGCCGCACAGAAAGAAGCCGGCACCAAGGCTGCGCTCTATTTCGCTGGCAAGCTGCTCGGCCGCGAGCCGGGTCTCGACCTGAGCGCCGTCGCCAAGACCGAGATTGTCGCGATGGCGACGTTTGATCGTCAGGCCGGCTATCAGCGGTGCGGTGCCGAACTCAAATTGACCGGCGAAAAGTTACAAGCCGCCGGTGCCGCGCTGTCGACCATGGTGAAGGATGCGAAATAGCCCGCCCTTCCCCGCCCCTTACCCCGCAAATGCCTTGACCAGATCGAACAGATAATCGCGTGCGCTATAGAGCGTGTCCTTGCGCATATGTTCGTTCAGGCCATGAATGCCGTTATAATCGACGTCATAGACAAAGCCGGGCACGCCATAGACCGGTATACCGATCGCTTCGAGGAAAATGCCGTCGGTCGCGCCAGTCGACATGAGCGGCAAAACTGGCACGCCGGGGAAATGCTTCGCCGCCACTGCCTTGACCGGGCCAGTGATCTTGGGATCGAGCGAAGGCGGGATCGCGACCGGGCGGACCGGGCTGTTGGCGGTCACCTTGACCTTGTCTCCGGCCAATTGCTGCAATTTCGCCAGCGTTCCCTCAACCGTTTCACCCGGGAAGATGCGGCAATTGACATTCGCGGTGGCACGCTGGGGTAGCGCGTTTTCGGCATGGCCGGCACTGACCAAGGTCGCCACGCACGTGGTGCGCAGCGTGGAATGCAGTAACTTGTCGGTGCTGACGATCTTGTCGGCGGCGGCATCCTGCGGGTTGGCGAGCACTTTGGTGATCGCATCGCGCACCGGCGCGGGCGAGGCGAATGCGACCATGCCGAAGAAGGCGCGCGTCGTATCCGTGAATTTCACCGGAAACTCATACCCCTGCACCGCCTTCAACGCGTCGGCCAATTGATAGATCGCGTTGTCGGGTACCGGTTGCGAACTATGGCCGCCCGGGTTGGTGACTTCGAGCGTATAGTTTTGCGACGCTTTCTCGCCGACTTGCAAGGCGAGCGCCTGCACCTTGCCATCGGGGCCGTAGCGCCCCGCCCCGCCCTCGTTCAGGGCGAATTCGGCATCGATCAGCGCGCGCTTGTTCTTGGCCAGCCATTCGGCACCGTTAAAGGCGAAGGTCGTCTCCTCGCCACAGGTGAGCGCGAGCTTGATCGTGCGCTTGGGTTTATAGCCCTCCTGCTTGAAGCGAATCATCGAATCCGCCCAGACCGACGCCATCGCCTTGTCGTCGGTGGTGCCGCGCCCGTAATAATAGCCGCCCTCCTCGATCAGCGTGAAGGGATCGCGTACCCAATCGGCGCGCTTGGCCTCGACCACATCGATATGGGCAAGCAGCAACATCGGCTTGGCCTTCGCATCACTGCCCTTCAGCACCGCGACAATGCCGCCTTCCTTGGGATGATCGGCCACCGAGAAATAGGTGATGTCGCCATCGGCATAGCCCGCCGCCTTCAGGCGCGCACCGATCTGCGCCGCGGCTTGCGTGCAACTGCCAGTCGACAGCGTCGTGTTGGTCTCGACCAGTTCCTTGTACAGCCCGAAATAGGCTTTCTGATCGGGCCGGTCCTGCGCCGATGCGGCACTGGCGATCGCCGCCAGCCCAAGGATCGTTGCTGCGGTGAGTGCGCGCATGTGAAAGGCCCCTGTAATGTGGCCCCGAAGCTAGCGCGCTGCGCTACGAACGCAACCGCTAGAGCCGACCGCTCCTAACACGGCGCACCCTATCCCGTTCGCCCTGAGCTTGTCGAAGGGCTGCTTGCCACGCGTCCGGCATCCCGTGGTGCACGCAGGGCTTCGACAAGCTCAGCCCGAACGGAATTTGGGCTAGGCGTGTTTTACAGCGGAGCCCCATCCTTGGGCTGCGCAAGGCGGAGTTCGCGGTTGGCGAAATCGATCCGCACGCGCCCGAACAAGCGCAAGGCATCGATCCCGAGCAGCAAGGCGGGCACCTCGTGCAGCCCCAGCCGCGCAAACGGTGCGGCATCCGAAAACGCCACGGGCAAATTGGCAAAGGTGATCTTGCCGAGCTGGATTTGCCCAACCTGGGTATAATCAGCTTCCAATACCCCGCCCGTGACACTCGTCAATTTGACCGGACTCATCAGGCCCGAATCGCGCGCAACAAGCCGGCGGAGCGCAAGGTTGCCCATGCTGACGACCGAACCGGTGTCGATCACGACCCGGATCCGGCGACCGCGATAACTCGCGTCGGTCACGACCAACTGGCCAAGCAGGCTCTTCGCGCGGATGACGATGTCGTCCGGGCCGAAACGCTCGATGCGGATACGCTTGGAGGACGGCGTGACGGTCATCGCCTGCCGGACAAAATCGATCGTGACGGCGTGGCCCTTGAGCGTGTCGATCCCGACCAGCCCTTGCGCGCCAAGATGCCGCTGCACCAAAGCGGGCGCTTCTATCTGCGTCCCGGTAATCCGCGCGCCGCGACCGGCGGTGCCGACGGCGATATCGGGGATCAAAAACGTGCCGACGCTCGCCGACCCCGCCATCGCGGTGATCCGCACCGCGCGCCCCTGCGCCAACCCCAGCGATTCCGCCAGCTCGCGCGCGATGACGGTGCGTTCGGAACCGGTATCCACCACGAACCGATACGGCCCGCGCGCGCCGATCGTCACCGGCACCGTCATGCGCGTATCGTCATTACCGAAATCGAGCTGATCGAGCGGAATTTGCTGCGCTTCTTGCTGCGCAGCAGGAACCGGCACAGGCTGGGTCGGGCTCAGCATAGCGAGCAAAGGAGAGGCGAGGAGCAGCGCCGGGTTCATGTCCGCAAGCTACGCCCGTTTCGGACCTTCGACAAGCGCGCCTCAATCCAAGCGCCCCCTAATCTAAGCGCATCGCCTCCGCCGCCAGCACTTCGGCCTCGATCAACAGCGCATCGTCGGCGAGCCCCTGCGCGACATTCTCGCGCCCGATCAGCGTCAGCACCGGCACCGCGAGCGGCGAAATCCGCTCGAGCGACACATGCAGCATCGTATCGCCCGCGCGGTCGAGCAGGTCGGCGAGCCGGCCGACATCGGTCATCCGCGCACGCGCATCGGCCCAGGCGGCCTGCAACAGCAAATGCCCGGGCTCGTACTTCCGCAGCACGTCATAGATCAAATCGGTCGAGAAGCTTACTTGCTTGCCGGTCTTGCGCTTGCCCGGAATTTGCCGCTCGACCAACCCGCCAATCACCGCGACCTCGCGGAACGCGCGCTTGAGCAGCGACGATTGCTGCACCCAATCGATGAACTCATCCTCCAGAATGTCGCGCGAGAATAATGCCGCCGGATCGGTGATCGGCTCCAGCCCGTAACACGCCAGCGCATAATCGTTGGCCACAAAGCCGATCGGCTTCAGCCCCTGCGTCTCCATCCGCCGCGTCACCAGCATGCCGAGCGACTGATGCGCATTCCACCCTTCGAAACTATACGCGACCAAATAATGCCGCCCCTCGCGCGGGAAAGTTTCGACCAGCAATTGCCCCGGTCGGGGCATAACCGAACGCACGCGCTGCACCTCAAGCCATTCGCGCACGTCCTCGGGAAAGCGCCGCCACTCCTCGGGCGCGGCGAGAAACCCGCGCACACGGTCGGCCAGATTGGTCGACAGCGGCATCCGCGCGCCGCCATAGCTCGGAATCCGCGCGGGCCGCGAGGTCGCGCGCACCACGATCGACTCGGTATCGATCCGCTCGACCTCGAGGCTCAGCCCGGCGAAGAAAAAGGTATCGCGCGGCGTCAGCGTCGCGGCGAACCCCTCCTCGACGCGCCCCAAAGTGCGCCCATTGCCGAAGCGCACGGTCAGCATCGTCGCCTCGACGATGATCCCCGCGTTCAAGCGATGCTGCGCAACAAATTTGGGGTGACTGACGCGCCACATCCCGTCCGGCCCGCGCGTCAGCCGCTTGAATTTGTCATAGGCTTTCAGCGCATAGCCCCCGTCACTGACGAACCCCAGCACCTGTTCGAATGTGTCGCTCGGCAGCGCAGAATAGGGCAGAGCCGAGCGGATCTCATCGAGCATCGCCCCCTGTTCGAACGGCGCTGCGCACGCGCACGCCATGACATGCTGCGCCAGCACGTCGAGCGCGCCCATGCGGAACACATCCACGTCGAGCTCCCCCGCCTCGACCGCGTCGAGCGCCGCGCGTGCCTCGAGATATTCGAAGCGATTCCCCGGCACGACGATCGCCTCGGACGGCTCATCAAGCCGGTGATTGCTGCGCCCGATCCGCTGCAGCAATCGGGACGATCCCTTGGGCGCGCCCATCTGGATCACGCAATCGACATCGCCCCAATCGACCCCGAGATCGAGGCTCGCCGTCGCCACCAGTCCGCGCAGCCGACCATCCGTCATCGCCCCCTCGACCTTGCGCCGCGCTTCGAGACTGAGCGAACCGTGATGCACCCCCAGCGGCAGGTTCATCGCATTGACCTTCCACAAATCCTGAAAGATCAGTTCGGCGAGCGCACGGGTGTTGCAGAAGACGATCGTCGTCTTGTGCGTCTCGATTTCGGCAATCACTTGCTCGGCAGCATAGCGCCCCGAATGGCCCGACCAGGGAACGCGCCCCTGCGGCAGCAGGATCGTGACGTTGGGCGGCGTACCCGCCTCACCCTGCACCAGCGTGACCGTATCGATATCGCCATCGGGCGCGAGCCACGCGCGATACCCGTCCGGGTCCGCCACTGTCGCCGACAGCGCCACGCGCCGTAAGTCCGGCGCGATCCGTTGCAGCCGCGCCATGCACAGGCTCAGCAGATCGCCACGCTTGCCGGTGGCGAAGGCATGGACCTCATCGACGACGATCGTCTTCAGCCCTTCGAACATCGTGAAACTGTCGGGATAACTCAGCAACAGGCTCAGCGACTCAGGCGTCGTCAGCAGGATCTGCGGCGGCCGAATCCGCTGCCGCGCCTTGCGGTCGGAGGGGGTGTCACCGGTGCGCGTCTCGACGCGAATATCGAGCCCCATCTCCGCGATCGGCGTGAGCAAATTGCGCTGCACATCGACCGCCAGCGCTTTCAATGGCGAGACGTAGAGCGTGTGCAGGCCCTCGGTCGGATGGTCGACCAGCTCAGCCAGCGTCGGCAAAAACCCCGCGAGCGTCTTGCCCGCGCCGGTCGTCGCAACGAGCAGACCGTGGTCGCCCGCGCGCGCGACATCGAGCATCGCAAGCTGATGCCGCCGTGGCGCCCAGCCCTTGGCGGTAAACCAGTCGGTGATCGGCTGCGGCAGGGATAGGCTGGAACCGATCGTCATCCCGCCCATATAGGCATGATGGCAAAGCTCGGCGACTGGATCGATCCGCACCCCCACGGCATCTATGTGAAACCCGCCGACGTCTGGATCGACCCGTCGCGGCCCACCCCGCGCGCGCTCGTTACCCACGGCCATGCCGATCACGCGCGCAGCGGCCACGATGCGGTATGGGCAACACCCGAGACGCTCGCAATCATGGAGGCGCGTTATGGCGCGCAAGCCGGGCATCCGGTCGCATACGGCGAGAGCAGCACGTTCGGAGACGTGACTGCCACCTTCGTGCCCGCCGGACACGTGCTCGGCTCAGCGCAAATCCTGCTCGAACATCGCGGCGAGCGGATCGTCGTGTCGGGCGATTACAAACGCCGCGCCGACCCGACCTGCGCGCCCTTCGAACCGGTCCAGTGCGACGTGTTCATTACCGAGGCGACCTTTGGCCTCCCCGTCTTCCGTCATCCCGAAACCGGCGACGAAATCGACAAACTGACCGCAGCACTCCACGCCAATCCCGACCGCTGCGTACTCGTCGGCGCCTATGCGCTCGGCAAGGCGCAGCGCGTCATCGCCGAACTGCGCGCGCGCGGGCATGATGCGCCGATCTACATCCACGGCGCGCTCGAACGGCTCTGCGCGTTGTATCAGGCGCATGGCGTCGATCTGGGCGACCTGCGGCCCGCCACCACCGCGAGCAAGGCCGAGATGATGGGGCATATCGTCATCGCCCCTCCGGGCGCGCTGGCGGACCGCTGGTCGCGCCGCCTGCCCGATCCGATCACGGCGATGGCATCGGGGTGGATGCGCGTGCGCCAACGCGCGGTGCAGCGCGGCGTGGAACTCCCGCTGATCCTCAGCGATCATGCCGATTGGGACGAACTGACCGACACGCTCACCGAAATTGCACCGCGCGAAGTGTGGGTCACGCACGGGCGCGAGGATGCGCTGGTGCATTGGTGCCAGACGCGCCAGATCAAGGCGAAACCGCTGCATCTGGCGGGGTTCGAGGATGAGGATGATTGACGCGCCGGCGAGATCGCAGCGAAGCAACGGCCGAGCGCATTAGGCGCGTCCGACCGGCGCGGCCACCAGCCGCGACCGACAGCGCGGCTTTGCCGCGACGCCACCGGCCTCGCTAACTACCGATCCGCATCTTCAACGGCATGCGGCTCTAGCAGCTCGATCCGGTTGCCGAACGGATCGTCGACATACAGCCGGTCATTTCCGTCGAGCGGTTCGTCCGCGAAGACGCGGTATCCGCCCGCCGCCAGCATCGCCGCAAGCACCGCGAGATCATCGACCAGAAACGCCGGATGCGCCTTGCGCGCCGCGCGGAAATCGCGTTCGACGCCCAGATGCACTTTCAGCGCGCCGCGCTCGAACCAGCACCCACCGCGCGCCGCGAGCTGCGGCGGCTTGGGAACCTCCGGAATGCCGAGCGTGTCGCGGTAGAACGCCCGTGCCGCCGCCTCGCCGCCTTCGGGCATGGCAAGCTGGACATGGTCGAGCGCGCGGATCACGCCCCCTCCAACGCCCGCGCGCGTCTGCGCTGCACGGACGATCCGATCCCCAGCGCCTCGCGATACTTCGCGACCGTGCGCCGCGCGATGTCGAAGCCTTTTGCGTTGAGCAGTTCGACCAAGGTATCGTCCGACAGGATCTTGTCGCCTTCCGCGCCGATCAGCGCGCGGATCGCCGATTTCACGGCTTGCGCCGACACCGCATCGCCGCCGTCGGACGACTGAATCGCCGAGGTGAAGAAATATTTCAGCTCATATAGCCCGCGCGCGCAGCTCAAATATTTGTTGCTGGTGACGCGTGACACCGTCGATTCGTGCATTTCGATCGCGTCCGCCACCTGCCGCAGCGTCATCGGTTTCAAATGCGCCACGCCGTGGAGGAAGAACGCTTCCTGCTGCTTCACGATCTCGGTCGCGACCTTGATGATCGTGCGCTGGCGCTGGTCGAGCGCCTTCACCAGCCAGTTCGCGCTGGCGAGCATTTCGCCGAGCCACGCCTTCGACGCCTTATCGCCGCGCGCGGTCGAGAGTTCGGTGTAATAGCTGCGGTTGACCAGCACGCGCGGCAGCGTCGCGGCGTTGATCTCGATGCCCCAGCCATCCTTGCGTTTCGCAACGAACAGATCGGGCACAACCGCTTGCGCCGCCTCCCCGCCGAAGCGGCAGCCGGGCTTGGGGTCATAGCCGCGCAATTCGCGGATCATGTCGGCGAGATCCTCGTCATCGACATCGCAAAGCCGCCGCAACCGCGCGAGATCGCCGCGCGCGACCAGATCGAGATTGTCGATCAGCCGCGCCATGCACGGGTCGTAGCGGTCGGCCTCCTTGGCTTGCAGCGCGAGGCATTCGGCAAGATCGCGCGCGCCGACGCCGGTCGGATCGAAGGTCTGGATGATGCCGAGCACCTGTTCGACCCGCATCAGCGGCACGCCAAGCCGTGTCGCTACGTCGAGCAGCGAGGCGGTGAGATAGCCGCACTCGTCGATCTGATCGATCAGATGCGTCGCGATGAACAGGTCGGGTCCGTCGACCGCAGTGCCGGCTTGCGCGAGCAAATGATCCGACAGGCTCAGCCCGGTATCGGCGAGTTGCGCGAAATCGGGGCCGTCCTCCCCCACCCCCCCGCCGCTGCTCGCGCCGTTGAGGCCGAGGGCACCGTCCATGCCAGCGCCGCCCGGCTGATCGGCGACCGAATCGTGGTGGAAGCTTTCGGCGGTGAAATCGACGTCGAGTGCGGCCTCGCCCGCGTCAGCCCCGCCCATGACGAGTTCATCGGCGGTGGCAGGGGTATCGCGCAGCGGCGCCTCTACCTCGCGCTCCTGTGTCGGACCATCGTCATCGGGCGCGCTCGCCTCGAGCAGCGGATTGCGCTCGATCTCCTCGGCGAGGAACCCTTCGACTTCGAGGTTCGACAAGGCGAGCAAGCGGATCGCCTGCTGCAATTGCGGCGTCATCACCAGCGATTGCGACTGGCGCAAATCGAGACGTGGGCCGAGGCTCATGCCAGAGCGCACCCGGTCCCGTTCGCCCTGAGCCTGTCGAAGGGCCCGCGCCACAACCGGCGTCCGACGGGGGGAGAGCAGTGCTTCGACAGGCTCAGCACGAACGGGTGGCGGGCGATACCCATCGCGCTACAGCGAGAAGCCCTCGCCCAGATACAGCCGCCGCACATTGGCATCGGCGACCAGTTCGTCGGGCGACCCGCTGAACAACACGCGCCCGTCATAAATGATATAGGCGCGATCGCAGATGCTCAGCGTTTCGCGGACATTGTGATCGGTGATCAGCACGCCGATGCCGCGCTCTTTAAGCTGGCAGATCAGATCGCGAATGTCGGAAATCGACAGCGGATCGATCCCGGCAAACGGCTCGTCGAGCAGCATGATCGACGGGTCGGCGGCCAGCGCGCGGGCGATCTCGGCCCGGCGCCGCTCACCTCCCGACAGCGCCATGGCAGGAGAATCGCGCAACCGCGTCAGTCCGAATTCGTCGAGCAACGTGTCGAGCCGCAGCGCGCGCTTGTCCTTGTCGGGCACCGCGAGTTCGAGCACGCTCAGGATATTCTGTTCGACGCTCATCCCGCGAAAGATCGAAGTTTCCTGCGGCAGATACCCGAGCCCCAGGATCGCGCGCCGATACATCGGCAGACCGGTGATGTCGTCGCCGTCGAGCATGATGCGGCCCGAATCGGGCTTCACCAGGCCCATCACCGAATAGAAGCACGTCGTCTTGCCCGCGCCGTTCGGCCCGAGCAGCCCGACCACTTCACCCTTGCCGACGGTTACGGAGACGTCGGTTAGCACCGTGCGCTTGTCATAGGATTTCGCGATCGACACGACCGAGAGGCCGTCCCCGACAGGTGCCGCAGTGATCGGCGGTGCGGCGTCTAAGGTCAGGCTATCGGTCATTGCAGGTCCCGTGCTCGCATTTAAGAGTTACCGAAACGTTACCGTCCGGCATCTGGCAGGTTTGTTGCATGTATAAGCGAAACCCCACCGCTGCGAAAGGTCCGGCCGCGAAAGGTGCGCGGCGACAAATCGCCCCGCTGCCCGCGTCAGTTGCGCTTGGGGACCGAGAAGGTGCCGCTGACCCGCCCGCCGCTGCTGGTCGTCGTGCCCGCGCCGCCGCCGACCGAGGATCCGTCGATGATCGCGCGGCCGGTGTCGAGGTTGATCGTCAGCCGCCCGCCGCTGACCGTATTGCCCGCCTGGATTAGCGTCACCGCCCCGAGCATCGTCACGATGCGCTTGTTGAGATCGTATACCGCGAAATTGCTGCGTGCGCTCTGGTCGGGCCGCGTCACGGTAACCCCGCCCGACGCATCGAGCCGCGATACTTGCGGGCTGCCATCGACCACTTGGCCGGTATAGCTCACCGTCATCCGCGCGGCATTCAGCGTCATCTCGGCTTGCTTGACCGAGACCTTGCCCGACAGCACCGCGCGATTGGCCTTGTCCTGCAATTCGATATGGTCAGCGGCAAAATTGATCGGCGCGGCCGAATCATGCGCTTGCTGCGCAACGGCCGCCCCCGAACCAGCGAGCGTGAGGGCGACGAGAAAGAGGATAATACGCATCGCCGCTATCTCCTCCTTCGCGGCACGAACCGCAAGCGGGCATTGCCATCAAGCGTTACGACATGCCCCTCGAGATCGGCGTTCATCTGGTCCGCGCTGAACGTCCCCTGCGGCACGGTACCGGTCACGGCACCGCCGCTCTTCAGCGTTTTGGTCTTGAGATCGACCGTCGAATTCTGCGTCTCCAGCCGGTATCCGCCGCTGCTGTCAACGCGCACCGGGCCGTCGATCACCACTTGCTGCTTGTCCATGTCGTAATGGCCGTGGTCGGCGACGATGCTGGCTGGCCCATCGCGCAACCCGATTCGCGCCGACAATTGCTCGAGCTTCACGATCGGTTCGGCCGCGCTTTTCTGCATCGCAGAGCCGGCGCTGAGCGCGAATGGCTGCCCCTTATCGTCCTCGCCACGATACGTCGCCGCCTGGACGCGCAACCGTTGCTTGGCGACCTCGACCTGGTTCTTGTCGAGCAGGAAGCTGACATCGCCGCCGGCATAGAGCGGCAACACCACGACGAACGCCGCGAGCACGCCGATCGCCATCGGCAATGCCATGCGCAAGCCTGCGATCACGCGATCATGGCTCGATCCCGGTGCGGCCCATATCTGGCGGGTAGTGCGCGCCGGATTAGGCATGCGCGAAGATATCTACCTCCGGCCAGCCCGCAATATCGAGCTCGGCGCGCCATGGGAGGAATTCGAAACATGCCTGCGCCAGCGCCGTCCGCCCCTCACGCGCGAGGCGCAGATCGAGCTCGTTACGCATCGCATGGAGATAGCGCACATCCGACGCGGCATAATCCTTCTGCGCCTCGCTCAGCTCAGGGCTTCCCCAATCGGACGATTGCTGCGCCTTCGAAATATCCTGACCGAGCAATTCGCGCACCAGCTCCTTCAACCCATGCCGATCGGTATAGGTGCGGATCAGCCGCGACGCGATCTTGGTGCAATAGACCGGCGCCGCCGTCACTTCGAGATAATGGCTGATCGCCGCGAGATCGAAGCGCGCGAAATGGTACAGCTTCACGCGCGCCGGATCGGCCAGCAGCGCGCGCAAATTCGGCGCGGCATAATCGTTGTCGGGGCCGAAGCGCACGAGATGCTCATCCGGCCCGCCATCCGACAGCTGTACCAAGCACAGCCGGTCGCGCGGCGTGATCAGGCCCATCGTCTCGGTATCGACGGCAATGTCGACCCCTGCGGCGAAGATGTCGGCGGGAAGGTCTTCTTCGTGGAGATATACTGTCATCGCGTGGCCCTAGCGGCGAATGCCGCATATCTCAATGGCGCGGCGAATGCCGCACCTCTCAATGGCACGGCGAGATGGGCGTCACTCATCGGTCGCGGATGATCGACATCGCCGTTTCTGTGCCGCGCTTGCAACGCACGCGCAAGAACCGTGTGAGGCGTGCCGTATTTTGGACGAATTCATTCGCAGCGCTGCGCTTTTTAGGCTACCACGAGTCGGTACCATAATCGTTTTGGTGCATGTGCCTTCGCGTCCTTCGTCCGACGCTACGGTTACTATGATGGTTTCGGACGAGCCGGGAAGACGAACAGGGCATGAGTTTCGATAAAGGACGCCGCGGCGATCGTGGCGGGCGCGGGCGCGACAAGCGCGACGGTTTCGGCGATAGCG
>JBBQLB010000021.1:0-51614 GCA_038327465.1 Sphingomonadales bacterium | reverse complement strand
GGGGGGGGGGGGGGGGGCCCCCGGCCCGAGGCGGCGGTCGACCTCGGCCAGGAGTACTTCGGCAACGCCATCTGGATTGGCGACGACGTCGGAATTCCAAAAGCGGAGCACGCTCCAGCCGAGCCTCTCGAGAAAAGCGGTCCGATCCGCGTCGTAGGCTGAGTTGGCGTGTTGGCAACCGTCGAGTTCTATCGCAAGTTTGGCTTCGCGGCATGCGAGATCGATGATGTAGTTCCCGACAACGAGCTGACGGGTGAAACGCGGGCGATATGTGCGGATGCGCAGCCAGAGACGGCGTTCCGCGTCCGTTGCATTGGTCCGCAACGCCCGGGCGCGTTTGGTCATCTCTGGCGGGACGCGTGGCATCCTGTAAGACTGCCGTTGCGCGATCCTGAGAGCAACCCACCCCCGCCCCCTCCCTTCCAGGGAGGGGAGGAGAATGGGGAGGCGAAACTACACCACCATCCCCGCCGCCCAGCCGCTCGCCCAGGCCCATTGGAAGTTGTAGCCGCCTAACCACCCGGTGACATCGACCGCCTCTCCGATGGCGTATAGGCCGGGCACCCGCCGCGCTTCCATCGTCTGGGAGGACAGCTCGGCGGTGGAGATGCCGCCCGCCGTCACCTCGGCCTTGGCGAAGCCTTCGGTGCCGTTGGGGGTGAAGCGCCAATCGGCCAGTTGCGCCGCCGCCGCCGCGACGGCCTTGTCGGTCGCCGCGCCAAGCTCGCCGAGGCCGATCCGGTCGGCCAGCGTATCGGCGAGGCGCGCGGGCAAGTGGTTGCCGAGCGTATTGTCGAGCCGTGCGCGCGGACGGGCATGTTTGACCGCGACCAGCCAGCCGGGCGCGAGATCGGGCAGGAAATCGATCCCGACCGGCTCACCATGCCGCCAGTAAGACGACACTTGCAGGATCGCCGGGCCGCTTAGCCCCTTGTGCGTGAAGAGTGCCGCCTCGCGAAACTTCGCTTTGCCGGCCTTGGCGACGACCTCCGCCGCAACGCCCGAGAGCGAGCGGAACAGCGTTTCGTCCCCGCCCAGCGTCAGCGGCACCAAGGCTGGGCGCGGCTCGACCACCTTGAGACCGAATTTGCGCGCGAGATC
The DNA here is from genome assembly GCA_038327465.1 of Sphingomonadales bacterium. Classification (GTDB taxonomy): domain Bacteria; phylum Pseudomonadota; class Alphaproteobacteria; order Sphingomonadales; family Sphingomonadaceae; genus Sphingomonas. The sequence continues at coordinate 50,513 of JBBQLB010000021.1, read as the reverse complement.
ATAGGCGAAGCCGGTCGCGCCCATTTGCGGGATCGACGGGCCGCCGGTGGCGATGACCAGCGACGGGGCGGTGGCGGTGCGATCGCCGACGGTGACGCGGTATTGGCCGTCGGCGTGAACCACGTCGCGGATCGGGTGGCCGAGTGCGATCTCGACCGCACCCCGATCGCACTCATCCTGCAACATCGCGACGATCTGCTTGGCCGAGCCGTCGCAAAACAATTGCCCGAGCGTCTTTTCGTGCCAGGCGATGCCGTGGCGATCGACCAGATCGATAAAATCCTGCGCAGTGTAGCGGCCGAGCGCCGATTTGGCGAAGTGCGGATTGGCGGAGAGGAAGCGATCCGCTGCGGTGTGGAGATTGGTGAAATTGCACCGCCCGCCGCCGGAGATCAGGATCTTCTTGCCGATCGTCTCGGCATGATCGACCAGCAGCACGCGCCGTCCGCGCTGCCCGGCAGTGAGGGCACACATCAGGCCAGCCGCACCTGCGCCGAGGATGATGGTGTCGTGGGTCAGTTCGGTCATTCCGCCGCCAAGAGCGTAATTCGGAAGGAAGCGCCAGCCGCAACCTGCTCGGCAACGATCATCCCGCCGCTCGCGGCCAGCAGCGAGCGCGCGATAGCGAGACCTAAACCAGCCCCCCCTTCCTCCCGCCGCCCGGTAAAGAAGGGTTCGAAAATGCGTTCGATATCCGCTGCCGCCACCCCCGGCCCATCGTCCACAACGGATACGCGCACGCCGTCGAACGCCTCTACGCGGATCGTCACCCCTGAAGCTCCCGCCTGTCGCGCGTTTTCGACGACGGTTTCGAGGATCGTCTCAATTGCCTCCGCCGTCACGCGCGCATGCGGCACTGCGCCTGCAATCACCTCGACTGCGAACGCATCCCCCCGGAACGAATCCGCCACGCGCCGCGCCGCCGCCACGACATCGGCGCGTGCGTCAGCATCGATCGTCGCCATGTCGGCACGCGTCAAATCGAGCAAGCGCTGCACCAACCGCGCGAGCCGATCGGCATCCGCCGTCGCATTGCCGAGGAAGCGCGCGCGTTCCACAGCACTCATCTCCGCGCCATGATCGCCGAGCAATTCGAGCGCACCGCGAATGCCTGCGATCGGCGTCTTGAATTCATGGCTCACCGCGGCGGCGAAATCGCGCAGGTAGCGCGAGCGGCGCTCGATCCGCTCGGCCATGCTGCGGAAATTGTCGTAGAGTTGCGCGATCTCGATCGCCGCCGTCACGGGCGTGTCGGGCACCACTGGCACGCCGCGTGCGACATCCTCGCTAGCGCGCGCCAGCATCGAGATCGGCCGCGCGATGCCGCGCGAGAGTAACCCTGCCAGCACGAGGAGTGTCAGGAAGATCACCCCCGAGCCGAGCAGAATCGCGACCCGGTCCTGCCAAATACCGATGAACAGCCCGCGCGGGCTCCGCGTCACCATCACCACGCCGATCACCTTGCCGTCGGCAATCACCGGGCGGGCATGGTGCACGCGGATCGCATAGGCGCGGCTGAGGATCGCGTGCCAGTCGGCCCTTTCCGCTGCGCTGCGTTCGCGGAGGACCGTCGCGGGATGCCCGTGCAGCGCCGCGCGCACTTCGGCCAGCTTCGCATAGTTCAGCCCGGCATCGTTGCGTCCGAGCACCACCGTGCCCTGCGCATCGAGCAGTCGCGTCGCGGTCAGCGTGACCGCCACCGCATCACTGACGATCGGGCGGAGCAACTGGGCGACTTGCGCGGCATGGGGGTCGGGCGAACCCGCCACCAGCCCGCGTGGCGCGCGCGGCAGCACCGCATCGGTGCGCAAGTCGATCCCCGGCACCTCGGGCGCGAGCGGTCGAGGTGCCGCGTCGGGCGCGCCGTTCCGCCACGCCGATTTGTACGCCGCCGCCAGCACCACGCTCTGCGCGATCAGTTCAGATTCGGTCTGCTGGACGATCGTGTTTTCGTAGACGCGGAGTGAAAGCGCGGCGACGCCAGGCAAGGTCGCCACGAACAGCAACGTCCCGAACAGGATGACGCGCAGCCGCAGCTTGGGCCAATGTGCCTTGGCAAAGTCCTTCAGCGTAGCGATCAACGGCAACTGCCGATGCGATACCCGATCCCGGCGCGTGTCTCGATCAAATCGACATCGGGAAACTTGCCGCGCAAATTGCGGACATGGCTGTCGATCGTGCGGTCGGTGATCGCAAAGCCAGGACCGTGCAATCGATCGATGATCGCATCGCGCGAGAAGACCTTGGTCGGGCTCGTCGCGAACAGCAGCAACAGCTGGAATTCGGTTGCGGTGAGCAGCACCGGCGCATCGTCGAAGCGCGCTTCCCATGCTTCCGTATCGAGCGCCAGACGCGCATGCGTCACCGCCTTGGCGGGGGCTGCGGGCACTGACCCGCGCTTCAGAATCGCGCCGACGCGCGCCACAACTTCGCGCGGCGAAAAGGGCTTCACGACATAATCATCGCCGCCGATTTCGATCCCGACAATCCGGTCGATCTCATCGTCGCGCGACGACAGGAACAGGATCGGCAGCGCTGCCCCCGCCCCGCCCTCGGCGCGCAAGCGGCGGCACAGATCGAGCCCGTTGAGGCGCGGCATGTTGATGTCCAGCACCATCAGATCGGGCATCCGACGCGCGAGCGCCGCCAGCGCATCCTCGCCATCGGCGGCCTCGGCAACGCTCATCCCCGCCTTGCCGAGCGCGAAGGCGAGCAATTCGCGAATGTGCGGGTCATCATCGACGATCAGGATGTGGCTCATGGACTGCATAGTGGCTCCGGGGCGCGGTGGGTCAACTCTTCTTGCCTCCCCTCCCTGGAAGGGAGGGGAGAGATAACTGACGTACTCGCTCTCGATCCACCGCTGATCCCGCGCTTGTGGAGAAACCGTGCAGACGGTACGCCGCATTCCCCAAGCGAAAGGCCATCCTATGCGCGAAGCCGCGATCGTTTCCACTGCCCGCACCCCCATCGGCAAAGCCTATCGCGGCGCGTTCAACGCGACCGAGGCACCGGTGCTGGCGGCGCATGTAATGAACGCGGCGGTCGAACGCGCTGGCATCGACCCGGCGCGGATCGACGAGATTTTCTGGGGCGTTGGCAATCAATGGGGCAGCCAGGGCGGCAATGCCGGCCGCATGGCGACCTTCGCGGCGGGCCTGCCACAAAGCGTGCCCGCCTTCACGCTCGACCGCAAATGCGGGTCCGGGCTGACGGCGGTGGCACTCGCGGCGCGGAGCATCATCTGCGACGAAATGGATGTCGCACTGGCAGGTGGCATGGAATCGGTCAGCTTCACCGTGACCAAGGATGCGCCGCGCTACGTCAATCAATCGGTGATCGCGCACGAACCCGCCGCCTACATCCCGATGATCGAAACCGCCGAGATCGTCGCGGAACGCTATGGCATCAGCCGCGAGGCGCAGGATGCCTATGCCGCGATGAGTCAGCAACGCGCGGTGCGCGGGCTGGAAACGGGTGCCTTCACCGATGAAATCGCGCCGATCACTGTCGAAAAGGCGCTGTTCGACAAAAGCGGCGATCGCACCGGGAGCGAGACGGTGTTGCTGTCGCAGGACGAAGGCATTCGCGCCGGGACTACGGCCGAAGGGCTGGCTGGCTTGAAAACCGTCTGGCCGGGTGGCGAGTTCACCGGGCCGGGGCAGAACATCACCGCAGGCAATGCCAGCCAGCTCTCGGACGGCGCCTCGGCGCAGATCGTGATGGATCACGCGACGGCCAAGGCCGAGGGGCGCGACATTTTGGGCGTGTATCGCGGCTTCCAGGCGGCGGGGTGCGCGCCCGATGAAATGGGCATCGGCCCGGTCTTCGCGATCCCCAAATTGCTCGCCCGCGCCGGACTGTCGGTCGCCGATATCGGCCTATGGGAATTGAACGAAGCGTTCGCGTCGCAATGCCTCTATTGCCGTGATTTCCTCGGGATCGATCCGGAGAAATACAACGTCAATGGCGGCGCGATCGCGATCGGCCATCCGTTCGGGATGACCGGATCGCGGCTGGTTGGCCACGCGCTGATCGAGGGCCGCAAGCGCGGGGTTCGCTATGTTGTCGTGTCGATGTGTACGGCGGGCGGGATGGGGGCGGCGGGACTCTTCGAGATCGTTTAACCGCAGCCCCACACCCGCTACCGCTTCGTTTCCGTCAAAAACAGGAACGAATAATCCGAAGCATAAGGCTGCTGCGCCCCGGCCGCGGGCTTCGATACCTTGCGCAAGCCGCCCTTGGCCGCCTTCAGCCCCGGAGCCGACGCGATCGAGGTGAAGTTGGCATGGCAATCCATGCACGCCGCCTGCGTCTGCTGGAATGATTCGAGCGTGGCATCGGCGAGGATCTGACCGGTCCCACCCACCGCACCCTTGGGCGAAGGCGTGCCCTGCGGCAGCGGCAAACGCTGCCCGGCGGGGAGCGGATTGCCGCTGTTGGTTGGCCATTGCACGCCGATCAGCCGGTAATAATTGAACACCGACTTGGGCGGCAACAAACTCCAGAAATAACCCGTAACGCTGTTCGCGATTGTCGATACCGGCGTCACGCGCGTGATCTGCATCGGCGCAGTGTAGGGCTGGCATGTTCCGCCGGGCGCGGCCGGACACCGTGTCGGTGGCGCATTGTGAACGCACTGGAACGCATTGGTCTTCGGGTCGCAGTTCGGATTGAAGAAGGTGTAGCCCGGCGACGGCTTCTGGTTGGGGTTGGCGGGCAAGGTCGGCGCGGCGAAGCCCCCGCCCGCCGCCTCGTCCGGCGTATTGTCGATCTGCTCGAACGTTGCCCAGCTCCATTGGTGGAAGCCCACCGTTTTGCGCGCAATGTGCAGGCCAACCAAGCCGACGGTCACCTGCCGCTTGGCCTGCGTCGTCGGGTCCACGATTTCGGCAATCGCAGTCTTATAGCGATAATCGAGCGAATGGTCGGCGGGCAGCGGCGTCCACGATGCCTTCACTTCCATCGCGCCGACCCGGTCGCCGTACGTTTTAATATTGCCTTCGCAATCGGTATCGTCCCACCCGGCGAAAAATCCTTCGGGCATGGTCAGGCCGCCGCGCTTCAGCGCATTCGGCGGGGGCGGTCCGCCGTCGCTGATGGGCTTGCCCGGCTGGCTGGCGCAGGCCAATTGCCCGGCCGCCGACGTCAGATCGAATTTCTGCGTCGTGATGAATTCATATTCGTCGCGGTTCATCATGATCTCGTAATAGGTAAGATCACCGCGCGCGCTGGTCAGCCAGTGATGGCCACCGCCTGCCTGATAGATGTCGCTCAGATCCGCCGCGCCAAACTTCGATGTTCGGCTCAGCACTTTCGAGGCGGGGCGCTTGGCCTGCCACGTCCCTTTCATCGGCGTGGCGGTGAAGACGGCAGACGCCTCCATATAGCTTTCCCAGACCTTTGGGCTGGTGTCCCCCGGCGTGCCGAACGAAGCGGGCAGCGCCTTCGGATTGGGGTACCCTGGATTGGCCGGATCGGCCTGCCAGTTGAGCGCGACGAATTCCTGCCATGCGAAGCAAAAGACGCTGGCGTCATCATGGCCTGGGCTGGAGGACAGCTTCGATTCGAGCGTCTTCGGACCGTTCGTGCAAGGATTCGTCGTGGTCGGTGTGCCCGCAGCCGCAGTAATCGCGCTGCTGGCGTTAGAACCGCCCGATCCGCCGCCGCTACACCCGCCAACCGCGAGGCCGAGCGCCAACACGCCGATCATTGCCACCCGAGTCGATTTGCCGATTGCGTCCAATCCAGACATTACCGCCCCCTCTTGCCGATTGTTCCCGATCGATCGTTACGCCTGAGTATCTCACACTTTTGAGGGATACGAAAGATCGTCCGATCGCACCGTTCCGGCGCAACGCCCGGCGCATCACACCGCAACCTGTCGCCATTCTCCCACTGCAAGCCCCTCCAACCCCCAATCCCCCACCCGCCAGCGCACCAGCCGCAATGTCGGTAGCCCGACCTCCGCCGTCATCCGCCGCACTTGCCGGTTGCGCCCTTCACGGATTGTCAGACGGAGCCAGCAATCGGGCACGCTCTTGCGAAACCGCACCGGCGGATCGCGCGGCCACAGCGCCGGCGGATCGATCCGTTCGACCTCGGCGGGACGCGTCATCCCGTCCTTCAACGCCACGCCGTTGCGCAGTGCTGCAAGGCTCGCTGCGTCGGGCTCCCCCTCGACTTGCACCAGATAGGTCTTGGGCAGTTTGAAACGCGGATCGGCGATGCGCGCTTGCAAGCGGCCATCATCGGTCAGCAGCAACAGCCCCTCGCTGTCACGGTCGAGCCGCCCCGCCGGATAGACCCCCGGCACTGCCACGAAATCCGACAGTGTTGCGCGCGCCGTCTCCGATCCGGCATCGGTGAATTGCGACAGCACGCCATACGGCTTGTTGAACAGGATAAGCCGCGCCATCTTTGCCCATGCTCTCGCCCCGACGGCCCGATACCGACGGCGCGCGCGGCCTAGCGCGCGGTTGCGGTCAGGAACAGGCGCGAATCGCTCGGCCGCCCGAATCGTGCATCCCGTGCGCCGTCGCAAAATCGAATTGTGCAAACCGACATCGTCCCGGCGCGAGGGCCGGGGCGATGCCCGTCTTCTAAAACAACGGCTTCAGTTGGCGATAGATATGGCTGACGGTCACGGTGTTAGTCGTATGGCACGAGAAACAGTTGGAGCCCTGCGCGAAGCTTTCGATCGTTGCATTCGCCAGTTGATTGGTGCCGACCTGATTGGTGCCACTGGGCGGCGCCCCGCCGATCGTCCAGGTCGAGCCGAGCTGGAAATACTTTGCGCGCACGTCGCCGGGGATCAATTGCGAGATAACGCTCGCATTGCCCGAAATGACCTGCGTATTGAGTCCGACGTTCGACCCGCTGGAACCCCAGGGAAACATCCGCAGGATCGGACTGGAGCTAACCGGCGTGCCGATGATATTGCCGCTGTCGAAGCTGGCATTCATCGGATTGAACGGACCGGCCGATCCATTGGGAGTGAACAGCCAGGCACCGGTCGTATTTTGCGGTACGGTTTTCGTGATCGTCGTGGTCGGGCCCGTTTTGGCGGTGTAGCTATAGCTCGCATTGGGCGCGTTGGTCATATGTTCGAAACTGCCCCACACCATTTCGCCATGCCCGTTGGTGCTGCCGACGACGTGGATCCCGACCATCACCAGTTTGACGACCTTCGGCGTACCCGGCTTCCACATATTGGGATCGGACTTGTCGAAGGTCGGGACCATGGCATTGACCGAGATATAGTCTGCCGGATTGGGCACCGACGAGGCCTCGATCCAGCTGCTTTTCGATTCGACGGCGAGTGCCTGCGGGTCGGTGATCGTGTGACCATGGGCGGCGGCGAAGAGTTTGACGGCATTGGCGTCGGCCATGGTTTTCGGGAAGGTGATGCTGTTCATCGCCGGAATAACTGCCGCACCGTGCATCGAGCGGTGATAGGCGAACACATCGTTGACCACGGTAATGTAATAGATCAGCGAATTGTTCTGTGAGAGCAGCACGCCGCCATCAGCTTGGCCGGATTCGACATCGATTACGGCGTTGTTCGCGTCGATAAACACTGGCGTGCCGCGGATGATGAACTTGCGCGCCTGGATCGCCTGATCGAGCGCCTTCGCGGAGACGACCGGCAACAGCTGCCCGTTTTCGAGCTTCGCGACCGGTCGATCGATCTTCGGCAACACCAGCCGACGCGGCTGCAACGCCGCGCCATTCGGGCCGACGAAGCGCAGCAACCCTTGCGAATCCCGCGACACATCGGTCACCCGCATTAGTGCGCCGGATTCAAGCCGGATGATCGGCTGGACGGGCTTGGCGCGATCGGGCCGCGCGACTTCGATCACCTGCCCCGATTTGGAGACCAGTGCGGGCAACCCGTGTGGCCCGAGCTCGGTGGCGCGCAGCAGCATGTTGACCGGACGACCGACAACATTGGGGAGGAAGGTGCGCCGCCCGCTGCTGTCTTCGGGCGTGACCGTGTAGAAGCTCGGCGAAAACATGATGCGGCTGCCGCCGCCATAGCGTCGCGGCGCGGGCGAGGTGAGCCACAGGAACATCTGGTGGCTCCAGCTGAAGAACGGGCAGTTGGGCGACAGAACCACGGTGCTGTCGGCGGCCTTCACCGGGCCATTGAGCGTGACGCTGCCCGCATCGAACATGGCGGCGAAAGTCGCCGGTGCGATGGCGCAGACAGGTGCCGCGTCCGTCGGCACAAGTTGCGCATCCGCCGCCGTTATCGCGGCGAACCCGGCAGCCGTTGCCACTGATGCAAGCCCGATCTTTACTTTGGATAATGTCATAAAACCCTCCTCTTGCGCGATATCGGCTGAGTCGATCTCAAGAATAGTGTCTGCCTGTTTAAGGCGGGAGTCAATTATGTGATGATCGGTTATGATCACCGTCTATTGCCCTAAGTAAACACTGACAGCAGTGGGTAAATTCAGAATCAACGCTTTTTACTACAAATACCTAGGCTCTACGGGATTTTAACCGCGTTAATTCCGTACGGACGCCTTAGACGAGCCGCGTTTCGATCCGGGGATGGTTTTCGAGCGTACGGTGGACCGGGCATTTGTCGGCGATCACCAGCATCCGCAGGCGCTGCGCCTCGCTCAACTCGCCTTCGAGCCGGACGACGCGTTCGAGGACTTCGAGCTTAGGCTTGCCACCGGCCGCGGCAGCGCAATCATCGGCATGGCGGCGGCTGTGATTGAGCGTCACCGAAACCCCCGTCAGCGGGATGTTTTCGTTCGCAGCGACGATCCGCAGCGTCATCGCGGTGCAGGTTCCGAGCGCCGACAGCAGCAGATCATACGGCGTCGGCCCAAGATCGCTGCCGCCGACCGACAAGGGTTCATCGGCAAGGAAACTATGGCCCGAGGATTCGACGATCTGCACGAACTTCGCCTCGGTCGAGCTTACCCGGACATGCCCCTCGGGCACCGCATCGATCGGCATCGCCGGTGCGAGGAAGGGTTGTACCCACGCAGCGATGATCATCGCGGCATAGCTTGCCTGTTCGGCATCGGTCAGCAAATGATCCGCACCGTTCAAGGCGACGAAGCTCTTCGGATGTTTTGCCGCTTCGAAAATCGCGCGGGCATTCTCGATCCCGACGGTTGCGTCGGTCGCCGAATGCAGCACCAGCAAAGCGCGCTTCAGCCGCCCGAGGCGTGCCGCCTGATCCTGCCCCGCGACCGAATTGAGGAAATCGCGCCCGATCCGGAATGGACGCCCGCCGATCGACACGTCGGTATGGTCTTCGCCAATGTCTTCCGTCCCCTTGATGAGATGCAGGACATGCGCCGGATCGAACGGCGCAGCGATCGTCACGACCGCCTTTACCGAGGGGATGCGCTCCGCCGCCGCGATCACCGCCGCACCGCCGAGCGAATGGCCGATCAGGATCGCAGGCGCGCCGACATCGCTCTCCAGAAACGTAGCCGCCGCGACCAGATCGTCGACATTGGCGCTGAAATGGCTGTCGGCAAACGCTCCCTCGCTATCCCCCAGCCCGGTGAAATCGAAGCGCAGCGTGGCGATGCCTTGTTCGGCGAGCGCGAGGCTCACGCGCCGCGCGCCGTGGCTGCGCGCGGTGCACGTGAAGCAATGCGCAAACACCGCGACCGCACGCACCCGCCCCGGCGGCAGCTCGATCGACCCGGCGAGCATGATGCCCGCAGCATTGGGAAACCGTACCTCACGCTTCATGGCAAATGCCCTCCTGCCCGGCAGATAGCATGGCCGAACCCGCACGGGCCAAGCGAGGCGGCGCGCGCACCCTTTTGGGAGCCGACGCGTCCTGCCGTCGGCGCTTCAGTCTGCGAACAACAAAACCGGCGTTTCCAGATAGCGCTTCAACGCCTGGACGAAGCTCGCCGCGTCCCAGCCATCGACGACGCGGTGGTCGCAACTGATCGACAGGTTCATCAGCTTGGCGCGCACGATCTCGTCGCCGACAAAGATCGGCCGCTCGACGATCTTGTTCGGGCCGATGATCGCAACTTCGGGGCGGTTGATGACCGGCGTCGTCGCGATCCCGCCGAGCGGGCCGAGCGATGTCACCGTCAGCGTGCCGCCGCCCATTTCATCCGGCTTCAATTTGTTGGCGCGCGCTGCTTCGGCCAACCGCAGGATTTCTGTCGCGAGTTGCCAGACGTTGCGGTCCTGCGCGTCGCGGATGACCGGTACGGTGAGGCCAGCATCGGTCTGCGTCGCCATGCCGAGATGCACCGCACCGTGGCGCGTGACCACGCCCGCTTCGTCATCGTAGCGCGCGTTGATCATCGGGAAAGCGGGCACGGTCTTGCAGATCGCCGCGATCAGCAGCGGAAGCATGGTGAGCTTGGGGCGCTGCCCGCGATTGGCGTTGAGATCGGCGCGCATCGCTTCGAGCGCGGTGACGTCCACCTCATCGACATAGGTGAAATGCGGGATCGCCCGCTTCGACGCCGCCATATTCTCGGCGATGCGGCGGCGCATGCCGATGACCTTGATCGCTTCATCCGGGCGGGCGTGCGACGCGTGCGGCGCGTGATAGCCCTGGCCCTGCCCGTAGCGCAGGAACGCGTCGAGATCGCTGTGACGAACGCGGTCGGACTCGGTCTTTACGTGCGCGAGGTCGATGCCAAGGTCCGCCGCGCGGGCGCGGACTGCGGGCGAGGCTAGGGCTTTAGCGTCTCCCCTCCCTGGAAGGGAGGGGTTGGGGGTGGGTTGGTGTGGGGAGAGCGTATCGACCGCCTCTGGCCGACCCACCCCCAGCCCCACCCTTCCAGGGGGGGGAGCAGGTTGCTCCTCAACCCCCGGATTCTCCGCCTCATATTGCTCCGCCACCTCGACCTGCTCCTGACTCGGCGGTGCGACCTTCACCTCATCGGTCATCGGCTCCAACGCAGGCGCTTCGGACGCGGAAAAATCCCCCTCGGTTTCGATCACCACCAGCGCCGCGCCGATCGACACGGACTCGCCGACTTCACCCGCCAGTTCGACGACGACCCCCGACACCGGCGATTCCATCTCGACGGTGGCTTTGTCAGTCATCATGTCGGCGATTTGCTGATCTTCCTCGATCCGGTCGCCGACAGCGACATGCCACGCGACGATCTCCGCCTCGGAAATGCCTTCGCCGATGTCGGGGAGCTTGAACGTGAACCGCGCCATTACCCTGCGTCCTTCATGATCTTTTTGAGCGCCTCGCCGATGCGGACGGGGCCCGGGAAATAGGCCCATTCCAGGCTGTGCGGATAGGGCGTGTCGAAGCCGGTCACGCGCTCGATCGGGGCTTCGAGATGGTAGAAACAGCGTTCCTGCACTTGTGCCGACAGTTCCGCGCCGAAGCCGCTGGTCCGCGTCGCTTCGTGGACGATCATGCAGCGCCCGGTTTTCTTGACCGATGCCGCGATCGTTTCGATGTCGAGCGGCACCAGCGTGCGCAAATCGATCACCTCGGCATCGACGCCCGCTTCCGCGATCACCGCGAGTGCCACATGCACCATCGTGCCGTATGCCAGCACCGTCAGCGCCTCGCCCGCGCGGACGATCTTGGCCTTGCCGAGCTCGATCTTGTAATAGCCGGTCGGCACCTCGCCCGCGGGATGCTGCGACCAATTCTGTGTCGGCTTGTCCCAATGCCCGTCGAACGGGCCGTTATAGATGCGCTTGGGTTCGAAGAAGATGGTCGGATCGTTATCCTCGATCGCGGCGATCAACAGCCCCTTGGCGTCATATGGGGTCGAGGGGATGACGGTCTTGATGCCCGAGACGTGGGTGAAGATGCCTTCGGGCGACTGGCTGTGCGTTTGCCCGCCGAAAATGCCGCCGCCGAAGGGAGACCGCACCGTAATCGGCGCGGTGAATTCCCCGCCCGAGCGATAGCGCAACCGCGCCGCTTCGCTGACGAGCTGATCGAGCGCCGGGTAGATGTAATCGGCGAACTGGATTTCGGGCACCGGGCGCAGGCCATAGGCCCCCATGCCGACCGCGACGCCGATGATGCCGCATTCGGTGATCGGCGTATCGAACACGCGGGTCTTGCCGAATTTCGCCTGCAACCCGGCGGTCGCGCGGAACACGCCGCCGAAATAGCCGACATCTTCGCCCATCACGACAATGTCGGGATCGCGCGCCATCATCACGTCCATGGCGGAATTGATCGCCTGGATCATGTTCATGCGAGTCATAGTGTCGCTCATACCGGTTCCCGAACAATCCAGCGGTCGCCAGGCAGTGGTTTCGTGCGGCGGACCCGGGCGCGCGCTTCCTCCTTGCCTAGCCCAAAGCCATCGACAAAATCGACAATCGGCGAACGCACGCGTGCCATGACGGCGCGGTCGGTAACGAGCATGTGATCGCCATTGGCAACATTGATCGCGAACCGATCACCGATCGGAGCAGTCTCGATCGGCAACAGGTGCACGGCCGGATCTGTGGCGAAGCCGGGGATGATATCCTTGGTGCCGGTGATCATCAGCGTCGGGATCGTCAACGTGGCATAAGCATCGGGGCCAATCAGCCCGGGGATCTTGCCCGGTGTGGAAAAACACAACGCCGCCAGCACCTTCGGATCGCGCATTTTGATAAAATCCAGCGCGCCGCCCAGCCCGAGTGCGAACAACGCGCCGTAGCTGTGGCCGACGGCGATCAACGGCTTGCCCGGAAAGCGCGAGGCGGCCTGCGCTGACGTCGCGCGCAATTCGGCGATCCGTTCGAAGAACGCGCTTTGCGCGCTGAATTTGGCGTGATCGGGAGAACGCGCCGAATCGACATGCAACGGCGCGAGTACCGCAAAGCCGCGCGACGTCAGCAGTTCGATCAGCACCGGCGCGTAATATTCGGGCCACGAGCTTTGGCCAGTCGAAAACAGGGCTACGCCGCGCACTCGGGAAGGACGGGCGATCAGCATCGTCGTGCGACGCTTGTCCGAGACGACAAGTTCAACCGTTTCGGTCTGGGACCCGCGCCCAAGCGCCGGTGCAGCAGCGCCGATGGCGAACGACCCGGCGGCGACGAGAAACCCGCGCCGATCGATCGCGCTCATGCCTTGTGCGCCCATGGCCGCCCGCTTGCGGTTTCTTCGGCGATCATCTGCGCCTGTTGCTCCCTCAAATGCCACGGCATTTCCTCGAACACGCCGTCGAACAGCGTGTCGAGCGGCTGGTGCAGGCCGTGGCCGAGGATGCCATTTGCTTCGGCTTCCTTCTGTGCACGCTTCACCGATTCGGCCAATTCGAGGTCCTGCGCCGCGTGACGGTCCTCGTCCCATTCGCCGATCGCGATAAGATGCTCCTTCAACCGCTTGATCGGGTCGCCGAGCGGCCATGCCGTCGGCTCTCCGGCGGAGCGGTATTGCCCGGGGTCGTCCGAGGTCGAATGCCCCTCGGCGCGATAGGTGAAATGCTCGATTAGTGTCGGTCCCTGATTGGTCCGCGCGCGCTCCGCCGCCCACGCCGTCGCGGCATAGACGGCAAGCGCGTCATTGCCATCGACCCGCAGCCCCGCAATCCCGTACCCGACCGCGCGCGCCGCGAAGGTAGTCGATTCGGCGCCGGCAAAGCCCGAAAAGCTCGAAATCGCCCATTGATTGTTGACGACGTTGAAGATCACCGGCGCGCGGTACACGCTCGCGAAGGTGCAGGCCGAATGGAAATCGCCCTCGGCGGTCGATCCCTCGCCGCACCAGGTCGCGGCGATCCGCGTATCGCCCTTCGCCGCCGACGCCATCGCCCAGCCGACGGCCTGCGGATATTGCGTCGTAAGGTTGCCCGAGATCGAGAAGAACCCGGCTTCCTTCACCGAATACATGATCGGCAATTGCTTGCCCGACAGCCGGTCGGCGCTGTTCGAATAGATCTGGTTCATCATGTCGACCATCGACCAGCCGCGCGCGATCAACAGGCCCTGCTGGCGGTAGGACGGGAAGCACATGTCCTCATAATCGAGCGCAAAGGCGGCCGCCACCGCGACCGCTTCCTCCCCCGTACACTTCATGTAGAAGCTGGTCTTGCCCTGCCGCTGCGCGCGGAACATTCGTTCGTCGAACGCGCGGACCAGCGCCATGCTGCGCAGCATGGCGCGCAGCATATCTGGCGAAAGCCGCGGGTTCCACGGGCCGACCGCTTGACCCGAATCATCGAGCACCCGGACCAGATCGAAGGCGAGATCGCGGAATGTGTCGGCGGCATCGGCGATATCGGGGCGGCGCGCTTGCCCTGCCGGGGGAATCGGCACTTGCGTGAAATCAACCGTGTCGCCGGGCCGGAACTTGGGTTCGGGCACATAGAGCGACAATGGCGGCAGATTCGGCTTCAAATGCGCAGGGACGCGGTCGCTTGCCATGGTCTCTCCAGCGGGACGTGCGCAAAACCAACGGTCGGCACGCGGATTCGTTCGTTGCGTTCCTTGTTATAAAATTTCGCGGGACTTGGCGAGAGGGTCGCGCGGCTATGAATGCGACGGCCTGTCCCGTTCCGGTGACGGAGGTGCTTGACTCGATGAGGTGATAAGGAACAAAATAGGAACAATCCTGCTTCTGCGAGTCGTGTCCTGTGCCCTCCGCCGCCCTTCCTTCCGCCACTTTGGCGCATGCCGCAATCGTCGCCGAATTGCGCGAAAGCCTGAAGAAGGTCGCGGGCGATGGCTTGCGTCGGCGCCCGGTGCTGCCGTTCGGGATTAGTGCGATCGATGGCGCCTTGGCGCCGGGCGGGCTGCGGCTCGATTCGCTCCACGAAATCGCCGCGGCCAGCCCCAGCCCGTCGGACGATGCCGCCGCCACCTTGTTCATGGCCGGGATCGCGGCGCGCGCCTGGGGGCCGGTGCTGTGGGTAGTTCGGCGGCGCGACCTGTTCGCGCCCGGCCTGTATCAGGCGGGGCTCGCGCCCGAACGGCTGATCTATGCCGAGGCCGCCGACGATGCCGAACTGCTTGCCCTGATGGAGGAGGGTCTGCGCCACCGTGGCCTCGGCGCGGTGGTCGGCGAGGTGAAGCGTGCGGCGATGCCCAATACGCGACGACTGCAACTCGCGGCGGAGGGCGGCAAGACCGTCGCCTTGCTGTTGAAGCGACATGCGCGGGCGGAGAGCAATAAGGGCGGCGGCAATCCGCTGGCCGTGCCTTCGGCGGCGGTGACGCGCTGGCGGATCGGATCGGCCCCCTCCGCTGCGCTGCCGGTCGGCGCGGCCGGGGTCGGGCGCGCGATGTGGCGGGTGGAACTGGTCCGCCAACGCGGCGGCGAATCCGCCGAATGGACGATGGAGGCATGCGATGAAACGGGTCGCCTCGCTCTACCTGCCCGATTGGCCGATCGAACGGATCGTGCGGCTGACGGCGCAGGCCGAGCGTACCGCCGCGCCGCCTGAGGCTGTGCCTACCGACGCTGCTCAATCCGCCACGCCCCGCGTCGGCGGCTGGCGCCCTGGCGCGCGCTGGGCGCGGAGTGAGGGGGTACATCCGTTCAAGCCGATGCCATCGGACGAGGGGCGAAGCCCGGTGCGCGATGCGCGGGCTAGTCCCTCCCCTCCCTGGAAGGGAGGGGCTGGGGGTGGGTCGCTAGCGATGAAGCGTCACGCCCGACCCACACGAACCCACCCCCAGCCCAGTGTCGGGTCGGCCCTGCCCCCGGCAGGGCCTGAACAGCGCGGGGCGCTGTTCACCCGACACTCTTCCAGGGAGGGGAGAAATACTGCCGCCCTCGACACACCCCCCACCCCCCTCGTCACCACCCAACAGCAGGGCAACAAACTCGTCATCGCCGCCGCCTCCCCGGCAGCACGCGCATTGGGAATCACCCCCGGCATGGCGGCAACGCAAGCGCGTGCTTTGGTGCCGAACCTCGACATCCGCCCGGCCGACCCAGACGGCGACCGCGCCGCCTTGCGCGATCTCGCGCTGCGTGCCGCGCGGCGCTGGTGCCCGCTCGTCGCCATATCGGGGGAGGACGGCCTGTTCCTCGATATCACCGGCGCCGCGCATCTGTTCGGCGGGGAGGCGCGAATGGCGCGGGGCATCGTGCGGCTGCTCGCCCGCGCCGGTTTCACCGCGCGCCTTGCCATCGCGGATACGCCGGGTGCGGCCTGGGCGCTGGCGCGCTTTGCCCTGCCCGCCCCACCCCGTCACCCCCGCGAAAGCGGGGGCCCCGCTTCTTCTGCGGCGGTCGAAGAAAAGCGGGGTCCCCGCTTTCGCGGGGATGACGAAAGAAGAAACGGGGACGCCATCCTGCTTTCCCCGTCGGGCACGCATTTCGACGCGATCGCGCCGCTTCCCACCGCGGCACTTCGGCTCGAGGAGCGCGCGATCGACTTGCTCAAGCGGCTCGGCGTCGACACCGTCGGACAGCTTGCCGCGCTGCCCCGCGCGCCGCTCGCACGGCGCTTCGGCGGCAGCCTGATCGCGCGGCTCGATCAGGCGAGCGGACGCTTACCCGAACCGCTCACCCCAATCGTGCCGCCCGAAGCGATCGTCGTCACGCAGCGCTTCGCCGAACCGATCGCCACCGCCGACGCGATCGAGCATTGGCTGAGAGACCTCATGCCACGCCTCGTCACCGCGCTCGCGCAAGCCGGACTCGGCGCGCGCGCGATCGAGCTGGTCGCGGATCGCATCGACGGCGTCCCGCAACGCCTGCGCATCGGCCTCGCCCGCCCGACGCGCGACACCGCGCATCTGCTCCGCCTGACGCTGCGGCGGATCGAGGAAATCGCGCCGGGCTACGGCATCGACGCGCTCGCGCTCCACGTCCGCCGCGCCGATCCGCTCGGTGCCGAGCCCTTTACCGAAACGCTGGAGGCGCGCGCGCCCGATCTCGCGCCGCTGATCGACACGCTCGCCAACCGCATTGGGTCGGATCAGCTGTGGCGCACCGCCCCGCACGAAAGCGACGTTCCGGAACGTTCGGTGCTCGCGGTCGCGCCGCTCGATCCGCCGCCGCGCGCGGCCGCCAAGCTCAAGCCTGACGACGTGCGGCAGCTCGATCGTTCGCCGGACGTACATCCCTGGCACCCACGCTGGCCGCGTCCGGTACGGTTACTGCGGCGCCCCGAGCTGCTCGACAATGTGCTCGCCGAACTGCCCGATCAGCCGCCGCGTCGCTTCACCTGGCGCGGCACGACGCACCGGGTGGTGCGCGCCGACGGGCCCGAACGGATCACCGGCGAATGGTGGAAGCGCGCAACCGAACGCCACAGCATCCGCGATTATTTCCGTGTCGAAGACGAGGTCGGCGAGCGCTTCTGGCTGTTCCGCCGCGGCGATGGCGAACGCAGCGAAAGCGGCGACCTCGCCTGGTTCATGCACGGCTCGTTCGGGTGACGTATTGCGAGCTGCAGGTCACCACGCACTTTTCTTTCCTGCGCGGGGCCTCTTCCCCGGAGGATTTGTTCAAGGCCGCCGCCCTGCTCGGCATGTCGGCCTTGGGTGTGACCGACCGCAACTCGGTCGGCGGGGTTGTCCGCGCTTTATACGCGTGCGACGAACTGGCGAAGATCGGCTGTCCCATCCGCCCGATCGTCGGATGCCGGCTCGATCTGGTGGACGGAACGTCGATCCTCGTCTGGCCCGAAGATCGCGCCGCCTGGAGCAGGCTCACGCGGTTGCTGACGCTCGGCAAGGGCCGCGCCGATCCGCAAAAGGGCGAGAAAGGCAAATGCTTCCTCCATTGGGAAGATGTCGCGGCGCATGCCGACGGGCTTGTCGCGGCGCTCGTGCCGGGTCTGGCCGATCCCGGCGATCCGCTCGCCTTGCGCTGGATGGCCGATCTTTTCCCGAATCACGGGCATGTCTGCCTGACGCAGCACCGTCGCCCGGGCGATGCCCAGCGCTTGCACGATCTGGCCGCGACGGCGCGACGCTTCGGCCTCGCCCCGCTCGCGACGGGCGACGTGCTCTACGATACGCCCGATCGGCGGATGCTGCAGGACGTGGTCACCGCGATCCGCAACAAATGCACCATCGACGAACTCGGCTTCCGCCGCGAACGCAGCGCCGACCGGCATTTGAAAGCGCCTGCCGAAATGGCGCGCCGCTTCCGCCATTTCCCCGAGGCGCTGAGCGCCAGCGCGGCGATCGTCGAACGCTGCACGTTTTCGCTGCGCGAAATCACGCAACACTATCGCTATCCCGACGAGATCGTCATCAGCGGCAAGAACCCGCAGGACGCGCTGGCAACGATGGCGCGCACTGCCTTGCGCGAGCGCTTCGATGGCAGCCCGCCGTCGGCCTATACCGACTTGCTGGAACACGAACTCAAGCTCGTCGCGGAAATGGGCTACGCACCCTATTTTCTCACCGTCAACTCGATCGTGCGCTACGCCCGCAGTCAGGAAATCCTGTGCCAGGGGCGCGGATCGGCGGCCAATTCGGTGATCTGCTTCGTGCTCGGCATCACCTCGATCGATCCGGTCAAGCATACCTTGCTGTTCGAACGCTTCATTTCGACCGAACGCCAGGAGCCGCCCGACATCGACGTCGATTTCGAACATGAACGGCGCGAGGAAGTGATCCAGTGGATCTACGAAACCTATGGCGAGCGCCACGCCGCGCTGACCGCGGTGGTCAGCCGTTTCCGCTCGCGCGGCGCGATCCGCGAGGTCGGCAAGGCGCTGGGATTGCCCGAAGACATGACCGCCGCACTCGCCTCGCAAGTGTGGGGCTGGTCGAGCGAAGGCGTGCCCGAAGAGCATGTCGCCGCGCTCAATCTGGACGCGAGTGAACCGCGCCTCGCGTTGGCGCTCGACCTTGCCCGACAGCTGATCGGCACGCCGCGGCATTTGTCGCAACATCCCGGCGGCTTCGTCCTGTCGCATGGTCGGCTCGACGAACTGTTGCCCGTGGAGCCCGCCGCGATGGTCGACCGGCGCGTCGTCGAATGGGAGAAAGCCGATATCGAGGAAATCGGCCTGATGAAGGTCGATATTCTCGGGCTCGGCATGCTCGGCTGCATGCGCCGCGGGTTCGATCTGCTCCGCGCGCACAAGGGCGTAGACCTGCGGCTCGACAGCCCGACCTTGCAGGAAAATGATACAAAGACCTTCGACATGATTTGCAAGGCCGACACGCTCGGTACCTTTCAGGTCGAGAGCCGCGCGCAAATGTCGATGCTGCCGCGGATGCGCCCGGAGAATTTCTATGATCTCGCCATCCAGGTCGCGATCGTGCGGCCCGGCCCGATCCAGGGCGACATGGTCCACCCCTATCTCAAACGCCGCGAGCAGCAGCGCGCGGGCAAGGTCGAGATCGAATATCCCAGCCCGGCGCTCGAGGCCGTGCTCAAGAAAACCCTGGGCGTGCCCTTGTTTCAGGAACAAGCGATGCAAGTCGCGATCGTCGGCGCCGGCTTCACCGGCGGGCAGGCGGATAAGTTGCGCCGCGCCATGGCGACGTTCAAGCAAACCGGCGGCGTCGGCGAATTTCGCGAGAAGTTGATCTCGGGCATGCTCCGCAACGGCATCACGCTCGACTTCGCTGAACGCCTCGTCAAACAGATTGAGGGCTTTGGCAGCTACGGCTTTCCCGAAAGCCACGCCGCAAGCTTCGCCAAGATCGCCTACGCCTCGTGCTGGCTGAAATGCCATCACCCCGATGTGTTTTGCGCGGCGTTGCTCAATGCGCAACCGATGGGGTTTTATGCCCCCGCGCAAATCGTCCGCGATGCGCGCGAACATGGCGTGCAGATCGAGCCGCTGTGCGTGAACCGCAGCGATTGGGATACGATTCTTCTTCCTTCTTCCTCCCCTCCCGCAAGCGGGAGGGGACCGAGGGGTGGGCGCCCGACCTCCATCAGCGGGACGCTTGAGGATAGCGCGAGCCCACCCCTCAATCCCCTCCCGCCTGCGGGAGGGGAGGAAAGACTCCCCCTCCGCTTGGGCCTGCGCATCGTGCTCGGCCTCTCGGGGGAGGAAGCAGGCCGCATCCTGATCGCCCGTGCAACGCGCCCGTTCGGCTCGGTCGAGGATCTGTGGCGGCGCACCGGCGTGTCACGCGGGACGCTCGAGAAAATCGCGCAGGCCGATGGCTTTCACGGCCTCGGCCTCGACCGGCGGCAGGCGCTGTGGGCGGTGAAGGCACTGGGCGAAAAGCCGCTGCCCCTATTCTCTACAAAGGCATTCGCCGCCACCGAATCCGCCGCCGAGCCGCAGGTCACGCTCACCGCGCTCACGGCGGGCCGCGAAGTGGTCGAGGATTACCGTTCGACGCAACTCACGCTGCGCGCGCATCCCGTCAGTTTCCTGCGCGGCGAACTCGATTTGCGGCGCATCACGCGCTGCGGCGATTTGAAGGGGCTGAAGGATGGCACCCGCGTCGAGGTCGCCGGCCTCATCCTCGTGCGGCAACGCCCCGGCAGCGCGAAAGGCGTGGTGTTCGTGACGCTGGAGGACGAAACCGGCATCGCCAACGCGATCCTGTGGCCCGACCGGTTCGAGGCGCAACGCCGCACCGTCATGTCGGCGGCGATGCTCGGCATTATCGGGCGCGTGCAATGCGAAAGCGGCACGATCCACGTCATCGCCGACCGCATCACCGATTTGACCGGGCTACTCCGCCAGATCGGGGATCTGGACTTGCCCGCCATGACCATGCCCGGCGACGGCGCGACGCATGGCGGCACGATCGATCCGCGCGAGCGTGCGCCCAATTGGAAACCCGCCCCGCAACGCGCGCTCGAAAGCTGGCCACCACGCGAACGGCGCGGCGATGGCGATCTGATCCCCATCAAAAGCCATGATTTTCATTGAGCCGCTTTAAGCGACCGTCTGTTCGATCACCCCGAAGATCGGGTGGTGCTTGTCGTCCTCGGCCCAGATGCGGACGGTATCCCCCGCCTTCAGGAACGGCGTCACCGCAGCGCCGCCCGTAATCGTCTCGACCGTGCGCACTTCGGCCAGGCAGGCATAGCCAACGCCGCCAGCGGCGATCGGTTTGCCCGGCCCGCCATCCGCATCGCGGTTCGAAACCGTGCCCGATCCGACGATCGTCCCCGCCCCAAGCGCGCGCGTCTTGGCGGCATGCGCGATCAACGTGCCGAAATCGAAGGTCATGTCCTCGCCCGCCGCGACGCGGCCGAAGGGCACGCCGTTCAAGTCGACCATCAGCTTGCGGTGGAGTTTGCCGTCCTGCCACCAATCGCCGAGCGCATCGGGCGTGACGAACACTGGCGAAAAGGCGCTCGCCGGTTTCGATTGGAAGAAGCCGAAGCCCTTGGCGAGTTCGCCGGGGATCAAATTCCGCAGCGACACGTCGTTGGTCAGCCCGACCAGACGCACGCTGGCCAACGCCTCCTCACGACTTGCGCCCAAGGCAACGTCGCCGGTCACGACGACCACTTCGCCCTCGAAATCGCAGCCCCACGCCTCATCAGCCAGCGGAATGGCGTCGCGCGGGCCGAGGAAGCCGTCCGATCCACCCTGATACATCAGCGGATCATGCCAGAAACTGTCGGGCATCTCGGCGGCACGGGCCTGCCGCACCAAAGCGACATGGTTCACATAAGCCGACCCGTCCGCCCATTGATAGGCGCGCGGCAGCGGAGCCGCAGCGGCATGTTCGTGGAAGCGCCGCATCGGGATCATTTCATGTTCGAGATCGGTCGCGAGGTTCTGCAGATCGGGTAACAGCCGGTCCCAATCGTCGAGTGCGGCTTGCAGCGTCGGCGCGATGTGGCCTGCATCGGCATACCAGGCGAGATCGTTCGATACGACGACGAGCTTCCCGTCGCGACCCGATTTGAGGCTGGCCAGTTTCATACGCGCTCTCCTAACGTTTTTTCCAAGCATAGTCCTCTCGCCTCGCTTGTCATCCCTGCACAGCTCTTGTCATCCCCGCGAAAGCGGGGACCCATCTCCGGCGGCACGAGCTGGGTCCCCGCTTTCGCGGGGATGACAAAATGGGGAGTTGACGTGCCCTACAGCGCCACGCACACCACCCAAAACAAGTTGCAAGAGAGGACCTACCCCATGTCGTCGCTCGACACCGTCGCCGGACGCTTCGCCTATACCGAGGATCATGAGGCGTTCCGCCAGACCGTGCGCAGCTTCCTGCAAAAGGAAGGCGTGCCGCACGTCAATGAGTGGGAGGAGAATAAGCTCGTCCCCAAATCTTTCTGGATGAAGGCAGGCGAGATCGGCATGCTCTGCCCGACCGCGCCCGAGGCTTACGGCGGGCTGGGCCTCGATTTCGGCTATAACGCAATCGTCGATGAGGAAATGTCGTATAACGGTGTCCCCGCCGGCTTCTCGCTGCAATCGGACATCGTCGCGGGCTATATCGAGACCTACGGCTCGGAAGAGCAGAAGCAGCACTGGCTGCCCAAGATGGTCTCGGGCGAAGTCATCACTGCGATCGCGATGACCGAACCGGGCACCGGCAGCGACCTGCAGGCGATCCGCACCAGCGCGAAGAAAGACGGCAATCACTACGTCATCAATGGCTCGAAGACGTATATCACCAACGGCCAGAATACCGATCTGACCTTGGTCGTCGCCAAGACCGATCCCGATGCCAAGCCGGCGTGGAAGGGCATGTCGATCATCCTGGTCGAAAGCGACCGCGAGGGCTTCAAGAAAGGTCGCAAGCTTAACAAAATCGGCATGGAAGCAGCCGACACGAGCGAATTGTTCTTCGAGGATGTCCGCGTACCGATCACCAATTGCCTCGGCGAGGAAGGCAAGGGTTTCATCTATCTGATGAGCCAATTGCCGCAGGAGCGGCTCAGCATCGCGGTGTCGGTACAGGCCTCGGCGCAAAAGGCGTTCGACGAGACGGTCGAGTTCACCAAGACGCGCAAGGCGTTCGCCGGGATGGTGTTCGATTTCCAGAACACGCGCTTCGTGCTCGCCGATTTGAAGGCCAAATTGCAAGTCGGCTGGGCGCATCTCGACTGGGCGATCGCGCGGCATTTGAAGGGTGAGCTGACCAACGAAGAAGGCGCCGCCGCCAAATTGTGGCACACCGATCTGCAATGGGAAGTGATGGACAAGTGCCTGCAGCTGCATGGTGGTGCCGGCTATATGAACGAATATCCGATCGCGCGTGCCTGGCGCGCGGCGCGCGTAACGCGCATCTTCGGCGGTACCAACGAGATCATGAAGGAACTGATCGGGCGCTCGCTGTAGCGCAAAGAAAGGGCCCGACGGCGTCCCGTCGGGCCTGATCCCCCGTCAAGCAAGATGACGGGGCAACAGATTACATCGTGTTACCTTCGGTCGTATTCGTCGCAGGTCCGGCCTGATCGACCAGCGTCGCATTGTCGGCGCCATCGGTGCCGGCGATGCTATTGCCGATCTCGCTTTCGTTGGCGGGGCCATTCTCATTCAGCGTCGTCGTATCGGCCTTTTTGCCGGTGCCCCAGTCGCACGCTGCGAGCGGCAAAGCGAGGCTGGCCACGAGCGCCAGTCCAATCATCTTTTTCATCATCATCGTCTCCAGATTCGGTGCCCAAGTCGCGGTGTCCCGCCGCGGCTTCCCAAGCACAATCAATCCATACTCGATCAATGGGAAATGAATCAAGGCTTTTTTGGGGCAGATTGTGGCAATTGTGTGGAAACCGCCTCAGTGCATTGACACACCACCGGGAAGCCCGGATTGTCGCCGCGAAAAGCAAACGGCCGAAGGCCAAGGGGAATGCATGATCCGCAACGTCAGGACCGCCACTTCGCGAACCTTGCTCACGACGGTTACGGCGTTCGCGCTGCTCGCCGGCTGCGCAACCGATGGCGGGGCCAAGCCTGCCACTGCTTCGTCCAGCGCGACCAAATCCGGCCCTGGCCTCGGCAAAGGCTATAGCCACGACCCCTTCCCCTCGACCTACAAAGCCTATCCCGGCGTGCCGACGCTCGTCACCCATGTCACGATCTTCGATGGCGAAGGCGGACGGATCGACGATGGATCGGTGCTGTTCGCCGATGGCAAAATCGTCAGCCTCGGCCAGAACATCGCCGCCCCGGCGGGCGCGACGGTCATCGACGGCACCGGCAAGACGCTCACCCCCGGGATCATCGATATTCACAGCCATCTCGGCGACTATCCTTCGCCCGGCGTACAGGCCAATTCCGACGGAAACGAAGCAACCGGCCCGGTCACGGCGGACGTCTGGGCCGAACATAGCGTGTGGCCGCAGGACCCCGGGTTCAGCCGCGCGCTGACCAATGGCGGCGTCACCACGCTGCAGATCCTGCCCGGCTCGGCGAATTTGATGGGCGGGCGATCGGTCGTGATCAAAAACGTCTATGCCCGCACCGAACAGGGCATGAAATTCCCCGGCGCGCCGTACGGCCTCAAAATGGCGTGCGGCGAGAACCCCAAGCGCGTCTATGGCAGCAAGGGCCGCCAACCGTCGACCCGCATGGGCAACATTGCGGTCGATCGCCAGACTTGGGCGCGCGCGGTCGAATACAAGCGCAAATGGGACAAATACGAAAAAGACGGCGGCGAAGCGCCCGGCCGCGACATCGCGATGGACACGCTGCGCGGCGTATTGTCGGGCGAAATCCTCGTCCAGAACCATTGCTACCGCGCCGACGAAATGGCCATCGTCATGGATATGGCGAAGGAATTCGGCTATCATGTCAGCGCGTTCCACCACGCGACCGAAGCCTATAAGATCGCCGATCTGCTGAAAGCGAACGACACCTGCGCGGCGGTGTGGGCCGATTGGTGGGGCTTCAAGATGGAGTCGTACGACGCGATCGGCGAGAATCTCGCGCTGCTGCAAAAGAATGGCGCGTGCGGGATGATCCATTCCGACGACGCCAACGGCATCCAGCGCTTGAACCAAGAAGTCGCCAAGGCACTCGCCTCGGGCCGGCGCGCCGGGATCGACATTTCCGATGCGGTCGCGTGGGAATGGCTGACCTATAACCCCGCCAAGGCGCTCGGCATCGCCGACAAAACCGGCAGCCTGAAACCCGGCAAGATGGCCGATGTCGTGCTGTGGAACGGCAACCCGTTCAGCGTTTATACCCGCCCCGAAAAGGTGTGGATCGACGGGGCGTTGCTCTACGATTCGTCCAATCCGAAACTCAGACCGGTGTCCGATTTCGAACTTGGCCAGCCCGGCTCGGGAGATGTGAAGTGAAGCGCCTCCTGCTCCTCAGCGTCGCGTTTCTCGCGACTCCCGCCACCGCGCAAAGCGTCGCGATCACCAACGCCAAGCTCGTCATCGGCGACGGCTCCGCGCCGATCGAGGGCGGCACGGTCGTCGTACGGGACGGCCGCGTGATTGCGGCGGGCAAGTCGGTCGCGGTGCCGGCGGGCATGCCGAGCGTCGATGCGGGCGGTAAGTGGGTCACCCCCGGCATCGTTGCGGGCTTCACGCGGATGGGGATCGTCGAATCCGACGGGATCGAGGAAACCAACGACACCGCCGCGCGCGGCAGCCCGTTCCACGCCGCAATCGATGTCGCGCCTGCGGTCAACCCGGCGACATCGTCGATCCCGCTCAACCGCGCCGAGGGCATTACGCGCGCGATCGTCGCGCCCGATAATGACGGATCGATCTTCGCCGGCTTGGGCGCGGTGATCGATCTCGGCGCGGACCGCGCGCCGATCACCAAACCCCGCGCTTTCCAGTTCATGGAATATGGCGGCGGCGGATCACGCTCCGGCAACAGCCGCCCGGCGATGATCGCGACGTTCCGCAACGCGCTCGCGCAAGTGAAGGATTATGTCCGCGCGCCCGCCGCCTATCCCGATCAGGGCAAGGACGCGCTGCTGACGCGCGCCGATGCTGCGGCATTGGTGCCGGTCGCGAATGGTACGATGCCGCTGCTCATCCATGTCGAACGCGCGTCAGACATGCTCGCGCTGATCGATCTGAAGCGCGACTATCCCGCCCTCAAACTGGTCTTCGTCGGTGCAGCGGAAGGCTGGCTCGTCGCGAGCCAGATCGCCGCCGCGCGCATCCCGGTCATCGCCTCGGCACTCACCGATTTGCCCGCGAGCTTCGACGAACTCGGCTCGACCCAATCGAACATCGGGCGGATGAAGGCAGCGGGCGTGATGGTCGGCATCGGCACGATCAACGATGACGAAGCGCGGCAGGCGCGGCTCGAAAAGCAATATGCCGGCAATCTCGTCGCGCTGACCAAGCTTCCCGGCGCGACCGGGCTCGACTGGAACGCCGCCTTCGCCGCGATCACCTCGGTCCCCGCCGAAGCGATCGGCATGGGCGGAGAGATTGGCTCGCTGAAAGCTGGCCGCCGCGGCGATGTGGTGATCTGGGACGGCGATCCGCTGGAACTGGGGACGGGCGTCGCGGCGGTCTATATCGACGGGGTAAAGCAACCGCTGCGCACCCGGCAGGATGCTTTGCGCGATCGGTATATGCTGCCGGGCGAAGGGGTGTTGCCCAAGGCGTATGAGCGGTAGGGCTGGCAGGGCGAGTGTCGCACGCGGAACCTGCGCGGCGGCTTCCGCCCAGTTTCGGACATTCGATTTGGCTACACGCGACATCCCACTGTGATGGATCGCGAGCGCCGAAGGCGGGTTGGAGGGGCAGACAAAGCAGCCTATAGATGCGGACATGATCGTCGTGCACGAAGATATAACACAGTCGGAGCTACTGCGTAGATATGCCTCGGGGCAGAGGCGTTTCCACAACTTAGATATTAGCGATGATGGATCGGATGCTCTCGTTGGCTCAAGTCTGGACAATATTGAGATTTTTGATTGCTTTGTAACGGCGTCGTTCCGCAACGCCTCTCTAAAGAACGCTGTTATCCACGCGAACGTGAAAACTTGCGACTTTACCGACGCTGATCTTTCCGGGTCTGATTTCCGGGGATCAGCACTTTGCGCAACGATTTTCGCTGGCGCGAAGGTGGAAGGTGCCGACTTCACCGACGCGTACAACCATGGCTATGAACTGGCGGCAGGCGAAAAGCCCTTCTGGTGACCTGCTTCGGCAGACGCGCTGCCAATGGCAGCTTTCCGCCAATCCCAGACACTCCCTGTCCTACATGCCGCGAATGTGGCAGCCTTGGTAATCTGCTCTTTCACACCGTCGCTACCTCCGTTGTCCCACGCCCTCGACCGCGTGGTTGACCCTTTTTGTGCCAATCGCCGTCGCAGCTGAGCATCTCTCCACGGTCAATGGTGCGACTCTAGTGTGACTTTAGGCGGGGCGCGCCGTCCCGCAGCCCTTCACCACCGTGACGCAGCGCCTGCGCGAACACTGCTCATCGCCTAACTTTTTTGACTTTTACGGAATAACGAGGCTTCGTCGGCACGGCGCGCTCCCCGCCCCGCCGCGCTCACCTTGACATTTTCTGTCGCCGCGCGTAATTGCGCTCCATCGAGGCGTCATGCAGCGTGATCGGATGTGCCGCAAAGGCAGTCCAAGCTCCGCCTCGGTCGTTTTTCAACGGACTTCCCTTTTCACGCGGGGTGTCATTCTCCCCCGCCATTCGTGCGCCCAAAAGGCGTGCGTCCATGGCCTATGCAATGGACTGAACTATCATGACTTTCGCACAACTCGGCCTGGCCGAGCCGCTCGTCCGCGCGCTCGAAGCCAAGGGCTATACCACCCCCACCCCGATCCAGAAGCAGTCGATCCCGATCCTGCTCGAAGGCGGCGATCTGCTCGGCATCGCGCAGACCGGCACCGGCAAGACGGCAGCGTTCGTGCTCCCGTCGATCCAGCATCTCGTCAACAATGAAAAGCGCGTGCTGCCGACGCATTGCCGCATGCTGGTGCTTGCGCCGACGCGTGAACTCGCCAGCCAGATCGCCGAGAGCGCCCGCGACTATGGCAAATTCTCGAAAATGTCGGTCGCGACGGTGTTCGGCGGTACCAGCATCAACAAGAACCGGCAGGACATGAGCCGCGGCGTCGACATCCTCGTCGCCACGCCGGGCCGCTTGCTCGATCTGATCGAGCAGCGTTTCGTCAGCCTCGCGATGCTCGAAATCCTCGTGCTCGACGAAGCCGACCAGATGCTCGACTTGGGCTTCATCCACGCGCTGCGCAAGATTGTCCGGATGCTGCCCAAGCAGCGCCAGACCCTGTTCTTCTCGGCGACGATGCCCAATGCGATCCGCGAGCTGGCCAACCAGTTCCTCAACGATCCGCAGACCGTTAAGGTCGCGCCCGTCGCGACCACCGCCGAGCGCGTCGAGCAGAAGGTCGTCTTCATCAACCAGGGCGAAAAGCAGGCGATGCTGACGATCCTGCTGCGCGACGAAGCCGTCGAGCGTGCGCTGGTCTTCACCCGCACCAAGCATGGTGCCGACCGCGTCGTGAAATTGCTCGCCGCCAACGGAATCGAATCGAACGCGATCCATGGCAATAAGAGCCAGCCGCAACGCGAACGTGCGCTCGCCGAGTTCAAATCGGGCAAGGCCAAGGTGCTCGTCGCCACCGACATCGCCGCGCGCGGCATCGACGTTTCGGGGGTGAGCCATGTGTTCAACTTCGAATTGCCCAACGTGCCCGAGCAATATGTCCACCGCATCGGCCGCACCGCGCGGGCCGGCGCATCGGGCATCGCGATCAGCTTCTGCGCCGATGACGAGCGGACGTATCTCCGCGACATCGAGAAATTGACGCGCGTGAAGCCTGACATGCTGCCGCTGCCCGAAGGCTTCATGGCCGAAGCGGCACGGATCAAGGCGGCGCGTCCGGCCGGCTCCGACACGTTCGAGCGCCGCGACGAATCGGGCCGCCACCGCGCCCCGCCCAAGGCGACGCATGCCGCGCGCCCAACCGGGGATCGTCCGGCTGGCGGCGCACGGCCCTTCAACGCTGGCGGCGCAGGCCGTCCGGGTGGGCAGGGCCGCCCCGGCGGTCAAGGTCGGCCTGGCCAGGGCCGCCCCGGCGGCAATGGCGGTCGCGGCCAACAAGGCGGCGGCGGTCGCCGTTCGCCAGCGGCGGGTTGATTTCACTCCTCCCCGGAACGGGGAGGGGGACCATGAGCATTTAGCGAATGGTGGAGGGGGCGTGCCGCGAGCGTTCCGCTTGCGGCACGCCCCCTCCGTCATGCTTCGCATGCCACCTCCCCGTGCCGGGGAGGAGTTAAGACTGAATCCGCAACCACTCCCCTTCCGGAGCCCGTGCACTGCGCAAGCGGTTCGCGGGCTCTTCGGTGTCTTCGAACCCGATCGCCATGCCGCAGAACAGCATCCGTTCCGGCGGAATGTCGATCGCCGCCGCCACTGTCTCCGGATACATCGCCCAGCATTCCTGCGCGCAGGTGGCAAGCCCGGCTTCGACCGCGAGCAGCATCACATTTTGCAGATACATGCCGAGATCGGACCATTGCGGCGGCCCCATCCGGCGATCGACCGTGCAGAACAAAGCGGCGGGCGCGCCGAAGAACTGGAAATTGCGCGCGAACCACAGCCGTCGCGCGGCCTTGTCCTCGCGCGGGATGCCGATTTCGGCGTACATCGCCTCCCCCACCGCAAAGCGCCGGTCGCGATACGGCGCGACGAGTTCCGACGGGTAGATGTCGTACGCTGGAGTCTCCGGCTGACCCCACATGATTTTGTGCAGCGTCGCCGCCTTCAAGGCGTCGAGCGGAGCCCCGGTCAGCACATCGATATGCCACGGCTGCAAATTGCCTCCCGTCGCCGCGCGGGCAGCTTTCGTGACGATGCCGTGCAGCACCGCCGGATCGACCGGGTCGCTGCGAAATCCGCGCACCGATCGACGCGCCGCAATCGCCTCGCTCACGTTCATGTTTCAAGCCTTTCGATCATCGGGTACGCCAATCCACCTTGCCGACCGCGCCGGTTCGCGGCAATAGCGTTGCAAACAACAACCCAATCGGAGAGTCGAGCATGGCCGAAGCCTATATCGTGGACGCAGTCCGCACTGCCGGTGGCCGCCGGGGCGGCAAGCTTGCCGGAACGCACCCCGTCGACATGGCCGCCCACGTGCTCGACGCGATCGTCGCGCGCACCGGGATCGATGGCGCAGCGGTCGACGATGTCATCATGGGCTGCGTAATGCAGGGCGGGCAGCAGGCGGGCCAGGTCGGCCGCAACGCCGTGCTCGCCGCGAAGAATCTCCCAGACAGCGTCCCCGCGGTCTCGATCGATCGCCAGTGTGGATCGTCGCAGCAAGCGATGCAATTCGCCGCGCAGGCGGTGATGTCGGGCACGCAGGACATCGTCATCGCCGCCGGCGTCGAGAGCATGACGCGCGTGCCGATGGGATCGACTGCGCTGCTGTTCATGAAAGAGGGGCTGGGCAATTACAAATCGCCGCGGCTCGAGGAAAAGTATCCCGGCATCATGTTCAGCCAGTTCATGGGCGCCGAGATGATCGTCAAGAAGCATGGCTTCAATCGCGAGCAGCTCGACGCCTTCGCGCTCGAAAGTCACCGCCGCGCGATCGTCGCCACCGAGTGTGGCGCGTTCGCCGATGAGATCGTCGCGATCGACGTGGAAACGCCCGAGGGCGTTATCTCGCACGCGACCGACGAAGGGATCCGCTTCGACGCGACTCTCGAAAGCATTGGCTCGGTCAAGCTGCTGCAGGAGGGCGGCAGCATTTCGGCCGCCAATGCCAGCCAGATTTGCGACGGCGCGAGCGCGGTGATGATCGTCAGCGAGGCGGCGCTAAAGGCGCACAACCTCACCCCGATCGCGCGGATCGTGAATTTGACCGTCACCGGCGGCGACCCGGTCATCATGCTCGAGGAACCGCTCTTCGCGACCGACCGCGCGCTGCAACGCTCGGGCATGAAGATCGACGAGATCGATCTGTACGAAGTCAACGAGGCGTTCGCACCCGTGCCGCTGGCGTGGCTGAAGCATACTGGTGGCGATCACGCGAAACTCAACGTCAATGGCGGCGCAATCGCGCTCGGCCACCCGCTCGGCGCTTCCGGCACGAAGCTGATGGCGACTTTGGTCCACGCGCTCAAGGCATCGGGCGGGCGTTACGGCCTGCAGACGATGTGCGAGGGCGGCGGCATCGCCAATGTGACGATCATCGAGCGGCTTTAATTTTCTCCGTCACCCCAGCGCAGGCTGGGGTCTCATGGGGCAGGCAGCACGCCAGAACCACGAGACCCCAGCCTGCGCTGGGGTGACGACGTTCAAACAGGGAGAACCCACATGAAACTCGATTCAACCACCGCAGCCGTCGTCACCGGCGGCGCCTCCGGCCTCGGTGCAGCCACCGCGCGCGCGCTGGCGGCCAAGGGCGTCAAGGTCGCGATCTTCGATCTTCAGGACGAAAAAGGCGAAGCCGTCGCTGCCGAAATCGGCGGCATCTTTTGCAAGGTGAACGTCACCTCCGACGAATCGGTCGATGAGGGCTTTGCCAAGGCGCGCGCCGCGCATGGGCAGGAAGCGGTGCTCGTATGCTGCGCCGGCACGGGCAATGCGGTTAAGACCGCGAGCCGATCCAAGGAAGACGGCAGCATCAAGCATTTCCCGCTCGCGGCGTTCGATTGGCTGATCCAGATCAATCTGATTGGGACCTTCCGCTGCGTCGCCAAATCGGCGGCCGGCATGTTGACGCTCGCCCCCGGCACCGATGGCGAACGCGGCGCGATCGTGATGACCGCGAGCGTCGCCGCCGAGGACGGCCAGATCGGCCAAGCGGCATATTCCGCCTCCAAGGGCGGCGTTGTCGGCATGACGCTGCCGATCGCACGCGATTTGATGGGCGAAGGCATCCGCATCAACACGATCCTGCCCGGCATTTTCGAAACCCCGCTGATGCAGGGCGCGCCGCAGCAAGTGAAGGACAATCTCGCCGCCTCGGTCCCCTTCCCGAAGCGGCTCGGCAATCCCGCGGAATATGCGCATCTCGCGCTGACGATGCTGGAGAATAGCTACTTTAACGGGGAAGACGTGCGTCTCGACGGCGCGATCCGGATGGCTCCCCGCTGACGCGCCCGCCGCCTTCTTACTCCCCTAACCCCTCCCGCAAGCGGGAGGGGGATTTTCTGGAGCCCTCCCCATGACCACCACTCTCTTCAGCTTCGTCGATCTCTTCCGCCGCCAGCTCGACACCGTCGCGCACCTTCTCACCAAGGGAAGCGCGTTCGCCGCCGAGAAGGGCATCACCGAACAGGACATGCTCGGCTGGCGGCTCGCCGAGGACATGCACCCGCTGCCGTTCCAGGCGATGGTCGTCATCAACTTCTCGCAATCGTGGATCGCGCGCGCGCTCGATCTGCCGGTGCCTACCCCGGTCACCGCCGATCTCGATGTCGCTGGCTATCAGGCCGCGATCGTTGCCGCCAAGGCGTGGCTCGCGGCGCTGACGCCCGAACAATTCGCCGGTCGCGACGATGTGCTCCTCACGGCCCCGCTCGGCCCGAATATGGAGCCCACCATGCCCGCCGCGCAGTGGATCACCGTGTTCGCGGCGACCAACATCGCGTTCCACGCCAGCATGCTCTACGCGATCCTGCGGTCGAACGGCGTGAAGCTTGGCAAGCTGGACGTGTTCTCGAGCGGGCTGTAGGCCGCCGCGATGGCCAAACCCGAATCCTGGCGGACAGACCCCGCATCCTATCCGCACAGCGAATCGATCCAGACGCGCTTTCAGGATCTCGACGTGCTCGGCCATATCAACAATGTCGCCATGGCGGCCTTGTTCGAAAGCGGGCGGGTGCGCTTCAACCGCTCGATGAATTTGGCCGGTTGGGCAGGGCATCGCTGGCTCGTCGCGAAGGTCGAGATCAATTATCTGGGCGAAAGCTACTTCCCCGGCGATGTCGAGATCGCGACTGGCATCGGCGATATCGGCAATCGCAGCTGGCACATCTTGTCGGCGGCGTTCCAGAAGGGCGAATGCGTTGCCACCTGCGATGTCGTGATCGTGATGAGCGCGAGCGGCGGGATCACCACCTTACCCGACGATTTTCGCGCCGGATTGGAAGCGAACAAGGTCCGGCGATAAGCCTGCGGCTCAGCCGCGCACAATCAGATAATTCATCCGCGCCGCCGCGATCGGCTTGGCGGCATCGTCCTGCCATGCGATCGCCTCGACATTGGCAACGCGCCCGCCGAGCCGCGTGACGCTGCCGCGCGCGAAGGTCGGCTTTTCACGCCCGCCGCGCATGAAATCGACGGTGACGTTGATCGGCTTGATTTGCCCACCTCCCTCGACCGCGAGTGCGTTGCGCAACGCGACGATCGCGGCCATTTCGAGCAAACCGGCAATCGCGCCGCCATGGAGATAGCCCGGCCGCCCGAGCACCGTGTCGGCGCTCGGCATCGTCAGCAGCGTCGGATCATCACCGCCCACCGGCGCGATGCCCAGCAGATCAGCATAAGGCGGCAATTTCATGCGGCCGCCTCGACCGGTGCGTCGGTAAACATAAAGGTGCCCGCAACATGCGCCAGCGGATCGGCCGGGTCGCCATCATGCGCCTGACCACGCACGAACGAGATCGAGCGCGTGATGCGGTAACATTCGCCGCGCCCGATCACCGCCTTGCCCGGCGTCGCGGGGCGCAGATAATCGATCCGCAGATCGAGCGTCGCATGCGGGCGGAAGCGACCGAGCCGAGTCCACACCGAAAGGCTGGTCGCCATGTCCATCATCGTGAGAATAGGACCAGAGGCAAGCACGCCACTGTCCGGATCGCCGATCAGTTCGGCGCGGTACGGCAAAAGCAGTTCGGCCCAATCGGGCCCGTGCGCGTGATATGTGAGCCCCAGCAATCCACCATGGCCGCCGACGCCGTGGCGGAAGAAGCGTTGCGGATCGAAAGCGGGAGGCGGATCGGGAAACATACGTCCGTTCGTACCGCAACGCAGCATTGACGCAAGGGTTTGCGCTCTTCCGCCATGTTACAGCGATTTAACTAAGCGGGGGACTAACCGCCGACTTACCCTCGGGGGCGCGGACTCATCCGCTCCATGGGGGCCAGAGATGGAAATTTTCAGCATCGATATCAACCATATCGTCGATCTCGCGACGCAAGTCGGCACGAGCGGCGCGATCCGGTCACTCGAGCAGGTCGGCGATGACGTGTTCGATTACATCATCGGCGTCGCGATCCTGATCTATGAGGTGCATCCCATCGTATGACGGCGCTGCCCGACCGGGCTACGCTGGACGCGGCGGCGGGGCGGTCTTTCGCTGTTGCCGCCGCGTTCCGGGCGAGCGCGCCGTATCGCGCATTGGAATCGCTGTTCGCCGAAGTTGCGGTCGAGAGTGCCGTTACGACGTTGCTCAGCGATTATCGCTGGGTCGGCGAACTGATCGCGCCGCTCATTGCCGCGCTGGCCGAGGATCCGTGGTTCGAGCCACCGTTTCGCATCGCGCGCGATGGCTTGCGGATCGGGACGGTGCTGTTCGAAACGGCGGCGGTGTCGATTGCGGCGACGGTGCTGTCCGCCGACGCGCT
Source organism: Sphingomonadales bacterium (assembly GCA_038327465.1). Lineage (GTDB taxonomy): Bacteria > Pseudomonadota > Alphaproteobacteria > Sphingomonadales > Sphingomonadaceae > Sphingomonas. Next base: position 16,191 of record JBBQLB010000021.1, on the reverse strand, counting down.
CGCCGCCGTGCCGCCACCCCGCACGATCGTCATTCCGGGGCGTGTGACGGTGACGCGCTATGTCCGTGCAGGGAACGCGCGGATGCGGCGCTGGGAGGCCGAGCCGATGCGCGCGGATTTTTCGGCGGCGACCGGAAAGCCTTGCGTGCTGGTGCCCGAGCTTCGTCTCGCGGATGGCGATGTCGTGCGGATCGACGGGCGGACGCAGGGCCATGTTATCGCCGATGCGACCAGCGACGTCGTGACGCTGAGCGCAACGCTCCGCGCGCAAACCATCCCCTATGCGCGCGAATATGCGATCGACACCGGCGCACTGGTGCGGATCGCGACGAATGATGACCGCGCGGCGCGTACGCAAATGCTGTTGGCCTATCTGCGGCTTGCCGGAAGGCAGGGCAGCCAGGCGTGCTTTGCCGCCACGACGCGCGACCCCGCCTTTTTCCTGCGCTGGGCGGCGATGCGCGAATGGTTGGCGAGCGATGCGGGTGCGGCATTGCCGCGACTGCGCGAGATGGCGGCGGGCGATCCTAATGCCGAGGTCCGCGCGGCGGCCAACGCGACGCTCGCGATGATCGAACAGCGACTGGCGGCCTGATGCCGCGCGTCATCGATCCGGGCGGAGGCGACGCGATCGGTCTCGACGATCTCGCCGATGCGCTCGACGCCAGCGCCTTCGATCCGCGCGACGAAGAGTCGCTCGCCGCGCTCGGGTCCTTGCTCGCGCGGCTCGGGCGCAACCGCACTTTCCTCGCCGATCTCGTGATCGCCGAATTGGAGGATCGCTGTTCGGGCCAATCGGCGGGCAATGCGTACGGGGCGCAAGTGTTCATGCTGCGCCCGCCCAACGGCCGGTACGTGCTGCGCGCGAACTTTTGGCCTGCGCGCGAAGACGCGGTGGTGCGCGCGAGCGGCACGTCGCCGTTTTTCTACGATTTGCCGCACGACCATAATTTCTCCTTCCTGACGGTCGGCTATCAGGGGCCGGGCTATTGGAGCGATTATTACGACTATGACGTGGATGCGCTCGTCGGGGTGGCCGGCGAGCATGCGGGCCTGCGCTTCGTTGAACGCTCGCGGCTGGAGGAGGGCAAGGTGCTGCTCTACCGCGCGCGGCGCGACGTCCATGTGCAATTGCCACCCGACAGTCTGTCGGTCTCGCTCAACATATTGGCGTTCGATCGCGCGCAGCCGTGGTGCGACCAGTTCCGCTTCGATGTCGCGGCGGGCACGATCGCCGAGGGGCTGACGACCGCGCCGTCCGAGGCGCTGGTGGCGTTGGCGGTGCACTATGGCGGGGAGGCCGGGCGTGGTCTGGCGGGGGAGCTCGCGCTGCGCCATCCCGCCGCGCGGATGCGGGTGACGGCGCTGCGTGCGCTCGCGTCGTGCGAGGCCGATCGCGCGGCGCGGATCGCGGTGTTTGAACGGGGCGCGGACGATCCCGACCCATATGTCGCGCAAACCGCGCGTTCGCTGATTAGGTCCGTAATGGAGTAGCATTGCGGCAATTACGCATCAGGCAGTGATTATAGCTGTCTGCAGTGGAATCGGTTCTCGCCTTTGGCGTCGTGCGCCCCGGCCTCGGTGCCGAAATGGCTAAGCGCGGCTTGCGGCTGGTGGCGACGGGTGCAGTCGTCCGGGCGGGGGTGCGTTTCGTCGGCGATCGCGGGAGCACCGAAGCCACGCACCACATCCCGACGCTCCACGTCGTGCGCGGCGGCGATGCCGCGGTTGCGGCAGCGATCGATGCCGGGGCCGATGACGCGGTGGCGCTATCGGCGAGTAACGGGCTAATCGCGGCGCGGCTGGCGGCGCTCGTGCGGCGGGTGCCGACCGCTTTGCGGATCGGGCCGCTCAGGATCGACCGGGTCGACCGCTCGGCGACACGCGACGGGCGCGCGCTCGATCTGTTGCCGCGCGAATATCGCCTGTTGCTCTATCTGGCGGAGCGCGCAGGAACCGTGGTCTCGCACCAAGACTTGCTGAGCGCGGTGTGGGGCCTGCGCTTTCATCCCGGCACGAACCTCGTCGCGGCGCACGTGTCGCGGTTGCGCGCGAAGCTCGATCGCGGTTTCGACGCACCAATGCTGCATACCGAAAAGGGCGTCGGCTATCGGCTTGCCGCGCCCGAAGCGGGCGGCTAGCATTCGCGTTGCAAAACGAAACCAGAAGCCTGGAGAGGCCCAGACATGTCGCACCCGAGCATCCATGCGCGGACCGATCCCGCCAAGCCTGCGCTGATCGTCGCGGAAACGGGCGAGACGATCAGCTATGGCGACCTAGACGCGCGCTCCAACCGCGCCGCACAATTGTTCCGCGCGCGCGGGCTGGTGGCGGGCGATACGATCGCGCTGATGCTGGAGAATACCCCGGAATTTTACGACATTGCGTGGGGCGCGCAAAGGGCCGGACTGTTCTTCGTGTGCATCTCAACCAAGCTTACCCCATCCGAATTGGAGTATATCGTCGGAGATTCAGGGGCGAAGCTGCTGGTGGTTTCGGCAAGTCTGGCCGGTAACGCGAGTGCGGTGGGGACCGCCGCGCTCCGCTTTGCAGTCGGAGGCGCCGTGCCCGGCTGGGAGCGCTGGGAGGATGCGGTCGCCGCGCAGCCCGCCACCCCGATCGCCGACGAACGCGCCGGCATCGACATGCTCTATTCCTCCGGCACCACCGGGCGACCCAAGGGCGTGCGCGTCGCCTTGCCCGAGGACCCCGATATCGCCGCGCCGACGGTGCTGATGATGCTCGCGCGCGCGCTGTACGGGCTGGGGCCGGACAGCATCTACCTCAGCCCCGCGCCGCTCTATCATGCAGCACCCTTGCGCTGGTCGATGACGGTGCAGCGGCTGGGCGGAACGGTGGTGATGCTGCAGCATTTCGACCCCGAGACGGCGCTCGCGGCGATCGAGCGGTACAAGATCAACGCCAGCCAATGGGTGCCGACGCATTTCGTGCGGATGCTCAAACTCGATGCGGCGGCGCGCGCGGCCCACGATCTGTCGAGCCTCAAGGTCGCAATCCACGCTGCAGCGCCGTGCCCGGTGCCGGTCAAGGAAGCGATGATCGCGTGGTGGGGCCCGGTGCTCTACGAATATTATGCCGGGTCCGAGGGTAATGGCCTGACCACGATCGATTCCGCACAGTGGCTGACGCACAAGGGATCGGTCGGCAAGGCGGCTTATGGCACGCTGCATATTTGCGGCGAGGATGGCGTCGAACTGCCTGCTGGCGAGGAGGGCCTCGTCTATTTCGAGGGCGGCGGCGTGTTCGAATATCATAACGATCCGGCCAAGACGGCGGAGGCGCGCAACGCGCTTGGCTGGTCGACGCTTGGCGATATCGGGCGGATCGATGCAGACGGCTATCTGTATCTGACCGACCGCAAGAGCTTCATGATCATTTCGGGCGGCGTGAACATTTATCCGCAGGAAATCGAGAACCGCCTAATCACGCATCCGCGCGTGGCGGACGTCGCCGTCATCGGCGCGCCCTGCCCCGAGATGGGCGAGCGCGTCGTCGCGGTGGTGCAGCCGGTCGACATGGCCGAAGCAGGCGATGCGCTGGCGGCCGAGTTGACCGCGTGGTGCCGCGCCGAACTGTCGGGGGTGAAGACACCGCGCCAGATCGATTTCAGCGCAGAATTGCCGCGTCACGCGACGGGAAAATTGTATAAACGCCTGCTGCGCGACCAATATTGGGCAGAAGCCGGGAGTAAAATCGCATGAACGACCGCGTATCGATTACCGTCACCGATCATATCGCCGATGTGCGCCTGACGCGCGCCGACAAGATGAACGCGATCGATCCGGCGATGTTCGAAGGGATCGGCGCGGCAATCGACGCGCTGCACCCGCGCAAGGATGTGCGCTGCGTCGTGCTGTCGGGTGAGGGCCGCGGCTTCTGCGCCGGACTCGATATGGCGAGCATGGCGGGGGGCGGATCGGGCCTGTCGCGGATCGATCGCAACGATCAGGGTTCGATCCTGCCGCAACACGTCACCTGGGGCTGGCGCAATCTGCCCGTGCCGGTGATTGCGGCGGTGCACGGCGTCGCGATGGGCGGAGGTTTTCAGATCATGTCGGGCGCCGACATCCGCATTGCAGCACCCGGCACGCGCTTTGCGATCCGCGAGATGTATTGGGGGATTGTGCCCGATATGGCGGGCTTCCCGATCTGGCGCGGGCTGGTGCGCGACGATGTGCTGCGCGAATTGGTCTATACCGCGCGCGAATTCGATGCAGTCGAAGCGTTGCACCACGGTTTCATCACGCGCATCGCCGAGGACCCGCATGCCGCCGCGATGGCGCTGGCGCGCGACATTGCCGCGAAAAACCCCAATGCGATTCGCGGGGCCAAGCGTCTCTGCAACATGGCGCACGATGCCGACCCGCTGACGATGCTTGAGGCCGAAACCACCGAGCAGATGAAGGTGATCGGCACGCCGCCGATGATGGAACAGGTCACCGCCAACATGCAAAAGCGGCCAGCGGTGTTCGCCGACGCGGATTAGCGTTGGTTTTATCGAGGTCCATCAACCACTCCCGTTCGCCCTGAGCTTGTCGAAGGGCACGTCTCCAATCGCGCTCGGCCCGCATGTGGCGAACAGGGCTTCGACAGCCCCGGATCAAGTCCGGGGCCGAACGGGTTAAGGCGAACCGCTATCGCTTCGGTGTTAGCCGCAGCAGTGCGCCTTCATCCTCGATCAGCCAGATCGCGCCGTCGGGTGCTTGCGCCACGTCGCGGACGCGGGCACCCATCGACCATTGCTCGGCTGCCTTGGCGGTATCGCCGTTAACGACGACACGGATCAGCGCCTGGCCGCCGAGCGCGCCTATGAACAGATTGCCCTTATATTGCGGGAACATCGCGCCCGAATAAGCGATCATCCCGCCGGGTGAGACCGACGGATTCCACCACAGCTTCGGTGCTTCGAAATCGGGGCGGCTGGGGTGATCTGGGATCGGCTTGCCCGAGTAATTGTCGCCGTTCGAGACGATCGGCCAGCCGTAATTTTTGCGCGGCAGGATGAGATTGAGCTCGTCGCCGCCGCGTGGACCCATCTCCTCCTCCCACAGGCGACCGTCGGCGGTGAAGGCGAGGCCGTAAGGGTTGCGGTGGCCGGTGCTCCACGTCTCGGCCCGCACGCCGCCCGCCTTATGCTGCGGGTTGCCCGGCCAGGCCTTGCCGTCGAGCGTCAGGCGCAGGATTTTGCCGAGCCGCTGTACAGGGTCCTGCGCCGGGGTGAAGCGCTGCCGTTCGCCCGAGGAAAGGAACAAGGATTTGCCGTCGGGCGCGAAGACAATGTTCGCGCCGAATTGCCCGCCAACGCCGTTCATGCCCGATCGCCAGATGACGCGCAGAGCCTCCAGCGATGCTTGCGCCGGGCATGGCGCGCGGACGCACTGGACCTGGGTGATCTTCAGCGTCGCATAGGCAAGCGCGAGCGCTGCACCGTTCTTACCGGGTTCGGAATAGCTGAGATAAACGCCGCGATTGCTCGCGAAACCGGGTGCCAACGCCACGTCGAGCAAGCCGCCCTGATCAACCTTCGCCACGCGCGGCACGCCGCTAACCGTCACCACATTGCCGTCAGCCCAACGCAGCTTCAACTGCCCCGCTTTTTCGGTCACCAGCGCAGCGCCATTCGGCAGAATCGCAAGCGCGAAGGGTTCGCTGAACGTCCCGATCTTGGTAATGGTGAAGGGCGGCGGCGTCTCGCGCAGATTGGCGCGACCGGTCGTCGCGGGGACATTCCCGATCGTCGATTCAGGCGCATTGCGCGGCAATTTCTGTGTGTCTTGCGCCGAACAGGCCGACCCGATCATCGACACCGATAGAATCAAAACCCTTACGCGCATAAAAATCTCCCGTGACGAAACACCATACCGTCGTCACCCCGGACTTGTTCCGGGGTCCACCGCTCAGCGAACCCCGCCGACGGTTTTGGGGCACCGTGGACCCCGGAACAAGCCTGTCCTGAGCTTCGCCGAAGGGTCCGGGGTGACGGGTTGGTGGACGGCGCTTGCCAGCCGACTGCGAGCCGCCTATATCGCGCTCACTCTCTACATCGTCAGGTGAAGAGGCTGGAGCCACCCGGTTCCGGCGCCGAGGACCATTGCCAAAATCCTTTTATGCCAGACACGCCCGATCTTACCGCGCTCATCGCCCCCGAAGCCGAAGCACTCGGCTTCGATCTGGTGCGCGTGAAGCTGTTCGGCGGCAAGGGCGATTTGACGCTGCAAGTGATGGCCGAGCGCCCCGACACGCGCCAGTTGACGATCGACGATTGCGCCGAATTGTCGCGCCGCATCTCGGACAGACTCGACGTGCTCGAAGCCGAAGGCCGCGACCCAATCACCGAGGAGTATCGCCTCGAAGTCTCCTCCCCCGGGATCGATCGGCCGCTGACGCGGCTTAAGGATTTCGCCGATTGGCAAGGCCATGAAGCGCGCATCGCGCTCAGCAGCCCGATCGACGGGCGCAAGGTGCTGACCGGTCTCCTCAAAGGCGTGGAGGGCGACACAATCACCATCTACGTCGCCACCAAGGGCGAGATGGAAGTCCCCTTCGACCAAGTCGGCACCGCCAAATTGGTGCTGACCAACGCGCTGATTGCCGCGACGCGACCGCTGTCGATGGACGGGGTCGAGGACGAAGAAATTGAAGACGAACCGGCCGAAAGTGCCGCTGAAGAGGAAATGAAGTGATGGCTAACCCAGCGACTTCTGGCGGCGTTACCGCCAACCGCGCCGAGCTGATCGCGATTGCGAACGCCGTCGCGACCGAGAAGATGATCGACAAGGCGATCGTGATCGAGGCGATGGAGGACGCGATCCAGCGCGCCGCCAAGGCCCGCTACGGCGCCGAAAACGACATTCGCGCAAAGCTCGATCCGCTCACCGGTGATCTTCGCCTGTGGCGCGTCGTCGAAGTGGTCGAGGCGGTCGATGACTATTTCAAGCAAGTGAATTTGAAGGAATCGCAGAAGCTTCAGGCCGGCGCGGTCGTCGGCGATTATATCGTCGATCCACTGCCCCCGATCGAATTCGGTCGCATCGCCGCGCAAGCTGCCAAGCAGGTCATCTTCCAGAAGGTCCGCGATGCCGAGCGCGAGCGCCAGCATGAAGAGTTTAAGGACCGCATGGGCGAGATCATCACCGGCGTCGTCAAGCGCGTGGAATTCGGTCACGTCGTCGTCGATCTCGGTCGCGCCGAGGGCGTCATCCGCCGCGATCAGCAGATCCCGCGCGAAGTGGTGCGCGTCAACGACCGCATCCGCTCGTTGATCCTGAATGTGCGCCGCGAAAACCGCGGGCCGCAGATTTTCCTCAGCCGCGCGCATCCCGATTTCATGAAGAAGCTGTTCGCGCAGGAAGTGCCCGAGATTTACGACGGCATCATCGAGATCAAGGCCGCCGCGCGCGATCCCGGCAGCCGCGCGAAGATCGGCGTGATCAGCCATGACAGCTCGATCGACCCGGTCGGCGCGTGCGTCGGCATGAAGGGCAGCCGCGTCCAGGCCGTCGTCCAGGAAATGCAGGGCGAGAAGATCGACATCATCCCCTGGTCGCCCGACACCGCGACCTTCGTCGTCAACGCGCTCCAGCCGGCCTCCGTGTCGCGCGTGGTGATCGACGAGGAAGAAGACCGGATCGAAGTCGTCGTTCCCGACGATCAGCTCAGCCTCGCGATCGGTCGTCGTGGCCAGAACGTGCGGTTGGCGTCGCAGCTCACCGGCAAGGCGATCGACATCCTGACCGAGGCCGATGCGTCCGAGAAGCGCCAGAAGGAATTCGCCGAGCGCACCGAAATGTTCCAGACCGAATTGGACGTTGATGAGACGCTGGCCCAGTTGCTCGTCGCCGAAGGCTTCGGCGCGCTCGAGGAAGTCGCCTATGTCGAAGTCGATGAAATCGCTTCGATCGAAGGCTTTGACGACGATCTCGCCGCCGAACTCCAGAGCCGCGCCGCCGAAGCGCTCGAACGCCGCGAAGCCGCGAACCGCGAGGAGCGCCGCGGCATGGGCGTCGAGGATGCGCTCGCCGAATTGCCGCACCTCACCGAAGCGATGCTCGTCACGCTCGGCAAGGCCGGGATCAAGACGCTCGACGACCTCGCCGATCTGGCGACCGACGAGCTGATCCAGAAGAAGCGCCAGGAACAGCGCCGCCGCGCCGAAGGCACCGAGCCCAACAAGCGGCCCGAAGACAAGGGCGGCGTACTCGGCGAATACAGCCTGACCGAAGCGCAGGGCAATGAAATCATCATGGCCGCGCGCGCGCATTGGTTCGAGGATGAAAAGGCCTGATGCCCTTCGTCAGCATCCGCATCTCGGGCACCGCGACGAAGGACCAGAAGTCCGGCATCGTCGCGGACGTCACCCGGTCGCTCGTCGAGCGGCTGGGCAAGAACCCGGCTGCGGTGCAGATCGTGATCGAAGAAGCGTCGACGGAGAATTACGGTGCGGGTGGGGTGCTGATCGTCGATCGGGATGCACCCAAATTGCAGGAGGACGCGCATGCGGAATCCTCAGTATGAGACGCTAGGGGTCGCATTCGTTCCGCACCCGGTGTCATCCCCGCGAAAGCGGGGACCCATCGCCGACGCCAGGAGCTGGGTCCCCGCTTTCGCGGGGATGACAAATGCGTATCCGGGGGGTGACGACCGATGAACGCGCCCGACCCCATCCGCCGTTGCATCCTGCTCGGCGAACGCGCGGCGCGGGATTCGCTGATCCGGCTCGCGCTCTCCCCCGATGGCGCAGTGTTCCCTGACGTACGCGCCAAGGCTCCCGGTCGCGGGGCGTGGATCGGCGTTACCCAGACCGAGCTCGAAACCGCGATCACCAAGGGCAAGCTCAAGGCCGCACTAGCACGCGCCTTCAAGACCGGGCCGATCGCGATTCCGGACGATCTTCCCGCGATGATCGCCGCCGCGCTTGAACGCGCCGTGCTCGACCGGCTCGGGCTGGAGGCGCGCACCGGCAATCTGTTGACCGGTGCCGAAAAGATCGAGGCCGCCGCGCGTTCAGGCAAGCTCCATTTGCTGCTGCACGCAAGCGATGCCGGCACCGACGGCAACCGCAAGCTCGACCAGGCGTGGCGCGTCGGCAAGGACGAAGAGGGCAGCGACCTCAGGGGCTTGGCGCTGCCGGTTCCGCGCACCATATTGGCCGTGGCACTGGGTCGGCAGAATGTGGTACATATCGGCCTGACAGAGCGCGATGCGGCGCGGCGCGTGAGTGAAACACTGACGCGCTGGCTGCATTTCATCGGATCCCATCCCGCCCTTGAGTCTTGCGAAACCGTTTCGCAGGGCGCATCGGCGCTTCAAATTATCCCGACCGGAGCTGGCAACTCCGTCGCGGACGACGACACATGCGAGGAACTTGAGTGAGCGACACCGACAACGAAAAGCCGAAACTCGGAATGCGTCAGCCATTGGGGCTGAAGCGCACGGTCGAGACCGGCAAGGTCAAGCAGAGCTTCAGCCATGGGCGGTCGAACACCGTCGTGGTCGAAGTGAAGCGCCGCCGCGTGCTCGGCCCCGGTGGTGCTGCCGAAGCCCCCGTGATCGAAGCGGCGCCTGCGCCCGCGCCCGTTGCCGAAGCGCCCCGCCCCGCCCCGGCGCCCGCGCCGAGCTCGCCTGGCAATTCGCTGCTTTCGCGCCAGGAGCTGCAGACCAAGCTGCTGCGCGAAGCCGACGAAGCACGGATGAACGCGCTTGAGGAAACGCGTCGCCGTGAAGAGCGCGACCGGCTCGAAGCGCAAGAGGAAGAACGCCGCCGCGCCGAGGAGAATCGCCGCGCCGGGGATGCGCCCGACAGCGCCGCCGCCCCAGAGCCTGCCCCGCTTCCGGCCCCACAGCCGGCTGTTTCCGAAGCGGTTGCCGCTCAACCTGCCGAAGCGGCTGCCGTCGCAGCGCCAGCCGAGCCAGCGCCCGCCGCGCCTGAGGTGCCGCTGACGTTCGGCCTCGATCCGTCACTGCCGGCCCCGCGCATGTTCTCGCCCGTCGCGCGTCCCGAGCGTCCGCGCCCTGCCCCGGCACCACCGCCCGAACCCACCGCCGAGACCAGCGCGCCCGCCAGCGCAGGCGCGGCCAAGCGTCCGGCGATCGGCGTCGCGGCACCCGCCAGCCCTGAATCCCCCTCGCGCCCCGGTCAACGTGACCGCAAGGGTGACGAGCGTCGCGGCGGCAAGCTGACCGTCAATCGCGCGCTCAACGATGGCGACGGCGCCCGCGCCCGCAGCCTCGCCGCGCTCAAACGTGCGCGCGAAAAGGAACATCGCCGCATGGGTGGCCCGCGCGAGGCGCAGGCGAAGCAAATCCGCGACGTCGTCGTCCCCGAAGCGATCACCGTGCAGGAACTCGCCAATCGCATGGCCGAAAAGGGCGCGGACCTGGTCAAGATGCTGTTCAAGATGGGTTCGCCCGTCACGATGACGCAGACGATCGACCAGGACACGGCCGAACTGCTCGTCACCGAATTCGGCCACAACATCGTCCGCGTCAGCGACAGCGATATCGACATCGCGGTCGAGACCGATACCGATGCCGAGGACACGCTGCGTCCGCGTCCCCCGGTCGTCACGATCATGGGCCATGTCGATCACGGCAAAACGAGCTTGCTCGACGCGCTGCGCGGCACCGATGTCGTCCGTGGCGAGGCCGGTGGCATCACCCAGCATATCGGCGCGTATCAGGTGACGTTGAAGGACAAGTCGAAGATCACCTTCCTCGACACGCCCGGCCACGAAGCCTTTACCGAAATGCGGCAGCGTGGTGCGAACGTCACCGACATCGTCGTGCTGGTCGTGGCCGCCGACGATGCGATCAAGCCGCAGACGGTCGAAGCGATCAACCACACCCGGGCAGCGGGCGTGCCGATGATCGTCGCGATCAACAAGGTCGACAAGCACGATGCCAACCCGCAGAAAGTCCGCGAGGCGCTGCTTCAATATGAAGTCGTGGTGGAGGAACTGTCGGGCGACGTGCAGGATGTCGAAGTCTCGGCACTCAAGAAGACCGGGCTCGACGAGCTGATCGAGAAGATTCAGCTGCAGGCCGAACTGCTCGAACTGAAGGCCAATCCCGATCGCGCGGCCGAGGGCACTGTGATCGAGGCGAAGCTCGACAAGGGGCGTGGTCCGGTTGCGACCGTGCTGGTTAATCGCGGCACGCTCAAGGTCGGCGACATCTTCGTGGTCGGGGCCGAGAGCGGCAAGGTTCGTGCGATGACCAACGACAAGGGCCAGCAGATCAAGGAAGCCGGCCCTTCGATGCCGGTCGAAGTGCTCGGCCTGTCGGGCGTGCCGCGCGCGGGTGATCCGCTGTCGGTGGTCGAAAACGAAGCGCGTGCGCGCGAAGTGGCGGAATATCGTCAGGGCGTGATGACCAGCAAGCGCACCGCAGGCGGTCCGGCGAGCCTCGAGAGCATGTTCTCGGCGCTCAAGGAAAAGCAGGCGATCGAATATCCTTTGGTGGTCAAGGCCGATACGCAAGGTTCGGTCGAGGCGATCGTCGGTGCGATCAACAAGATCTCGACCGATCTGATCAAGGCACGCGTGCTGCATTCGGGCGTCGGCGGCATCACCGAGAGCGACGTTACGCTCGCGGGCGCCAGCGGCGCGCCGATCATCGGCTTCAACGTGCGCCCGAACGCCAAGGCGCGCGAGATCGCCGAGCGTCACAAGGTCGCGTTCAAGTACTACGACGTGATCTACGATCTGACCGACGAAATCCGCGCCGGCATGGCGGGCGAGCTCGGGCCGGAAGCGTTCGAAACGGTCGTCGGCCGCGCCGAAATTCGCGAGGTCTTCTCGGCTGGCAAGCACGGCAAGGCAGCGGGTCTGCTCGTCACCGAGGGCAATATCAGGAAAGCGCTCAAGGCGCGTATCACCCGGGCGGATGTCATCATCTATCAGGGCGAAATCGCCTCGCTGCGCCGCTTCAAGGACGATGTCGCGGAAGTGCGTGCCGGACTGGAGTGTGGTGTTACCTTCACGTCGAACTTCGTCGACATCAAGCCGGGCGACTTTTTGGAGACGTTCGAGGTCGAATTGCGAGAGCGGACGCTGTAATCTTCTCCCCTTCCCGCTTGCGGGAGGGGGTCGGGGGGTGGGCTCCCGCTATCAACGTTGCACAACGTTAGGCCGGGCGCCCACCCCCGGCCCCTCCCGCAGGCGGGAGGGGAGGAAGTTAGATGCGCCCAACCGAAACCCCCGAATCTCGCTCGGTCCGCCTGCTTCGCGTCGGCGAGCAGATGCGGCATGTGATCAGCGACATCCTTGCGCGCGGCGACGTGCATGACGAGACGCTCGCCAAACATCCGGTGACGATCACCGAGGTGCGCATGTCGCCCGATTTGCGCCACGCGACCGTCTTTATGAAGCCGCTGCTCGGCCGCGACGAGGAAGCGGTGCTCAAGGCGCTGCGCACCAACACCGCCTATCTCCAGCGCGAGGTCGCCGCGCGGGTGCACATGAAATATGCCGCCAAGCTGAAGTTCCTGGCGGACGAGAGCTTCGACGAAGGCAGCCATGTCGACAAACTGCTACGCGCACCGCATGTCGCGCAGGATTTGACGGCGGACGACCCAGAAGCCTGATGGCCAAACTCTATTTCTACTACGCCTCGATGAACGCGGGCAAATCGACCAACCTCCTCCAGGCCGATTTCAATTATCGCGAACGTGGCATGCGCACCGTCTTGTTTACCGCCGCGATCGATGACCGGTTTGCGGCGGGGCGGATCACGTCGCGGATCGGGCTCGACACGCCTGCCCTCGCCTTCGACCGCGCGACCGATCTGGTGGCGGCGGTGCAGGCGAGCGGCACGTCGGCGCCGGCCTGTGTGTTGGTCGATGAAGCGCAATTCCTGACCAATGCACAGGTCGATCAGCTCGCCACCCTCGCCGATGTGCACGGCGTGCCCGTTCTTGCGTACGGCCTGCGCACCGATTTTCTGGGGAATTTGTTCGAAGGATCGGCGCGGTTGCTGGCGATTGCCGATTCGCTGATCGAGATCAAATCGGTCTGCGCATGCGGGCGAAAAGCGACGATGAACTTGCGCGTCGATGCATCGGGCCGCGCCGTCGCGGCAGGCGCGCAGACCGAGATCGGCGGCAACGATTTGTACATTGCGCTGTGCCGGAAACATTTCAGCGAGAAGCTCGCCGACGCAGCGCGCGGCTGACGCGGTGCACGGCTGGATCATCCTCGACAAGCCGCTCGGGCTCGGCTCGACGCAAGGCGTGTCAGCGGTGAAGCGGGCACTCCGCGATGCCGGGTTCGACGTCAGCAAGCGCGGGATCAAGGTCGGGCATGGCGGAACGCTCGATCCTCTGGCGACCGGCGTGCTACCGATCGCGATCGGCGAAGCGACCAAACTGGCCGGACGCATGCTCGACAGCGACAAGGTGTATGATTTTACGATCACCTTCGGGGCGGAAACCGACACGCTCGATCTCGAAGGCAAGGTGATTGCCGAGAGCGCTGTGCGGCCAACTTTGCGCCAAGTAGAGGCGGTGCTGCCGCGCTTCACTGGGCCGATCGAACAGGTGCCGCCGGCCTATTCGGCGCTGAAGATCGGTGGGGAGCGAGCGTACGATCTGGCGCGCGCTGGGGAAGAGGTGGTGCTGGCGAGCCGTTTCGTTGTGGTCCATGCTCTCTCACTCCGTCACCCCGGCCTTGAGCCGGGGCCCATCGTACAACAAGCAACGGCGTCGCAGGTGGAGGGATGGGCCCCGGGTCAAGCCCGGAGTGACGAAGTCGGCTCGATCACCCTCACCGCACACGTCTCCAAGGGCACCTACATCCGCTCCCTCGCGCGCGACATCGCGATCGCGCTTGGCACGGTGGGCCACGTCACCTACCTCCGCCGCACTAAAGCCGGGCCCTTCACCCTGGAAAACGCGATATCGCTGGACAAACTCACCGAACTCGGTAAGCGCCACGCCCTTGAAGACAAACTCCTGCCGTTGAGGGCGGGGCTGGACGACATCCCGGCTCTACCCCTCTCCCCCGATCAGGCAGGGCTGCTCCGACAGGGGCGGGTGTTGATCGGGATCGCCGTGAACGATGGCCCCTACTTCGCGATATCGGACGATGTTCCGGTCGCTCTGGTCGAGGTTCAGAACCGTGAGGTTCGTGTCGTTCGCGGTTTCAATCTGTAAACGATGTCGAAGGAAACCATATGACGATCACTGCAGAGCGCAAGGACGCGCTCGTCAAGGAACATGGCCGCGTCGAAGGCGACACCGGCAGCCCCGAAGTCCAGGTCGCGATCCTCACCGAGCGCATTCGCAACCTGACCGAGCATTTCAAGGGCCACAAGAAGGACAATCACTCGCGCCGTGGTCTGCTGATGATGGTCAATAAGCGGCGTTCGCTGCTCGACTATCTCCGCCACAAGGACGGCGCGCGCTATACCGATCTCATCGCGAAGCTCGGGCTTCGCAAGTAACGAAACGGCGCCCTTGTGGCGCCGTTTTCACGTTCCCCTCTCGCCAAGCTGCAATTCGGCAGTCCGGCACGGGAGTCACGAGAGACTCCAAACCGCGCGGGTCGGCTTAACCCGCACATAGGCCCCAAGCGCATCTGGCGCTTGGCGTTGAAGGAAATACAATGTTCGATACCAAAACCGTAAGCACCCAATGGGGTGGCAAGACCCTGACCCTCGAGACCGGCCGCGTTGCGCGCCAGGCTGACGGCGCCGTGATGGCGACGCTTGGCGAGACCGTGGTGCTTTGCGCCGTGACCGCCGCCAAGAGCGTGAAGGAAGGCCAGGATTTTTTCCCGCTGACCGTTCATTATCAGGAAAAGTACAGCGCCGCCGGCCGCATCCCCGGTGGCTTCTTCAAGCGCGAACGTGGCGCGACCGAAAAGGAAACGCTGACCAGCCGCCTGATCGACCGCCCGATCCGCCCGTTGTTCCCGGAAGGGTTTTACAACGAGATCAACGTAATCTGTCAGGTCCTGTCGTATGACGGCGAGAATGAGCCCGACATGCTGGCAATGGTCGCTGCCTCCGCCGCGCTCACCATCTCGGGCGTGCCCTTCATGGGCCCGATCGGCGCGGCACGCGTCGGCTATATCGACGGCGAGTATATCCTCAATCCGACCGTCGAGCAGATCAAGGCGGGCGAGCTCGATCTCGTCGTCGCCGCGACCGGCGATGCCGTGATGATGGTCGAATCCGAAGCCAAGGAGCTGTCGGAAGAGGTCATGCTCGGCGCGGTGCAGTTCGCGCACAAGGCGTGCCGCGAAGCCGCCAATCTGATCATCGATCTGGCCGAGCAAGCCGCCAAGGATCCGTGGGAAATGGCCGCACAGGCCGATCTCTCGGCCGCCAAGGACAAGCTCAAGAAGCTGATCGGCAAGGACATTGCGGCAGCGTACAAGGTGACCGACAAGTCCAAGCGGTCGAACCTGCTCAACGAAGCCCGCGCCAAGGGCAAGGCAGCGTTCGCCGATGCCGCACCGCAGGACCAGATGGCCGCCGGCAAGCTGATGAAGAAGCTCGAAGCCGAAATCGTTCGCGGTGCCATCCTGAAGGACGGCCAGCGCATCGACGGTCGCACCACCACGCAGATCCGTCCGATCGAGGCGATGGTCCACTTCCTGCCGCGCGCGCATGGTTCGGCGCTGTTCACCCGCGGTGAGACGCAGGCGATCTGCACCACCACGCTCGGCACCAAGGATGCAGAGCAGATGATCGACGGCCTCACCGGCCTGTCCTACGAAAACTTCATGCTGCACTATAACTTCCCGCCTTACTCGGTCGGTGAAGTCGGCCGCTTCGGTGCGCCGGGCCGTCGTGAAGTCGGCCATGGCAAGCTCGCCTGGCGCGCGCTGCATCCGGTGCTGCCGTCGAAGGACGAATTTCCCTACACGATCCGCGTTTTGTCGGACATCACCGAGTCGAACGGCTCGTCGTCGATGGCGACGGTGTGCGGCGGTTCACTGTCGATGATGGATGCAGGCGTCCCGTTGAAGCGCCCGGTTTCGGGCATCGCGATGGGCCTGATCCTCGAAGGCAAGGATTTCGCGGTTCTCAGCGACATTCTCGGCGACGAAGATCATCTCGGCGACATGGACTTCAAGGTCGCCGGCACGTCCGAGGGCATCACCACGATGCAGATGGACATCAAGATCGCCGGCATCACTGAAGAGATCATGCGCAAGGCGCTTGAAC
>JBBQLB010000020.1:0-52057 GCA_038327465.1 Sphingomonadales bacterium | reverse complement strand
ACGACCGATCGCGGGACGCTGTCCGGCGGCGTGATCGTGCGGGGGGCACGCGGGGTCGATCTGACCTATGATGCGGCGGGCCAGCGTAAGACCGCGCTGTCCGACCGGGTGCTGACCGGCATTGCGAGCGTGTTCGTCTTTTACGAGAGCAACGGCCAGTATCAGAACCAGCAGCCGATCGAACCCGGCATCACCGGCGACTATCAGGATCAGCCGCGCGACTATAATGGGCAGACACGCGAGACCTATCTTTATAATGCCGACGGTACGCTCGCCGCGACCGTGATCGACGAGACGAGCTATACCGACAATGGCGACGGGACGATCTCGGCCAATGTCGGCTCGTTCGACCGTGCCGGCGGGGGCGGCGTCTACACCTATGACGGGCTTGGCCGCCAGACCCGCCAGATCGACACCAACGATGTCGGCACGGTGCTGTACGATCATCAGCTCGGCTACGATGCCAAGGGTCGGGTGATCAGCGATCAGACCAGCCAGATCCAGGGCAATGACACGGTGGTGACCAGCACCACCACCTCTTATGGCGACGGCACGTCAGCCTATGCGCTCGGCGCGGCGCTCAGTTCGGACACGTCGGGCTACCGGCTGGTCAACAATTACACCTATCAGGCGATCCCGACGAGCCACACCGCGACCAGCTATGACTGGTATGACGGTGCGGTGCAGTCGCGGGTGGATTACACCCCCAACACCGCGCAAAGCGCCACCAATTACACGACCTATGTCAACTCCGGCGTCGGCGTCCTGCAATCGGCGAACGTCGTCGACGGGCGTGCGCGCACCGTCACGGTGACCAGCGACGCGCTCGGCCAAGTGATCCGCCGCGACGAGGAGGACGGGTTCGGGTGGAACGCGACGACCTACAATGGCGGCGATCCGCATGAAGTGTGGTATCGCTTCAACGGCGTGACGCTGGTGACCCCTACGAGAATCGAACTCGTGCTTACGCCGTGAGAGGGCGTCGTCCTAACCGCTAGACGAAGGGGCCATGCGTGGAGCGGCGGCAATACGCATCGGGGGTGGGGGCGTCAAGGCGCGGCGGACCCGCGGCGCGGCGCACCGGGTGGTCGGCGGAACTTGCGGCGCGAAGCGGCGTTTTTGTTGCTGATACGGTCCGAACCGGCGGACCGACGGAATCTTGGGAATTTCAGATGCTTTGGACCATTGTCGTCGTTTTGCTGGTGCTTTGGGCGCTTGGCTTTGCCGTTCACATCGGTGGCGGGTTGATCCACCTTCTGCTCGTGATTGCCCTGATCGTCGTGGTTGTGCGGCTGCTGCAAGGACGTCGCGTCGTCTGATCGGTGGCGGCGCGCGCCTTATGCCCCCGCGCGCCGCCGTTCCGCCATTTCGACATTGAGCATTTCTGCAAGCAGGAAGGCCAGTTCGAGCGACTGACCCGCGTTCAGGCGCGGGTCGCAATGCGTGTGGTAGCGGTCCGCCAGCGATTGCTCGGTCACATCGACCGCACCGCCGGTGCATTCGGTCACATTCTGCCCGGTCATCTCGGCGTGAATGCCGCCTGCAATCGATCCCTCGGCACGGTGCACCGCGAAGAAGCCGCGCACTTCCGCCAATATCCGGTCGAACGGTCGGGTTTTGTAGCCGCTCGCCGCCTTGATGACGTTGCCGTGCATCGGATCGCAACTCCACACGACCGGATGCCCGTCACGCAGCACCGCGCGGATGAGCTTGGGCAAGCCCGCCTCGATCTTGTCATGACCGTAGCGCGTGATCAGCGTCATGCGGCCGGGCGTGCGGTTGGGGTTGAGCGTATCGAGCAGCCGCAACAGTTCGTCGGGCTCGAGGCTCGGCCCGCATTTCACGCCGATCGGATTGCCGATGCCGCGCAGATATTCGACATGCGCGCTGCCCTCGAAGCGGGTGCGGTCGCCAATCCACAGGAAATGCGCGCTGGTGTCGTACCAGTCGCCGGTCAGCGAATCCTGCCGCGTCAGCGCCTGTTCGTAGCGCAGCAACAGCGCCTCATGGCTGGTGTAGAATTGCGTCTGCGCCAGTTGCGGCACGGTTTCCGGGCTGATCCCGCACGCGGCCATGAACTCCAGTGCCTCGCCGATCCGGTCGGCGGTTTCGGCATATTTCTTCGCCCACGGGCTGCGGCCCATATAATCGTGCGTCCAGCGATGCACTTGTGCGAGATTGGCATAGCCACCGGTCGCAAAGGCGCGGAGCAGGTTGAGCGTCGCCGCCGACTGGCTGTACGCGCGGATCATCCGCTGCGGATCGGGCGCGCGACCCTCCGGCGTGAAATCGATATCGTTGACGATGTCGCCGCGATACGCGGGGAGGGTGATGTCGCCCTGCGTCTCGGTATCGGCCGAACGCGGCTTGGCGAACTGCCCCGCCATCCGGCCGAGCTTCACCGTCGGCAGCTTCGACGCGAAGGTCAGCACGACCGCCATTTGCAGGATGACGCGGAACGTATCGCGGATGTTATTGGCGCTGTGTTCGGCAAAGCTCTCGGCGCAATCTCCGCCTTGCAGCAGGAACGCCTTGCCCTCGGCGACGCGCGCGAGATCGGCGGTCAGATTGCGCGCCTCGCCGGCAAAGACGAGCGGCGGGAAGGTGGCGAGCGTATCGGTCGCAGCGTCGAGCGCGGCGGCATCGGGATAGGTCGGCATCTGCCGCGCATCCGCCCGCGTCCAGCTATCCGGGGTCCAACTGCTCATGTCCTGCTCCGTACGCATTTGAAGATACCAATCGGCATGGGCGGCGATGCCATTCGCGGCGATCTGGTTGACAACCGGGCCGCTCGCGCGCTTGCCATCCTCCTCCCAGCCCTGGACGGTCGACCCTGGCGCGCCATACCAAGCGCCGAACGCAGCGCGGGTGAGCGCACGTTCTTCGCGGAAACGCCGGATCTTGATGCCTGCCATCGTCGTCATACGCGGCGCATTACCCAGTCTGGGTAAGGCGGGCAAGGGGGGATTTCCCAGATGGGGTAAGTTGGCCGTTGGGGCTAACATGGGCGAGCGGGATTAGCGGGGAGCGGCATGGCGGCATTCAGGAATGAGTTTCACCGTAGCTGCACCTTCTGCTTACCGACGCCGTTGCCGGTATTGGTCTGGCGGTGGGGGGGGGCCAACGAAGGGCAAAGTTGGCGTTTTAGGTAGATTCCGAGTCTGCATGATGCGGTGGCGAAACGATATCTGGATGCGTCACGGACAACCTGTGCTTGGTCAACAAAGCTCGAATGAAGGGATATCCACGTGTCCTTAGAATCGAAATCCTTCTTGCATGGTCGTGCCGCTAGTGAGACTAAAATGGCGTCATGTGCCGATAGCCTATCTGCCGCTATCGCGCATTCCGGTCTGGCGCGGCTCTATATCTTGAGATGTGTCACATCGCCTGACGCGGAAGACGAGTGCAAAACCTGCGAATTGAGCTCCGATTGCGCGAGTTTGAGGCACGATGCGCATCAAGATTTGCGGCGATTTGGCTTGGACAGCGATCTGTTCGAGGGTCCGACCGATACCCTAAGTCGGAGCGTAACCTCCCGGTCAAATTAGCTCTGCACCATCGTCGCCGGTACTACCTCTAGCAAAACGGTCGCTAATGGAGCCTCAAGATGCCAGCTGACCCCTTCTCGTGAATGTCGGAGCGAGGCAATGCCGCCGAACGCTTTTGGCACTACATCCTCAAGGATAACAGTGCCAAATCCTTTCCGATCTGTCGGTATAACGGCTGGCCCATGTCGTTCCGTCCAGTCAAAGTGGAAAATCTGTTCAACGGAATCGATCCGCCAACGAATATCCACCTCACCCTGCTCGTTCGATAAGGTGCCGTGCTTGACGGCGTTCGTTGCAAGCTCGTAGATCGCCAATCCCAGCGCTTCGGATAGACGGGCCGGAAGCGGGAAATCAGGTCCGTCGGCGCTGATTTTCTGCCTCGCACCGTCGGTGAATGGAATCAGCTGCGAAGCGACGACATCGCTAATCGGAGCGGCGGTCGCATCGCCATTTTCGAAAACACCGTACGTCGCTGCAAAGCTCCGCAATCGCTTCTCAAAGACGGATTCAAAGCTGTCGACATCATGACTCACCCTGCCAACCTGCCGGGAGATAGCGAGAATGATGGTGAGCATATTTTTTGCGCGATGCGTCAGCTCTTGGATGAACAACTCGGCGCGTTCTGCCCGCTCTCGCGTAGAATGGTCGATGATGGAAACGAGAACCAGCGGAGCGTTCTCGCCGGCGATCAGCGGGCGGAGTCCAATCTCAACAGATATCTCATGGCCGTCGATGTGACGGGCAGTAAGTCTGCGATCCGCGCCCATCGGTCGCGCCGTGGGCTCTCGCAAAAACCTGTCTCGCAAGCTTTTATGGTGCGCGCGCATCCCGCTCGGCAGGAGGATCTCTATTGGTTCTCCCAGAAGGCGGGATTCGTCATAGCCAAAGAGACGCGCGCCCGCAGGATTCACATGGAGAATGAGGCCGGCACTGTCGACCATGATCATCGCTGCCGGCGCATGCTCGAACATCGCACGGGCGATGGCAGTGACCGGCTTGAGATCTAGCAACGCGTTCAGTTCACGCGGTAAATCGAGAGGGTCTGAAGCCGAGAAAAGCTTTGCTGCGACGGCCAAGCGTACCAGCTCGGGGAGAGATTTGGCATGGGTTTTCCGCATTATGGATCGGCGATGGTTTTCGACGGTGCGCTGACTAATACCAAGGTCTGCCGCGATATTTTTGCTTGGATGTCCGTCGAGCACTAATTCAAAAATCTGCCGTTCGCGGGTCGTAAGACTTGCCAAGCCACGAGCCGCGACATCGGCCGACGTAACTCGCTCGTTTGAGCGCCCCTTATTGTCATGCTCGATTCTGATCGCCATGCCTTCCGCGTCCGTCATTCTATCGATGGGAATTTGATGGGCCATGGGCATCTCGATCTCGTTTAGACGTATCCGTGCACTTGCTTGGGAAATGTTCAACCGCTCCGTCGCAGTTATCGATCCTAACAGACGTGAATGCACATCGAAACGTACGTTGGTCGCGTAGTGAATTATTGAAACATTATAGCGGAATAGCCCGCGGACCGAGCGATGATCCGCCGGTCACGTTTCCCGGCATGCGCGCATGCTTAATTCGGCAAAACTGGGAGATCGTCGTTCCCAAGCCGACAATGCTAGGCCCCGTGCGAGACGCGATCGAAAGCCACCGTTCCGCAATCGGCCCAAGCTCTCTACGAAAAGCGGTGGTCCAACACGCGGCGGTTTCGGGCGGGCGAAAATTTACGCCGACCGAGCCATTGTGCCGCCACCTCCGCCAAAGGTCGTAGATCGCTCCATGCCCTAATACCCCGCCTCCAGATCGACGACATTCTCCATCGGCCGCCCAGCCAGAAAAGCGTCGAGGTTGCGCAGAAACAGGGCGCCCGCGCGTTGAAACATCTTGGTCTGGCTGCGGCCGGACAAATGCATCGTGTGGATCAAATTCGGCGCATCCCACAGCGAATGTTCGCTCGGCAGCGGTTCGGGCGTGACGGTGTCGAGCACGGCCCCGGCGATGCTTTTGTCGGTTAGTGCTGTGACCAGCGCGTCCTGATCGACCATGTCGCCGCGCCCGAGGTTGAACAGCCAAGCGCCCGGTTTCATCGCCGCCAGTTCGTCGGCGCCGATCATCGCCTGGGTCGCGTCGGTCGAGGGGGCGGCGAGGATCACCCAATCATAGTCGGCGAGTTTGGCTTTCCACGCATCGGGGGTCAGCGTGGCGTCGCGGCCTGAGCGGGTGACGCCGGTCACCGCGACCCCGAAGGCAGCGAGGCGATCGCCGATCAGCTTCCCGATCGCACCGTAACCGACGATCAGCGCCGAGGTTTCGAACAATTCGATACGGCCGGGGGCGTAATCGGGCCAGACGTGGCGATCGGCGATCCGCACGACCTCGTCGTAGCGTTTGGCCGCGACGAGCACGCTCATCACGGCATATTCGGCGACCGCGATGGCGTTGATTCCGCTGCCGTTGGTGACGATCGTGCCGTCGCTCTTCAGCTTTTCCATGTCGAGCGAATCGATCCCGGCAATCGCGGTGAAGAGCCATTTCAGCGATTGTCCCGCCGCCACCGCCTCCGGGGTCAGCCCGTGCGGAAAGAGATCGACCCAGCCAATATCGGCATCGACCATCGCCGCAGTAGCTTCTTCGCGTGTGGTGACCCATGTTACATCAATCGCGGCGGGCAAATGCGCCTCGAGCAGTCCGCGTGCGAGCGCGGGGAGGACGGCTTTCATGCTTTGCTCCTACGAGGCGCGCTCAAAACCAGGCGGCGTCGCCTTCGACATATTTGGTGTGAAAATTCTCGTCCGACGTGACGAGGTAGATGATGAATTCGACGAAAGCGACCAGGCAGACGAGGAGGCCGGGCACGACCAGCAACCAGCCGATCGTCCCGCCCAGCAGCATGATGACGCCCGCCGTCGTTTTGCCGAGATAGAATTTGTGGATACCAAGCGACCCGAGGAAGAAGGCGAGCAACGCCGCGACGAACCGGTTTTTGTCCGCAACAATCGCACGATTGCCGCCAAGGACATAAATCGCCTTGGCGCGATCCTGATAGACTTCGAAATCGACGATCTGGCCGGTCTGCGGCGGGATCCGCTGTTTCCAATCATCGGGCGCGAAGGGAAAGCGTTGCCCGTCTTCGGAGGAGATCATGCCCTCCCCGGTACGAGTGTCGAATCCCAGAACGCGGCCCTTCATGATGATGTCCCCCGGTTGATATGTCGGCAGTCTAGCTGCTCCCCCGTTCTTGTCATCCCCGCGAAAGCGGGGATGACACAAAGCAGGGCGGCGCGATCCTAAAAAGAAAGTTTCCAGTCCCAGCCGAGCGGATCGCCGTCCATCACTTCGACGCCCGCCGCTGCAAGGGTGTCGCGGATGGCGTCGGAGCGTGCGAAATCCTTGTCGGCGCGGGCTTCCTTGCGGGCGGCGAGGTGGGTGTCGATCGCGCCTTCGTCGAGCGTCGCGGTCGTGGGACGGAGACGAAGATCGGCGCGGCTGAGGGTTTCGAGATTGAGCCCGAGCACGGCGTCGAAATCCCCCAACGTGCCGAGCCGCGTCGCGGGCGACAGGCGTTTGTCGGCGAGGAGATCGTCGAGCACGGTCAGCGCGCGCGGCGTGGCGAGATCGTCGCCGACCGCCGCCTCAAGCTGCGCGAGATAGGGTTCGGCATCGCCCTTGCGGCCGCCGTCATCGCGGGCGCGCAAAGCATCGCGCGCGATCACCAGCCGCTTCAGCCGCGTGAACGCCGCCGCCAGATTCTCCCACGTAAACTCAAGTTCGCTGCGGTAATGCGCCTGCAGGCACATCATGCGGTAGGCGAGCGGGTGGAAACCGGCATCGACCAGCGTCTGGAGCCTTAGGAACTCGCCGGTCGATTTCGACATCTTCGATCCGCGATCCACCAGGAAATTATTGTGCATCCACACCCGCGCGCCGGTGTCGTCGCAGCCGCAAAACGCCTGGTTCTGTGCGATTTCATTGGGGTGGTGGATTTCGCGGTGGTCGATTCCGCCGGTGTGGATGTCGAAGGGGTGGCCGAGATGCTGGCGGCTCATCACCGAACATTCGAGATGCCACCCCGGCGCGCCTTTGCCCCAGGGCGAATCCCATTCCATCTGGCGTTGCTCGCCCGGCGGTGAGCGCCGCCAGATCGCGAAGTCTTGCGGGTGGCGCTTGCCGGAGACGGGATCGATCCGGCTTTCGCCCGCATCGGAGACCGAGCGGGCCAGCGCCCCGTAATTCGGCACGCGCGTGGTATCGAAATACAGCCCGCCCTCGATCAGATAGCAATCCTGCTCGATTGCCTGCGCAAATTCGATCATCTGCGGGATGTGATCGGTCGCGACGGTCCATTCGGCGGGCGGATCGATGTTGAGGCGCGCGACGTCGTCTTTGAAGGCTGCGGTGTAATGCGCGGCGATTTCCCAGATCGACTTGGCTTCCTGCGCCGCCGCCTTTTCCATCTTATCGTCGCCCGCATCGGCGTCGCTGGTCAAATGCCCGACATCAGTGATGTTGATGATATGCTTGGTCGGATGGCCCTTCCAGCGCAGCACGCGCCCGAGCGTATCGGCGAACAGGAACGCGCGCATGTTGCCGATATGCTGATAATTATAGACGGTCGGCCCGCACGTGTAGAGCCGCACAAGCGCGGGATCGATCGGCACGAATGGCTCGGCCGCGCGCGTCAGGCTGTTATAGAAGGTGAGGGGGGTGGTCATCGGCCTCGCTTAACGACGACAGCATGGGTTGAAAAGCGTTAGGGCTACTGGTAGGGCGCACGCCTTGCGACGCAGACTTCGTGTTTGCGGCGGCGCTTATCTATCGATTCGGAGCACTTCGGGTTTATGCAAATCATCGTACGCGACAACAATGTCGACCAGGCGCTGCGCGCGCTCAAGAAGAAGCTGCAGCGCGAGGGCGTCTATCGCGAGATGAAGCTGCGCCGGCATTATGAAAAGCCGAGCGAGAAGCGTGCGCGGGAACGCGCCGCCGCCGTCCGTCGCGCCCGCAAGCTCGAGCGCAAGCGGATGGAACGCGACGGGGCACGGTAAGACCGGTCTCGGGTCGGCGCGGCGCGCCGGCCTTTTTCGTCAAGATTTCAAGACCTCGACCCCCACCCGGGAGCCACCATGTCGATCACCGCTGTCCCGCTGAAGCCCGTCAAGCGGAGCGTCGTGGTGTATATATGGCTCGGCATTGTGCTGGCGGTGGTCGCGGCCGCCGCCCTTGCGATGCAAACGCCGATCGACCCGACGACGGCGTTCCTTGCGAAGAATGCACGCGCCAAGGGTGTCGTCACGACGCCGTCGGGCCTGCAATATCAGGTGATGACCCCGGGCAAGGGCGCTGGCCCGACCGACGAAGACATCGCGCTGATCAATTATGAAGGTCGGCTGGTCGACGGCACGGTGTTCGACAAATCGCCGCAGCCAACCCCGATCCCGGTCGTCGCGAGCAACCCGGAGACGGGCCGGCAGGGTGTGATCGCGGGCTTTTCCGAAGCGCTGAAGCTGATGTCGAAGGGCGCGAAATACCGCGTCTGGATCAAACCGAGCCTCGGTTATGGCGAGAAGGATCAGGGCGTTATCCCACCGCATTCGACGTTGGTGTTCGATCTCGAGCTGCTCGAATTCATCCCTGAAGCAACTTATCGCCAGATTCAGCAGCAACAGCAAATGATGCAGCAGCAGCAACGTGGTGGCGGTGCTGGCTTGCCGCCCGGTGCGCAGCCGCAGGGCGCGCTTCCGCCCGGTGCCGAGGGTCAGCCCGCCGGACGGTGATCGCCGACGGGTCGAATGCCCTTCCGTTCGTGCTGAGCTTGTCGAAGCACCGCGCTCCACGTGCGAGCGATTTGCAAGAGGTGAGCAGCCGTTCGACAAGCTCAGGGCGAACGGATTTAGTGATGCCGTCAGATCGCGAACTGCACTTGGCGCACCCGTTACAAGGCTCTTACGTTTCCCGCGTGTTGCCGCCACATTCCCGCGTGCATCCTGCGCACTTGCCGCGCGCGTAAAGCGGCGGCAAGGGGTGCGCGAGAGGTAGCTACGACATGTTCGACGGTATCGACCCGATTGTTCTCGCCCGCGCGCAATTCGCCTTTACGGTCAGTTTTCACTTCATTTTTCCGTCCTTTTCGATTGGCTTAGCGAGTTATCTCGCTGTGCTCGAAGGGCTGTGGCTGCGCACCGGCAAACAACTCTATCTCGATATCTTCCGCTTCTGGGTGAAGATCTTCGCGGTCGCCTTTGCGATGGGCGTCGTGTCGGGCATCGTAATGTCGTATCAGTTCGGCACCAATTGGTCGGTGTTTTCGGACAAGACCGGGCCGATCCTCGGGCCGCTGATGGCCTATGAAGTGCTGACCGCTTTCTTCCTCGAGGCAGGCTTTCTCGGCGTGATGCTGTTCGGGATGAAGAAGGTCGGGCCGGGGCTGCACTTCACCGCCACCTGCATGGTCGCGGTCGGCACCGCGATCTCGGCCTTCTGGATCCTGTCGGCGAACAGCTGGATGCACACGCCGCAAGGCTATGCGATCAACGCACAAGGCCAGTTCGTCATGGCCGGATCGTGGTTGAAGGTGATCTTCAACCCGAGCTTCCCGTACCGCTTCGTCCACACCGTGATCGCCGCATACCTGACCACCTCGCTGGTGGTTGGGGCGACCGGCGCGTGGCATTTGCTCAAGGACAAGAGCGAGCCGCATGCGCGCAAAATCTTCAGCATGGCGATGTGGATGGCGGCGATCGTCGCGCCGATTCAGATTTTCGTCGGCGACGAGCACGGCTTGAACACGCTCGAATATCAACCCGCCAAGGTGATGGCGATGGAGGGGCATTATGACAGCCACCCCAAGGGCGCACCGCTCATTCTGTTCGGCATTCCCAATTCCGAAAAGAAGCGGATGGATTATGCGATCGAGATTCCAAAGGCCTCGTCGCTGATCTTGAAGCACGATCTCAACGCCCCGCTCGCCGGGCTCGATACGATCCCGCAGGACAAACAGCCGCCGGTCGCGATTCTGTTCTGGTCGTTCCGCGTGATGGTCGGTCTGGGCTTTGCAATCTTTGGGCTTGGCCTGTGGAGCCTCGTCGCGCGCTGGCGCGGCAAATTGTACGACTGGCCGTGGCTACACCGTGCCGGGGTGGCGATGGGACCAGCCGGGTTCATCGCGGTCATCGCCGGGTGGATCACGACCGAGACGGGGCGACAGCCTTACACCGTCTATGGCCTGTTGCGGACTGTCGATAGCGCGTCGCCGCTCGCGGCACCTGCGGTCGGGGCGTCGCTGATCGCGTTTGTGCTGGTCTATTTCGCGGTGTTCGGGGTCGGCACCTGGTATATCCTGCGCCTGATCGGCAAGGGGGTCGAGACGGGCGAGACCGAGATCAGTGATGCGCCGATCCGCACCGCCGGAACGACGCCGTCGCCCGCGCATCATCCCGAGGGGCATATGGCATGATCACCGTCGATCTCGCCACCATCTGGGCCTTTATCATCGCGTTCGCGGTGTTCGGCTATGTCGTGCTCGACGGGTTCGATCTCGGGATCGGCATTCTGTTCCCGGCCTTCAAGGTCGGTCCGGATCGCGACGCGGCGATGAATGCGATCGCGCCGGTGTGGGACGGGAATGAGACATGGCTGGTGCTGGGCGGTGGCGGGCTGTTCGCCGCGTTTCCGCTCGCCTACGCGATCCTGATGCCGGCGATGTATCCGCCGATCATCGCGATGCTGCTGGGCCTCGTCTTTCGCGGCGTGGCGTTTGAATATCGCTGGCGTGACCCCAGCCATCGCCGCTGGTGGGATATCGCCTTTACCGCCGGATCGTTTACCGCGGCCTTCGCGCAAGGCGTAATCCTTGGGGCGTTGCTGCAGGGCGTGAAGGTTTC
Organism: Sphingomonadales bacterium; assembly: GCA_038327465.1. GTDB lineage: Bacteria > Pseudomonadota > Alphaproteobacteria > Sphingomonadales > Sphingomonadaceae > Sphingomonas. Next base: position 40,632 of record JBBQLB010000020.1, on the reverse strand, counting down.
CGGTCGGGCTTATGGCGGCGCGTGGCTCGATTGGTTGACACCGTTCAGCCTGTTGACCGGTCTCAGTGTGGTGGTCGCCTATGCACTGCTCGGCGCGACCTGGCTAATCGCCAAGACCGAGGGGCGCACCGCCGAGCAAGCGCTTGGCTTTGCGCGCTGGCTCGGCGTGGCGACGCTGGCGGTGGTGGCGCTGGTCAGCCTCGCGACGCCGTTCCTCAACCATGATTATTACAGCCGCTGGTTCCGGATGCCGGGGTTGTTGCTGACCGCGCCGGTGCCGATCCTGATCGCCGCGATCGCATTGCTGTTCTGGCGTGCGCTCGGGCGGGGCGCGCAGATCCTGCCGTTCGTGCTGACGATCGCGATATTCGGGCTGTGCTTCGTCGGGCTGGGGATCAGCATGTATCCCTATATCGTGCCCGACGCGGTGACGATCTGGCAGGCGGCGGCACCCGAATCGTCACAAGTCTTCATGCTGATCGGCGTCGGCATCATGCTGCCGCTGATCATCGGCTATACCGCCTGGGGCTATTGGGTATTCCGCGGCAAGGTCGGGGAGGGCTATCATTGATGGTTGAAGAAAACCCTGTCGCGCCGCTGTGGAAGCGGCTGGCCTGGATGGCGGGCATCTGGGCGGCGAGTGTCGCTGCGCTCGGCGTGGTGGCAACGCTGTTGCGCTGGTGGCTTAGGGTTTAGTGGGACGACGTTCGACCGGTCCCAGCGTAAGAATCCACATATCCGGTGGCGCGCCGATCCGGAACGGGAGGGTCGATGTGCCCAGACCGCCGGTGACGATGGTCCGGCGCGACCCTTCCGTGAGCAGCCCGCAGCCATAGCGGGCCGGAACCGAGGGCAGCGTCACGGGGCCGTAAAAGGGGAGGGCGATCTGACCACAATGCGTGTGTCCAGCGAGCGCGAGGGTAATGTCGGCGGGCAGCGACGGAACATCTGCGGGCGAATGCATGAGCGCGATGCGTGCGCCAGACAACGGCTTCATCGCCTCCAGCGTCGGCTCGGCCTTGGCATTGCCGCTATAACCGTCGCCAAGACCGCCGATCACGAGCGGCCCCCTACGAACGGCTTGGTTCTTGAGAACCGTTACGCCCGCGTGTTGCAGAACTGCGGTGACGATACGCGGATCGGTCGCTTCATCATGATTGCCCAGCACAGCGACGATTCCAAGCGGCGCCTTCACCTTAGCGAGTTCGCCCGCAATTTCGACCGAGCGCTGCTCCGCGAGCGGCTTGTCATATCCGGCGAGAAAATCACCTGCGATCAGGACCAGATCGGGTTTAAGCGCCGCGACCCGATCGATGATCCGGTGGAGGCGGCGCGGGCCCATTGACGCGTTGCCGAGATGGATATCTGACAGCAGCACGACGCGAATGGATGGAGAGCCGGTTGGCCAGTCGTGCAGGGTTACGGTGGCGTGGCGCTCTACCGGGTCGATGATTGTCGTGAGATATGCGCCGCCGGTCACGGCTAGCGCGACCGCAATTGCACCAGCGATCGGGCGAAAAACCTGCCGCATCACGAAATCAGCCCGACTACCTTTGTGTTGCCGATCCCGCTCGCCGAACCATCCCGAAAATGCGGCGATTGACTATCCCGCGAAGCCAGGTCGAACGCTTGCGCAAAATGGTCGGTGATAGCCGTCACTCCGCGCGCCCGGGATCAAGTGCTTCAATCTCCTTTCAGCGGTAAAGGCGGCTTTCGTTCTTGACCAGCGCATTATGGCATCGACGAGCGGGCTATGCGACGTGTAGGCGTTGCGCGCTGCCGATACGGGCGAGGTAATACTTGCGGTTGATTCTTTACCGCGTAACAAGATGCTGCGCTGCGGAAAATTTTTCGCGGCATTCGGAGACGTGCAATGTCGGAGCTGACCGAGATTTTCAGATTCACCAGTCCGCCGCCGGCGGGCCTTGGCGCGAAGCTCCGATTCTATAGCAAGCGCTATGGCACGGTGCATACCGCTGCTCGATTTGTGGCGACCCTATTCCCGCCGATTTGGAACATAGTCGGGCCCGTCGTTTCGGCGAACTATCGTACGAAATGGGTCGCGCCGGCCGGTCAGCCGCGATTGCTCAATCTCGGCGGCGGCAGCAATACGATCGACGGCGGATTGACTGTGGATCTCGATCCGCGTGCAGATTCCTATGCCGACGTCACGAAAAAGCTGCCGTTCGCCGATGCGTCGTTCGATTTGATCCTGCTCGAGGAGGTGATTGAACATGTCGATAAGGAGCGGGGCCTCGCGTTGTTGCGGGAATGCCATAGGATTCTCGCGCCCGGCGCTGTGATTCGGATTGCTACGCCGGATTTTGATTGGATGAGCGCCGGCGTTGTCGACGGATCGGTCGAATGCGACCTGGTGAATTCGATTTTCTATGAACACGGCCACCGTTATATCTATTCGCGCAGCGAGTTGCTCGATGCGATCAAGAAAGCGGGATTCAGCAGCAGCAGCCATTCGACATATCGTGATCCGTCGTCGAAATTAGGGTTTCTCGACACCCATGCCGACCGTTTCAATCACCCGCCTGAAATGTCGCAATATGTCGAGGCCATCAAATAAGGTGATGGCACCACCGTCGGCAGGATTCGCGCACTCTTGATGATCGCTGGTTCCCGGCCGGTCGGGTACGGCTGATCACGTGGGAATGATTCCAGCCGGGGGAACTGCCAGAATGTCTCGCACATTCTCATCAAGTTCATCCGCAATGCTCAATAGGCGGGGCGGGTTCGGCGCTGGCTCGATTGCTACAAAGCGATAGTCGGCATGATCTCGCAGGAAATCGAGCAGCTCCTTTCGCGTGTAGCCGAAGCGGTCCGCATTCATGTCGGTTTCAAACGCGATGTAAGGCGAATGGTCACGCAGCAGCGCCGATCCGCCGCGCAACACATTCAGCTCGGCTCCTTCGACGTCGATCTTGATCAGGGTGGGGGCGGGAAGCGCGCCGGAGGCGATCAGATCGTCGAGCCGGTACATCGGGCACGAAATCTTTGGCGCGCCCGCTTCTCGCGTGATGCCCGAAGCGTGGATTGAGTGCGCCGACAAATACAGATCGGCAGAACCAGCCGTTTCGCCCAGCATGCAGGAGTAGATCTGTACGTTTTCTAATCCATTTAGCGGGGCTGACAGCGCGGCATGGTACGCAAGGCTCGGCTGCGGTTCGAAACCGTGGACCAGGACACCGTCAGCAAATGCTTGTGCCACCGACAGCGACATGTAGCCAACGTTGGCGCCGATATCGTAAAATACATCACCCGGCTTTAGAATCGCTAGGCAGGTCTGAAGGACAGCCTCATCCCAATTTCCGTTTGCGGCGATCGGCGCATAGGTATCGAAGGCGGTCGGATCGACGGCGAGCGCGAGCCTGTTGTGCGAATGAATCACCGCCCGCCAATTCTTGCCGAATCGACGACCGACGATGCGCGGAATCCACCCTTTTCCGCGCGGCATCCATTTTGCCCAAGCTTGCGCTAGCTGCATCGTCAGTGGCGCGCGGTCGCTCCAGCCCGTTAAGTCCCCGGGCGTAATGGCGATCGGCGTGAGCGGCGGGGGCATTGCTGTCATCGTGTCCTGCCTGGGTCGGCGGTTCGAATGCGCCGCGAAGTTTGAGCTTATACTAGGATTATGTTGCGGTGCACGTTCTTTTGCGCGGCCCACATCCCTTACGGCGATGCCACCGCACCGATCCTGGCGCGAAAGGTCGACCACGGGTGCCGCTCGGCAACGGCCCGGGCGCGTTGGCGGATCGTAGAATTCGACGGGAGCGACATAGCGAGCGCTTCGAGTTGCGCAGCAAGCTCGTCACTTTGCCCAGGTTCGGTGCACAGCAACCCTTCTTCCGGACTGCCAAGGTCGGGCACGCAGGTGTTGGGGGTGCCGAGCACGGGAAGGCCATGGGACAGCGCTTCGAGATAGACTTGGCCGAAACCCTCGACGAGCGATGGCATCACGAACAGCGTGGAGGAACGGTATAGCGATTCCAGCTCGGCCTTGCCGACCCCGGGTCGGTAATCGATGCCATCGACGGCGCGCACCATCTCCAATAGCGCCGGCTCGATTGCCCGCGAAACGATTGTCAGCACCGAGCCTTCGGGCAAGTGAGCTTTTCGCCAGGCCGCGAGCAGATGATGCAACCCCTTGCGATACAAGCCCGAGCCGATGAACAGTGCCCGAAATGTCGCGGGTGCCGCATAACTTGGTTCAGGCGGCAAATCCACGCCATAGGGAATGACCGAGATGCGGTCAGGCACCGCACCTTGCTCGACTAGGCTGCGTTTTGTGAAGCTGCTCGCGGCAACGATGTGGTCGGCGAGCCGCCAGCTCTCATCGGCTTCCACCCGCGTACGGGTAGGGGTGAGTACCGAATCGAATTCCTGGATTGGCGATAGCCCCTTGCGGGTCGGATCTTCGAGGTCAGCGATCAGCAATTGGCGTTCAAGGGCGATGTGCGGATGGAACTGGAACAGGATCTTGCGTGGATCATGCTTGTACGGCGCGGTAAACGCGTGCAGCGCATAAGGAGAATATAGGAACAAATCGCTGCGATGACGGCGCGCTGCGGCCACCGTGGCGCGTGCGTAATCGGGGTCGAAGCGATCGTAAAGTGTTTCGGCGCTCCCGCGATGCAAAGCCTCGCGCAGCGCGGTTAGCCGCAATCGCTTGACGCGGTCGGTCGGCAAGCGTGGATCGTAGCGGCCAAGCAGCCGCTCGGCCTGACGGGCAGGGAGGACACGCGCGACTGCTTTCTCCAGCGGGCCACAAAATTGGTCAGTCAGGAATACGTCGAGCAGCCCGTGCTCGGCCAGCGCCACCGGCACTTCATAGCCGTCGCGGCGCCCGCGAAAGGCAGTGACGAACGTCACCGATCGGCTCGAGGGCAGTGATGCCCGGTACCATCTTGCTGCGCAGTTTTCACAGCGTCGCCCGAAGAAACTCGCGCGATTCTCCTTCGACGCAGAGCGCGGTCAGCACACCGGTCCGATATGCTCCGGTATCGATACCGATGCGATTGGAACGCTCTTCCGGCCCCTCACTGATGGTATGACCGTGGACGATCATCGCCGGGAGGCGCGCCGGACTCCCCAGAAAATCCTCGCGAATCCAGTGCAAATCCTGGATCGACTGCTCGGCCAGCGGGACCCCGGGGCGGATCCCGGCGTGCGTGAAGAAATAATCCCCGACCTTGAAGCTGTCGGCGAACTCCGAAAGGAACTGGAGATGCTCCTCGGGCACAGCGTTGCGGATTGCCGCCGCAACGTCCGGCGGCGCCAGGTTCATCAACGCATCGGGATCGAGCCCATAACTCTCGACGAATTCTGAGCCGCCATAGCTCAGCCAGTCGTATGCACGGCTGCTGTCTTCGGAGAGAATTCGAATCAGCATCTCTTCATGGTTGCCGGCAATAAAGATCGGGTTGGGCAAAAATTCTCGCGCGCGTAGCAAAAACTCGATGACGCCCCGCGAATCCGGGCCGCGATCGATCAGGTCGCCCAGGAAAACAAGATATTCACGCTCGCACGGTCGTGTGCGGCTGTGCTGTTCGATCTGGGTCAGCAGAATGCGTAACAGGTCCAGCCGCCCGTGCACGTCCCCGATGGCATACGCTCGGGTTTGGTCAGGCATGCGAAAAACATCCGGACGGCGGTCGCCTCCGCCGAAGAGCTTCTTCAGGAAAGTCATGGCGCCTCCTTTCAGCAATATTTGTGCAGCGCGCAATGATAAATGTATCGGCGAGCCCGAACCAACCAAACTTCGTGATTGGGAAGATTATGGGGTTTTTGCGCAGCGCGATGCGGTTGCGACGGCACTGTCGGGGAGCTAAGGGCTTGAGGTGGATGAGGCATGCTTGCGACACTGTGTCGCGCGGCCATGGGGGAAGCTGACATGCTCGATGATGTCCAGAAGCAGCGTGAATATTATGCGCGTACCGCAGCGCAATATGATGAAATGCACGTTGCGGAGCGGGACGAGCATAGTGTGGCCTTGGCCGCCTTTACCGGCCTGGCCGCGCTGCACAAACCGACCAGCATTCTGGATATCGGCGCGGGTACCGGTCGCGCGGTCGATCAATTGCGTGCGAGCTGGCCAGAGTGTCGACTGGTTGGAGTCGAGCCGGTCGCCGCCTTGCGTGAAGTGGGGCACGCGCGCGGCGTGCCGGTGAACGAACTCGTCGATGGCGATGTCCTGGATCTCGACTATCCTGACGACTCCTTCGACTTCGTAATCCAGACGGCCGTGCTGCACCACGTCCCCGATCCGGCGCGCGCCGTATCGGAAATGATGCGGGTGGCAAAACTGGGCGTGATGCTCTCGGATGCGAACCGTTATGGCCAGGGATCTGCTCCGTCCCGCGTGTTCAAGGACGTCTTGCGGCGTCTAAATCTGATGAATGCGATGATTTATGTCCAGACGCGCGGCAAAATGTCGAAATGGAGCGAAGGCGACGGTCTCTACTGGAGCTATTCGCTGTTCGACAATCTTGCACAATTGCGAACGAAATTCCCCAACGTGCTGATCATGAACACGCTGCCAATGGCCGGGACCGACCCGCGGTTCGGCAGCCCGCAGGCGATGCTCTTCGCGACAAAGGAATAAGCGCCGAGCGAATTGGTTAGCTTACAACAAATCCAGCAAGGTGCGGGCGCGACACGACCATTGCTGGTCTCGCGCAAAGGCGAGCATCGTGTCGCTATCCGGACGCGGACGCATGGCCAGATCGACCAACAGGCTGGCCATCTGTTCTGGGGCGTGCGCGATGTGGACGAGCTCTGGATATAGTCGGCATTCGGGCACATCGGTGCTGGCGAAAGGTCGACCGCTGGCGATCGCATCCATGATCTTGGTCGGACAGGCCGCAAGATTGAAGCCGTGCGTCACGTCGTACGGCATCCAATTGACCGCCGACCGCCAGTAGAACGTTTTCACCTCGGCTTGCGGCACAGAGCCGAGATGCGCGACATTCGGGAGCGCGAGGGCCCGTGCCCGCGCCTCCTGCCAAGCGGGAACCGCGCCGCCGCCCGCACTCTTGTCGATCCCGCCGACGAATTCGAACCTCAGATGCGGTGCCGCCGTGGCGACCGCGTCGACGAAAGCCCAATCAACGCGATCCCCCATCGTGCCGACATAGCCGATCACATCGGCGGTCGGCGCGGCATGCGGCGTGGGGTTGAGAAACGCGGAATCGACGCCGAGCGGGAAATGCCGGATGTCGTCGGCGCGCTGTGGATTGCGTTTGCGCAGGACGTTCGCCTGATATTCGGAAAGGCAGATCGTGCGCGCTGCACGGCCGATCAGCATATCCTCGCGGGCGTGCGTCAGCGCGGTTCGCGCCGGATCGTAAAAGGCATATTCGTCGAGGCTATAATAGATTAGTCGATCGTCCCGAACGCCGCGGAGCCATGGCTCGAGGTAAGGGAACGGCGCAATGACATAAGGATCGAACCCAGTCCGGCGCTGCAAGGCGCGACGTTCGGCATCGATTAACGCGCGCATAATGGGGTTGAACGCCCGCTGGAATTGTCCGGCATATCCGGGAGGCATCACGCGCATCACACGGCGCAGAGCAGGGTTCGCGCCTGTCGGCCAAGTCGGCCGCAGGCGTCGCCACGTCGCCACATCGTAGAAGCGCATTGCAGTGGTGGCCTGCGTCGCGCTGAGCGCATCGGCAAGGGCGAAGACCCAGGGCGTGTTGGCGGCGAGGACGAGAAAGCTCGGCTCCGGCATCACAGGCCCCGCAAATTGCGCACGGCATAACCGAGCGCGGGCCACTTGCCCGCGATTCGCGCGACGGCAGTGCGCACGGGCGCGGGCAAATATTGGAAATAGCGGCGCGGCGGCACATAGGGCGGTGGGTTTTTGCCCGCGAGCGATCGTTGCACCGGCGGTCGCACGAGCAGCAGGTCGAAAAATGCCTGATAGCGCTCCCCCATCGCATCCTCCGAAAATCGATCGAGAACGCTCTTGGTCGCATCTGCGACCTGCGCGGAATGCGCGGCAAGCGCCGCCTCCACGCAATCGGCCAGATCGCGAAAATTGCCGAGCGCGGCGAAATGCCTAAACTGCGGATCGACGATTTCTGGGGTCCCGGTCTCGATGTCCCAGGCGACCGGCAGGCAGCCCGTGCCCATCGCCTCGATCGTGACCATTCCGAATGAATCGGCCCGACTAAGCATCAACAGAACCTTGCAGCGCAGCGCGACCGCAAAAATCTCGGACCGTGGCCGACGCCCGTGAAGATGAATGCGCTCCGCACCGCTCATTCGGCGGACACGTTCGGCGAAAGCATCGCTAACCCCGCCGAACCAGTGCAGCTCGCCCGCAAAACCACGGTTCTGCAAAGTGTTCCAGAGCTTTAGCACGTCTTCAGCGCCTTTGATCAAGCTGTCGCCACCCATGAAGATGAGGTCATCGTCGCGCGGGCTCGCCAGAACCTCCGCGAGCGGGAGGGGCAACACCGTTCCGTTATACACTCGGTGGAGTTTGCTTGGGTCCGTCAAATGCGGACGGATCGTGCGTGCGACATTATCGGAAACGGCGAGAAACGCATCGATGCTGTCCTGATGCGTCATCGCCGCTCCATAATAGCGCGGTGCCGTGTCGTGTACGCAATAGACCGTGCGTGTTTCTTGCGGAACGAACGGCAACATCGCGTCGAAATGATCGCACCCGTTGAACAGGATCACATCCTGCGGATTGTCTCGGAGCCACTGCATCAGCCGCTGCGGCGCGTCATGATACGGGGGGCGCGCATCGAGACTGTCGAGCGTAAAAGACGCGTATTCGGCGGCATGGCCGGTCGGCGCAATCAGCAGCAGTAATGTCGCATCGTGTCCGCGCGCCACCGCCTGCCGACAACAGGCCTCCGCCATCGACACGACCCCGCCGCCGAGGTCGTCAGGCACAATCCAGCACAACCGCAACGACGCGGCGATATCTTGCCCTGGTGTCCCGAGCGTCGCGACCATGTCAGGCGAGTGCCGCGCGCCACGCTGCGTCGGCGTGCTCCATCGTGAATTCCGTGTCGTAGCGGGCGCGGACCGCTTCGACTGAAATCGTACCTTCGGCGATCCGACCGATCGCTGAGTCGAGAGCATCTGCTATGCCGGCAACGTCTTGAGATCCGACCAATATGCCTGCTTCGGGATGGTCTGCATAAATATCAGGAATTCCGCCGACCGGCGACGCCACGACAAAACGGCCGGCCTGTAGGAGCTCCAGCAGCGAAAAGCACGGTCCGCCCTCGAAGCGCGATGTGTAGATGAACAGGTGGCATGATTCGATGATCTCGGCCAAGTCGCGGCGATGATCATAGGCCCCGTGAAGAACCACCTTGTCCTGCAAGCCTTTGTTTTCGGCTAGCGCACGCAATGTTGGGATGTCGTTGCCGTCACCATAAACATGAAACGAAACATCTGGCCGCCGCTGCAATAGCCGTTCGAACGCATCAAGAATCACATCGAGATTCTTCTGAGCGATATCGACACGCCCAATGAAGCCGATGCGCCACGGCGGGCCCGGTGGCAGCGGTAGAGGCGTCGGGATCATCGGCAGATTGTGATAGCGCACGACTGAAACCGGACCGTGATAGTCGTACACACTCGCGAATTCCGGAACGTTGCAATGCGAGACCGAGATGACCCGATCGGTCTCGGCCACGGCCTGCTTGAGTTTCTTTCCCAATCGACCCGGGGGCGGAGGGAGATGGACCGGCGCAAAGGCCCAGCTTGCCGCGATGCGCGCACCTTTGCGATGCACCGCACGGACCAGCATAAGGTAGATTTCGGCAAGCGGTTGGCGCACGCAATACACCCAATCGCCCGGCTTCAAAAGCTTCGCCACGCGGAGTACCAACAGCCGTTTGCGAATGTGCCATCGGTCGCCGGGAACATAGGGCTGACGGATCACCGTCACGCCTTGACCTTCCAGCTCAATCAGCAACGGCGAAATTGCGTTCTCCGACACGACGATCCGAAACGGCGTGCCGGTGGATTGCAGGCGCGTTGCCAAGGCATGCATGTAGGTTTCGATCCCCCCGGATCGGCCCAGAACATCGGCAAAGAGATAAATCAAGCTAGATCAGCCCCGGGCTTCGGCAGTAGTCCAAGGGTCTGGGTAAAGATTGCCTTCGTCAAGAAGGGCGGAATTAAACGCATCAGCCTTACTATCGGCCCATGCAGGCGAATATATGCCAAGTTGCGAACCCACCACGACGGCGACTGGCATCGTCTTCGCCAAACCATGGAGGTATTCCGGGACACCGTTCATACGGCTAAATTTCCCCCAGTTTCCATAATCATGCCAAACGAAATACCCGTCATGCTTTAGCAGCGGAAGGAGGATTTCGGTATCGTGCTTGACGGCGTCGAACATGTGATCTGCGTCAAGAAAGATGAGATCATAGCTGCCAGGCGCGTCCTGTGCGAACGCGCCCGGTTCTACTTCGCAGATACGACGTTCGATCATGCTGGCTTCCGGGGCGTTCCGATAAGCCTCGCCGTGCATCGGTTGGCGATCGACGGTGACGAGCGTGGCATCCTTCGACGCGTGCTTGGCCATCATAAGTGCGGTAAAACCACGATAGCTGCCCACTTCCATCATCTTGTGGGGCTTGGCACAGCCGACTAGTTTCATCAGCATGATGACATCGGCGAGTGGCGATGACCACGGCCCAAGCGGAACCTGACCAATCGTGACCGGGGTTTCGTCAAACTCGGGGAACAGCCGCGCAAGCGACAGTTTGGGGAGCTTAAGGCGGGACTTATCGAGTTCCGAAAGCGCGGCCTCGATACGCGGGCGGGTCCATAAAAAATTAGCCAGCATCGTAAATCGTCCCTGAGTAGGTGCCGGGGCGTCTATATCACGCGATCATGCAACAGCGAGCGAAATTTGCTGCACCCCAGCATAGATTTTCGGTCCGTTCATGCGAGGGGTTGAAGTCTGTCCGCCATCTTGGCATGCCGCGCCGATCGCCGAAGCTTGCCGGCGGCACTCAAAAGTATGTCCGCCTTTCAATGCGAGTGGGATCCAGAGTGCGCGTCGCGGTCATTTTCGATAATTTCGGACCGTATCATCTCGCTCGCCTCTCGGCGGCCGCGCAGCGTTGCGACATCGTGGCGATCGAGACGGCGGGGAAATCTGGCGAATATGCCTGGGACAGTGGCGGGCTCGTTGAAGGTGTTTCGCGCACGACGCTGCTACCCGGTACGAGCGGCGACTATAGCGCGCGCGATATTGCTCGCGCGATGGAAGGGGCCCTTGGCGCATTGCGACCGCATGTCATCGCGATTCCCGGATGGCATGATCGTGCGGGGCTGAGTGCGCTACGGTGGGCCCGTCGGCATCATATCCCTGTCGTGATTATGAGCGACAGCAACGCAGATGATGCGCCACGCATCTGGTTTCGAGAAATCATCAAGCGCCAAGTCGTAAGTCTTTGCTCGTCCGGGCTGACGGCGGGGTCGCGCGCTGCTCACTATCTCGAGCAGCTCGGGATGTCGCGCGATGTGATGAGCTTGGGATACGATACGGTCGACAATGTCTATTTTGCTGCGGGCGCCGCGGTCGCCCGCGCCGATCCGGTCGGGACCGGCGCCAGACTTCACGTGCCGGAGCGCTATCTTCTCGCGTGTAGTCGCTTTGTGGCAAAAAAGAATCTGCCGTTTCTGATCACCGCTTATGCAGCGTACGCGAAGGGGCGGGGCGCTGCCGCACTACCTTTGGTCCTGCTCGGCGATGGCGAACTTCGGGATGGGTTATACGCGCTTGCAAGGCAGCAGGGCGTGGAAAAACTGGTGCATTTCCCGGGATTTGTGCGGTATCATGAGATGCCTGCTTATTATGGGCTTGCGGTCGGTTTCGTGTTGGCGAGCACTGTCGATCAATGGGGGCTGGTCGTGAACGAAGCTATGGCAGCCGGCTTGCCGGTCCTCGTGTCGTCGCGCTGTGGCTGTGCGACCGACCTCGTTGTGGATGGCGACAATGGCTTTACTTTCGATCCCACCGACTCGGCCGCTCTCGTACAGGGTTTTGAAGCCGTAGCGCATGGCGACAATGCCGCAGCGATGGGTGCGCGGAGCAAAGAGATCATCGCCGACTGGGGCGTCGACCGCTTTGCCGCAGGCTTGATCGAGGCGGCACAGTGTGCGCTCGATCGACCGCTGCCACGCGGCGCGCTTCTTGCGCACGCCACGCTAGGTGCACTGTTGATATGAAGGTCGCCTTCCTCTCTCCTGCATTGTCGCGGATTGCGGGCGGCATCTTCGAGATCGAACGTGAACTCGCGCTGGCGCTGGATGCTATGCCGGATACGCAGGTTGCGGCGTACGGGGTCATCGACAGCGAAACCGCGAACGATGCGCCGAGCTGGAAGCACATTCCCCTACACCTCGGCGCGCTGAAGGGCCCGCACGGCTTTGGCTATTCGCCGGAATTGCGGGATATCTTCCGAACGGCCGACGCCGACGTCGTTCATCTGCATGCGTTGTGGATGTACACATCGATTCTTGCGCGCGAATGGGGTCGGCGGACGGGCAAGCCTTATGTTACGACCGCAAACGGGATGCTTGAGCCGTGGGCGCGCAGCAACGCCATACTGAAGAAGCGGGCGGCCGCTTTTTTCTACGAGCGCCGGGCGCTGCGCGATGTCGGCTGTCTCCACGTGAACACGTTGGCCGAACTTCAATCCGCACGCGATTTTGGGGTGAAGGGGCCGTTTTGCGTTATCCCCAATGGTGTTACGCTGCCTGTCGCGGTGGCCGATCCGCTGGCTGCCGCACCGCCTGCCGTGCGCGCGATCAAGGCGGAGGGGGGCAAGATCTTGCTGTTTCTCGGCCGGCTGCATCCAAAGAAGAATCTCGCGGCGACCTTGGACGCGTTCGTTGCGGTGGCACCGACCAGACCAGATTGGCACTTCGTCGCCGCCGGATGGGGCGACGAAGCTTATCGTGACGCGCTGCGCGAATCGGCTGCCGTGGCGGGGCTGTCGGATCGGGTCCATTTTCCGGGGCCGGTTTATGCGGAGGAAAAGACGGCGTTGCTGTCGTCTGCCGACGCTTATGTTCTTGCTTCGCATAGCGAGGGTTTTCCGATGGCGGTGCTGGAGGCGTTTGCCCACGGCGTGCCGGTCGCGATGACAAGCATGTGCAATCTCCAGATCGGGTTCGATGCGGGTGCTGCGGTCGAGGTCGGCGCGACGGCTCCCGAAATCGCAGCCGGACTTGCCAATCTGTTCGATGCGACCGACGCCGAGCGCGAGGGAATGGGTGCCAAGGGGCGGGCATTGGTCGAGCGTGGCTTTACGTGGGAGCAGGTCGCGGGACAAATGCGTGCCGTCTATAGCTGGCTGATCGATGGGGGCCCGATTCCCGACACGGTGGTGAAATGACCGAAGTGACACCGACGGGCGCATTCTCGGATTGCGTGACCCCGCTCATCATCACGTTCAACGAGGAGATGAACATCGCTCGCACGCTCGCGGCGCTCGGATGGGCGCGCGAGATCGTGGTGGTCGATAGCGGCAGTACCGACGGCACCCTCGCCATTCTCGCTGCCGATCCGCGTATTCGCACGGTACATCGCGCATTCGACACCTTTGCTGGACAATGCAATTTCGGGCTCGAACAGATTCGCACCGAATGGGTGTTGTCGATCGACGCTGATTATGAGGCGACGCCGGAGTTCTCGCGTGAACTTTTCGCGCTTGAACCGCCGATGGAAATTGCCGGGTATCGTGCTGGATTTGTGTATTGCGTTTTCGGTCGCCCGCTTGCCAGTACGCTCTATCCGCCGCGCACCGTCCTTTACCGCGTCGCCTGTGGGCACTACCGCGATGACGGGCATGGCCACCGGGTCGAGATTGCAGGCGAAGTGCGCGATCTGGGCTCCAAAATCCGGCATGACGATAGAAAGCCGATCGACCGGTGGTTTCGCAGCCAGATCGGCTATGCTGCGCGCGAAGCCGAGCATCTGCTCGCCGTTGACCCCGCCAAGCTGAAACGCATCGATCGCATCCGCCGCATGGGCTGGCCCGCGCCGTTCATAATGCTGGTCTATACGCTGTTTTGGCGGCGCTATGCGTTGGCGGGCCGTGCCGGACTCTATTACTCGTTCCAGCGCGTGCTGGCCGAACTGATGCTGGCGATTGAAATCAACGACCGGCGGCTGCGCTGACGCTTCGCACGGTCAGACCGGAGATGCTCCCGTCAAGCAGCGGCCAAGCGCGAGAGCGAGATGCAACCAGCCCCCGGCAAAAATGTTGAGGCTATGGGGACGCGCACATCACGTTCGCCCCCGATTGGCCTGTGCGGCAAGGGTGATCGATGCACCCGGGACTTCCTCTTCTCATTGCAGTCCGACGCAGCTAAGAGCCGGGCGATCCAAGGTCGCGTGGCCGACTTTATCCATAGATGATTGCATAACATGGCGGATATTGAGCGGAACCGGATTAACGCGGAAGCTTTGGCGACGGACCACCTTCTCGAAGGGTTGGGCGCGCGCAGCACTGGCGGCGTGGCGATAACCTTTTTTGCGCAGTTACTCACGCTGGCGATTCAGATCGGTTATGCAGCCGCATCGGCGCGTTTGCTCCAGCCGCAGGACTTCGGCGTTGCAGCGATGGCCATCTCGGTCACAGGTCTCGCGGGCCTCTTTACAGATATGGGGCTTTCGACCGCCAGCGTTCAGCGAGAGTCGCTCGATCAGAACATCGTCAGCGCCCTCTTCGCAGCCAATGTTTTGCTGGGGGTGGCGGCGATGCTTGTCTGTTTCGGACTTGCCGTTCCAGCCGCGTTTTTTTTCAGCGACCACCGGGTCACGTTCGCCGTTCTCGCCTATGGCGCGATCATTCCGGTTTCGGCGGCTGCGGTGCAACATCAAGCGCTTTTGCAACGCGGCATGAAGCAGTCCGCATTGCAGACGATTGGAATCGTCTCGATCATCGCCGGCTCACTGACGGGCATCGTGGCAGCTTTGTTCGGCGCGGGGTTTTGGGCGCTCATCGCCGCTGCCGCGGTTACCGCCTTCGTGCGGATGGGGTTGTCCTGGTCGATCTGCCCGTGGCGTCCAAGCAGGGTTTCCAATTGGACCGAGGTTTCTGGCGTCGTGCGCTTCGGCGCGCATCTTACCGGTTTCAACGTTGCGCATTTTTTCTCGTCACAGGCGGACAATGCGTTGATCGGCGCTTTCTGGGGCGCCGATGCGACCGGAATTTACAGTCGTGCGTACCAATTGATGCTGTTGCCGCTGACGGCGGTCTCCGGTCCGCTCGGATCCGTATTTCTCCCGGTGCTTAGTCGCTTGCAAAGCGATCCCGCACGATGGCGCGATACGTTTTTGCGGATATTACTCGCGTCGGCAACGCTGGGATGCGCGATTGCAGCCGTTCTGGTCGTCACTGGGGACAAGCTGATTTACATCGTCTACGGTCCGAATTGGGAACGTTCGGTCGCTATTTTCCGGTGGCTGTCCGTCTCGATGCTGACGACGTTCCCGATGGGCGCGATGGCCTGGGCGTTCGTGTCCCTCGGCAATGTCAAAGCCATGTTCCAATGGGGCATCATAGCGCTCATCGTGTTGCTTGCCGTGTTCGTGAGTACGGTGTCGTTTGGTATCGAAACGCTGGCCATCGGATATTCGTCTGCGGTGCTGCTCCTGACTCCGGTGATCTTCTATCTTGCCCTGCACAAATCACCGTTGTCGCCCTGGATTGCGCTCGGCCATATCGTTCGGTTGTGGATTGCGGCCGGATGCGGCATCGGCGCTGGCTTCATGATCGCGCGACAAGATCTGACGCTTTTCCCTGGATTTATCGCGGAAGGGTTCACGACCACCGTGACATTCGGGCTGGTGCTGGTCTTGCTGGTTCATCGCGATAGCACTTGGCGGCTCTTGCCCGCCGAAGGTTGGGGGCTGGTCCGGGCCGCCTTGGCCAGCGCGCGAAACCCCCGCAGCTGATCGTCAGCGCGGTACGAGCTTAAACCACGTCATCAGGATACGGCGCACTTCAGCATCAGTCGGAGCACCTAGGCGACCGATATCATTACTTTGGCACTGCCGCGTTCTTGCCAGGCTTGCCAAGCGAACCGGTAGCCCGCCGCCGCGCACTAATGCCGTGCGACCAGTGAATTGCTGGCCGCTCGACGATATAATAAAATACACTGGCAACGACAAGGCATGCCAGCAACGACAAGGCAAAGGATGCGATAATTTGCCCGTCGTTGGCGCTTAAATAGCGCTTAAAAAAACGGTATGCCTTAGTAGCAACGAAAAAATGCGTAAGATAAAGCGAATAGGAAATAGTTCCTAATCTCACCAATATTTTTGGCGCCGCGCCGCGCACCGTACACAAATACGCGGCCGCTCCGACCAACAACATTGTAATCATGCCTTTGTCAAACAATACGACCAGCATGGCGATGCAGAGTGTAACGAAGCCCGGCATGGGCTTCACCCGGCCATCGGTGATGAGGAAGGCCAAAAAACCGACGGCGAAACAATCGGTAAAATCGAAAATCAGGCTGTAGGAATGCAGGGTCAGGGGGATGAGCGCGGCAAGGCCCGTTCCAACCAGGATCGATCGTGACGAAAGTCCATCGATATGACGGAGTACAGCGTAGACGACAAAGTAATATTGCACCTCGATAAGCAAGGTCCAAAATACGGGGTTAATCCATTCATCCCCGACAAAAGGCGCAAGATAAAGGGCGTTGGCCAAAATCTGCCGAGCCGAGATCGTCACTGCCTGACCCGCAAAACCGGGCGCATACGTCGCCGCCGCCATCAACACCATCGCGAAGAACAGGCTTACGAGAAATGGCGGATAGAGGCGTACCATCCGTTTGGCGATCGCCGGCCAATAGGCAATCGCGCGACCGCCGCCGACCCCCGCCATGGGGATAACGAAACCGGAGATCGCAAAGAAAATGAAGACACCCAGCGAGCCGTTTTTCGCGGTCACCGTGCCGAGCATATATAATGTGTCGCTTTTCAAATCCCGCGGCGCGGTCTCGAACAGGTGCCACCACGTCACCATCAACGCAGCGATACCGCGCAGGACGTCGATCGTTTCAACACGATCATGAACTTTCAAACGTTCCACCGTCGCACCCCGCCGCTTCGCGCAAGCCCTTGCCCCAAGGCGGTTGTCTTGCCAAGCGTTCCCATATTAACGAGGCGCACGCAGCGGCGCCGACTGGCATTTTCATCGCGCTACCGCTAGGATGGCACCGGGCACGGCGCAGAAGGAATGGCACTTTGACGAACATCGGCAACCTGCCATTCGGCTATTGGCTCGCCGTAGCGACGTTCGTCGGCCTTTGCTTCGAAGTTGCGCTACAATGGCGCAAGCCGTGGGCGATGCCCTCGGCAATGGTGTATCTCACGATCTTCGGTTGGTATATGATGGAGCCAATCTATACGCCGGAGAGCATGATTTCGTTCAGCTCCGAAAGCATCAACACCGCTTTCATTTCAGTCTTCATTTTTCTGATGTCGTTCCGACTTGCGTCCGGATTGACCGCTTCGGCATTTGCGCCGCGCAAGGATGCAGCAGCGGCGCGTGACGACTTGCCAGCGGAACGCGTGCTCGTCATCGCTGCGTTTCTCTGGCTTATTCTACTTGCGTTTGGTGTTTCTCGCACTGGCGATCTGATGACAGCATTATTCCCGCTCGACGCCCGGGCTGGCGTTAATATGTGGTCACGCGCTGCCGGTGCTGATGCGGGTTCATTTGGATTTCTCGTTTCCACGGCTTCTTACCTTTATACGTTGATCCTCGCGATCTTTGGTATGACATTGCCGATTTTGAAAAAGACTAATTTCAAGATTTTATGTATATTGTTGATAGCTATCTCATGGCCTTATGCATTCCTCCAGGGTAGTCGTAATATTGCTCTCGCTGTGTTCATCCCGTTGGTATTTTCCTTCTTTTTGTTTTCAAAAGCATCAAAGACAATAAAGTTACTATTTGTCGCAACGTCAGCGATATTTATCGAATGGTCTATGCGAGAAATCATAACGTATCGAAATGTTGGATTTGAATCTAATGATATTGTACAAACGTCGGAACATCTCGGTCTTAATATGGCCTCTGAACTTACATATTGTATAGAATTTTTGCGTACGGGTGTTATTCATCAGCAGTGGGGCGCCAATTTTTTTGCTGAAATAGCTAATATCGTTCCGCGCTTCATTTGGCCCGATAAGCCGTTGATTGGAATCGATTATACAGTGGCGCGCGGCTTCGGAGGGGGCGATGCGGACATCGGAGTCATCGCGACAATTTCCACTGGGGTAATCGGGCAGGGTGTGCTGGACTTCGGACCTTACGCAGGACCCGTCTTTATGGCGGCTATTATGGCACTATGGTCAGGTTTTTTGGCCCGCTTGTGGGCGCAGGGCACCGTTGCGCGGTCATGCCTGTTCCTTGTGGGGATCGGGCTTACCTTCAACCTCGGACGTAACGTTACCTTGCTGGTGCTGTGGCCGATGGTATTCGCCTATCTACTGGTTTTGGCGATCGAGAAATATGGCGTGCGCAAAGCTCGGTCGCGTGGCGCGGCTCCAACATTGCTGATTGCAGCGGACCGCTAAAAGGCGTCGCGCCATATCTTTGGAGTTTTCGACGCGAGCAATTCAGCCCTGCCGCTGATGCCACGCCCATGCTGTCGCGATGATCTGGTCGATTTCGGCGAGTTGCGGATTCCACCCGAGGATGTTGCGTGCGCGGGCGGCGTCACTGATCAGCGATGGTGGATCGCCTGCGCGGCGATCGCCGAGCACGTAGGGAACCTTCAATCCGGTAACGCGCTCGACCGAGGCGATAACCTCGCGCACCGTGAAACCGGCACCATTGCCGAGGTTGATGGGCTGCGATGCCACCCCGTTCTCCAGCGCCTTCAACGCCAGCACGTGTGCCTGGGCGAGGTCGGTGACATGGATATAGTCGCGCACGCAGGTTCCGTCGGGTGTATCGTAATCGTGGCCGAAGACCGTAAGCGCGGGGCGCCGCCCTGCCGCTGCATCGAGCGCTAGCGGTATGAGATGCGTTTCGGGATCGTGCTCTTCCCCAATCTCGGTTGCGGGGTCGGCGCCGGCTGCATTGAAATACCGTAGCGCGATCCAGCCCAGATCGTGCGCCACACCGAAATCGGCCAGCATGCGCTCGACCATGAGCTTGGAGGCTCCATAGGGGTTGATCGGATGCTGCGGCGTCTCTTCGCTGATCGGGAGACTAGCCGGGGTGCCGTAGGTTGCGCACGTGCTCGAAAAGACGATTTGCTTGATTGCATGATCCCGCATGGCTTCGAGCAGGGTTAGCGTCCCGGCGACGTTGTTTCGGTAATATTTCCCGGGATCGGCTACCGATTCGCCGACATATGCATAAGCGGCGAAATGGATGACGGCCTGCGGGCGATGCGCTTTCATTACGGCGTCGAGGCGCGTGCGATCCTGAATATCGCCGCGCTCCAGGGGCCCCCACAGCACCGCCTGCTCATGACCATAGACCAGATTGTCATAGGTAATTGGGGTGTAGCCGGCCGCCGCTAGCGCCTTGCAAGCATGCGCGCCGATGTAGCCCGCTCCACCCGTCACAAGAATGGTAGGATTGCCCTGCGTCAACGCGATACCCCCGGTTTGTAGCTTCCGCTGTGGCGTGAACCAGGCTTCGTCAAAGCTTGGAGCACGTTGGAATTGCCGTTAGAGTGGTGTGTCACCAAGGGCAACCGCGGACGCGGCTTGACCGGTCGTGTCGGAACGTTACAGGCAAAGCGCGGTCGCCGGATTTTGATGCAAGCCCGTCATAAAGGTTGAGTTTGGATGGCTAAATCCTCTTTCTCTAGGTTTGCAGTGTTGTGGCTCGGGCTTTTGGTCGCGGCCTGCGGAGGGCGTGGTGGGCCGGTTCCTTACAGCGTGAGCGATTTCGGCGCGCCGGACGGAACCGAACTCAGCGTTAGCACTGCCTATCGAATCGGCCCCACCGACACGATCGGTGTCAACGTCTTCGGGGTGCCGGAATATTCAGGTGATTATGTTGTCGACGATACCGGACGCATCCAGTTGCCGTTGGTTGGTGATGTCCCGCTCGTTGGGATGACATCAAGCGAAGCGGCGGCCTCGTTGACCAAATTGCTGGCCCAAAGCTATCTCAAATCGCCTGTTGTGCAGATCGTGATCAAGTCGCCGACCAGCCGACGGGTGACCGTCGATGGTGCAGTCGGTGCGCCAGGCCTTTATGCCATCTCGGGTCAGTCGACCTTGCTGCAGATCATTGCGCAGGCCAAGGGTACGACGGATTCGGCAAACCCGCGGCGGACTGTGATCTTTCGCACAATCAACGGAAAGCGCATGGCGGCCGCCTTCGATTTGAAGGACATCCGCCGCGGCGTGGAAAACGACCCTGCCATTTTTGCCAATGATATCGTGGTGGTAGACGGATCAGAGGTTAAGAAGAACTTGACGACGGTTCTGCAGACGGTGCCGTTGTTGGGTCTTTTCAGGCCGTTCTGAGCGATCGAATGTCGTTGCGTATTTTGATAAGGACAATTGATCGCGATGAGTGACAATGCGAAAGCGCTTGAGCCCAGTCGCGGTTACGAGGTGCCGGCAGTGCCGCGGACGGCACTTGGCGCGCCGCTTAATGGACTCGTACGAATCGGCGCTGACTCGAACGAACCTGATGCAGCAACGTTAAGCCCGCGTGAAATCTTCCGGATCCTTTTCCGGTGGCGGTGGCTTATCCTCGTCTGTGTGCTTACGGCTACGTCGATTGCGGTTGCGACGACCTTGCTGACCCCCAAGCGATACCGCGCTCAGGCTTCGCTTGAGATCAACCAGCCGACGCCCGAATTGATCAAGGACGCCGGCGTGCAATCAATCGCGATGCGCGACCCGCAATTTCTGAGCACGCAATACGGATTGCTGCATAGTCGCGCGCTCGCCGAGCGTGTCGCGCAGCAGTTGAACCTTACCCGTGATCCGCGCTACGCGCCGCAAAATATAGGCCCCGACGCGAAGCTGAAGTATGCCGCCGCAGCATTGGCGGGCGGTGTGGAGGTTTCCCCGGTCACGGCAAGCCGCCTTGTCAATATCTCGTATGCCAGCACCGACCCGGTGATGGCGGCGAAGATCGTGAATGCCTATGTCGACGCCTATATCGCGTCCGATCTTCAGCGTAAGTTCGACACGACCGCGGACGCGCGCAAGTTCCTGCAGACGCGCATAGCCTCGACCAAAGCCGCGCTCGAACAGTCGGAGCGCGCCCTAGTGCAATACGCACAGAGCCGTAGGATCATTCAGATAAGTTCGGCATCTAATAAGGATACCAGCGCGGCCTCCAGCACGTCGCTCGACACAGAATCGCTGATGGCGATCAATACATCTCTCGCCGAAGCGACCAATGCTCGGATCATAGCCGAACAGAAATTTCGCCAAAATGCAGGGAATGGCGAAACGGCAGAATCGATCAGCGATCCTGCGACGCAGGTTCTTTCATCGGAACGGGCAAAGGTACAGTCCGAATACGACCAGAAGCTCAGCATCTACAAGCCGGATTTCCCGGCGATGCAGCAGTTGAAGGCGAGAATCGTTGCGATTGACTCGCAGCTTCGTCGGCAGCGGAGCGGCGTACAAGGTGCGACGCGATCTGAATATGCGGCTGCGTTGGCCCGGGAAAATCAGTTGCGGGCAAAGGTATCGCAGTTGAAATCGTCGGTTCTGGGCACGCGTGCAGAGGGTATTCAGTACAATATCCTGCAGCGAGAGGTGGATACGAACCGGACACTCTATGATGCCCTGTTACAGCGGTTTAAGGAGATCGGCGTATCGAGCGGCGTCGGCACGAGCGTTGCATCAATCGTCGACCGTGCCGAAATCCCGGACGGGCCTTTCAGCCCCAATCTCAAAACCAACATCATTATAGCATTGCTGCTTGGTACCGCGTTCGGTGTCGGCCTCGCTTTTCTTGTTGAATTTATCGATGATACGATCAAGTCACCGGAAGATATTCGCACGAAGATTCATATCACTGCCCTCGGCGCGATTCCAACGACGAGTAAGAACGTGTCGCTTTATGACGCGGTCTCGCAGCCTCAGAGCCCGGTATCGGAGGCTTATTTCTCCGCTTGCACCGCAATCGAATTCGCAACGGCGAAGGGCATCCCGAAGTCGATCCTGTTCGCCTCCGCGCGCGGCGGCGAGGGCAAGTCGAGTTCAGCTTTCGCTGTGGCGAAAATCTTCTCACAGCGTGGCATGTCGGTGCTTCTGATCGACGCCGATATGCGCAAGCCCTCCTTCCGGATTGAAACTGCCGATGGGCAGGAAATGCGCGGATTGGCTAATTTGCTGACCTCCAATGACGCGCTCGACGATCATGTCGTTGCAACTAAATTCTCGAAATTGTGGCTTATGCCAGGCGGCCACATCCCGCCGAATCCGGCCGAACTGTTGTCCAGCCAACGGATGCGCGATGTTCTCGCGCTGTGCGAGTCCAGGTTCGATATCGTGATTGTCGACGCCCCGCCGGTTCTCGGCCTCGCCGACGCGCCGGTGCTGAGTTCGATGTGTCAGGCAACGGTGTTTATTATCCAGGCGTCCGCGGTCCGACGTCCGGCTATGGTAACCGCAGTCGGCAGACTTCGTGATGCAGGCGGATCGGTAATCGGCGCCATCCTTACGAAGGTGAGCCCCAAGTCGACCGGCTATGGCTACGGCTATGGCTACGGCTATGGCTACGGCTATGGCTATGGCTATAAAAACCAGGCAGAAGCCAATCAGGACGCTGCAACTACCAGCCGTCGGCGGATCGAACTGGTCAGCTGACATGTCTCGCGAACCGGCAACCTCTCACCGCCCGCGCGCGGGGACAATTGCAGCGGTTGGCGGTTTAGCGGCGATAGCCGCGGCATTGGTGATCGTCTCGGCGACCTTCGATTACAAGCGTCTTGGTCGCTTTCCGGACAACGCTGAATCCGTTCTCTCGCCGTGGGTCCGTGCCCATTCGCTAGGCCCAGAGGCAATGCTCGCCGCCGCGCCACTCGCTGCTTTTCCTTTTTGGGAGGCATCGAAGCGCGCTAGCTTGGTCGGAGACGTGGCGCAGGCGCGTCGTTTGGCCGACGAGGCGGTTCGGCGTGACCCGAGTTTGGCACCAGCTCGGCAGTGGCTCGCGCAAGACGCTCTTGCACGGGGGAAATTCGATGAAGCGATAACGCATCTCGACTGGCTTTTTGCGGTCGCGCCGGAGTCGCGCGGAGCCATTGCCAAGGCGATCGCGCAGCTGGCGTTGATTCCTGCCGCTCGCCCGATGGTGGAGCGGCGCGCTGCATCGTCACCCGCCTGGTTGCAGTCAGTGGTCGACAATTTGATCCTAATGAAAGCCGACCCCGGCACGATTTTCCGGCTGACGGGAGGGATTAATGTCCGGTCGGGTGTGGCGGTCGATGACAAATCGACGATGATTAGGGATCTCATTAGCCGCAGAGAGTATGATCTCGCCTATCTGGCCTGGGTCTCAAACCTGCCACCGGATGCGGTTGGGTCGGTTGGTTATGTGTACGACGGTATGTTCAAGAATCTACCCGGATTGCCGCCGTTCAATTGGAATCTCGTCGATTCGGATGTCGCCTCGGTCGATTACGCAAGCGGCGGCGGCGTCACCATTTCCTATTTCGGAAACGGTCAGGCGCACTTCCTTGATCAAACGGTGATGTTGCCACCCGGCTCGTTTCGGCTGAGAATTGTCGCCGGGCTTTCGAGTGATGGAGAACCCAGTAAGGCCACTCTTACCGTTACGTGTGGGGCCGGATCCAAGGCGGTACTGGCATCGCTGCCGATTGCGGTCAGCGGCTCGCCAAGGTCGGCGCAAGCGATCGTTAACGTCCCGCAGGATTGCCCGATCCAAACGTTGGGCCTTGATGGGGCGCCGGCCGAATATCCCGCTCCAAGCCGGATCATCGTGAAGTCGGTTGTGATCGAAAACGAAAAGGCACCATCGTGACGGCTTTAGTGCGGAAGGGATTGCCTGCGCTCTATTTGGCGTTGTGCATCGTGCTGGGTGGTTCCTCCAGCGGTGGCGTCATTGGAGCCGCCTTCCTGCAACTCTGCGGGATTGGACTGATCTCGTATATCTACCTGTTTCAGCGCCCTGCAACCGTCATGCGCCCGGAACGCCATCTGCTCATTCTTGGTAGTGGAATCGCGCTGATCGGCCTGTATCAACTGATACCGTTACCCCCGGCAATCTGGACACAACTCCCTGGGCGAAGCGCGCTGGCCAGTGGTTTTGCCTTGATGCATACACCGTTGCCCTGGTTGCCGCTTTCGCTCTGGCCCGCTGCGACGCTCTCGGCCGTCCTCGCGCTCGTTCCGCCGTTTTCGATGATCATGCTCGTCATTTACGGCGGGAACGAGAGCTTGCGTCCGCTCGCCTGGACGCTGATCCTCTGCGCCGCGCTGTCGTTCATCTTGGGGTTCGCTCAGATCATTGGCAGCGATCAGTCGCCGTTATATTTCTACCACGTTACCAATCGCGGCGAAACGGTTGGCTTCTTCGCCAATAGCAATCATCTTTCGACCCTGGGAATCATGTCGCTTCCCTTTCTCGCCGCGGTTGCGGCACGCGGCGCGGATGACGGCCAGGAATTGGGTAACGCGGCTGGAAAATGGGCTACGTTGGCGTGCATCGCGGGATTGATCATGTTCGGTGTCGTTATCGACCGCTCGTTTGCCGGTATTGCACTCCTCATTCCTTCGTTGATCGGCAGTTTCTTCATTTTTCGGGCGGAGCGCGCCCGCGTCGCCTTACCGGCGATGTTCGGCGTGGTGCTGGTCGCGGCGGGCGTATTTGTGACGATCGCCTATCTCAGTCCGATCGTGAATGGATTCGCATTCTCAGACCTGATCTTGGGCGCGAATGGCCGCGCTGGTTTCGCCAAGCATACCATTCCCGCCGCCATCGCCTTTTTGCCGTTCGGCAGTGGCCTCGGGACGTTCATTCAGCTTTATCCGCAGTTGGACAACGGTGTCGCGTCCGCCGTTTATGTCAATCATGCGCATAACGACTGGCTGGAATTTCTACTCGAGGGCGGCCTGCCCGCCATCGCCCTGCTTGGATTGTTCGTCGTGTGGTGGGCGCGGCATGCTTTTTTTGCCTGGCGCGATGGCGGCACGCGCGCGCGCTTTGCGCGTGCCGCTAGCGTTGCGTCCGGTCTGGTGATGCTGCACAGCGTGGTGGACTATCCGCTTCGAACCCCCGCGCTCGCCGTGGTATTTGCGTTGAGCTGCGCTTTAGTCGCACGCCCCTTGACCACGATGACCGCGCAATTGTTTGCTGACAAGACGACTCAGGCGCGGGGTCGCATGGTGTCGGCCGACGATTGACCGCGACCGAACCTGGGTTCTGCGACGAGCGGCGAGCCTCAATCGTTGGCGATGTCCGCGAAATACGCAATCGTTGGTGCCAAGCCTCGTGCAAGCGGGATCGTCGGTTCCCAGCCAAGCTTGCTTTTTGCGACGTCGATGTTTGGCTGACGTTGCTTGGGGTCATCCTCCGGCAACGGTAGCTCAATCAATTCCGAGCGCGAATTGGTCATCTGTATTACCATCTCGGCGAGCTCGCGAATCGTGAACTCGACCGGGTTGCCAAGGTTGACCGGGCCAGTGACGTCATCATCGCTTTCCATAAGCGCGACGAGGCCGCGGACCAGATCGTCGACATATTGGAAAGAGCGCGTCTGCGACCCATTGCCGTAAATCGTAATGGGCTGCCCGGCGAGCGCCTGAACGATGAAGTTCGATACAACCCGACCATCGGACGGATGCATGCGGGGACCATAGGTATTGAAGATCCGGGCGACCTTGATCCGTACCTGATGCTGCCGATAATAATCAAAGAAGAGGGTTTCGGCGCATCGCTTACCTTCGTCATAGCATGACCGGATCCCGATCGGGTTGACGTTACCCCAATAATCCTCGGGCTGCGGATGCACCGAAGGGTCGCCATAAACCTCACTGGTCGAGGCCTGTAGAATCTTTGCCTTCAACCGCTTGGCGAGACCGAGCATGTTGATGGCACCGTGGACCGAGGTCTTGGTGGTTTGGACGGGATCGTGCTGGTAGTGGATGGGCGACGCTGGGCAGGCGAGGTTGTAGATCTCGTCCACCTCCACGTAGAGAGGGAAGCAGACGTCATGCCGCATAAATTCGAGCCGCGGGTGGTTGTGCAGATGGGCGATGTTGCGCTTCGCACCGGTGAACAAATTGTCCACGCACAGCACGTCGTGGCCCTGAGCGAGGAGATGGTCAATCAGGTGCGAACCCACAAAGCCGGCACCGCCGGTCACCAGGATGCGCTTCGTCGAATCATACTTGCGTGCCATATTTCACCCCGTCTCGCTGATTGCGATCCCGTTCGCACTTGCGGAAACTTCGCTAACCGTCAACACTTTCGCTTGATCCGTGCGGCGAGCATGTGAATTGTCCCGTGAAGCCGAGCACAATTGCGCCTACGATTGCCTCATAATGAGAAATTGACGTGTTACCGTGCTGAGCAGACAGGGATTTTTCATTTGCAAGACGAGGTCAAATCCGATCACACCGACCTGCAAACGCTTGCGATCCACGCGAGCACGTGTGGGCCGGTAAAGCGGGCTGGAGATTTGATGACCCATGTCGCGCCAGTCGTTGATCGTCCACGCGCGCAACTCGAGCGGCAGGCGCCACTTTCGTTCACCAACAAGGCTGCCCGCGGTCTTTGGGAAATCGTGTGGTTACTATTGTATCGCCCCTCGCCGCGGATATTCCCGGGCTGGCGGCGACTCTTGCTGCGCTGTTTTGGAGCGCAGATCGGCAAGGGCGCGCGGCCGTATCCGGGGGCGGTGATCTGGGCACCTTGGAACCTCGTGATGGGCGATCACAGTACTATCGGGGACGGCGTCGACTGTTACTCGGTCGCGCGCATCGAATTGGGAGCGCATGCAACCGTCAGCCAGCGGGCATATCTCTGTTCGGCGAGTCGGGACATCGATGATCCGGGTCATGATTTGTTGACGGCGCCGATCGTTATCGCCCGGTACGGTTGGGTAGCGTCGGAAGCGTATGTCGGCCCGGGCGTTACCGTAGGGGAGGGTGCCGTTGTTGCCGCTCGCGCGGTGGCAGTGCGCGATGTGGCACCCTGGACCGTAGTCGGCGGCAACCCCGCCAAATTTCTTCGCGAGCGCAAGATGCGTGGTGAGGGATGACCGGACCACGCCGAATCATCTTCGTAAATCGCTTCTATTTTCCCGACCACAGCGCCACCGCCCAAATTCTTACAGATTTGGCAGAGGGATTAAGCGCCCGCGGTTGGCGCGTAGAGATCGTCACCAGCCGCCTGCGCTATGACGATCCGTCGGCGATATTGTCGTCGATCGAAACCTATCGCGGCGTAACGATTCGACGCGTGCCAACGACGCGCTTTGGTCGCGCATCTTTGCTTGGCCGGGGGGGCGACTATCTGAGCTTTTACGTTAGTGCCTTCTGGGCGCTTGCGCGGCTGGCAAGACGGGATGACTTGGTCGTTGCGAAGACCGACCCGCCCTTGCTGTCGGTTGTCGTCGGCGTCGTTACGAAATTGCGCCGCGCCCGACTGATCAACTGGCTGCAGGACCTGTATCCCGAGGTTGCCGCAGAGTTGGGCGTTGGGGCGATGCGGGGTTGGTTGGGCGGCGTGCTGAAACGTTTGCGCAACCGGTCACTCCGTAAAGCAACCCTGAACGTAGCCATCGGAGAGCGCATGGCGGAGCGCTTGCGTGCTCAAGATGTTCCGTCGGACCAGATCGTGGTGATGCCGAACTGGTGCGACGACGATGCGATCATGCAAATGCCGCGTACGTCGCGCGGACTGCGGACCGAGTGGGATTTGGGCGACCGATTTGTTGTCTGTTATTCGGGCAACCTTGGCCGCGCGCACGAAGCGGAAACGATGCTTGGGGCTGCGCGATTGCTGCGCGATTGCGACGACCTCGTCTTCCTGATGATTGGCGGTGGCCATGAAAGCGCTGCCTTGGCAGCACAGGTTGCTGCCGAAGGGCTGGATCGGCGCGTGCGCTTCCAGCCGTATCAGCCACGGGAGCGTCTCAACGAGACGCTCGGGGTTGCCGACATGCATTGGTTATCGTTGCGGCCGGCGCTTGAGGGGCTGATTGTGCCGAGCAAATTCTACGGGATTGCAGCGGCCGGTCGTGGCGTGATTGCAGTGACCGACGTGGATGGCGAACTAGCCCGCGTCATCGTCCGTGAGCAATGCGGCCTCGTTATTGCCCCCGGCGATTCGGTCGGATTGGCTGCTGCCGTCACAGCCCTCGCCGCCGATTCGGCGCAAGCCGAGCGGATGGGCATAGCGGCGCGTGCGCTGCTCGAGCGAGACTATCGTCGAGCCGATACGATCGCCCGGTGGGACGCGCTGCTGCGGCAGATCGCCTGACTATTTTGATCCGAAGCCTGTCAGCATTGTGCGGATGGTGCGCAGGACGATCAACATGTCGAGCCAGAGCGAGAAATATTTGATGTAATAGAAATCGTACTGCAGCTTGTCGTGCACGTCTTCGACAGCAGCGACATGGCCCTGGTTGACTTGGGCCCAGCCCGTGATGCCGGGGCGCACGATATGGCGGTAGCGGTAGAAGGGGATCTCCTGTTCATACCACTCCGAGAGGGCGCAAGCCTCGGGGCGCGGGCCGATCCAACTCATCTCACCGCGCAGGATGTTGAGGATTTGCGGCAGTTCGTCGATGCGGCTGCGGCGGAGATAGCGACCGAGCTTGGTTATGCGATCGTCGCCGTCCTGGGTAATCGCGTGATGGCGTTCCTGGTCTGGCGATACAGGGGCGATTTGTCGCATCGTGCGAAACTTGAATACCGGGAACACCGTGCCGCGGTAACCTACGCGCCGTTGCCAAAAAAAGGCTGTGCCGGGCGAATCCACTTTCACGGCGATCGCGATCAAGACGAGCGCTGGTAAAAGTACAATACCGGCGACCAGCGCCATCGCGATGTCGATCCATTGCTTAATCTTGATATAGGCGAGTCCGGGGATCAGCGAGCCGAAGCTGTTTTCCGACAGATGCTCGATATCGACGCGGCCCGTGACCGACTCCTCGATCTGCTTCACGTGATAGACCGGCACACCTGAAATCGCGACCGTGGCGATGAAGCGTTCCCATTCATCTGACAGATTGGCGCGCAAGTCGACCACGACCCCGTCACAATCCGGCAACTCGGCATGATTGTCGCGCAGCCAGATCCAATCGATGCTGGGAATCCGGTTCACCTTGCGCGCCGTACCGAACGGGATCACCGCCAGACGTCGCAATCGTCCACGCGATCCCAAAAAGTGGCACGCAAAATACCATAGAACGCAGATCGCAAAGCTCGCGGTGTAATATAGGCGGCTGTAATCAAGCCGAAAGAAAAATAGAATCGTCGTAACGATCAGGAAACTGCTTACGAAGATCGGCGCAATGTATGAAGAACTTCGTGCACCGGGAAACGCGATCATACGTCTGAAAAAATAATGACCGAATAAAATTGCCACCGTAACTGCCATGAGGACATTTGTCTGATTCTTGGCGGGGATGTCGGTGTTTACTACAGAGAAGAAGGGCAATGGCAGCAATAGCGAAAGGGCAAGGGCACCGAACAACTGCACAATATTACGATTGAGCAGCGATTTTCGATTGACCAAGGATCGCTCGATTGCGGTGGAAGGTTGAACGTTCATGTGCGGCTCGTGTCCCCCATTTTGCCGAAAATGGCACGTCTCGTGCGGTACCGCTTTCGGCATTCCCGCCGCTCAATGTCGGCGCCGTATCACGATGTTGTGCGCCGCAACAGCCTACGTTCGCAAATCGGCCGTCCCATAAAAAATGATCAAGCTTGCGGGCGCGGATTATTCTGGTTCTTCAAGAACCAAGAATAAGCATCTACGATTCCCTCCTTTAATGGGACAGAGGCCCTCCAGCCAAGCCCCTCCAGCAGGCGCGTGTCGAGCAGTTTGCGCGGTGTGCCGTCGGGGCGGCTGGCGTCAAAGTGTAGCGCACCGTCGAAGCCGACCGAGTCTGCCACGATGTGAGCGAGCTCAGCAATACTGACCTCAGCCCCGCTGCCAATATTGACGAACCCGTCTGCGCTATACGTCTTTGCCAAAAATACGAGAGCATCGGCCAGATCGTCGACTTGGAGGAATTCGCGCAACGGGGAACCCGATCCCCAGACCGAAAGGGTCGCGGCGCCCGATAGCTTGGCTTCGTGCGCCTTACGAATCAGTGCCGGCAGTACGTGGCTCGATTCTAGGTCGAAATTGTCGAACGGCCCGTACAAATTGGTCGGTTGCGCGGAAATGAAATCACAGCCGTATTGCTGCCGATACGCTTCGCACAGCTTCAGCCCGGCGATCTTGGCGATCGCATACCATTGATTGGTCGGCTCCAGCGGGCCCGTCAGCAGCGCGCTCTCAGGCATCGGCTGCGGTGCGAACTTGGGGAAAATACAGGAAGACCCGAGAAAAACGAGCTTGGCCACGCCGACGCGGCGCGCACCTTCGATCACGTTGGCTTCGATCATCAGATTGTCGTAGAGAAATTCGCCGGGCAACGCCTCGTTCGCGGCAATCCCGCCGACCTTGGCAGCCGCCAAGAAGATGAGATCGACCTGCGCCGCCGCGATCCAGTCGAAAGTCTTTTGTTGGTCGCGCAGATCAACGCGTTCGGGCGGTGAAACGATGACGCAGTCTTCACGCGCAAGCCGACGCACGATCGCACGACCGACCATTCCGGATTCGCCCGCTACCCATATCCGCTTCCCCGCGAGATCGAAGATCGCTTTTCCCACCGTTCAACCCTTGATCGCGTACAGGGTGGAGGGGCGCTCTTCGTCCGGGCGGCGTGATTCCGCTTCGCGTGCGATATTCTTCAAATCCTCGCGTACCATTTCCGCGCAAAGCTCGGCGAGGGTCGTCGTGGCCTTCCAGCCCAACAATCGCTCGGCCTTCGCCGGGTTGCCGATCAGCAAATCGACTTCGGTCGGCCGGAAATAGCGTGGATCGACCTTGACTAACGTTTTGCCCGTTTTGGTGCAAACGCCGGTCTCCTCAACGCCCGTGCCGAACCATTCCAAGGTCGTTCCGACCTCGGCGAAGGCCAGCTCTACGAACGACCGCACTGTTTGCGTCACTCCGGTCGCCAGCACGAAATCGTCGCCCGTTTCATGCTGCACGATGCGCCACATGCCCTCGACATAGTCGCGGGCATGGCCCCAATCGCGCTTGGCATCGAGATTGCCGAGCCATAGCATATCCTGCAGGCCGAGATGGTTAGCAGCAACGGCGCGCGTAATCTTACGCGTGACGAAGGTTTCGCCGCGCAGCGGCGATTCATGATTGAACAGAATCCCGTTGGAGGCATGCATCCCGTATGCTTCCCGATAATTGACCGTGATCCAATAGGCATAGAGCTTGGCCGCGGCATAAGGGGAGCGCGGATAGAAAGGCGTCGTTTCCGACTGCGGCACCTCCTGGACCAAACCGTACAATTCTGACGTCGACGCTTGATAGATTCGGGTCTTGTCTAGCTTGAGCAGCCGCATCGCCTCAAGCAGACGCAGCGTCCCGACACCATCGGCATTGGCGGTATATTCGGGTGTCTCGAAACTGACCTGTACGTGGCTCATCGCTGCGAGGTTATAGATTTCGTCGGGCTGCACTTCCTGAACGATTCGCGTGAGGTTCATCGAATCGGTCATGTCGCCGTAATGGAGGTGTAACCGCGCGCCGATTTCATGCGGATCTTGGTAGAGATGGTCGATGCGCCCGGTATTGAACGAGGACGAGCGACGCTTGATGCCGTGGACTTCATAGCCTTTCGCCAACAAAAGTTCCGCAAGATAGGCACCGTCTTGGCCCGTAATGCCGGTTATCAGCGCAGTTTTTCCCATACGTACAACTCCAGGATCGCGGATGCCCGACCGGCTCCAGCCCATATCATTTTGTGCTGCCCGGTCCAGCACGGTGGTGGCATTGAGAGGGCGGAAGGGGTTCCCGTATGCCGTTTGAAGTGGGCTTTCCCGCCTAGCTAGCCAATTTTCCGCAGCTAAAGGGTCTCCTGCGCACGATGTTGCACCATTTGGCGATCGGTGCTTATGAGATCCGACTTTTCGGGAGAGTTCCGTGCCGATCAAACCACTCCGCAAGGCCGTCTTTCCCGTCGGCGGTCTCGGTACCCGATTTCTGCCCGCGACCAAGGCGTTGCCTAAGGAAATGCTGCCGATCGTCGATCGCCCATTGATCCAATATGCGGTCGACGAGGCGCTCGAGGCTGGGATCGAACAGATGATCTTCGTCACCGGTCGCGGCAAATCGGCGATCGAGGACCATTTCGACATCGCTTATGAGCTGGAAGCGACCATGGCCGCACGCGGCAAATCGCTCGAAGTACTCGATCAGACACGGCTTGCGCCGGGCGCAGTCGCTTATGTGCGTCAGCAGGAACCGATGGGCCTGGGCCACGCCGTATGGTGCGCGCGCGATATCGTGGGGGATGAGCCGTTCGCGGTCTTGCTCGCCGACGATTTCATGGTCGGCAAGCCCGGCTGCCTGCGCCAAATGGTCGACGCCTATATGCAGGTCGGCGGCAACATGATCTGTGCGCAGGAAGTGCCCGAGGACCAGACGCATATGTACGGCGTGATCACGCCCGGCACGCGCAACGGCGCGCTGACGCAAGTCAAGGGTCTGGTCGAGAAACCGGCCAAGGGCACCGCGCCGTCCAATTTGTCGGTGATCGGACGGTATATCCTGCAGCCCGAAGTGATGCGCGTGCTCGAAACGCAGGGCAAGGGTGCGGGTGGCGAGATCCAGCTGACCGACGCGATGGCGCGGATGATCGGCGATCAGCCGTTCCACGGTCTGACCTTCGACGGCAAGCGCTACGATTGCGGCGACAAAGCGGGCTATGTCACCGCGAACCTCGCCATCGCGGTTGGGCGCGAGGATATCGGCGAGACAGTGCGCGCGTTCGCGGTCGACTTGCTGCGGTAACCAGCGAGACACCATTAACTCTTTAATGCTAGTGGGGCTCGTGGCTATACGGGCTGGGAACGCATGAAGGGTATCATTCTGGCCGGGGGCGCGGGAACGCGGCTCTATCCGGCGACACTGGCGCTGTCCAAGCAGCTGCTGCCAGTGTTCGACAAGCCGATGATCTATTACCCGCTGTCGGTGCTTATGCTGGCGGGCATTCGCGATATCCTGATCATTTCCACGCCGCGCGATTTGCCGATGTTCCGCTTGTTGCTCGGCGACGGTTCGGCGTTCGGAATTGCCTTGTCCTACTGCGAGCAGCCCGAGCCCGGCGGCTTGCCACAAGCCTTTGTTCTCGGCGCGGACTTCCTCGATGGCGAGGCGTGCGCGCTGATCCTCGGCGACAATATCTATCATGGCGACGGACTTGGGGCGAAGTGCCGTGCAGCGGCGCTCGCGGCCGAACAGGGTGGCGCGACCGTGTTCGCCTATCAGGTCGATGATCCGGAACGCTATGGCGTGGTGTCGTTCGACCCGGCGAGCGGGCGGGCGACGGAAATCGAGGAAAAGCCCGTCGCGCCGCAATCGAATTGGGCGGTTACCGGCTTGTATTTCTGTGACGCCAGCGTGGTCGAGATCGCGCGCGGCCTGACTCCATCGGCACGCGGTGAGGTCGAGATCGTTGATGTGCTCAAGGCCTATATGGCGCGGGATGCACTGTCGGTCGGCCGGCTGGGGCGCGGCTATGCGTGGCTTGACACAGGCACGCACGATTCGCTGCACGACGCTTCCTCGTTCGTGCGCACGATCGAGCGGCGGCAGGGGATCAAGATCGCCTGCCCCGAGGAGATCGCGCTGGATCTCGGCTGGCTCGATGTGGGCCAAGTGGCTGCGCGTGCCGATTCGATGGGCAGCACCGATTATGCGCGGTATCTGCGGGTTTGCGCGAAGGCGGCCGCATGAGCGCGATCGTATCGCTTGGCGCAGCGAAGGCTGACCGCTGTGTGTTGGTCACGGGGGGCGCCGGGTTCATCGGCTCGGCCGTGTGCCGCCACCTCGTTAAGGGTGGCCGCACGCGCGTCATCAACCTCGATAAACTGACTTATGCCGGTTCGCTTGCTGCGCTCGCCGAGGTTGCTGGGTCGCCACACTATCGCTTCGTCCAGGGCGACATAGCCGACCGCGCCTTGGTCGCGCGCTTGCTCGCCGAGGAGCGGGTCGATGCGGTGATGCATCTTGCGGCGGAGAGCCATGTCGATCGCTCGATCGATGGGCCAGCGGTGTTCATCGAAACCAATATCACTGGCACGTTTCACTTGCTCGAAGTGGCGCTCGACCATTGGCGTAACCTTGATGAGTCGGCGAAGGCGCGTTTCCGTTTCCACCACATCTCGACCGACGAAGTGTTTGGCGACTTGCCGTTCGATTCGTCCAAGTTCGATGAGCAATCGCCCTATTGCCCGTCATCGCCTTATTCGGCGTCGAAAGCGGCATCCGATCATCTCGTTCGCGCCTGGCACCACACCTTCGGTCTGCCGGTCGTGCTGTCCAATTGCAGCAACAATTACGGCCCGCACCAATTCCCCGAAAAGCTGATCCCGCTGACGATCACGCGGGCGGCGGCAGGGCTGAGCTTGCCGGTGTACGGAACGGGCGAGAATGTCCGTGATTGGTTGCACGTCGAAGACCATGCGCGCGCGCTGGAAGCGGTGATGACGCGCGGTGCGGTCGGCGAAACCTATGTCATTGGCGGACGAGCCGAACATAGCAATATCGCGGTGGTCGCGATGATCTGCGATCTGCTCGATGCGAAGCTGCCGCTCGCAAATGGCAAACGCCGCCGTTCGCTGATTCGCTTGGTCACCGACCGACCCGGCCACGACCGCCGCTACGCCATCGATCCGACACGGATCGAGTGTGAACTCGGGTGGCGGGCGGAGATTGGGTTTGGCGAGGGACTAGCCACCACGATCGACTGGTATCTGGCCGATCGGGCAGCGCATCCCGCGGTCGTTCCGCTCGTGGGTTAAGCGCCCAGCCGACGATCGATCTCGCCGGATGCCCGCGTTTCTGCACTCTGCTTAAGACCAACGGGGGTTGAAACGAACGGGTGACTCGTCACCACGAACAAAGAAAAGGGGCCGGGCTTGCACCCGACCCCTCAGTTCTTTTATCAGGAACCCGACGACTAGGGGCTAACTGGCTTGCCGCTGTTGCTGGTTGCGGCAACAATGCCGCCCGCTGCGGCCAGAAGCGCAATACCACCAATGATGTAGCCGGTCGAGCCGATGCCACCACCTTCGCCAGCGGCTTCTTCATTGTCTTGCGCTGCCGTGAACGACTTCGGCGCTGCGCATGCCGAGGTGCCGACCGACAGGATCGACGTTGGCTTCAGCGACACGTTGCAGCCCTGCATCGCAACCTTGGCCGATGAACCACGGGTGATGACCCGATCGCCAACGAACAGCGATTGTCCAGCGCGTGCTGGAAGAAGCTTGCCGTCACGTGCGACGACGGTGCCCTGCGACGCTGTGGTCAGCGTGCCGACAGATTGCTCGGAAGCCGCAAACAGCGGTGCCGAAAGGCTCGCCATAACAATGGCGGCGGTTACCCGCGAAAATTTCATCTCAGTCTCCCTTGAACCCGTTTAGCGGCGCTCGATGATGCAAATACCCACGAGTAGCGTTTTTGTCCACCCTCAAATCGTTCGCGCATGCACAAAAAAGCTGAGTGAGATGCCGAAACGCCACACCGCGATTGGGGTTGCGAAAGCTTCATTGAGCGGGCGCATTTCGATCCACATTTAGGCGGTTTCGAATCTTGGTTTGCGGGGCGAAACCGGGATGCCGTGCAAGCGCCCGAATCATGCTCCCGTGTAACCCCGATACCATTCGACGAAACGCGGCACGCCGACGTCGATCCCGACGCTCGGCGCGAAACCCAAATCGTGCTGGATCGCGCTGATATCGGCAAAGGTGTCGGCCATGTCGCCCGGCTGCATCGGGGCGTTGATGCGAATCGCGCGCTTACCGCACGCCGCCTCGACCAGATCGATCAGCCGGTCGAGCCGTTCCGATTTGTGATTGCCGATATTGTAGAGCCGGTGCGGATTGGGGCTGCCGCCTGCCTTGATCGAGCCGTCATCGGCGGGTGGGCGATCGAGCGCCGCGATGATCCCCGCGACGATATCGTCGATATAGGTGAAATCGCGCCGCATATCGCCGTGATTGAACACCTGGATCGGTCGCCCTTCGAGGATCGCCGAGGTGAACAGCCACATCGCCATATCGGGCCGTCCCCATGGGCCGTAAACCGTGAAAAAACGCAGCCCCGTCTGCGGCAAGCGATAGAGATGGGCGTAGGTTTCGCTCATCAACTCGTCGGCGCGCTTGGTCGCGGCATAGAGCGAGAGCGGGCGGTCGGCGCGGTCATCGACCTTGAACGGCAGCGTGGCATCGCCGCCATAGATGGAGGAGGAGGAGGCATAGACCAGATGCGCGACACCCCGCGCCCGCCCGAGCTCGAGCAGGTTGAGATGCCCCGCCACGTTCGAATGGATATAGGCGCGGGGATTCTCGATCGAATAGCGTACCCCGGCCTGCGCTCCGAGATGGACGATGCGGTCGAACTCGGCTCCGCCCAATGCCGCGTCGAGGGCTGCGTGATCGGCGAAATCGACGCGGTGCATCGTGAAGCGCCCATCTGCCTCCGCCATGATCGCGGCCAGCCGCGCTTCCTTGAGGCTCACCGGATAATAATCGTTGAAATTATCGATCCCGATGACGCTTTCGCCCCGCGCGAGCAGCGTGCGTGCGACCGCCGCGCCGATGAAACCGGCAGCACCGGTGACGAGAATGCGGGTCGTGTTCATACCGTCTCTATCGAGCCTCAGCCGACCAGACGCAACGGCTCCGGCCTCGGCG
The DNA here is from genome assembly GCA_038327465.1 of Sphingomonadales bacterium. Taxonomy (GTDB): domain Bacteria; phylum Pseudomonadota; class Alphaproteobacteria; order Sphingomonadales; family Sphingomonadaceae; genus Sphingomonas. The sequence goes on along the minus strand of JBBQLB010000020.1, from coordinate 3,653 downwards.
TGGCGCGCGGCTGGTCGGGCCAGATGCCGCGCGTGTCATAGACGATCTTGTCGGCGCGTTCGTCGACCGGCACCGATTTGAACACGTCGTGATCGACCAGCACGATCATGATGCCGCACGTCTCGATTGCTGTGTCGATGTCGGTCAGCTTGGCACCGCTGCCATCGAAGGCGGCGGGGAGGGTATCGGTATAGGGCTCGACCACATCCAGCCGGTCGCCGAACCGCGCTGCAAGTGCGAGCGCGACCTTCAACGCGGGGCTTTCGCGGAAATCGTCGATATTTGCCTTGAACGCGAGACCCAGGCACGCGACGCGCATCCCCGGATGTGCCGCGACCATCGCCTCGGCACGCTCGACAACATAGTCGATTTTGGCGTCATTCACTTCGCGCGCGGTGCGGATCAAGGGCGTGTTGGCGCGGTCGGCATGGACCAGGAACCACGGGTCGACCGCGATGCAATGCCCGCCGACGCCGGGTCCGGGCGACAGGATGTTGACGCGCGGATGGCGGTTGGCGAGGCGGATCACCTCCCACACATCGACCTCCATCGTATCGGCGACGCGGCTCAGTTCGTTGGCAAACGCAATGTTGACGTCGCGAAACGCATTCTCGGTCAGCTTGGTCATTTCGGCGGCACGGCTCGTCGTCGTCACGCACGCGCCGCGCACGAAGCGGCGGTAGAATTGCAGCGCCTTGCGCGCGCAACGCGGCGTGATCCCGCCAATCACGCGGTCATTGTCGATCAGCTCGACCAGGATGCGGCCCGGCAGCACGCGCTCGGGGCAATACGCGATGGCGATGTCGGGGCTCTCCGCCGTCTTGCCCGGCACCTTCAGATCGGGGCGAAGCTGCGCGAGTAAGTCGCGCACCTTCTCGGTGGTGCCAACCGGCGAGGTCGATTCGAGGATCACCACGTCGCCCGCCTTCAATACGGCAGCAATCGTGGTCGCGGCGCGCAGGACATAGCCGATATTGGGCGCATGATCGTCAGCGAACGGCGTCGGCACCGCGATAACGAATACGTCGGCGGGTTCGATCAGCGTCGCTGCGCGCAAATTCCCGCGCGCGACGACGCCCGACACGAGCCCGTCGAGATCGACCTCCTCGATATGCACCTTGCCCGAATTGACCGTCTCGACGACATGCTCGGAAACATCGATGCCGAGCACTTGCGCGCCCGTCCGCGCGATCACCGCCGCGGTCGGCAGCCCGATATAGCCAAGGCCGACGACAACGACCTTCAATGCAGCATCCGAAACCATCGTTCGCCCTCGCGTCAGTACCCGCTTCGGGTAGCGCCAGGGTGATGAAGATTTCGGAAATGGCGCACGCATTAACCAAGCGGGCGTGAAGCGATTGCGGTATACGAGGGCAATGCGTTAGGGCTGCGCGCCAGGGACGCAACTGATTAGGCAAAAGGTGCCACATTATGGCGATACACGCACGCAACATCGCGGCAATTCTTGCGAACCCTCAACTGGGGATCGAATATCTCGGGTGGATGGTCGATACCGCGCGGTCGGGAAACGCGTCTTTCAAGCTGATCAACGGCGGACGGCTGGGCAATTTCGTCAATTTCAGCGAGTATCATTCAATGCGCGGCTGCATCTCGGATGCGGAGCAGCATTTCTTCCTCGATCGGGTGGCGGGCGAGCCTGGCGATATCATCGATATTGGCGCGAACATCGGCATCGTCAGCATCCTGCTAGCGCGGCAATTTCCGGAGCGGACGGTCCACGCGATCGAGCCAGCGCCCGGCACCTTTGCGGCGCTGGGCAAGAATATTTCGCTCAACGATCTCCGCAACGTCCGCGCTCATCAGCTTGCGATTGCCGATGCGCCGGGCAGCCTGTCCTTCAATGCGAACCCGATCGAACGCGCCACTGCCCGAATCGCGACGCCCGACGATACGCACGTCCAGACCGTATCCGCCACGACGCTGGACCAGTTCGTTGCCGACCAAGCGATCACCGCGCTCGCGTTGCTGAAGATCGACGTCGAAGGATTCGAGAGCCTGGTGTTCGGCGGCGCGCGGGAGACACTCGCGCGGCGCTTGCCGCGCATCATCTTCATGGAGGTGTGTCCGCCACTCACGCGCTCGGCCGGATTCGATCCGGCGGAACCCGCGCGGGTCGTGCAGGCAGCAGGTTATACTTGGTTTCGTCTGGAAGACTCTGGCGCACTCGTGCCGGTGGTGCCGGCGCAGAGCGAAGAGGTCAACCTCGAGAATTGGGTGGCGCTGCCAGCCTGATGCGAAGCGGCGGCTCAGCCGCCTGCAACCACTTTCGCGATGCGCGCGCTCGCATGGCCGTCGCCGAACGGATTGTGCGCGCGCGCCATGGCGGCGTAGGCGGCGTCATCGTCGAGGAGCGTGGTGACCTCAGAGACGATCCGGTCGGGGTCGGTGCCGATCAGCTTCGCCGTCCCCGCCTCTACGCCCTCCGGCCGCTCGGTCGTTTCGCGCATCACCAGCACGGGCTTGGCGAGCGCGGGGGCTTCCTCCTGGACGCCGCCCGAATCGGTCAGCGCGATGTGGCACATTTCCAGCGCGCGGATAAAATGCGGGTAATCGAGCGGATCAATCCGCGCGATATTGGGCCGGTCGCCCAGCACGCGCTCCATCGCCGCGACGACATTGGGGTTGGGGTGCATTGGAAACAGGATCGCGACATCGTCGCGCGCCGCGATCCGGCCGAGCGCGTGCGCGATATTGTCCATGCCCCCGCCGAAATTCTCACGCCGGTGCGTGGTGACGAGCACGATCCGCTTGCCCGCGAAGCGCACTGCGATGTCGTCGAGGCCAGCCGCAAGCGACGGGTCTGCTTCAAGCTTCGCGCGCGTCGCGTACAGCGCATCGATCACGGTGTTGCCGGTGACGTGGATCGTGGCGGGATCGATATTCTCTCGCCGGAGCGCCTCCGCCGCAGTCTCGGTCGGCGCGAAATGCTGGTCGGCGATTGGGGCGACGATGCGGCGGTTCACCTCCTCGGGCCAGGGCTGATAGATATCGCCCGAGCGCAAGCCCGCCTCGACATGGCTAACGGGCACTTTGCGGTAATAAGCGGCGAGCGCACCGACCATCGCCGTCGCGGTATCGCCTTGCACGATCACGCGATCGGGCCGCTCGGCATCCATCACATCGCCCAACCCGGTCAGCAGCCGCGCGGTTAGCCGATCGAGCGACTGGCCCGGCTCCATCAGATCGAGATCGATGTCGGGCGTTAGGCCCGCGATGCTCAGCACCTGATCGAGCAGTCCGCGATGCTGCGCGGTGACGCAGGTCCGCACGTCGAGGCCGGGCATGGCCTTTAGCGCAGCGACGACGGGGAACAGTTTGATCGCCTCGGGCCGGGTGCCGAAGATGACGAGAATGCGCGCGGGTTTCATGGGTCGTCCAATATCCCGTTTCCCTTAAAGCCGCGCTAACCGCACCCCACGCACCCCGGATCTTTCGGCAGCGCAATCGTCCGGAACCGAAAGGCGAGCGCATCGACCAGCAACAGCTTGCCCGCGCTATCGTCTCCAAAGCCGATGATCGCCCGCATCGCCTCCAGCGCGGCGAGGCTGCCCAGCACCCCGGTCAGCGCGCCGAGCACGCCGAGATCGGCGCAGCTGTCGCCCGCGGCATCGGCGGCCCCCCCGACGAAGCAG
>JBBQLB010000019.1:0-54929 GCA_038327465.1 Sphingomonadales bacterium | reverse complement strand
CCTGCGCAATGGATGCACGGGAGAACGTATGATGGGATTGTTACGCCTTCGCAACGCCCTGCTGGCGGCACCGCTGCTGCTCGCGGCGTGTGCGCATCAGATGCCAAGCGCCGTCGCGCCTGCCGCACCCGGCTTCCTGCTCGGGCTGTGGCATGGCTTCATCTTCCCGGTCGCGTGGGTGGCATCGCTGTTCGTGCCCGATATCGCGGTCTATGCTGTCCCCAATAATGGCGGCTGGTACGATTTCGGCTTCTTCATCGGCGTCGTGTTTCTCGGCGTCGGCTCGCACCGCAGCAAGACCGTCTACGTCAACCGCACGGTGCGGCGATGACGATGTCGATTGTGATCATGTACGTCGTCGCGGCGCTGTTCGGCGCAAGCGGCACCGCGCTGCTGCTCGCGCTGATCCGCGAGACGAGCGAGGCCAAGGTCTATGCCTTCCGCATGCTCGGCATCATGGCGCTGTCGCTGTGCATCGTGCTGGCGATGAGTGCGTCCGCGATGTGGCGCTGGAGCATGGCGGCATGACCAGCTTTGCCGATATCCCTCGGCCGTGGAGTGAGACATTTTGACCAATGCCTTTGATCTGTTCGGCGTTATCATCGCGCTCAATATCGTGTATTTCGGCTGGGTGATCGGCTTCGTCGCCGGCTCGCCCAAAGGGCTGTCGGCCGGCAAGTCCCCGCCACCGGCCAAAAGCCCGGGCCGCCGCGGTCTCGGCCTCGGCATGATCGTGCTCGGCCTCGGCTATGCGGCGTTCAGCCTCTCGCACTTGCTCTGATCCGCCCCCCTCTTTCGTCCATCACTTCAGGAAATCCCGATGTCGCTCACCGAAGCCCGCAAGCAGTATAAGCCGTTCGAATACCCCTGGGCGTTCGATTTCTGGAAGCGCCAGCAGCAGATCCACTGGATGCCCGAGGAAGTGCCCTTGGGCGAGGATTGCCGCGACTGGGCGCAAAAGCTCAGCGATCACGAGCGCAACCTGCTCACGCAGATTTTCCGCTTCTTCACCCAGGCTGATGTCGAGGTGCAGGATTGCTATCACGAAAAATACGGCCGCATCTTCAAGCCGACCGAGATCAAGATGATGCTCGCGGCGTTCAGCAACATGGAGACGGTGCACATCGCCGCCTACAGCCATTTGCTCGACACGATCGGCATGCCCGAGAGCGAGTACGGCGCCTTCCTCGAATATAGCGAGATGAAGGACAAGCACGATTATCTGCAGAATTTCGGCGTCGACAGCGACGAGGATATCGCCAAGACGCTCGCCATGTTCGGCGGCTTTACCGAAGGGCTGCAGCTCTTCGCCAGCTTCGCGATGCTGATGAACTTCCCGCGCTTCAACAAGATGAAGGGCATGGGGCAAATCGTCACCTGGTCGATCCGCGACGAGAGCCTGCATTGCGAAGGCATCATCAAGCTGTTCCACACCTTCGTGCGCGAACGCGATTGCTACACCAAGGCGGTGAAATCCGACATTCGCGAGATGTGCCAGCACACCGTCCATCTCGAGGACAATTTCGTCGACCTCGCCTTCGAAATGGGCCCGGTCAACGGCATGACCGCGAAGGAAATCAAGAAGTACGTCCGCTTCACCGCCGATTGGCGGCTCGGCCAACTCGGCCTCAAGCCGATCTTCATGATCGACGAACATCCGCTCCCGTGGTTGGCGCCGATGCTGAACGGCGTGGAGCACGCCAATTTCTTCGAACAGCGCGCGACGGAATATTCGAAGGCCGCGACGCGCGGGAATTGGAACGAAGTATGGGACGGGTTCGATAAGCGGCAGAAGGCGAAGGCTGGCGTTGGTGCTGCTGCGGCGAATGAGGATTCCGGGGACGGCGGGGATATGTTCTCACGGGCTGGTGTAGCGGCTGAATAAACTGCATTTCACTCGTCGATTGATCTGACCGACAAGCTAATAATTCGCCAGTGTTTACATCTCGTCGCGCGCGATTGTAATATCGCCTATTACAACTAGCGCGGGGAGGGGAAATGACGTTTTTTGTTGAGCTTGGGGCTGGTGTCGCTGCTCATCTGCTCGAAAAGCAAATGGAACGAGGCGCCCATGGTTTGGGCGCCTTCGCTAAAGGTTTCTGGGAGCGCTATCGAGATGGATCGCTTGGTATTTTTATATTTGGCCCACAAGGGACGGGGAAATCGACAGTTTTAGGCGTACTTTCGGGATCGAAAGAGGTCAATGATGTGCCCTCAGAATATGATTCCTCTCCAAAAAATGAAACGGCAAAATACAAAGGGCATCTATTTTTTAAGGCCTTTGCCGGACCGGGCCAAGATACTTTAAGTGCCATATTTTGGCCCGACCTCTACAAACAAATGGGAAAGTACGAACGCGCTATATGTATTTTTTGTGTCTCATATGGTTGCCACTCTTTATTTGAAGAGGATTTTCTAACTTTAAAGGGATCAAGCTTAAATCATAATGAAGCTCTAATAATTAAGGATTATTTGGAGGAAAAGCGGCAACATGAAGCAACGCAGTTCGCGGAGTTTTGCAGCCAATTAAGAGGCGTTGCTGGTCGTTTGGGCCTGATGCTTTTGGTGACAAAGCAAGACCTTTGGTGGGATCAGCGGAAAGAGGTAGAACAACATTACGGTAGGGGCGCGTTTGCTAAAGGCTTTCGGGAGCTGGCCGAGGCGAAGCGAATGGCTGGCTTTATATCAGCGCGGCAATCGGCTTCACTCTCGCTTCAAAACCTGCTAACCTCCGATCGTAAGCTTATCGTGCCAACGACTAGTGGCTACGATCAGCTCCTTCAGCGCGCAAACTACTCAGCTTTTTTGAGAAAACTTGACGAAATGACCGGCTCTTTGACGGAGAAGTGACGTGCTTCAGGAAGAAATACCTGACAGGACGGATCCGAAATATCGGAACATCCAAGACGTCATGCGCTTGGTCGAAGGTGTAAACTCAAGCCTAGGCAAAGACATCGAGCGTTATTCCTTTCGTCTAAGAGATTTAGACAACACAAGATTTATGGCTACAACCATTGTGTTTGCGATCTACGCGTTGATTTCTATTATTATACTTCAAGTTACGATAGATGACGGAACGAGCAGCGTCGCCTCCTTTTTTGGTGAATCAATTTCCAAAAGGCTGCTTACAGGAGTTGTACTGGTATCCATCGGAATTCCGATACTTGGCAATCTTTTTTCACGTTCTTGGCGCGTCAGCAAATCTCTTCAGATTCTGAGACGGCATATGTATGCGCGAATAGATTTCGCAGAACAGGTGCTTACTCGAGTCACGACTTGGGAAGACAAGTTTAAGGGAGATTATTACCAGAAATCTATTCTCAGATTAAGAATCACTGTTCTCGCGCAATTGATAGAGGAGATGCAAAGCATCTCAAATATCCAAGATCGAAAAGGAATTGCGTCGGCTGTTCTTGATAATCTTCGAAAGAATTAGTTTATTTCATTCTAAATAATACTTTGATTTTATTTTGGTGTGAAAACGCTCTCGGCAAGTTATACTAAATAAAAGGTTTTTTAGCCGGAGCCTAGCGAAATTCGCAATACGACATGGCAGCCCACTTCCTCCGCGCGATCCAATCGCGGATCGCGATCAGATCGTCACGCGCTTGCGGCGTGAAGCTAACCCTCAAGCTTGAGATCGCGCCAGACTTGCTCGACCGGGATCATCGCCGCACGGTCCTTGCTCTCTGCCAACCCGCGCTCGATCTTCACGCGCTGCCACGCGGCATGGCCGCGCTCTACGGCACCCGCGTCCTCGGTGATCTTATCGGCAGGGACGGTCACGATTGCCATTTTGGCAACATATGCTCGCTTAACGCGCAAGGGAAGGCTCGACCTCAATCCGAAACAAGCGGAGTACAAACAACAGTCATAGGGCGCGGAGTAAATCCGCGCCTTCGGCCGGATCGGCTGCGCCGTCCGCCGGCAGAGCGCGGCGCCGAGACGCGGAATAGCCTTGCTATTCCGCTGCACCGCACCTGCTCAAGCCTTCGGCGGCACGTGATACACCGCGTGGCACCCGCCACAGGTCTTCCCGACCGCATCTACCTGCGCGGTGAAGCCCGCCGTGTCGCCTGCCTTGGCCAGCTCGGCGAGCTTGTCGGCGGCGGCGGCATAGTCGGCGGCCTTGGCGGCAAAGCCTACGCGGTCGGCCCACACATTGGGCAGCGCCTCGCTCGGCGCGACATTGCTGCCCGCCGGGAACATGCCGGGGATCGCGCGCGCCCATCCGGCGAGCGCACGGGCTTGTCCGGCGACCTTGGTCAGATCATCGCCACGCGCCGCCGCTGCCTTCAAATTCCCGAGGATGCCGACGGAAAGGCGGAAAGCCGCGCGGCGGCCCTGCACGATGTCGCTCGCGGGCGAACTCGCCGAAGGGGCGACGGCGGGCTCAGGCGCTTTTGCTGGGGGTGTCTGGGCAAGCGCCGCGACGCCGCCACCGGCGGCGATGAGAAGCGCGGGGATGATCAGGGTCGCAAGGCGCATGACGGCTTCCTTCGGCTGGAAAGCACGCAGGCTAGTCGCGAAAAGGCCGCTCCGCAATCGCGCCGCGCGCTCGCTCGGCGCTCAGGCCCCCGCCTGCACCGCCGCCATCAGCGCCTCGAACCGCGCCCGGTCTTCGCGCGCCAGCCCGGCAACGATCGTCGCCCCCAGCGCCAGCCCAAGCGCGACCGCCAGCCCCAGCGGCAGCCAGACGTGCGGCGCTTCGGGTTCGGGTTCGGGATCGGCCCAATCGCGCGCAACGCGCTTGCCCCACGGCGCCCCGCGCCACGCCGGGCTGATCTCGTGCACCTGCCGCATCGCCGCCTCCCTCGCATGCCACGTCGGATGCAGGGTAAACCAGCGATGGTAAGCCAAGTCCTAACGCGGCCGCACGGTTGGTCGCATTACCGGGTGGTCGAGCGGCGTGCCCTCAGGCCCGCGCGCCCTCCGCCACCGCGCCCGAATTGTGCCGCAGCGCCTTCAGCACCGTCTCGACGATCGCATCGGCATCGAGGCCCGCTTGCGCATATTGCACTTCGGGCTTGTCCTGGTCCTGGAAGATGTCGGGCAAGCGCAGCGTGCGCAGCTTGAGCCCGGCATCGATCAAGCCGTCGTCGGACGCGAAGGTCAGCACGTGTGCGCCAAGCCCGCCGACCGCGGCCTCCTCGATCGTGACGGCCACTTCATGCGTCGTCAGCAGCTTGCGGATCAGCTCCTCGTCGAGCGGCTTGGCGAAGCGCAAATCGGCGACGGTCGTGCTGAGCCCCTTGGCTTCGAGCGCCTCAGCCGCCTTGAGCGACTCGCCGAGCCGCGTGCCGAGCGACAGGATCGCCACCTTATGGCCCTGACGGACAATCCGCCCCTTGCCGATCTCGAGCTGCTGCGCCTCGACGGGCAGTTCGACCCCGGTGCCATTGCCACGCGGGTAACGGATCGCGATCGGCCCGCTATCGTGCAGCACCGCCGTGTGCGTCATATGGACCAATTCGGCCTCATCGGCCGGCGCCATCACCACCATATTGGGCAGCGTCGCGAGATAGGTCACGTCGAACGACCCGGCATGCGTCGCACCGTCCGCCCCGACGAGGCCAGCACGGTCGATCGCGAAGCGCACCGGCAAATTCTGGATGCACACGTCGTGGACGACCTGATCGTAAGCACGCTGCAGGAAGGTCGAATAGATTGCACAGAACGGCCGCATCCCCTCTGCGGCAAGGCCAGCCGCGAAGGTGACGGCATGCTGCTCGGCAATGCCGACGTCGAAGAAGCGCTCGGGATGCGCCTTGCTGAACGCGTCGAGCCCGGTGCCCGACGGCATCGCTGCAGTGATTGCGCAGATCGTCGGGTCGCTCTCCGCTTCCTTCGAAAGCTGCGCGCCGAACACGTTTTGATACTGCGGCGGCCCCGGGGGCGCTTTGGATTGAACGCCCGAAATCACGTCGAACTTCTGGACGCCGTGATATTTGTCCGCTGCCGCCTCGGCCGGGGCATAGCCCTTGCCCTTCTTGGTCACGACATGGACGAGGATCGGGCCTTCCTCCGCATCGCGGACATTTTCGAGCACCGGGATCAACTGTTCGAGATTGTGCCCGTCGATCGGCCCGACATAATAAAAGCCGAGCTCTTCGAACAACGTACCGCCCATCGCGATGCCGCGCGCGAATTCGTCGGTCTTGCGCATCCCCTCCGCAATCGGACGGGGCAAATGCTTGGCGAGCTTACGCGCCAGATCGCGGAACCCGAGAAACTCGCGACTCGACACGATTCGGCTGAGATAGGCCGACAACCCGCCAACCGGCGGCGCGATCGACATGTCATTGTCGTTGAGGATGACGACCAGCCGATTGCCCGCCTGCGCCGCATTGTTCATCGCCTCATACGCCATGCCTGCCGACATCGCGCCATCGCCGATCACCGCAATGCCCTTGCCTGGCTTGCCCGCAATCTTGTTGGCGATGGCAAAGCCAAGACCGGCCGAAATCGAGGTCGACGAATGCGCCGCGCCGACCGGGTCATATTCGCTCTCGCTGCGCTTGGTGAAGCCCGACAGGCCCCCGCCCATGCGCAACGTACGGATGCGGTCGCGCCGCCCGGTCAGGATCTTGTGCGGATAGCATTGGTGGCCGACGTCCCAGACGAGCTTGTCGTTGGGCGTGTCGAACACGTAATGAATCGCGACGGTCAGTTCGACCACGCCGAGCCCCGAACCGAGATGCCCACCGGTCACGCCGACGGCAGCGATCGTCTCCTGTCGCAGCTCATCGGCGAGCTGTCGCAGCTGCGTCGGCGCGAGCGCGCGAAGATCGGCGGGGAGCTGGACCGTGTCGAGCAACGGCGTTTTGAGTGCGTCAACCATCCGGCCTGTTTAGCGCCGCTGCAAGGCCATGTCGATTGTCGGATCGAGACCGTTTCGAGACGACACATTTTCTTGACGAATGATGCATTGGCGCACCACATATCAGCGATGCCCGGCCTCACCTACCGCCTCGCGACCGAGGCCGATATCCCCGCAATCGCCACGCTGATGGATCGCGCGATCGATTCGCTGCAAAACGCCTATCTTTCGCCCGAGGAAGTCGCGGCGAGCCGGTTGAGCATGGGGCTCGACACGCAATTGATCGCCGACCGCACCTATTTTCTGGTCGAGCAGGACGGGGTGCCCGTCGGCTGTGGTGGCTGGAGTTACCGCGCGACGCTTTATGGCGGCGATCACAGCGCGGCGCTGCGCGATGCCCGCACGCTCGATCCGAAGACCGATGCCGCACGAATCCGCGCGATGTATACCGATCCGACCTATGTCCGGCGCGGCGTCGGGCGGCTGGTGCTGGCGCTGTGCGAGGATGCCGCGCGCGCGGCGGGCTTCCGCCGGGTCGAAATGATGGCGACGCTGGCGGGCGAGCCGCTCTATCTCGCCTGCGGCTATCTGCCGATCGAACGGGTGATGAAGATGGCAGAAACCGGCCCACCCGTGCCCGGCGTGCGGATGGGCAAGGACATGCCCTAAGCCGTCACCTCAATCGCACGTCGCGCATTTGCCGCGCACTTCGATCACCGGGCGCACCGGCGAGAAACCCGCCGCCTCCGCTGCCGAGCGCACGCCCTTGGTGATGCGGTCATCGTCGAGATGCGTCGTCTGCCCGCATGTGTCGCATACCAAAAAGATGCAGTCGTGCAGGCAATCGGGATGGGCGTTGGCGATGTACGCGTTAGAACTCTCCACCCGCCGCGCGAGGTTCGCAGCCACGAACAAATCGAGGATGCGGTACACGCTGTTGGCAGCGACGCGGCGGCCCTCGGACTTGGAGACCGCCTCTGCAATGTCATAGGCCGAGGCCGGCTTGTCGAACCCGGCGAGGGCCTTGAAGATATTGGCGCGCATCGTCGTCCATTGCTCACCCGATTTTTCGAGCGTTGCCTGCGCTGCAACGGCGAGGTCGGCGCCTTGCGGCTCGTGATGATGATGCGCTACCATCGTCCGGAGATAGGCGCTCAGCGCCCGCCCCGCAATGTGCCGACTCGCGGCAGCTTTAGTTGGCGGCGCGCCGGTTGAGATCGTGGCCGAGCGCGAGGATCGCGACGCCGATCAGCGTCCACACCGTCTCCATGCCCGATCCGTCATGCGGCAGCGAAATCGCCCCAGCCATCGTGCCGAGCCCGGCCGAGCCGACCACCGCCGGCATCATATAGCCATGCGCGAAAATCCCGCGCCCAAGCGCCAGAATCCCGAACCCGATCGCGATCGTCAGCCCGATTTCATGGAATAACGGATTGAGCAACAATCCACCCGCCGTCGAGGCGAGCGCGATGAACACCGAACTCGCAATGCAATGAACCATGCACAGCCCCGACAGGCCGATCGCCATCGAATCGAAGCGCTGCTCGATCCATTGGACCGCAGGGGTATGAGCGAGAGTCGTCATGCTGTGCGCCATGTGGCACGGCGGGCGACAAGTTACAACATATCATCTGGGGTTTTTTGGAGAGTCGTGTGGCAGACTAAACCACCCACTCCGTCACCCCGGCCTTGTGCCGGGGTCCACCGCGCGGCACGCACATCGCTGACAACTCAAGCGTCAAGCCTGCAGCACAGTGGACCCCGGCACAGGGCCGGGGTGACGATGAGGCTTGTGGCGTACATCGGCTCAATCGCAGAGGTTACCAATGCAGTGCGATGGCGAGCGAGACGACGAAAATAGAGGCTACTACCAACGCGATCCGCATATCAAAGCCCGGATTACCAAGTAGCAAAGTGTCGGCAGTCACCTCCTGCGGATCAACGTCCGTCTCTTTTGAGATCGCTTGCCTGAAACGCAGCCAAGTTCCGCTTTCGGCAGCTTGCTGAGACGGAAGCGCTTGTTGTAGGGCCGCGAATACGTCCCCAACGGTCACCCAATGCCGCGCACCCGTGTAATCGAGGCGTACACCGAAACTAAGCTCGACCTCGGTTATCGCGGCGATTTCGTCGCCATCTCCAACGAGGCCAAGGCTCACGGGCGAGCGATTTTCCGCGTTACTCATTGCGTCGTTTATACGCCGGCCCGACCGCGATGCCAACGCCAGCGTTGCTCTGCCCCACCCCCCCCCAAACATCTCCACCTATACCGCCCAAATCCTTAATCGACGCGGCCCTTACCGAGGCGTAAAGGGGCTTCATGCTCCAGGCATCCACCCTCCCCACCCGCCTCCGGCCGCAGACGCTGTCCAACTGGCTGTTCCTCGTCGCCGCGCTCGTCGTCGCGATGGTCATCATCGGCGGCATTACGCGGCTGACCGAATCGGGGCTTTCGATCACGCAGTGGAAACCGATCAGCGGGATCATCCCGCCGCTGACCGCCGAGCAGTGGCAGGCCGAGTTCGATAATTACAAGAAAATCCCTGAATATCAGCAGCTCAACCGTGGCATGACGCTGGCCGGGTTTCAGGCGATCTTCTTCTGGGAATATGTCCACCGCTTGCTCGGCCGCGTCGTTGGGGCGGCCTATCTGTTGCCTTTGCTCGCGTTCTGGGCGGCGGGGCGGATCCCGCGCGGCTATGTTTCCCGGCTGTTCGCGCTAGTCGCCTTGGTGTGTTTCCAGGGCGCGATCGGCTGGTGGATGGTGTCGTCGGGCCTCGCGAAGCGCACCGATGTCAGCCACGTGCGCTTGGCCGTCCACCTCGTCACCGCGCTCACCTTGCTCGCGGGGACGGTGTGGACCGCGCTCGACCTGCGCGATCTCGCCGCCAATCGGCTCGCCAATCCGGCGCGGCTGCGCGCCTTTGCGGGTGCGGCGCTCTTCTTGCTGTTCGCGCAGATCATGTTCGGCGCGTTCACCGCCGGGCTCAATGCGGGCTATGCCTTTTCGAGCTGGCCGTTGATGGGCGATGAAATTTTCCCGGCTGCGACACCAATGATCGATCCGCTATGGCGCAACGCGGTCGATAATCCGGTGGCGGTGCAATTCATCCACCGCTGGCTCGCCTTCGTCGCGGCGGCAGGGATCGTCTGGCTCGGGCTGCGGGCGATCCGCGCCGGCGCGCCGCGCGTCGGCTGGGCGGTGATCGGGCTGGTCGGCGCGCAGATCGTGCTCGGCATCGTGACCTTGCTGAGCGGCGTCGAGATTGTCGTCGCGGTCGCCCATCAGGCCAATGCCGCGCTCACGCTGATCGCGGCAACCGCAGCGGCGCATGCGGTGAGCCGCCGCACCGCGTGATTCGCGCATGCCTCGGTCTGGCGGTCCTGCTGTGGTCAAGCGCGGCCGCGGCGGAGTTTCGCCCGGTCGAGGATCGCGCGTATCGCTACCACACCGCCGAAACCCGCACGGCGGATGGCGTGATCCGGCGCTTCCACGCCAGCCGCAGCGTCGTGTTCCACAGGACCGATGCGGGCTATGATGTGACCGTGACGCTCGACGCGGTCGACGAGCAGGCCGGAGGTGATGTCGGACGGATGTTTCTCGCGGCAACGGGGGCGTTGCTCCACCGCCCGCTGCGCTATCGGCTCGATGCAAACGGTGCGATTGTCGGGGTCGAGGATGCCGACGCCGCGATTGCGCGGATCGCAGACGCGATCGAAGCGATCAGCGCACACCCCGAACGCAGCGGCGATGCGCGCGTGCTCGCCAGTCCGCTCCGGACTTTGCCGCCCGAGCGCAAGGCCGCGATGCTGCGCTCGATCGTCGCGCCGCTGATCGCCGGAGCAGCCGCCGAGCGCGCGCCGGGCCAGCGCGCGATCACCGTGCCGAGCCGCCCACCGCTTCCATCCGGCACCGCGCTGATCGGGACCGAGACGCTGTCGCGCAACGTAAATGGGATCATCACGATCGACATCCACGCGAGCGGCGGCGTGGACACGTCGCCACCCCCCGAAACGCATGGTCGCGAACTTGCTGTCCCCACTGCGGCCCCCGGCGCGACGATCCACACGATCCGCAACATTGACTCGGCAAGCGGCTTGCTGATCGATTCACGTGACGTCGCGGAGACGCATGTGCGCGACAGTGACACCGATCATGCCACTCGGATCGAAACCACAGTGACGCTGGCGTTGGTCACCGCAAAGTAACCGGTATTCCGTTACCCGTCACGAAACCCGCGCTTTGCTTGACTTTCACGCGCCCCCACCGCAATAGGCCGCCATCGGTGCCGTCCCTCGGGGCGGCACCTGTCGTTTTAGCATAGAAGGTCACAAGCCCCATGAAGGCGCTGATGAAGACCACCAAGCCGGCGCTGCCGGCTGAGGTGGAGAAAAAATGGATTATCGTCGATGCCGACGGTCTGGTCGTCGGCCGCATGGCGTCGATCATCGCGAACATCCTGCGCGGCAAGCACAAGCCGAGCTTCACCCCGCATGTCGATTGTGGTGACAATGTCATCGTGATCAATGCCGACAAGGTGCGGTTCACGGGCAACAAGCTCAAGGACAAGATCTATTACCGCCACACCGGCTATGCCGGCGGCATCAAGGGCGTCGCGGCCGGCAAGATCCTCGAGGGGCGTTTCCCCGAGCGGATCATCGAAAAGGCGATCGAGCGGATGATCCCGCGCGGTCCGCTGGGTCGTGCGCAGTTGCGCAACCTGCGCGTCTTCGCCGGGACCGAGCATCCGCACGGCGCGCAAAACCCCGAGATCCTCGATATCGGAGCCATGAACCGCAAGAATAAGGTGGGCGCATAATGTCCGACAACCGCCAGTCGCTGGCCGATCTCGCCGGCCTGACCAACACCCCCGCACCCGTCACGCACGCCGCGACCGACACCGTGCCTGCCGAGTTCAGCGCCCCGGTCAACATGTCCGGCCCGACGCCCGAGCCGATGCCGCTGCGCGAGCAGATCCTCGACAAGCAAGGCCGCGCTTATGCGACCGGCCGTCGTAAGGACGCCGTTGCCCGCGTCTGGATCAAGCCCGGTACGGGCAAGATCACGATCAACGGCCGTGACCAGGAAGTGTATTTCGCGCGTCCAACGCTGCGTCTCGTCATCAACCAGGTGTTCGGCGTGACCGAGCGCGAGGGCCAGTATGACGTGAATTGCACCGTCAAGGGCGGCGGGCTTTCGGGTCAGGCCGGTGCCGTGAAGCATGGCATCAGCCAGGCGATCACCAAGTTCGAGCCGATCCTGCGCGCGCCGGTCAAGGCAGCAGGCTTCCTGACCCGCGACAGCCGTACGGTCGAGCGCAAGAAGTACGGCCGCGCGAAAGCACGTCGCAGCTTCCAGTTCTCGAAGCGCTGATCGGCCTGGGATTGCGCAAGCAATCCCCGGACTCGATCGAGCCGGACGGCGGGGTGGCCAGCCACCCCGTCCGACGACACGGACTTGCTCCGTGTCGGCCCGCTCCAGAGAGCAACGTCAAAGAGGGCGGCCCCGCAACGGGCCGCCCTTTTCGCATCAGCCCCGGACAGGGATGACGCCGCACCAGCGCCACGATACAAGCGCCACATGTCCCTCCCCGACCCCATCACCGCAAAGATCGTCGCCTTCCTCGGCGACATCGGCATCCCCGTCGTCATGACCCCGCTGCCCGAGGACACCCTCCTCCCCGCCATGACGGTGTCGCGCGGCACCTTGTTGGTCGACCCGGCCCGGCTAACCTATCCCGGTGACCTGCTGCATGAGGCAGGCCATATCGCCGTCACGGATCCGGCTGTACGCGATACGCTGGAGACGGTGGCCGATGACAAAAGCGAGGAACTCGCCGCGATCTGCTGGTCCTATGCCGCCGCGCAGGCGATCGGGGTCGATCCGGGGATCGTGTTCCACGGCGACGGCTATCGCGGCAATGGCGCATCGCTGGCGATGAGCTTTCAAATAGGGGTCTATGTCGGAGCGCATTTGCTCGTCGGCTACGGCATGACGACCAATGCCAGCTATCCGGCGATGACGCGCTGGCTGCGCTAGCGATCTTCACCCCGTTCGGGCTGAGCCTGTCGAAGCCCTCCGTGCCACAAACCGGTGCCCGATGTGTGGCACAGTGCCCTTCGACAAGCTCAGGGCGAACGGAGTGGGGTGGGAACGTTAAGTGCGCGACGCGCTAGGAAGCGCCTAAAGCTTCAAGGCCCCGCGCGCGCGCGAGATCCTTGGGGCGCCCGAACGCGAGCAGCAGCCGGTGGAGTTCGCCGCGCTCAGGCACGAACACAGTGACACCCGAAACCTCGATCGCCTGTCGCGTCACCGGCGCGACGGTGATCCAATCCGAACCGCTTCGATAGGTGAAGTCGGCCATAAACTCGACCGCCAGCGCCGCATCGCGCCACGTCGCGAAGATGCCAGAGCGGAACGCCGCGCTTTCGCTGCCAGCGACGGGTGCGACGCCAATCGTCGGCAAGATCCGCAGCGCGTCAGTGCGACTGAGCAGTACATCCACATCGGCCACCGCCCCAGCATCGGCACCATGCAAGGCGACCGCCGCGCTTGCGATGATCCACCACGGATCATGTGCAGAGGCCATCGCCACAGCTACTGCCCGCAGCGTCGCGACAAGGCTCTCGTCGAGCGGCATGCGGCTATTTCGCGTCCATCCCGGCCACGGTCCCGGTCGCCATCGGTTCGGCCCGCAGCGCCAGCGCAGCGCGTTCCGCTCCCTCCATCGCGCGCAACACATTGCCGCCCGCCAGTTTCGCGAGATCGCCGTCGCTCCACCCGCGCCGCGCGAGTTCCGCCAGCAGCGCGGGATAGGTATCGACCCCGTCCAACCCCTGCGGCAGATCGGCCACGCCGTCCATGTCGCCGCCCAGCCCGACATAATCGACCCCCGCCACTTTCGCGATATGGTCGATATGATCAGCGACTTGCGCCAGCGTCACGATCGGCTTGGGGTGCGCCTTTTCCCATTCGGCGAGTGCTGCCTTCGCTTTGTCCGGCTGGCCGATGAAAAGCCCGCCGAACGGCGGCGCATTGTAGCTGGCAATCTGCCCATTGCGCGCGGCCTCCCATAGCCGCCGCTCTTCCGAGATATAGCTCGGCGCGAAATTGACCATGACGACACCGCCATTGGCCGCGACCAGCTTCAACACCGCATCCGATACATTGCGCGGATGATCGTCGAGCGCGCGCGCCGAAGAGTGCGAGAAGATCACCGGCGCCGTGGTGACGCGCAAAGCGTCGCGCATCGTCGCCTCGCTGACATGGCTGAGATCGACCAGCATGCCCAGCCGGTTGAGTTCGTGCACCACCGCCTCACCGAACTTGGTCAGGCCATCATGCTGCGGGTCGTCGGTCGCGGAATCGGCCCAGGAAATCGTGCGCGAATGCGTCAGCGTGAGGTACGACGCGCCAAGCCGCCGATAGGCGCGCAGCACCGAAAACTTGCCGTCGATTTGCCCGCCACCCTCAACCCCGAGCAGCGAGGCGATCCGGCCCGCCGCATGAATGCGGCGGACATCGGCAGCGGTGACGGCGGGCTCGAACACTTTGGGGTAGCGCGCGAAAATCTGCTGCATCAGCCCGATCTGGTCGAGCGTCGCCTCGACCTGTTCTGGCCCCGGGAGACTGGCAGGCACATAAACCGACCAGAATTGCCCGCCGATCTGGCCCTTGCGCAGTCGCGTAATGTCGGTGTCGAACTTGACCGGATCGAGCTGGTTCAAGTCGATCGTCCAGCGCGCATCGCCGACGACCCCGAGCAGCGTTTCGCCCCAGTCATTATGCCCGTCGATCAGTGGCGTCGCCTTCAGCACCCGCGCGACGCGGGCGTCCACGTCGGACGGCGCGGCATAAGCGGGAAGAGCTGCGAGGAGCGCGAGCGGGGCGAACAGGAGCGCTGGTTTCATTGCAATAGCATATCGATGCGGCGGTGGGCGGCAAGGGTGGTTCGGGTGTCCCTTCACCCCTCACCCACCCCGGCGAAGGCCGGGGCCCAGTTGCGCGCGTTTGGATATCCAGGCGCAGCGCTCCCTTGCTCCGGTCTTACTACTGGGCCCCGGCCTTCGCCGGGGTGGATTGAAGCCACTACTCCGCCCGCTCGCGCTCCAGCACCTCATCCGGCGCCCCATCCATCGCCCGCACGACAACGTCGAACCGCCCATCATCGACCCGTATCTCGTTGAACGAAGGCGGCGTCGTGCGGGTTCGTTCGGACAGTGTCCCGGCACCGATCATCCGGATCGTCTGCCCGTCGATAACATGCGTGATGTCGAACGGATCATGGACATGGCCCGTCAACACCGCATGTGCCCCCGCCTCGGCCAGCGCGGCGAGCGCATCGGCCCCGCGATGGGTCTGCGCCGACATGCGCGTTTCGGGTTCGATCAGCGGGTGATGGCATGCAATGAACACCAATTTGTCCTTCGGCACGTCCGCCAGCAACGCGAGCGCGCGGGCCAGCGCACCCTTGCTGACCTTGCCCTTCGACCAGTTCCACCGCCACTGTGCGCGCGCGGTCGTCACCAGCGGGACGATCGCGATGCCGGGCAGATCGAGCGGCCGTTCGACCATCCGCTCGATCGCGCTCATCCGGTGATAGGGGCGAAAGAACCGGTCGATCGGATTGAAATAGGGCAAATCGTGATTGCCGACCTCGATCGTGACGGGCACGCCAAGCCGTTGCAGCCAGCCAAGCCCGGCGTCGAACTCGCGGCGCCGCGCGCGCATCGTCAAATCGCCCGTCATGATCACCGCATCGGGCTGCTCCGCCTTCACCAGCGCTTCGAACCACGCGACCGCAGCGGCATCCTCGCGCCCGAAATGCACGTCGCTGACATGGAACAGGCGCATCAACCCTCCGGAAGCGTTGTGACGAACACGTCGCGCGTCATGCCTACGCCCACCACGCTGTGCGGTTCCAGCATGATCGGCTCGCCATCGATCAAAGCGAGCGCGGGCTTGTCGCCGCGCGTGCGGAATTCGCGGGTGTGGCACTGCGTCACTTCGGAGGCCGCGACCCAGTCTCCGGTCAGCCATTCCCAACCGAGATTGGCAAGCCCGCGAAAGTCCCGCGCATCGATCGCCGCGACTTCGAGATGCCCGATCTCGGCGCGGACCAGCACCGCCTGCGCGCCGTGCTTGAGCCCCGGAACCCCGTCGAGCCGGATCCCGCGCCCGAAGGTCCGCCGCCACGCATGGAGCAGCGCCCGCCCAAGGCCGCGCAGCCGCCCGGCACGGACCAATTCGCGTGCCCGCACCCAATTCGCCGCTGGCCCAAGGATCAGTCCGACCAAGGCGCGCTTCCCGCCCGCCTCGACACACGGCAGTGCGACCGTGCGCCGCTGTGTCACCGCCGCCGCGATGATCGCCGCCGGGTCGGCCGGGCCGTGGAGCAGCTTGGCGAGCAAATTCATCGTGCCACCGGGCAGGATCAGGATCGCACCCTTCCAATCGGCCAGCGCCGCCACCGCCGCGTTGATCGTCCCGTCGCCTGCATACAGCACCGCCGTATCGACCCCCGCCGCATCGAGCGATTGAGGCGTCGGCAAGGCATCGTCGGGAAACGCCGTTCGTCCGACCAGCGTGAGACCGCTTTCGACAAACAGCGTTGCGAGGGCATCGGCCTTGGCGGGGGTCGCCGTGCCGGACTTCGGATTGGTGATGAACCAGAGTTTCTGCATGGCCACGCCAACGCACGACTCCGCCAAAGGTGACGGCTGCGCAACGAAAAAGTTCAATCGACCGCGACGTGGACCGGCTCGTCGCCGGGCTTTGGCGGGGCCGGCCGTCGCAGCAGCAGCACGAGCGGCACGGCACAAAGCGTCAGGATCATCATGAGTTTGAAATCGTCGAGATAGGCGATCATCGCCGCCTGCGCATTGACCATGGCGTCGGCAATCGCGAGCACAGCATCGGTCGATCCGCCGGTGATCGAACTCGTCACCGGATCGTTCGCCACCAGCCCGGGATCGGGAATGTGCTGCGCGAGTTCGGAATGGCTCGTCTGGATATTGCGCGCGAGCAACGCCGTCACCACCGAAATCCCGACCGATCCGCCGATATTGCGCGACAGGTTCATCAGGCTCGACGCCTCGGTCCGGTAATGCGGCGAGAGCGTTCCGAACGCCATAATGTTGAGCGGAATGAAGATAAGACCCAGCCCGATCCCCTGAATGAAGCCGGTCACGACAAACGGTTGCGCGCCCATTGCGATCGTCCAACCGGTCATATCGTAGAGCGACCAAGCCGCAATGAGCAGCCCGCTGCCGACCAACAGCCGCGGATCGACCTGGCGCTTCATCAACTGTCCGGCGACGAACATCGACCCGACGATCCCGATCCCGCGCGGCATCAACAGGATCCCGGCATCGAGCACCGGATAACCGTAGAGCGACTGCAACATCGGCGGCAGCAAGGCGAGCGTCGCGGTCATCAGCACGCCGATCACAAGCATAAAGCCGATCCCGGTCAACAAATTGCGATTGAGGAACAGCGCGCGGTCGAACATCGGGTTCTTCGCGGTCAGCAACTGGACGAAGAACAGCCACGCCGCGCCCAGCGCCACCATCCCCTCGGTCCACACTTCCCACGAACTGAACCAATCCTGCGTCTGCCCGCGATCGAGCATCAGCTGGAACACGCTGATCGCCACCGCCAGCATCGCAAAGCCGAACAGATCGAACCCGCGCCGCGTGATCTGGCGCGAGGGGAGCAGCGCCCACAGGATCGCGAAGCACACCGCGCCGATCGGCACGTTGACGTAAAAGCACCAGCGCCAATTGTAATTGTCGGTCAGCCACCCGCCGATCACTGGTCCCAAAATCGGTCCGACCATGATCCCCATGCCCCAGATCGACATGGCGGCCGCCTGTTTGGAGCGCGGGTTGATGTCCATCATCACCGTCTGGCTGAGCGGATTCATGAACGCCGCCGCAATGCCCTGAAGAATACGGAACACGACCATTTCGGGCAGATTGGTCGCCAGACCGCACAGCATCGACGCGATCACGAAGCCGACGACCGCGCCGAGGAAGAGATTGCGCGATCCGATCCGGTCGGCGAGCCAGCCGGTCAGCGGAATCGCCACCGCCGAGGCCACGATATAGCTCGTCAGCACCCAGGTGATCGTATCGGCGGTCGCGCCGAGGGAGGCGGTCATGTCGCGCAAAGCCACATTGACGATGGTCGAATCGAGGATCTGCATGATCGTCGCCGCCATCACGCCGAACGTCAGCAGGGGGCGGTTGGCGGTGAAGAGCGCGGCGCGCTCCTCTAACGGTGCGGCCTCCTCGGTCGATGCGATGCGGGCGAGCCGGTCGGACTCTTCGAACCCATCCTTAGCGCTTGCCATGGTCGCGCACATCGACCGTTACGCTGGTGCTGAGCCCCGCGATCAATGGGCGCGGACTCGCTTCGTCGATCGCGATCCGCACCGGCACGCGCTGCGTGACCTTGACCCAGTTTCCCGTCGCATTCTGCGCCGGCAGCGTTGAAAACTCCGATCCCGTACCCGCCCCGATCGACTGAACATGGCCCTTGAGCGTGAGCCCGCCGTAAGCGTCGAACGAAAGCTCGGCGGGTTGCCCGACGCGCATCTTGTTGAGATCGGTCTCCTTGAAATTCGCCTCAACCCACGCGGCATGTGCGGCGACGACGCTGACCGCGGGCAGGCCCGTGATCATCATGTTCCCGACCTGCAACCGGTTCGACTGGCTGATCGTCCCCGCAACGGGCGCATAGGCTGCGGTGCGCGCGAGATCGAGCGCGGCCTTGTCGCGCTGAACCATCGCCGCCTGCACCGCAGCGGGCACGCCCGATCCGCCCGTGCCGCTGCCGACCTGCACCCGCGCCTTGTTGGCGCTGACATTCGCGGTCGCGAGGCGCGCTTGTGCTGCGGCCACTTGTTGCGCGGCGGCATCGAAACTCGCCCGCGTCGTGAAGCCCTGCTTCATCAGCTCGACCTGCCGCCCATAGGTCGCCTGCGCCAGCGCGATATCGGCCTTGGCGCTCGATATGTCGGCGGCGGCACTGCCGCTATCGGTGGCGAGCGTGCTGACCTGCACGCGCGCCGTCGCGATCGCCGCCTCGGCCTGGGCCAGCGCAATGCGATATGGTGCCGGGTCGATCCGGAACAGCAATTGCCCGGCTTTGACCGGCTGATTCTCGCGCACCGCCACTTCGACGATGCGACCCGCCACGTCGGAAGAGACCGAGACCTTGTCCTGCTTGATATAGGCATTGTCGGTTGACACGAAGCGCCCGGAAGTCAGCCAGAAATACCCCGCAATCGCGGCGATCAGCAAGGGCACGCTGATCATCAGCACCGGACGCAGCCACGCGCGGCGTTTGGCCGGAGCTTCCGTCGTGACGCTCGGCATCGGCGCAATCACGGCCGATTCCGTGGCGAGCGCGCGGTCGATCTTGGGGTCTGCATCAGCCATTGGCGGCCTCACTGTCTTCGTGCGTATCGGAAAGATTGGCATAGATACGATCGAGCACCGCGACTGCGGCGTCATGGTCGCGCTCGGAAATGCCGGCGAGCGCGGTGCCGAGCAAATCCTCTGAGATTTTCGCCAGATCGTTCAACAACGGGCGGGCGCGCGCGGTCAGGAAGATTTGCCAGGCGCGGCGATCCTTTGGATCACGGCGGCGCTCGACCAGGCCGCCCTCCTCTAATCGATCGATCATCCGGCACAGGCTGATCGGCTCGACCTCAAGCAAATCGGCGAGGCCGCCTTGGTTGATCCCTTCGCCGCGCTGCAGGAATTTCAGCACGCGCCACTGCGTCCGCGTCACGCCGATCAGCCGCGCGCGCTCGTCGAAACGGCGGCGCATCAGGCGCGAGACGTCGCTGGTCAGAAAGGCAATCGAGTCGCTCACGACACCCATATAATAAGCATACTTAGATTTGCCAATGCGTAGCATTGTGCAGCGCAATAAAACTCTGGCGCGGGATTGGTTCCGTCCCTTTTCGATCCGCGCGCGCTGTGCCACGATGCAGCATGACCGATCCCCGCACCGCCGCTGCGCACCCCATCGCCGAACTTACCGTGCGAGGCATCCTGCTCGGCGGGATCATCACGCTGCTGTTCACCGCCGCCAACGTCTATCTCGGGCTGAAGGTCGGGCTGACCTTCGCGACTTCGATCCCGGCCGCCGTCATTTCGATGGCGATCCTGCGGATGCTGCCGGGCGCGACGATCCTCGAGAATAACATCGTTCAGACCGTCGCGAGTGCCGCGGGCACGCTCGCCGCGATCATCTTCGTGCTGCCCGGCCTCGTCATGATCGGCTGGTGGCACGGCTTTCCCTATGTGCAGACCGCCGCGATCACGATGACCGGCGGCATCCTCGGCGTGATGTTCTCGGTCCCGTTACGTCGCGCGCTCGTCGTCGACAGCGACTTGCCTTATCCCGAAGGCGTCGCGGCGGCGGAGGTCCTGCAGATCGGCGCAGGCTCTCGTGCTGGCGAGGCCGAAGCCAAGCAAGGCTTGCTCGTGCTGATCTGGAACAGCATCGCGTCAGCCGGGTTCGCAATTTTCACCCAGACTAAGATCGTGACCGACACCGCCGCCACCACCTTCCGCGTCGGCGCGGGCGCGACGGGCATTTCGGGCAGCCTGTCCTTCGCCTTGCTCGGGGTCGGGCATCTCGTCGGCATTTCGGTCGGCGCGGCGATGGCGCTGGGCGTGGTGATCGGCTGGTTCATTCTCGTTCCGGTGATGACCGCCGCGCATCCCCAAATTCTGACGGAGCCGGGCGATATCGCCGCCTGGGTCACGACGATCTGGAAGAGTGAAGTGCGTTTCTTCGGTGCCGGGCTGATCGGCGTGTCGGCGATCTGGACGCTGCTCAAGATTGCCGGCCCGGTCATCGGCGGCGTGCGCTCGGCGCTCGTGGCAAGCGCGGCGCGCGGCAAGGGCGAGACGCTGGCGCTGCAGGAGCGCGACATCCCGATCGCCTGGGTCGCGGGCGGATCGCTGCTGACGCTGCTGCCGATCGCCTGGTTGCTCTGGGATGTCATCGCGGGCGGCGCGCTCGCCGCCTCGGCCGTCCTGCTCATCGCGGGGGCACTCGTGTTCGTGCTCGTCGCCGGGCTGATGATCGCGGCGGTGTGCGGCTATATGGCGGGGCTGATCGGTGCGTCGAATTCGCCGGTTTCGGGGATCGGCATCCTGTCGGTGCTCGGCTCGGCGCTGATGCTCGTCGGCCTGTTCGGGCAGCATCCGGGTGAGGGCACCACCACCGCGCTGATCGCCTATGCGCTGATCGTAACGGGCATCGTCTTCGGCGTCGCGACGATCTCGAACGACAACCTGCAAGATTTGAAGACCGGCCAGTTGGTCGGCGCGACGCCGTGGAAGCAGCAGGTCGCGCTTCTGATCGGCGTGGTGTTCGGCTCGCTCATCATCCCGCCGGTGCTCAACGTGCTCAACAGCGGGATCGGCTTTGTCGGCGTTCCCGGCGCCGGGCCGAACGCGCTCGCCGCACCGCAAGCCGGATTGATCTCGGCGCTCGCCAAGGGGGTGCTGTCGGGCAATGCGAACTGGCCGATGCTCGAATATGGCGCGCTTGCGGGCGTCGTGCTGATCGGGCTGGATGAGGCGCTCGGGCGTTTGAAGCTCCTGCGCCTGCCGCCGCTCGGTGTCGCGCTCGGTATCTATCTGCCGATGTCGGTGATCCTGCCGACCGTGCTCGGTTCGGTGATCGGCTGGTTCTACAATCGCTGGGCGCGGCGGTCCGCAAATCCGGAGGTCGCCGAGCGCATGGGCACGCTCACCGCCACCGGCATGATCGTCGGCGAAAGCCTGTGGGGCGTCGCATTCGCGGTGATCGTGTACGTCACCAACAAGGACGCGCCGCTCGCGCTAATCGGCAAGGGGTATGAGACGGCAGCGCTGATCGGCGGGACGGTGCTGTTTTTGGGGATCGCAGCGCTGCTGTATCGGCGCGCGGTGGCGGCGACGCGGTGACTTAAAAAGCCCCTCCCCTTCAGGAGAGGGGCTTTCGACAAATCACATCGCCGCCAACAAAGCAGCGATCGGAATGAACGCAAACGCCACCGAGCTATCCGCGACCCCATACGGCACGAACAGCGTATCGCCGTGCCGGATCGCGCCGCACGTATAGACCACGTTGGGCACATAGCCCTCGCGGTCCTGGTTCGCCGCCGCGAGGATCGGCTCCCTTGTGCGCCCCAGCACCTTCGACGGATCGGTCTTGTCGAGCAACACCGCGCCGATCGCGTACTTCCGCATCGCCCCCACGCCGTGCGTCAGCAGCAGCCAGCCCTCGGGCAGTTCGATCGGCGGGCCGCAATTGCCGATCTGCACCAGCTCCCACGGGAAGGCTGGGGTGAGCAGCTTCTGCCCCTCGTCCCAATGCGTCAGCGTATCGGATTTGAGCAGGAACAGATTCTCGCCATCCTGCCGCCCGATCATCATATACTGCCCGTCGACCTTGCGCGGGAACAGCGCCATGCCCTTGTTGCGCGCGGCGGGGCCGGTCATCGGCACCAGATCGAACGCGCGGAAATCGCGCGTGCGCAGCAATTCCGACTGGATCGACGATCCATTGTACGCCGTATAGGTGCCGAGCCACTCGACCGACCCATCGTCGTGATGGAATTGGACGAGGCGCAAATCCTCAAGGCCCTTGGATTGCGCCGCCGTGATCGGGAAGATCACCGTACCCGACAGCGTCGAATCGCGGTGGCGATAGACGGTAATCGGCCCCTCGGGCATCGTCTCCTCGTCGAGCCCCGCAGCATCGGTCGCGGTCGCAAACGGCGGCTCGGGCGCCAGTTTCAACTGATTGCCGTCGGCGATGATGCCCTCGCGAAACGCGACCGAAGAGATATGCCCTTCCCCCACCGCACGCAGACTCATCAGGATGCGCTGCGATCCGGCGGGCATCCCCGATTGATCGAAATGCGGGACTGCGCTTGGGTTCATCAGGGCCGCTGCGGCATAGCTATATTCGTGGCAGAAATAGGCACCGATCAACTGGCGCTTCTCATCGCCAATCTCGCTCCCATCGAGATCGAGCATATGCTCGATCTCGTCATAGCGCGTCATGAACACGCGCCGCGTCTGCCAATGCCGCGCCTCGAAATCCTTGAGCACGCCCTCAAGCTCGGCGCGCGTCTCGGCGGCATCGAGTGCCATCACAGCGCTCACGATCCGCTCGGTGCGATTGCCGCCATTGCCACCCCAGGCAAGGTGGAACGGTCGCACGACGACCCGTGACGGATCGGCATGAAGTCTCAACGCATGTTCGAACAGCTCGATCACCAGACAGCCTCGCGTAACGCCTTGGCGGCGTTCCAAGCGAGGCTAGGCAACGGCGCTGATCGGTCCTGCCACGCTTTCTGCCCGCTTTGCCAGCCCCGAAATGGTGCAACCGGCCAATTGCAGCGCCAGAATCGACTCGGCACCCTGGTTTCGGTTGAGCCCGTTCGGCATCAATCCATCGAAACAGCCGCCATCCTGTGTGGTCGCGAGCGGCAGATCGAGATCGTTATGGCCGAGATACCAGCGATAGGCGCGGCCCGCTTCCTCGACCCAGCGCAAATCCTTCGACGCATCGAACGCCGCACTGCACGCATCGATCGTCGCTTGCGCCTCAAGCGGTTGCTGGTCGAATTGCAGCGGTTCGGCGTAGACGCGACCGAAGCTTTCGCTGCCGACCGCGCGGAACCGACCCTCGGGCGAGGTCTGCTTGCCGACGATCCAGTCGAGCGTCGCAATGCCACATTTGACCAGATCGTCGCGGCCAAGCGCCGTGCCAGCGCGGATCAGCGCCTCGGGCAGCCGCGCATTGTCATACGCCAGCACGATCTCGAACCATTCCCAATTGGGCCGCCGCGCCTCTTCGAGGAGCCCGCGCAATTCGTCGCCAAAGCGCGACAGGATCGTGCGTGCCAAAGTGTGGCTCGGATAGGCCTCGATGATCGCGGCAGCACCCAGCATCGCAAAGGCATGCGCGCGCGGCGAGCCGAGCTCGAGCGCGAGCGACGCGGTCATGTCGAACATCGACAGCGCCCAATCGCGGTGCTTGGCCAATTGCGCATCGCGCGCCGTGACCCCCAGCGCCCAGAGGGTGCGCCCATTCGAATCCTCCGATCCGAAATCCTCGCACCATGTCCGATCGAAATTCATGAAGTTGCGGAAGCGCCGCGCCTCCGGGTTCCACGCATATTGCAGGAATGACGCATAGATCGTCATCCAGGTATCGCGCGCAGCCTCGTCCATCTCGACCATCTGGCTGACCAGCATCAGCGCCCGGGCATTGTCGTCGATACAATAGCCGTGGCGCCGGTCGGGCACCGAATAGATCGAATGCTGCAGCATGCCCGTCGCATCGCTCATCCGCTCGACTGCGGCAAAATCGGGCTTGAGCGGGATCGTCGCGACCGTGCTCGTCGGCAGACGTTGCGGCTTGGCGGCGACCATCTGGACGATCTCGCGCATCGCGACTTCGGCCAGACGCGGCCAGATCATCGTACGACCGCGTGCGTAGGCGCGTTCCGACAATTTTAGCCGATTACGATCACTACTCAACAACGCGTTGATTTCGCGCGCGAACGCCGCCGAATCGCCGAAATCGACCAGCACGCCGTGGCCATCGCCGAGGATTTCGGTCGCATGGACATAAGGCGTGGAGACCACGGCCTTGCCGACGCCGACGGCATAGCTGAGCGTGCCCGAGGTGATTTGCGCCGGGTTCAAATACGGCGTCGCATAGATATCGGCGGCCTGCAGATAATCGATCAGGGCGTCATGTTCGAGAAACGCGTCGATAAAGTCGATATTGGCACTCACGCCGAGTTCGGCGGCCAGCGCCTTCAACCCGTCGCGATATTTTTCGCCCTCATGCTTGACGAGATTGGGGTGGGTCGCCCCAAGCACGGCGTAGAGCACATTCGGGTGCTGCGCGACAATCGCGGGCAGCGCCTCGATCATGACCTCAATCCCCTTGCCCGGCGCGAGCAAACCGAAGGTCAGCACGACCCTGCGCCTGTCCCAGCCGAACCGGCTTTTGAGCGAATCGGGATCGACAAAATCGCGATCGGGCACGCCATGCGGGATCATCACGATATTGCGCCCGCTCGCGCCGTACACGCGCTCGAGGATTTCGCGACCCCGCTCGGCCATTACGATCACGCGCGCGCAGCGCCGCAGCAGCCCCTCCATCACCCGGCGCTGATCGGCATCGGGCTTTTCGAGCACGGTATGCAACGTGACGATCACCGGAATCGAAACGCGGTCGAGCAAAGCAAGGATATGCTCGCCGGCCGATCCGCCGAAAATGCCATATTCGTGCTGCAACCAGATCGCTTGCGCCCCGCTCGCCTCGATCGCGCGCGCGGCATCGAGATAGGCGATGCGGTCCTGATCGGGGATGCTGCGCGTCACCTCGGGCGGATAATCGTACAGGCCGGGATGATCGTCCATCGCATAGACGTCGATCTTCAGGTCCGCAAAACGGCCCTTCAACGCGGTAAAGGTGTCGGTCGTGAATGTTGCAAGGCCGCATTTACGCGGCAGAAAGTTACCGATCAACGCGATGTGATCGATCGGGGTCACGACATCCGCCAAGTGCATCATGCGCGCAATCCTCAGAGTGAAACGGGCGAAACGCCCTCAGCTACATCCCCACGAACGGCCAAGTTTCAATATGGTTGCAGTCGTGCTGCGTTGCAACAAGAGGAATTGCATTGATTCAGATCAACCTGGCGACGACCCGAACGAAATTCGGTCATCACCCGCGCCCGCGATAGCCCGGCACGTCCTGCGGCGGCAGCCACAGCCCCTCGGGCGGCACGCCGGACTGCCAGAACACGTCGATCGGGATTCCCCCGCGCGGATACCAATAGCCGCCGATTCGCAGCCACAATGGCTGCATCTCGGCAAACAGACGCTCGCCGATGCCGACCGTGCAATCCTCATGGAACGCCTGATGGTTGCGAAAACTCCCCAAGAACAGCTTCAGAGATTTCGATTCGACGATCGTTGCGGCGGGCGCATAATCGATCACCAGATGCGCGAAATCGGGCTGCGCCGTCACCGGGCACAGCGAGGTGAATTCCGGCACCGCAAAGCGCACGAGATAGGCGCGCCCGGGTCGCGGATTGGGGACGTAATCGAGCACCGCCTCCTCAGGCGATGTCGGAAGTGCGCTGGTCTGGCCAAGATATTTTGGGGTCATATCGACCAGATAGGGCCGCAATCAGGCCAAGTCACGAAACGGATTCTCGATCCGGACGCCGTCAATGACATGGCCGTGCTGCATGTCTTCGGTCAGCAGGACATCGCAGCGCGCGGATGTGGCCGCAGCAACGATCAGGCAGTCCCACCAGCTATAGTTGGTGCGGGCCGCGACATCCCATGCACGATTGATGACGTTCTCGTCGAGTGCCACAAACCGGAAGCGTCGCCAGGAACCAATCAATCCGCGCGCTGTTTTCATCGTCAGACGATCGGGTCGGCGGGGATGGGTTACCTGCCAGACGAACTCATTCACCACCTGTGCCGAAAACACGCAGTCTGGCTGTTCAAGTATTTTTAGAGCCAGAGACTGCTTATCGCGTAGCTCCGGACGGGGCCCCACCGCATAAATCAGGATATTGGAATCGAGAAATGCGGTCATTCCGAGGCGGCGCGCCGGTCTGCTCGCATACGATCCGGATCATACAGTTCCTGACGAGTCAAAAAGGGACCGCCGAAGTTGGGATTCTCGATCGCAATCTGCTCGCGGATTTCCTTCTCCATCCGCGCGAGACGGTCGAATTCGCTTTCCTGCGCGCCATAGCTTTGCAGCGCTTCGCGCACCACCGACGACAAGGAGCGATCATTCTCCGCCGCACGCCGCCGCGCGTTGCGATAGGTTTCATCGTCGAGTGAGACTGTGACGTTTTTCACGATCTCACAGTAACGCCGTGCGCTAAAAATTTCAACCACGACCGCGCATTAACTGCGCTATCGCCGTCGCGTGACAACGCTCATCCCGATCCTTGGCGACCAACTTTCGCACGCCATTTCGTCGCTGCAGGGGACTGACAAGGCGACAGCCCGCGTGCTGATGATGGAGGTCTCCGAAGAGACTATCTATGTCCGTCACCATAAACAGAAGATCGCCTATACCCTTTCCGCCATGCGTCACCACGCCGCGCTGTTGCGGGAAAACGGCTGGACGGTGGACTATGTCACGCTCGACGACCCGGAGAATAGCGGCAGCTTCACCGGCGAAATCGCGCGCGCGGTCGCCCGCCTGAACCCGAGCCAGATTGTCGTGACCGAAGCGGGGGAATGGCGCGTCCAGGCGATGCTGGAGGCGTGGGAGACGCTTTTCGGCATCCCCATCGAGATCCGCGCCGACGACCGCTTCCTCGCCAGCCATGCCGAATTCGCGGCCTGGGCAGAGGGGCGCAAGGCGCTGCGCATGGAGTATTTCTACCGCGACATGCGCCGCAAGACCGGGCTGCTGATGGAAGGCGATCAGCCGGTCGGCGGACAATGGAATTTCGACCATGACAATCGCAAGCCCGCCAAGACCGATTTGGCGATGCCGCGCCCGCTCGTCTTCGCGCCCGATGCGATGACGCGCGACGTGCTCGCGCTGGTCGCGGCGCGCTTTGCCGATCATCCGGGCACGCTCGACAGCTTCGCCTGGGCGGTGACGCGCGACGATGCGCTGCGTCAGCAGACGCACTTCCTCGATCACGCGCTGGCGAAGTTCGGCGATTATCAGGACGCGATGCTGACCGGCGAGCCGCATCTGTGGCACTCGATCCTGTCGCCCTATCTCAATGCGGGCCTGCTCGATCCGCTCGACCTGTGCCGCGCCGTCGCCGAGCGCTACGCGGCCGGCCAGGTTCCGCTCAACGCGGCAGAGGGCTTTATCCGCCAGATCATCGGCTGGCGCGAATATGTCCGCGGCATTTATTGGCGCGAGGGGCCGGATTATGCCGACCGCAATTTTCTCGACACGCACCGCCCGCTCCCGGCTTTCTACTGGACCGGCGATACCGACATGCACTGCATGGGCCAAGCGATCGGCCAGACGCTCGCCAATGCCCATGCCCACCATATCCAACGCCTGATGGTCACCGGCAATTTCGCGCTGCTGATCGGGGCCGACCCGAAACAGGTCCATCAATGGTATCTCGAAATCTATATCGACGCCTATGAGTGGGTCGAATTGCCCAACACGCTCGGCATGAGCCAGTTCGCCGATGGCGGCCTGCTTGCCTCCAAACCCTATGCGGCGAGCGGCGCATATATCGATCGCATGTCGGATTATTGCCGCTCGTGCCGCTACGACGTGAAGCAACGCATTGGCCCCGACGCCTGCCCGTTAAATGCGCTCTACTGGGATTTCCTTGCGCGCAACGAAGGCAAGCTCGGGCGGAACCAGCGCCTCGCCATGCCGTATCGCAACTGGGCGAAGATGGCCGAAGGCGTGAAGCGTGATCTGCGCGCTTCGGCCAAGGCGTTTCTCGACTCACTCGACGCAGCGCCTCCGGGTGGCTAGGGACACGGGCAAACAAGGAGACGATGCATGGACTCGCTGGTGACGACGGAATGGCTCGCGAACGAATTGGGCGCGAATGACCTCAGGATCGTCGATGCGACCTATTTCGGCGGATCCGGTGATCGCGACGCGGCTGCGGAATATGAGACGGCGCACATCCCCGGCGCGGTGTTCATGGATCTGGCCGAGATCGCCGACACGTCGAGCACGCTCCCGGCGATGCTGCCGCGCCCGGAGAAGTTCGCCAGCCGCATGCAATCGCTCGGCCTGGGCGATGGCAGCCGCATTGTGCTGTACGACAATTCGCCGCTGCGCACGGCGGCGCGCGCCTGGTTCATGCTGCGCACGTTCGGCGCGCACGATGTCGCGATCCTCGACGGCGGTTTCGCCAAATGGCAGACCGAGGGCCGCGCTACGGCGAGCGGCAAAGAACAGCTCCGCCACCGCCACTTCACCGTTTGGGCCGACGACAAAGGCGTGCGCACGCTCGATCAGATGAAGGCGAACGTCGAGAGCGGCGCGGAACAAGTGCTCGATGCCCGCTCGGCCGCACGCTTCACCGGCGAGGAACCCGATCCCCGTCCCGCAACGCACGCCGGCCACATTCCGGGCTCGAAGAATCTGCCGTACGGCGAGCTGTTCAACGCCGACGGCACCTGGAAAACCGCCGATGCATTAAAGGCCGCGTTTGAAGGGGCTGGAATCGACCTATCCAAGCCGCTCATCACCACGTGCGGCTCGGGCATCACCGCCTCGGCAATCGCCTTCGGCGCGCATCTGCTCGGCAACGAGGCCGCCGTCTATGACGGCAGCTGGTCCGAATGGGGTGCCGATCGCACCACCCCAAAGGCGACCGGGGCGGCGTGAGCGACGCTGGCGACCGGCCAAAAGGCGATGCGACGCGCGTCGTCTCGGCCGGGCGGCGCAAGGAATGGACGCAGGGGATCGTCAACACGCCGGTCTGGCGTGCCTCGACGATCCTGTATGACACGGTTGCAGACCTGCGTGCTGCGGGCCGCCGCGACACGCACCACCGCTTGTTCTACGGACGCAAGGGCACGCCGACGCAGTGGAGCCTTGCCGATGCGCTGACCGAGCTCGAACCGGGCGCGGAAGGCACTTTCCTCTATCCCTCGGGCGTGGCGGCGATCGCGGCGGCGCTGCTGTCGGTGCTCGCGCCAGGGGATGATCTGCTCCTGCCCGACAGCGCCTACGATCCGACGCGCGCGATGGCGACCGGCCTACTCAAGCGCATGGGCATTGCGACGCGCTTTTATGATCCGTTGATCGGTGCCGGCATCGCCGATCTGATCGCCGAAAATACCCGCGCGATCCTTATGGAAAGCCCCGGCAGTCTGACCTTCGAAGTGCAAGACGTTCCCGCGATCGTCGCTGCTGCCAAGGCGCGCGGCATCGTAACCCTGCTCGACAACACATGGGCAACGCCACTCTTCTTCCCCGCGATCGCGCACGGCGTCGATCTCACCGTGCTCGCTTGCACCAAATATGTTGTCGGTCATAGCGACGTGATGCTCGGTTCGGTCACCGCCGCGCCGGGGCATTTCGCGCGGCTGCGCGACACCAGCTTTCAATTGGGCCAAGTCGCCAGTCCCGACGATTGCTGGCTCGGCAGTCGGGGCTTACGCACGATGGCGATCCGCCTCAAACAGCACGAGTCTAGCGCCTTGCAAATCGCGCATTGGTTGGCGGAGCAGAGCGAAGTCGCAACCGTGCTCCATCCCGCGCTTCCTACCTGCCCCGGTCACGATCATTTCGTGCGCGATTTCCGGGGCGCATCAGGTCTGTTCTCGTTCGTGCTGAACGGCGGCAGCGAAGCGGCGCGCGCGGCGCTGATCGACGGGCTCGCGCATTTTGGCATCGGCTATAGCTGGGGCGGCTTCGAAAGCCTCGCTTTGCCGGTCGATCCGCAACGCTATCGCAGCGTTACCCGTCGCGCCGATGCCGGGCCGATCGTGCGGTTGCAGATCGGACTGGAGGATCCAGCCGATCTGATTGCCGATCTGGCTGCTGGTCTGGCGCGGTTTGCGGCCTTGCGCTGAGGTTCGATCTATTGCTGGATCATTGCTAAACTGTTGCCGAACTGCAACGATCGGGTCCGAACCGGTGTCAAATCCGGAAAATTGAGTTGTGCACTGCCGCATGAACCGGCACTCATCTCACATTACTGGTCAGCAGCGCGGGGGGTCTTGGCCCTTGCCAGACGCAAGCCCCGGTGAAGCAGGCGGGGACAGTCGCATTTTCGAAAGGGATATGATGCGCATCTCCACATTGACGCTCGGCGCGCTTTTGCTCGCCGCTTCCGCTACCCCTGCCTTCGCGCAGGATACCCCAGCAACCGCGCCGGTCGCAACGGACGCCCCGGCCGATAAAGAGCCCCCGCTGCTCAAGGTCACCGGCGCCGTCACTGCGATCAGCGACTACCGCTTCCGCGGCCTGACGCAGACGCATGGCAACTCTGCCATCCAAGGTACGATTAACATCAATTCCAAATACGGCTTCTATGTCGGCACCTGGGTCTCGACCATCGATGGCAGCGGCAAGACGCCGTTGCTCGCCGGTTACGGCGATGCCGAAGTCGATCTGTACGGCGGCTATACCAAGACGTTCGGCAACGGCGTCACAGTCGATGGCGGTTTGCTTTATTATTACTATCCCACCGCCATCAAGGGTTTGAACACCGACTTTTTCGAGCCCTATGCCTCGGTCGCTTACACGATCGGCCCGGTGACGACCAAGGTCGGCGGCAATTATTCCTGGGGCGGCCAGCCGGGTCTCGATTTTACCACGAGCAACGACGATAATATCTATGTCTATGGTGAAGTGTCGGGTGCCATTCCGAAGCTGCCGGTGACGGTTAAGGGCCATCTCGGCTATACTGACGGGTCGCTCGGGCTTGCCAATCTTGTATCCGGCAACAAGCGTTATCTCGACTGGTCGGTGAATCTCGAAGTCACCGCAGGTCCGGTCAAGATCGGCGGGACCTATGTCGACACCGATATCACCAACAACAAGTTCGGCACGCTGTTTCCCGGCGGCTACGCGCACGACCTTCATTTCGGGTCGAAGATCTTGGGCTATATCAGCGCCAGTTTCTGATACGAAAAGGGGACGTCCTCGCGGCGTCCCCTTCGATCTAGCGAAACCCTCTCCGGCCCACGCCGGGGAGGGTTTTTCGTTTCACTTTGGCGTCGCGACCTTTGCGTTCTGGCCGTCACCTTCTGGCGCCGCGACCACATCGCGCGTCGTAGCACCCTTGTCGACCACGGTCGTGCCAGGGTCGCCCACGGTCGAACGAATGCCGGGGTCGTCGCTCTCGGCACCCGCCGCCGAGATCGTCGCGGCTTCGCCCGCGCTGCGCTGCGCCGTGCCGCCGAACAAAGCGTCGAGCGCCTGCGCGTTGGGGCTGACGTCATTGGCGCGCGCGGCACCCGGGCGCGGCGGGGTCAGCGAGAAATCAGGCGGAATCACCAGCGGTGCCTGACGCGCCACCGCGAACTCGTCGGGGCCGGTGCGCCCGAGCTTATTGTGCGCGCAGCCCGACGCCAGGGCGACCAGGGCGAGACCGGCGATAAGGGTAGTGGCTTTACGCATGTGTTGTCTCCGTTGCGCCCTGTTCTGACGCAGCAATATTTGCCCCAGAATTGGGGCCGGAATCTGTCCCCGATTCCGTTTTCGATGTATCCCGTATCAGAAGCGCGCGCGCGAACAAGATGAGCACGCCGATCGTGATCGCCGCATCAGCCAGGTTGAACACCAGAAACGGTTGCCAGCTGCCGAAATGCAGATCGGCCCAGTCGACGACAAAACCGAAGCGGATCCGATCGAGGATATTCCCCATCGCCCCGCCCAGCACCAGCCCGAGTCCAATCTGGTCGATCCGGTTGCGCTCCCGGAACATCCACACCAGCACGCCGAGCGCAATCGCCCCGGTCATCGCGACCAGCAGCCACCGCGCCATCGGATCATCCGCGCGCATCAGCCCGAGCGAGACGCCGCGATTGGCGACGAAACGCACGTTGAAGAACGACGTGACATAATGCTCGTTGGTCAGCTCGCTCAACCGCATCACATCGGTGACGCCGTATTTCGTCGCCTGATCGGCCGCGAACAGGAGTGCTGCGGTGGCAAAACCGGTAAAGGGGAGTTTCATGCGACAACCTTTTCGCAACGGGCATCGAGCGCGCCATCTTCCGCCACATCCGGAAGCAAGCGCCAACAGCGACCGCATTTGTGGAAATCGGACCGTGTGACCGCCAGCGCGTCGCCCAGCGAAACCTTGGCGACGATGAACAGCTCAGCGAGATCGCCGACTGGCAGCGGCGCTTCGGGCACCACGACATCGGCCTCGAGGCTGGAGCGCACGATCTTGTCGCGGCGCAGCGGCTCGATCGCTTCATTGACCTGCTGGCGCAGCGCGCGCACCGCCCCCCAGGTCGCGGCATCGGCCCCGGCAACCGCTGGCACCTCGGGCCATTCGAGCAAATGCACCGACCCGTCTTCGCTCGGGAAGCGATCATGCCACACTTCCTCGGCGGTGAAGCACAGCACCGGCGCGGCATAGCGCACCAGCGCGTGGAACAGCGTGTCGAACACCGTCCGGCACGCCCGGCGCTTGGGATCGTCCGCCGCGTCGCAATAAAGCGAATCCTTGCGGATATCGAAATAGAAGGCCGACAGATCCTCCTGCGCGAACTCGGTCAGCAGCCGGACGTAGCTGTTGAAGTCATACACCAAAACCGCCGCGCGCAGCTTCGCGTCGAGCTCCGCCAGCAGGTGCAGCACGTAGCGCTCCAGCTCGGGCATCTCGCCCACCGGCAGCCGCTCGCTCTCCTCGAACCCGTCGAGCGCGCCGAGCAGATAGCGGAAGGTGTTGCGGAGCTTGCGATACTGGTCGGAGACGCCGTTGAGGATCTCCTTGCCGATGCGGTGGTCCTCGGTAAAATCGACCGACAGCGCCCATAGCCGCAGGATGTCGGCACCCGATTCCTTCATCAGATCGAGCGGGTTGATCGTGTTGCCGAGGCTCTTGGACATCTTCATGCCCTTCGAATCCATCGTGAAGCCGTGCGTCAGCACTGCATTGTACGGCGCCCGCCCGCGCGTGCCGCACGCCTCCATCAGCGACGATTGGAACCAGCCGCGATGTTGGTCCGATCCTTCGAGATAGAGATCGGCCGGCCATTGCAGATCGGGCCAGCGCCCGGACTCCAGCACGAAGGCATGCGTGCAGCCGCTGTCGAACCACACGTCGAGAATATCGGTGACGCGCTCATAATCGGCGAGGGCATAGTCTGGCCCGAGCAAATCCTGCGCCGCCTCTTCCGACCACGCATCGACGCCCTGCTCGCGCACCGCGGCGACGATGCGCGCATTCACCGCCGGGTCGACAAGATACTGGCCGGTCTTGCGATCGACAAACAGCGTGATCGGCACGCCCCAGGCGCGTTGGCGGCTGATCACCCAATCGGGCCGCCCGGCGACCATCGCGGTGATGCGGTTCTGGCCTTTCGGCGGGTACCAGGTGGTGGCTTCGATGGCGCGGAGGGCGGTTTGGCGGAGGGTCGCCCCTTCTTCCCCCCTCCCGCTTGCGGGAGGGGTTGGGGGTGGGCTCCCGCCATCACCGTCAGCTCCCGTCGATAGCGCGCGCCCACCCCCGGCCCCTCCCGCTTGCGGGAGGGGAGAAGAAGGCACATCCATCGGAATAAACCATTGCGGCGTAGCCCGGAAAATTACCTTCGCCTTCGACCGCCACGAATGCGGATAGCTATGCGCAAAATCATCGCTCGCCGCCAGCAACGCCCCCGCCGCGCGCAAATCCGCACAGATCGGCCCTTCGGCGGAGACGAACTTCTTGTTGATCACCGAGCCTTGCCCGCCGAGCCACGCCCAATCGTCGCGATACATCCCCGCGCCATCGACCGCGAAGACCGGCTCGATCCCGTATTGCTTGCACAGCAGGAAATCGTCCTCGCCATGGTCGGGCGCCATATGGACGAGCCCGGTGCCCGCCTCGGTGGTGACGAACTCGCCCGGTAGGAACGGTCGCGGTTTCGCGAAGAACCCGCCGAGCGCATGCATCGGATGGCGCGCGGTGGCGCCTTCGAGCTGTTCGCCTCGTACGATCGGTTTCTCAAGTTCGAGTGAGAGGGTGATCCCCGATCCAAGGGACGCGAGCATCGAATTCAGCCGCTTTTCAACCTGCGGAACCAACGGCACCGCGATGAGCAAACTCGAGAGTCG
The DNA here is from genome assembly GCA_038327465.1 of Sphingomonadales bacterium. Taxonomy (GTDB): domain Bacteria; phylum Pseudomonadota; class Alphaproteobacteria; order Sphingomonadales; family Sphingomonadaceae; genus Sphingomonas. Next base: position 20,313 of record JBBQLB010000019.1, on the reverse strand, counting down.
TTCAAGCCATGGAAAAGCCTGCACGACGCTACGGTAAGCCGAGGCAGAAGCCTCGTCGGAGCCGTCCGCGCCCGATACGCCCCACGTATAGACGCCGTACTCGATCTCCGGCCCATAGCTCAGCGCCTGGTTCACCGGGATCGTCCACGGCGTCGTCGTCCAGATCACCGCATGCGCGCCGACCAGTTCGGGCGCGTTCGGCGCGTCCACGATCTCGAACGCCACGTCGATCTGCGTCGACACGACGTCCTCATATTCGACCTCGGCCTCGGCGAGCGCGGTCTTTTCGACCGGCGACCACATCACCGGCTTGGCGCCGCGATAGAGCTGGCCGCTTTCCGCGAACTTCATCAGCTCGGTAACGATCGTCGCTTCCGCGGCAAAATCCATCGTCAGATAGGGATGGTCCCAATCGCCATTGATGCCGAGCCGCTTCAACTGCTCGCGCTGCACGTCGACCCAATGCTGCGCGTATGCGCGGCACTCGGCGCGGAATTCGGCCGGGGGCACTTCGTCCTTGTTCAGCTTCTTGGCGCGATATTTTTCCTCGACCTTCCACTCGATCGGCAGGCCGTGGCAGTCCCAGCCGGGCACGTACGGCGCGTCCTTGCCGAGCAGACTTTGCGTGCGGCACACCGTGTCCTTGAGGATATGGTTGAGCGCATGGCCGATATGCATGTCGCCATTCGCGTAGGGCGGGCCGTCATGCAGGATGAACTTCTCCCGCCCTCCCCGCGCAGCGCGGAGCTTCTCGTACAAGCCCATCGCCTGCCAGCGCGCGAGAATCCCCGGCTCCTTGGCGGGCAGGCCCGCCTTCATCGGGAAATCGGTCTTCGGCAGGAAGACGGTGTCGCGCCAATCGCGTTGGGCTTCGCGCTGGGCGGGGGCTGTGTCTGGGGTCTCGGTCATTTGAATGCGGCCTTAGCCGAGCACTCGCGCGGTATAAAGCCCTCCCGGCAAGGCCGCGCGCAGCGCAAGGGTCTTTGAAAAGAAGGAAGAGGTTCACGCGAAGGCCGCGAAGGAGCGAAGGGCGCGAAGAGAAAAATAGAGGTCTCCTTACTTCTTCGCGATCTTCGCTCCTTCGCGCCCTTCGCGTGAAACCCTTCTTCTTTTTCTAAAAGCCGCTACGCGGCAAAACGCTCGAGAGCCGTCACCAATCCCACACCATCCCGGTCTCGCTGAACGGCTTCGGCTCCATCGGCGGCACCGTCGCGTCGTTCAGCTCGCATTGCCAGAAGCCGACATCGATCCAGCGCCCGTCTTTATATCCGACATCGCGCATCACACCCGCGCGGCGAAAGCCGACCGATTCATGCAAGCGGATCGAGTGATCGTTGGGGAGCGCAATCACGCCGATCGCCTGGGTGAATCCTTGCGCGCGGACGGTATCGATCAGCGCGCTGTAGAGCTGCCGCCCATTCCCGCGCCCGTGCGTGCCGGTCAGCAGATAGACCGTCGTCTCGATCGTGTAGCGATACGCCGGACGATCGCGAAAGGCCGAGGCATAGGCATAGCCGAGCAGTTCCCCGCCCTCCGCCGCGCTCGCGACCAGCCACGGATATTTGCCTTCAGATGAGGCCATCCGCTGCCGCATGACGTGCTCGCTGGGTGCCTTCAGCTCGAACGAGACCGTGCCGCGCTCGACATAGGGCCGGTAGATCGCGGCGATCGCGGCGGCATCCTCTGGCGTCGCTGGCCGGATCGCGATCTTCGTCGGTGCCGGGTCGATACTCAAAGGCCCAGTTTCGCCAAAACCAGATCGACCAGCCGCGCATCGCCCGCGCGCGGCGCGTTGCCGCCCAGGCCATCGCACTCCAGGCACCGCGCCTGCACCGCAGCACCCGTGCCGATCCGCTTCACATCGCCCAGCGCGCGCGCAAACACCGCGCGCCGCTCGGTCGCCATCCGCGTGAAGGCATCTTCGGCTGACTTGTCCTCATCTTCCTTGTTCGAATCGATAATCTGCGAGAAAAACTTCGCCCAGGCGCTCGGCTTCTTCTCGATATAGTCGGCATGGACGTCTTCGGGCTTTAGCCCGGCCCGGCGCGCCGCTTCATCGACTGCATCCTGCAAGCCTCCAAACCGATCGACCAGCCCGATCTGCCGCGCCGTGCCGCCATCCCAAACACGGCCCTGACCGATCTCATCGACGCGCGTCGTGCTCAGCTTGCGCGCGTTCGCCACGCGCGTGATGAACTGGCGATAGCCATTCTCGATCCCCGCCTGGAAGATCGCATCGGTCTCCGCGTTGGTGCCGCTCAGCACGTCCGGCTGCCCCGACAGCGGGGTGGTGCGCACCCCGTCGGTGGTTAGGCCGATCTTCTTCAGCGTATTCTCGAAGGTGGGGATGATCCCGAAAATGCCGATCGATCCGGTGATCGTCGTCGGTTCGGCAAAGATCATGTCACCAGCGGTCGCCACCCAATAGCCGCCCGATGCCGCGACGCTGCCCATCGAAATCACGATCGGCAGTTTCTGCGCCTTGGCTTCCTGGATCGCGCGCCGCATGTCTTCCGACGCAAGCGCGGAGCCACCCGGCGAATCGACACGCACGACCAGCGCCTTCAGATCCTTCTTGGCCAGCGCCTCGAGCACAAGCTTGACGACGGTGTCGGACCCGACGCTGCCGCCGTTCGATTTGCCATCGACGATATCGCCCGCGATCGTCAGCACGCCGATCTTGCTGCCGTTGGTCGGCAACGGATTGGCCGCGACATACGCGTCATACTTGATCGTCTTGAAGCTGCCCGCGCCCTTTTTGTCATCGGCGCCGGCAATCTCGGCCACGCGCTTGCCGAAATCGAGTCGGCTGCCGAGCTTGTCGACCAAACCGGCATCGAGATTGGCCTTGGCGATGTCACCCTGCGCGGCAGTGATGACCGCCCCCGGCGTCGCCAGGAACGGCTGGAACTTCGCCTTAGGACGCGCCTTGGTGATCGCCTCCTGCCACTGCGCGAACAGCACTTGGTACAGCTTGACCACTTCTTCCTTCGCTTCCGGAGAGGCGTCGGTGCGGGTATAGGGTTCGACGAACGATTTGTATTTGCCAACGCGGTAAACGTGCGCGTTGACGCCGAGCTTGTCGATCAAGCCCTTATAATAAAGCTGCGATCCGCCCGGACCCATGAACAGCGTGCCGCCCATCGGGCTCATCCAGATTTCGCTGGCATTGGCAGCAAGGCGATAGGCGGAATCGGTATAGGCCGTAGCGAACGCCAGCACCGGCTTCTTCGCATCGCGCACACGGCGAATGGCGTTTGCGACTTCATCGACCGCCGCCGGATAGCCGCCGCCAAATGAATCGAGATCGAGCACCACCACTTTGACGCGATCATCGGTCGCGGCCTTGTCGAGCGAGCGCACAACATCGCGCAGACGGAACTCGCTTGGGTTGCCGCCCCCGCTGAAACCGGCGAACGGGTCGGCCTCCTGCGGCTGCTCGACGATCGCCCCATTGAGCTTCAGCACCAGTGCGCCGTCGCGCGCCGCTGCCGTACTCGGTTTGGACGAAAGCCCGGCGAACAACAGGCCGAAAAATAGCAGCATCGCGATCAGGACAAGCCCGTCCTTGATGCCGACCAGAATCTTCCATGCGCCCTTCACGAGTTTCACTTGGCCGCTCCTTGATTGGCACAAAACACCGTATCGCTAGGGCAAGCGACGGCGCGAGTAAATGCGTGTTGTGTCCCTAACACGCATTATTTTTGTCCCGCAATTGGCCTGCCGACCGGTTGACGCCGGACGCGAGCGACATCATATGCGCCGTGCTGGCACTCACTACAGGCGAGTGCTAACAACCGTTCATTACAGAAGGACTTCGCGCATGAACTTTCGTCCGTTGCACGACCGCGTCCTCGTCCGCCGGGTAGAGGCAGAAGAGAAGACCGCGGGCGGGATCATCATCCCCGAAACCGCCAAGGAAAAGCCGCAGGAAGGCGAAGTCGTCGCCATCGGCACCGGGACACGCTCCGATGATGGCAAGATCACACCGCTCGACGTCAAGGCCGGCGACAAGATCCTGTTCGGCAAATGGTCCGGCACCGAGGTCAAGGTCGACGGTGAAGACCTGCTGATCATGAAGGAATCGGACATTCTTGGCATCGTTGGCTGATTTTCAGGCCGTGCTCCGGCGCAGGCCGGAGCGTTGGCCACAATGCATTCCGTCAATCCAGCGCTCCGGCATTCGCCGGAGCACGTAGTAGAAAGGGTAGCCTCACCATGGCATCCAAGGACGTAAAATTCGGGCGTGACGCCCGCGAACGTATTCTGCGCGGCGTGGACATCCTCGCCGACGCGGTCAAGGTCACGCTGGGGCCAAAGGGCCGCAACGTCGTGATCGACAAGTCGTACGGTGCCCCCCGCATCACCAAGGACGGCGTCACCGTCGCCAAGGAAATCGAGCTCAAGGACAAGTTCGAGAACATGGGCGCGCAGATGCTGCGCGAAGTCGCCTCGAAGACCAACGACGTCGCCGGCGACGGCACGACCACCGCAACGGTCCTCGCTCAGGCGATCGTCCGTGAAGGCATGAAGTCGGTTGCGGCCGGCATGAACCCGATGGACCTCAAGCGCGGCATCGACCTCGCGGTCATCGAAGTCGTCAAGGATCTTCAGGCGCGTTCCAAGCCCGTTTCGGGCACCAAGGAAATCGCCCAGGTCGGCATCATCTCGGCAAACGGCGATACCGTCGTCGGCGAGAAGATCGCTGAAGCGATGGAGAAGGTCGGCAAGGAAGGCGTGATCACCGTCGAGGAAGCCAAGGGGCTCGAGTTCGAACTCGACGTCGTCGAAGGCATGCAGTTCGACCGTGGCTATCTCTCGCCATACTTCATCACCAACCCGGAGAAGATGTCGGTCGAGCTTCAGGATCCCTACATCCTGATCCACGAGAAGAAGCTGTCGAACCTGCAGGCGATGCTCCCGATCCTGGAAGCCGTCGTTCAGTCGGGCCGTCCGCTGCTGATCATCGCCGAGGACATCGAGGGTGAGGCGCTCGCCACGCTCGTCGTCAACAAGCTGCGCGGTGGCCTCAAGGTTGCGGCCGTCAAGGCACCTGGCTTCGGCGATCGTCGGAAAGCAATGCTCGAGGACATCGCGATCCTGACCAAGGGCGAGATGATCTCGGAAGACCTCGGCATCAAGCTCGAGAGCGTCACGATCGGTATGCTCGGCACCGCCAAGCGCGTCACGATCGACAAGGACAACACCGTCATCGTCGACGGTGCCGGTGATCATGAAGCGATCAAGGGCCGCACCGATGCGATCCGTCAGCAGATCGAAAACACCACGTCGGATTACGACAAGGAGAAGCTGCAGGAGCGTCTGGCGAAGCTCGCTGGCGGTGTTGCGGTGATCAAGGTCGGCGGTTCGTCGGAAGTCGAAGTCAAGGAGCGCAAGGACCGTGTCGACGACGCGCTGCACGCAACCCGCGCAGCCGTCGAAGAAGGCATCGTCCCCGGCGGCGGCACGGCATTGCTGTACGCGACCAAGGCGATCGAAGGCCTCACCGGGGCCAATGAAGACCAGACCCGCGGCATCGACATCGTCCGCAAGGCGCTGACCTCGCTGGTTCGCCAGATCGCCCAGAATGCGGGCCATGATGGCGCCGTTGTTTCGGGCAAGCTGCTCGACGGCAACGACCCCACAATGGGCTTCAACGCGGCGACCGACACGTATGAGAACCTCGTCGAAGCCGGCGTGATCGACCCGACCAAGGTCGTCCGTACCGCGCTGCAGAACGCGGCGTCGGTCTCGGGCCTGCTCATCACGACCGAAGCGGCCGTGTCCGAGATGCCCGAAGACAAGCCCGCCATGCCGATGGGCGGCGGCGGCATGGGCGGCATGGGTGGTATGGACTTCTGATCCGAAGGGCGGCCGTGGCCATGCTGGCCACGGACTCGCCCAAGGACGGACGGCGGGTCGGCGGCGAAGCTGTCGAACCCGTTCGACGAAAACGTGGGCTTTGCCCGCGCCGATCCAAACCTCCCAGCCCCAAAGCTGAACACAAAGCAAAGGGCCGGGGATCACTCCCCGGCCCTTTGTCTTGCCCTTCCGTCATGCTAAACTGCTGCCATGGCGACCGCACTCTCCAATGACCCCGCTTACGGAAAGGTCGATATCGACGCCTTTCTCGAAATGGACTTTGGCGGGCGCAAGGCCGAGCTTGATGACGGCGTCATCTTCATGATGGCGGGCGGCAGCATGGAGCATGCCGGAGTCGCCGCCAACATCATTGCTTCTTTGCTACCCCGATTGCGCGGAACGGGCTGTCGCGCTTTCGGCTCGGACCTCGCGGTGCAGACTGGGCCCCGGTCGATCCGCCACCCCGATGTCAGCATTTTCTGCCGCCCGCATGCCGATGACGGAGACCGCAACAAGCTGATCGGTCAGCCGCATGCGGTATTTGAAGTCCTGTCCCCGTCGACCCTGTTGCTCGACGAGCGTACCAAAGTCCCCGAGTATCAAGCGCTGGCGGATGTTCAGGATATCGTCCTGATCGACCCCGATACGCGCCGGGTCAGACACATACAGCGCACGGGCCCGCACGGCTGGTCCGACCAATGGGTGGATACGGGCGCGATCCATCTCGCCTCGGTCGGCCTCAACCTTTCGCTCGACGATATCTTCGCACAAGACTGACGGGGCGCCGATCCCGCACAGACGACCAGAAAAAGGGTCCGGGGAAGCAATTCCCGGGACCCTTTTGCGCAACGCCGCGTCGCTATCGCGGCTGCGCGGATCCTGGACCACCACCTGGCATGCCCCCCGGCCCGGCTCCTGGACCACTACCCTGCATGCCGCCGGGCTGTCCCGGGGACGGCCCGTCATTTTGTCCACCGGGGCCCTGCCCGCCCCTGGGCTGCGGCCCATTGTTGTTGCCCGGCCCCTGGGCGCGGGCATCGGGCCCCTGCCCCGGTCGCAGATTCCGCTCGAAACCCGGCGGTTCGGCACCACGCTCGATCACGCCGCGCAGCTGTGGATCGAGGAAAATGGGCGGGTCGGGCCGGTCGCCGCGACGCGGAAAGTACAGCGCTTGCCCTGCCTTCCGCAGCGCGGTCACCTTTCCATCGGCGATCACGTCGATCCCGCCCGATGCCGGATCGCCCTCACCCGCGTCGGACAGGATGATCAGCGTCGCGGTTTCCGCATCCGTTGGGGTTTGCGCTACGTCGGGATTGGCTTTGCGATAATAAGCAAGCGCCTCCGGCCCAATAACCCCGGTCACGACCGTTCCGCGGATGCCGATGACTCCGATCGGCGTGGTGATCGCGTTCTGTCCGGGATAGGCGTGCGTCGCCTTGCTCGACACGAAACGGAACGCGCCCTTAATGAAATTCAGCGACATTCGGCTCGCCGAGCGCGTACGGTCATAGACGAACGCGTCGATCTCGACTCGCGCATTCGCGCCGACGCTGAACAGGGTTTCATCGGCGAGCCGCACCCCGACTGCCGAGCGTGCGCCGGTGGAAATGACGTCGCGAACACGCACCGAAGCCTTGTCCCGCAGCGGTCGTGGCGCATTCGGCGGGGCAGCGATCGTTGCAAGATTGCGAACATTAATCGTCACACCGACGGATTCGGCGACCGGAGCGGTCGGCGCAGCCGCCAGGGACATCACTGCCAGACCGGCGATGCAGACGGGCAGGGCAAGGGCAAACCGGTACATCGCGACAGGCTAACGGTCGGGCACGTCTGACGTCAATCGCGATCATCCCATGCGCGCGTCACTTCTCAGCGTCAGGCTTCGATGGCAGCGGGAGTTCCGGCGTCGATGCCACCGCGTCGCGCGTCGGCGCCGCTGGCGCACGACAGCCGCGCGCGAGGCCGATACCCTTCAAATACGCTCGCCGCACGGAGCCGCCATAGACCGCAGCCTCAACGCGACGCTGTTGCTTATCGGCCCCGGAAATCACACGGACGATGCCGAGGCCGGGGATCAGCGTGTTGACGGCGGTGCGCGCCGCCAGCGCCGCCATCTCGGCGCGTTCATTCCTGGTGACGCCGGGCGCATCGACATCGCGGCCAAGCGCTTGGTCGAGCCGCCGCACCGCGCCGGCAATCGCCGCGCAGCTCCGGGTATTGACCGCCGAATAGGGCGCCGATGCCGCGAGCAGCAGAATTTCCGGGATCTTCTCATCCTTGATCCGCGTGTCGCGCAGCGGTTGGGTCACCGCTTTGCCGATGCTGTCCTGCGGAGCATCGGCGCGCGCCGCGAGCGGCGTCAGCGCCATTGCTGCCATAGTAGCCGTGATGAATGTCCGCCGCATCGTCGTTTCCTTACATATTCGTCCAACGATGACGCCCGGCCGCGATCTTTGTTCCGGCAGCGCGACGATGCAACGCGCACTCCGGCTTCATCCCATCGGGTACAGCATGGCGACATTGCAGCGTTCATAGCGCGCACCGAACTCCGCCATGATCCCGGCATCGTGCACGAACCCAAGCTTTTCATAGAGATGGACCGCCGCCGCGCTCTTCGCATTGCTCAGCAAATAGAGCCGCTCCGCCCCCATATCGCGCGCGCGGGCGATGATCGCCTGGAGCAGAAATTCGCCCGCCTTGCGTCCGCGCGCCGCCTCCAGCACGCCCATCTTGGTCAGCTCGAACTGGCGCTCGCCGGTCTTTTGCAGCGCGCAGGCACCAACAATGCCGAGTCCCTCCGCCTCAACGAACAGAATATCCCCGCCAGACTCGATGATCCGCGCGCGCGGATTTTCGAGCACGTCGCGGTCGGTTTGCTCGAGCCGGTACATCGCGCCGATCCACTGCGCATTGATGTCGTGGAACGCCTGAGCGAGATCGTCGGAGAAGGGGTGGATTTTGAGGGTGGGCATACCGACGGGGATAATCGAGATTCGCGCCGCGGCAAAGCCGCGTCGTCGCTCGGTGCCGAGGCACCGCCGTCCGCGCTCGCCGCTTGCGCGCCGCTCGATTTAGCTTCGCTAAATCTTGGGTTCGCTCGCCTTCATCCTTTCAATCAGCGCCTTCACTTCCTGACTGCGTCCGCGCGGCAGGATCAACACGTCATTGCCGGAGGCGACGACAATCAGATCCGCGACCCCGACCATCGCGATCCGCAGGCCGTCGCTGCGCACCAGACAATTGGCAGTATCGATCGCGATGACCTCACCCCCCTCGCCCGTCGCGTGCGCATTGCCGTCGCCATCCACCGCGCTGATCTCGTGCAGCGCATCCCAACTGCCGAGATCGCTCCACCCCATGCTGACCGGCACCACGGCGACTCGTTCTGCCTTTTCCATCACCGCATAATCGATCGAATCGGACGGTGCCGCGGCGAACGCAGCCGCATCGGGATAGACCCGCGCGCCCTCACGCCGCGCCAAGTCCATCGCCTGCTGGCACGCCGTCAGCATCGCAGGGTCGTGCAGCGCGAGCGCGCTCAGATAGGCGTCGGCGCGGAACAGGAAGATCCCGCCGTTCCACGCATGATCACCCGCTGCGAGCATGGCTTCCGCTGCATCGCGCGGCGGTTTCTCGACGAAGCGCGCGACGCGGTGCACGCCGCCCGAAATCTCAGGCCCGACCTTGATCCAGCCGTAACCGGTCTCGGGCGCATGCGGATCGATCCCGAAAGTCACCAGCCAGCCCTGCTCGACCAGTGGCAGTGCCGCGTGGATCGCGGCATGGAAGGCAGCCACATCGGCGATGACATGGTCCGACGGCATGACCAGCAACGGTGCCGCCCCGCCCCCCGCAGCGATCGCCGCCAGCGCAATGGCAGGCGCAGTATTACGGCCGACGGGTTCGAGGATCAGCGCTTGCGCGGCTGCGTCGACGGCCTCAAGCTGCGCCTCGACCATAGCGGCATGGCGGGCATTGGCGACCACGATCGGCGCGGCGAAGCGGGCTCCCCGCGCGCCCTCCGCGCGCAAACCGCCCAACGCCCTTTGCGCAGTCTGCTGCAGCATCGTCTCGTCGGCGGTCAGCGCGAGCATTTGCTTCGGCATATCCGGCGTCGACATCGGCCACAGCCGCGTACCCGATCCGCCCGACAAGATGACAGGAACGATCGGCATCGAATGCGGCATGCTTGGAATCCTCCGGTTCGCAAGCGCTGTAGCGCGGTTGCGGCGCTAGCGTAACTGCCATGGATCAAGTGCGATCCCTGAAGCCCCCCCGCGTTCAACCTTTCTTCGTCAATTTCTGCGACACCGCCACGATGGGTGTCGGATTTCTTGACACCGCCCGTGGCAATTGGAGGCCCCGGAAACAAGGCGCGCGCGATGATCAGGGTGTTCAAACACTATATCCCCAATGCCGTGCTGCTGCTCGGTCTGTTCGATCTTGTCCTGCTGATCGCGGCGGGCGAAGTCGGATATACCGTGCGGATGGGGCAGGTCCTGTTGCCGATCACCCCGATCGCGACGCGTATCCCGCAACTCCTCACCTTTGCCGGCAGTGTCGAACTGGCGATGATCGCGGTCGGCGTTTATGGCGCGGGGGCGCTGCAATCGCTGCGCTATGCGACGGCACGGCTGCTGGTGGCGATTTCGCTCGGCGTGATTTTCCTGAGCGTCATCTATTTTCTGGTGCCGGCAGCCACCTTCTGGCGCTCGAACCTGCTCTATTCGATGGGCATCGCCGCCGGCCTGTTGATCGCGCTGCGCATTCTGGTCGGCAAGATGATCGGCGGTCATGCGTTCAAGCGGCGCGTGGTCGTGCTGGGGGCGGGCGCACGCGCGGCGCGGCTGAAGGCGCTCGCGCAGACCCCGGGCGCGGGCTTCGTCGTCGTCGGCTATATTTCGATGAGCGAATCCGCGCGCGTCATTCCAGAGGCAATCGCGCGCGATGCGATCTACAATCTCGCCGACCATGTCGTGCTGCTTAACGCGAGCGAAGTGGTGCTCGCGCTCGAGGAACGCCGCAACGCGCTGCCGCTCAAGGATTTGCTGCGGATCAAGACGACCGGCGTGCATGTCAACGAAATCTCGACCTTCCTCGAACGCGAAACCGGCCGCGTCGATCTGCAAAGCGTCAATCCGAGTTGGTTGATCTTCTCCGACGGATTTTCGAGCGGGCGGATGTTATCGAGCATGTTCAAACGCCTGTTCGACATCACCGCCAGCCTGCTCCTGCTGACGCTCACGCTCCCGCTGATCATCGTGACGGCCATCGCGATCAAGTTCGAAAGCAAGGGCCCGGCTTTCTATCGCCAGCGCCGCGTTGGGCTCTACGGCGTCGGCTTCGATTGCGTGAAGCTGCGCTCGATGCGGCAAGATGCCGAAGTGGCCGGCAAGGCGGTATGGGCCGAAAAGGACGATCCGCGCATCACGCGAATCGGGCGCATCATCCGCAAGCTGCGGATCGACGAATTGCCGCAGACCTGGTCGGTGCTGAAGGGCGAAATGAGCTTTGTCGGCCCGCGCCCTGAACGTCCGCAATTCGTCGAGGATCTCGAACAACAGCTCGATTATTATGCCGAGCGCCACATGGTGAAGCCGGGCATCACCGGCTGGGCGCAGATCAATTATCCCTATGGCGCGTCGATCGAGGACAGCCGCCAGAAGCTCGAATATGATCTCTATTACGCGAAAAACTATTCGCCCTTCCTCGATCTGTTGATCCTGCTTCAGACGATTCGCGTCGTGCTCTGGCCCGAGGGCGCGCGGTAAAGCCATGACCGGCCCCGCCACCCTCATCCTGTGGAGCCATGCGCTCGCCGCCTTGCTGTTCGCAGGTGTCGCGCTGTCCCGTCTGCGCGCCGATGGGGTGACGGTCGGCACCGCGCTGCCGCGCCTTACCTTCGTCATCGCGCTCGGCACGACGGCTTTGTGGGCGCTCGCGGTAGCGGGGATCGGGGCGAACGATGTCGTGACCCGCATCGCCGAGGGCGCGCGCAACCTCGCTTGGCTCGGCTTCATGTACGCGCTCATCCGCCGCGACCGACACGGCCAGGAACACCGCGCGGTGACGATCATCTATGGTGTCGTGACGCTGGTGGTGCTGAGCGGAGCAGGCCTCGCGGTAGTCGAGGAAGCGGTTGGGGCGGCGGCGGTGCCGCCGCTTGCCGCGGTCGGAATCGTGTTGCGGATGATGGTTGCGGTCGGTGCGTTGCTGCTGGTCCACCACCTTTATGCGGCGGTCGCACCCCGCGCGCGCGGCGGGATCCGGCTGGTGGTCGTCGCACTGTCGGCGATGTGGGGCGTCGATTTGCTGCTCTACGCCACGCTTTATGCTAGCAGTGCCTCGCCGAGCGCGCTGATCGCCGGACGCGGCTGCGTGCTGGCGCTGGCCGCGCCGGTCTTCGCCATCGCCGTACAGCGGAATGGCGACTGGACGCTGCATTTGTCGCGCACCGTCGCATGGCAGACGCTCTCCTTCGCGGCGACCTTGCTCTACGCAGCGGCGATGCTTGCCGCGACCAGCATGATCGCGAGCGTGAGCGGCGACAATGCACGGCTGTGGCAGACGGCGTTCGTGTTCGGATCGACCGCGGCGGGCCTCACCATCCTGTCCTCGCCCTGGGTCAAGGCGTGGACCAAGGTCAAGGTCGCCAAGCATTTCTTCCGCCACCGTTATGATTACCGTGTCGAGTGGATCCGCTTCACCGATACGCTCGGCAAGCCCGAGGGGGCGGCACCGCTCGACGAGCGGATCGTGAAAGCGGTCGCCGATCTTACCGATTCGCCGGCTGGGCTGTTGCTCGTCCCCGATGGCTCGGGGCTTGGCGTCGGCGCGGGCTGGAATTGGGAAGCACCGAGCGCGGGCGCCGACGCGCGTCTCGTCGCACACCTCTCCGCCAGCGGCCGGATCGTCGAACTCGATAATGTGCGCAGCGATACCGCCGAAGCGGTCGAGACGGCGAGCGTGCCGGTGTGGATGCTCGATGTCGGTGGCTGGGTGCTGGTGCCCTTGGTCCACCTTGGACGCTTGCAGGGCGCGATCCTGCTCGCGCGGCCGCCGGTCGACCGCGCGCTCGACTGGGAGGATTTCGATCTGCTGCGGATCGCCGGACGTCAGGTTGCCAGCTATCTGGCCGAGGCGCGTGCGCAGGAGGCCCTTGCAGAAGCCGAACGCTTCGACGAATTCAACCGCCGCTTCGCCTTCATCCTGCACGACATCAAAAATCTCGTCAGCCAATTGACGCTGGTCGCGCGCAATGCCGAACGCCATGCCGACAACCCGGCGTTCCGCGCCGATATGGTCGCGACGCTGCACGATTCCGCTGGCCGGATGAACGATTTGCTCGCGCGTCTTTCCCAAAATCACAGGGCCCGCGCGGAGGATTTGCGCGCGGTCGATTTGCTGCCGCTGGTCGAACACGTCGCCACGCGCCGTCGCGCGCAGCATCCGGTCGTGGTCACCGGCACGCCTGGCCTGCATGCTCAGGCCGACCCGGCGCGGCTCGAACAATTGCTCGGCCATCTCGTGCAGAATGCGATCGAAGCGAGTCCGCCAACCGAGCCCGTCACGATCTCGCTTACGGCGGAGCGGGACACGGTGATCCTGTCGGTGATCGATCAGGGCTGCGGAATGACGCCAACCTTCCTCCGCGACCAATTGTTCAAACCGTTCGTATCGTCAAAACCCGGCGGCTTCGGCATCGGCGCGTTCGAGGCGAAGCAATTGGCCGAGGCGATGGGTGGCAGCGTCGCGGTCGTCAGCCGGCCCGGCGAAGGCACGGTTTTTCGCGTGATGCTCCCAGCAGCACGCGCGCTTACGCTGGATCAGGCGGCATGACTGACACCCCCCGCCCCAAACTCCTGATCGTCGAGGACGATCTCGGCCTCCAGCGGCAGCTTCGCTGGGCGTATGAAGGCTATGAGGTCATCACCGCCGTCGATCGCGCGACCGCGCTCGATGCCGTCCGCGCCGAGGAACCGGCGGTCGTCACGCTCGATCTCGGTCTGCCGCCTGATCCCGACGGCACGACCGAGGGGTTTGCGACGCTCGCCGAAATCCTGCGGATCAAGCCCGATACCAAGGTGATCGTCGCCTCCGGCCATGGCGCGCGGACCAGCGCGCTACAGGCTATTGCCGATGGCGCCTGGGATTTTTACGCAAAACCGATCGATATCGATGCGCTCGGCTTAATCGTGGCGCGTGCCTTTCATGTCCATGCGCTGGAGGCGGAGAACCGCCGCCTCGCCGCGCGCGGGACGGGCACGGCACTGGGCGGGATGATCACCGCCAGCCCGGAAATGCTGAAAGTCACCCGCACGATCGAACGCGTCGCGGGGGCCGACGTCTCGGTTATGCTGCTCGGCGCGAGCGGCACCGGCAAGGAATTGCTCGCGCGTGGGCTCCACGATACGTCGCCGCGCCGCCAAGGCGCCTTCGTCGCGATCAATTGCGCGGCGATCCCCGAAACGCTCCTCGAAAGCGAATTGTTCGGCCACGAAAAGGGCGCGTTCACCGGTGCCGTCAAAACCACCGAGGGCAAGATCGAGCAAGCGCAGGGCGGCACGCTGTTCCTCGACGAGATTGGCGACGTGCCGCTGCCGCTTCAGGTCAAATTGCTGCGCTTCCTGCAGGAACGCACGATCGAGCGGATCGGCGGGCGCAAGGCGATTGCGGTCGATACGCGGATCGTCTGCGCGACGCATCAGGATGTCGATGCAATGGTCGCGGCGGGCAGCTTTCGCGAAGATCTCTATTATCGCCTTGCCGAGATCGTCGTACGAATTCCATCGCTTGCCGAGCGAAGCGGGGATGCCGCCTTGCTCGCGCAGCATTTCCTCAAAAGCTATGCCAAGTCGATGCATTCAGGCGTCACTGGCCTGTCGCCCGACGCGCGCGCCGCGATTGCCGCCTGGGGCTGGCCCGGCAATGTCCGCGAGCTCGAAAACCGCATGAAGCGCGCGGTGATCATGGCCGAGGGCAAATTGGTCACCGCCGCCGACCTTGATCTGGCCGAAGGCGAGGCCGAGCCGCCGATCAACCTGCGCGCCGCACGCGAAAGCGCCGACCGTTCGACGATCGCGCAAGCGCTCGCCCGCGCCGACGGTAACATTTCCAATACCGCTAAGCTGTTAGGAGTGAGCCGGCCGACTTTGTACGATTTGTTGAAGAGCTATGATCTCCATGCGTAAGTCCTTCTCTCTCGTCGTCGGCGGGATCGCCGCCGCGACCAGCGCGACCTTGCTCGCCATGGCAATGACCGGATCGGCCCATGCCGATGCCGCAACCGCACGCAACGAACTCGCGCAAAGCGTCGCGACACTGAAAGCGGGCAATTACAGTGCCGCACGCAGCCATGCGCAAGCCGCGATCAAGGCCGATCCGAGCTGGGGCCTCGCCCACGCCATGCTCGCGCGCAGCTTCCTTGCGCTGGGCGATGGCGTGGCGGCGGAGGGGGAACTCGGCCGCGCGCGCGAGGCAGGGTTCGATCCGGCGCGCGCGCATCAATTGTACGCGCATGCCTGGCTGCTGCAGGGCGATACCAAGCGCGCGCTCGACGAAGCGGCCAAGGCCAGCCCGCGCTATGCCGGTTATGCGATCCGCATCGGTGCGCAGGCGCTGGCGGCGCTGGGCAATGTCGCGCGCGCGCAGGATGCGCTCAACACCTTGCTTGCCGATGCGCCCAACGACAGTTTCGCGTTGTCCGATCTCGCGCGAATCAAATACCGTGCCGGGGATATGGCCGGCGCAATCGGCGCAGCACAGCACGCGATCGATCTCGACCCCAACAATGTCGAAGCACTCACCCTGCGCGGCGAATTGGTGCGGAGCCAGTACGGCCTCGTCGCCGCCCTGCCCTGGTTCGAAAATGCGCTGGCGCATGACGCATATTATCACCCGGCGCTGATCGATTACGCCGCGACGCTCGGCGATGTCGGGCGCTATGCCGACATGCTCGAGGCGACCCGCAAGGCGCTCGCGGCACGTCCGGACAGCCCGCAGGCGCTGTATCTCCAGGCGGTGCTCGCCGCGCGCGCCGGCAATGACGATCTCGCGCGCTCCCTGCTGGAGCGCACCAAGGGGCAGCTCGGCGGCACACCGGGCGCGCTGCTGTTGGCGGGTACGCTCGCCTATAAGGCCGGGGCCTATCAACAGGCGATCGACAATTGGCGTGCATTGGTCGGACAACAACCGACCAACATCGTCGCACGGCGCTTGCTCGGCGCGGCCTTGCTGCGCTCGGGCGATCCGCGTGGGAGCCTCGATGTGCTGCGCCCGGTCGCGCTCAGGCCCGATGCTGACAGCTACACGCTGTCGCTCGTCGCGCGCGCGTTCGAGCAATCGGGCGAGCGCGACTGGGCCGCGAAATATCTCGATCGCTCGGCCATGCCCGAGATTGTCGGGTCGAGCCCGTTCGGCAGCGACAACGGCTTGCCCGCGCTCAGCGAAGCAGCGGCAAACGCCCCCGATGAGCCGGTGGTGCAACTCGGCTTGATCCGCGGGCTGATCGATGCGGGCGACACCGCTGCCGCCTTGTCGCAAGCCCAAGCACTGGCCAAGCTCACCCCCGGCGCGCCGCCCGCGCATATCGCTGTCGGCGATACGCTGATGGCGATGAATCGCTATGGCGAAGCCGCCGACGCGTACCGCCGCGCCGCCGATATCCGTTTCGACGAGCCGACGATGCTGCGCGCGACCGATGCGCTCGACCGCGCCGGTCGGCGCGCGGAGGCGGCGAACGTGCTCGCGCTGTTCCTGTCGCAAAACCCGCAAAATGTCGCGGCGCAGCGCCTGACCGCGCATTGGCAGATCGCGGGTGGCGCTTGGGATGCCGCAATCGAGACGCTCGAATCGCTGCGCCAACGCATCGGCAATCGCGATGCCGCGCTGCTCGCCGAACTCTCCTATGCCTATACCGGCGACGGCGATGCGGAGACGGGCCTCGTCTATGGCAAGGCAGCCTATGCGCTCGCGCCGATGAACCCGGCAGCGACCGATGCCTATGGCTGGGCGCTATACCAGCAGGGCAAGAGCGAACCCGCGCTGCAATTGCTCGAAAAGGCCGCATCGATCGCGCCCAATCATGCCGTACTGCGCTGGCATCTCGGGCAAGCCTATGCCGATCTCGACCGCAACGCCGAGGCCGCGACGCAAATCCGCGCGGCGCTGGCGGACCCGAGGTTTGAGGATCGCACGGCGGCGGTCGCGGCGCTGAAGGTGCTTGGCTGACCGCATTGCCGTCATCCCCGCAAAAGCGGGGACCCATCTCCAGCGGCACGAGATGGGTCCCCGCTTTCGCGGGGATGACAGTAAGGATAAGGGGACGGCATGGATCTCCCACCCCAAGACCCACTGACCCGTATCGCTGAAGCTCTCGAACGGCTCGCGCCACCGGCTGCAATCGCTGCCGATCCGCTGGCGTATCCCGCCTATGTCTGGCGGGGCGCGGTGCTCGAAAGCGTTCGCGACTTTCGCCCATTGCCGCTCGACCGGCTCCACGGAATCGATACGCAAAAGGCCGCGCTGCTTGGCTCCGTTCGCCATCTGGCGGAGCGCGCGGCGGCGCATGACGTGCTGCTATGGGGCGCGCGCGGGTCGGGCAAATCTGCCTTGGTGAAGGCGGTGGCGGGGGCCGTTCAGGGCGAGCAACCCGGTGCGCTCGCCTTGGTCGAGGTCGTAACGCCACGGCTCGACACCCTGCCCGCTTTGTTCGCGCAGATCGCCGATCTGCCGCGCGCGTTTCTGCTGTTTCTCGACGATCTCGGTTTCGATGCCGCCGCGGACGGGCGCGCGCTCCGGTCGATGCTCGATGGCGGGGCGGAGGCGCGCCCCGTCAACGCACGGCTGGTCGTCACCTCGAACCGCCACCACCTCGTCCCGCGCGAAATGATCGATCAACCGAGCGCCGTAAACCCGCGCGATGCCGCCGATGACGGCCTCGCGCTCGCCGATCGCTTCGGGCTGAGCCTCGGCTTTCATGTCGTCGATCAGGACGGCTATCTCGCGATCGTCGCGGGTTATGCGCAAGCGTATGACCTACCGTTCGACCCCTTGGACGCTGTCGGCTGGGCGACACGGCGCGGCAGCCGGTCGGGGCGCGTGGCGTGGCATTACATCACCGATCTGGCAGGGCGGCACGGGCGGGCGTTGGATCGGGCGTAGCCGTTTTCCTGCGAAGGCAGGAATCCAGGGTAACGCGCGCTGCGCTCCGCAACCCTGGGCTCCTGCCTTCGCAGGAGCACGGGGATTATCCCTGCCCCTCGACCATCTCGGCCAGCTCCAACCAGCGCAATTCGGCAAGCGTCTTGTCCTCCTGCGCCTGGCCGATCGCTTCCATCAGCCGCTCGAACGCATCGGGATCGCGCGCGTAGAGATCGGGGTCTTCGAGCAGCACTTGGTCGCGCGCAATCGCGGCGTCGAGTGCCTCGATCCGCTTGGGCAGCAATTCGTAATCGCGCTGATCCTTATAGGTCAGCTTGACCTTCGCGCCCGGTGCCGGAGCCGCGACCGGCGCAACCGCATTCTTGGCGATCGCGCCGCGCTTGGTCGGCGCCTTGGCCTTGCGGCGGCGTTCCCAATCCTCATAGCCCCCCGCGACGACATCGACCGTCCCCGATCCGTCGAGCCCGAGCGTGATCGTCACGGTGCGGTCGAGAAAATCGCGATCGTGGCTGACGATCAGCACGGTGCCGTCATAGTCGCCGATCACGTCCTGCAACAGATCGAGCGTTTCGAGGTCGAGATCGTTGGTCGGCTCGTCGAGCACGAGCAGGTTCGACGGCTTGGCGAATTCGCGCGCCAGCAGCAGCCGCGAGCGCTCCCCGCCCGACAGCGTGCCGATCTTCGCATCGAGCACGCCGGGTTCGAACAGGAATTCCTTCAAATAGCCGATCACGTGTTTGCGGATGCCCTGCACCTCGACCCAATCGCCACCGTCGGCGAGCACGTCCCGGATCGTCTTGTCGGGCTCCATCTTGCTGCGCTGCTGATCGATCACGATCCGCTCGATCGTCTTGGCGAAGCGGATATGGCCGCCGTCGGGCTCCAATTCGCCGGTCAACAGCTTGAGCAAGGTCGATTTGCCCGCACCGTTTGCGCCGACAATGCCGATCCGGTCGCGCCGCGTGACCTTCAGCGTCAAATCGCCGATGATCGTGCGCTCGCCGAACGCCTTGGAGATATGCTTGGCGTCGATCACCACTTTGGATTTGGCGTCATCGGTGCCGATCGTGAGATTGGCCGAGCCCTGCGGCCCGACCATTGATGCACGTTCAGCACGCATCTCGACCAGCTTGGTCAGGCGGCCCTGGTTGCGCTTGCGCCGCCCGGTGACGCCGCGCAGCAGCCAATGTTCTTCCAGCTTGAGCTTCGCGTCGAGCTTCTCGGCATTGCGCGCTTCGTCGGCATAGACCGCCTCGGTCCAGGCATCGAACCCGCCAAAGCCGATCTCCGCGCGACGCAGATTGCCGCGGTCCATCCACAGCGTCTGCTTGGTCAGCTTGGTCAGGAAGGTACGGTCATGGCTGATCACGACGAACGCCCCGCGGAAGCGCTGGAGCCATTCCTCGATCCATTCGATCGCGCCGATGTCGAGATGGTTGGTCGGCTCGTCGAGCAGCAGCACGTCGGGGTTCTGCGCAAAGGCACGCACGATTGCGGCGCGGCGGCGTTCACCGCCCGAGGCCTTGGCGGCTTCGCGCGAGAGATCAATACCGAGCTGGTCGGCAATCGCCTCCGCTTCATGCCGCTGCGGCGCATCGTCGCCCGCCAGCACATAATCGGCGAGCGTCGCAAAGCCCGTCATCGCCGGTTCCTGCTCCAACTGGATCACGCGCGTGCCGGGCACGATCGTGCGGCGGCCCTCGTCCGAATCGATCTTGCCGCCGAGCAATTTGAGCAAGGTCGTCTTGCCCGCGCCATTACGCCCGATCAACGCCAGCCGGTCACGCGGCCCGATATGAATATCGAGCCCACGGAACAACCAGCCCGAGCCTTGAATGACGCCGAGATTTTCATACGCAAGAATTGGTGCAGCCATAGCGTGTGCGCCCTAACGATGTAGCGCAGCTAAATCGAGGCTAAAGCGCACGCTCGGCCGGCCTCGCTCCAGCGAGGTCCGACGACGTGGCTTTGCCACGGCGCACCTAAACCCCAAACGCGCCGACACGGAGATAAACCCCGTATCGTCGGCCAGATTCGCTTGACCCAACCTGCCGCCCGGCCTCAGGCGAGTCCGTCGGGCATAGCCACCCCCCGCCCCCGCTCATTCACAGGCTGTTCAACGCTCCCTCCCTATGCCAATCCCATGACGATGTTTCTCCCCATCCTGTTCTCACTGGCCACCGCGACGACACCGCTGCCGAGCGACGGCGCGCAACTCCAGCGCGGCGATCAGCGCGAGGCGTGGCGCGCGCGCCAGGAAGGCCGCATCCTGCCCTTGCGCGAAATCGA
>JBBQLB010000018.1:0-58170 GCA_038327465.1 Sphingomonadales bacterium | reverse complement strand
TCGGAAGGCGGGCGGATCCTGCTCCACACCGACGGGACGGCGGCGGCGGCGCGGATCGTCGTTTCGGACGACGGCGCGGGGATGAGTGCGCAGTCGGTTGCGCGCGCGTTCGATCGCTTCGGGCAGCCCGGCATTACGCGCAGCGGCGAGCGCGCGTTGGGGCTCGGCCTGCCGCTGGCGAAGCAGTTCGTCGAGGCGCATGGCGGCACGATCGAACTCGTGTCCGAGCCGGGGCAGGGGACGCTCATCACGGTGACTTTGCCGCGGCGGTAGTTTGCGGGTGATGGCGTATGCGCATATGATATGCGCATGGAATGGAGGTGGCGATGGCGACTCGATTTTCAAAACATGATGAACCTCGAGCCGTGCGCAAGGCAAAAAACGTGTCGCTGGACGTGAAACTGGTGGCGATGGCCAAAGAACTCGGCCTCAATGTTTCGCGTGGGTGCGAGGCGGGGCTGGCCGCAGCAATCGCCGAAGAACGGCGAAAGCGTTGGCTCGAAGAAAATCAGGAATCGATCGCTGCGTCCAA
Organism: Sphingomonadales bacterium; assembly: GCA_038327465.1. Taxonomy (GTDB): domain Bacteria; phylum Pseudomonadota; class Alphaproteobacteria; order Sphingomonadales; family Sphingomonadaceae; genus Sphingomonas. The sequence continues at coordinate 57,638 of JBBQLB010000018.1, read as the reverse complement.
CGCGTGGGTTGCCGAACACGGGCTGCCGCTCGAAAAATATCGGCTGGCCTGAGTGGCGCGTTTTGATGTTTACCGTCATCCGGAGGGGCGGGGATATCTGCTGGATTGCCAGATCGATTTTTTGTCCGACCTCGATACGCGGCTAACCGTCCCGCTGTTCTTGCTGCAGGATTATCCGCGGCCGGCAGCGCGGTTGAACCCGGTGTTCATTGTCGAAGACGTCAGCGTGGTGATGATGACGCAATATACCGCAGCGATTGAAAAGCGGAGACTGGGGCGCGCCGTGGGTTGGTTGGGCGCCGAGCAGGATGCGATCATGAACGCGCTCGACATGCTGCTCACCGGATATTGAGGTGATCCTCGCTAACCCTAGCGCCAGCGAGGCGTTCGGCGCGCGGTTGGCGGCGCTCGTCGCGCCCGGCGATGTCGTGACGCTCAGCGGGCCGCTCGGCGCGGGCAAGACGAGTATCGCGCGGGGACTCCTTTCCGCGCTTGGGCTGGCGGGGGAGGCCCCCAGCCCGAGTTTTGCGATCGTGCAACCCTATGCCCCGCCCGAAGTGCGTATGCCCGTGCTGCATATCGATTTGTACCGGATCGACGACCCGGCCGAGATCGCCGAACTCGGGCTCGATGAGGCAGCAGACGATTCGGTGCTGCTGGTCGAATGGCCCGAGCGCGCACCCGGCTGGTGGCCCGAAGCGCTCGCGCTGACGCTGGAGATGCTGCCCGATGGCAGCCGTCGCTTGACAGCCGCCGTCCCGCCGGGCTGGAAGGCACGATGGCAACAGATATGATACCCCCGGCGACGGCCGCCGCCTTCCTCGCCACGAACGGGTGGGGCAAGGCGGACATCCTACCGGTGGCGGGCGATGCGTCGTTCCGTCGCTACTTCCGGGCGGTGGAGCCGACGCGCAGCGCGATCCTGATGGATGCACCGCCGCCGCATGAGGACCCGCGGCCATTCCTCGATATGGCACGCTGGCTGACCGAAAACGGCTTTGCAGCGCCCGAAATTCACGGGGTCGATCTCGACCACGGGCTCGTCCTGCTGGAAGATTTTGGCGACGTCCGGATGCGTGAGACGGTTGATGCCGAACCGTCACGTGAGTTGGCGCTCTACGGCGCGGCGATCGACATTCTGGCGTTGCTCCACGCCCGCGACGCCGCCCCACTGGCCCCCTATGACCGCGCGGTGCTGCACCGCGAGGCCAATCTGCTGACCGAATGGTATTGCCCGGCGCTCGGTATCGAGGCGGATCAGGCGGCGTATGCGGCGGCGTGGGATGCGGTGCTCGACCATGCACTGGACGGCCCGACGGTTACCGTCTTGCGCGATTATCATGCCGAAAATCTGATGCTGATCGGACCCGACACGCTCGGCCTGCTCGATTTCCAAGATGCTCTGGCGGGGCATCCGGCCTATGATCTCGTGTCCTTGCTGCAGGATGCGCGGCGCGATGTGAGTGAAGCGGTCGAGGCAGAGATGCTGGCGCGGTATAAGGCTGCGGTCCGTATCGATGCCGGGTTCGACGCTGCGTATCACGTGCTCGGCGCGCAGCGGAATGCCAAGATCATCGGCATCTTCACGCGGCTGTGGCAGCGCGACGGCAAGCCGCGTTACCCGGCGCTGGCGCCGCGCGTCTGGCGCTATCTGAACCGCGATCTCGATCATCCGGCACTCGCCCCGGTCAAGGCGTGGTTCGACATGACGATCCCGCATGATCTGCGCGGCGACCCGCTGGCGCTGTCGGCATGCTGAGACCCAAACGCACGCTCCATATCCGGCCCGATCCGGGTGGGGCGGTGCCGAAGACGGCGATGGTGATGGCGGCGGGCCTGGGCAAACGCATGCGCCCGCTGACCGCGACGCGCCCCAAGCCTTTGGTCGAAGTGGCGGGCAAGCCGCTGATCGATCACGTGTTCGATCGGTTGCGCGCGAGCGGCGTCGAGCGGGCGGTGGTCAATGTGCATTATCTGGCCGACGCGCTTGAGGCGCATTTGCACAATCGCGTTTCGGGGATCGAGCTGGTCGTTTCCGATGAGCGCAAGCGGTTGATGGAAACCGGCGGTGGCATCGTGCAGGCGCGCGCGCTGATCGGCGATGCGCCGTTTCTGGTCATTAACAGCGACAACCTCTGGGTCGATGGGCCGTCCGACGCAATCCGCATGCTGGCCGCACGGTGGGACGATGCGCAGATGGATGCGCTGCTGCTGATGGTGCCACTGGCGCGGGCGAACCATCATGGCGGTCAGGGTGATTTCCGGCTCGCGCCCGATGGCCACATCCTCGGGCGGCGGCAGCCGGGCAAGCTTGCCCCGTTCGTCTATACCGGCGTGCAGATCCTCTCCCCGCGCGTGATCGCGGATTGGCCGGAAGGGCCGTTCTCGACGATGCTGTTCTGGGAACGCGCGATTGCGGCCGGGCGTGCGTACGGGCTGGTCCATCAGGGGTTGTGGTTCGATGTCGGCACCCCCGCCGCGGTCGGAAAGACCGAGGCGATGCTGGCCGATGGCTGAAGCGAAGCGAGCCGCGCTTTATACGATTCCGGCGCACCGCGCCTTTGCCGATGCGCTGGCGGCGGGGCTGATCCGGCAGTTTGGCGGCGATGATCTGCAGCTCGCGCGCGGGCTCGTCCTGCTGCCCAACAACCGCGCCAAGCGCGCACTGACCGACGCCTTTGTGCGCGCGAGCGCGGGTGGCCTACTGTTGCCGCGATTGGTGGCGATCGGCGATCCGGGGATCGACGAGGCGGTCGGCGCGGCGCTCGATCCGGCGCCAGAGTCGATGGGCGATTTGGATCCTTTGCCACCCGCCGTCGCACCGCTCGAGCGCCGTATGATCCTGGCGCGGTTGGTGTCGGAGGAGCGTGCGCGCGGCGGGCAGCCGGTCGATGCGGCGGAGGCGGTGCGGTTGGCGGGCGATCTGGCGCGGACGCTCGATCAATTGCTGGTCGAGGAAATCGCGCCCCGACGATTGCGCGAGATCGAGCTGAACGAGGCGATGTCGGCGCATTGGCAACGTGCGCTCGATCTGTTCGGGATTGTGCTCGATCGCTGGCCTGTGGAGCTTGCGCGGATCGGCCGGATCGACGCGGCGGCGCGGCGCGGCGCGGTGCTGCGGCGGCTGGCGGAGCGGTGGCAGGCTGCACCCCCCGCGGGCTTCGTTTGCGCGGCGGGCATTACTGACAGCGCCCCTGCGGTGGCGACATTGCTCCGCAGCATCGCGGATTTGCCGCGCGGGATGGTGGTGCTTGCCGATCTCGCGACGGGCATGGATGCCGGAGAATGGGATGCGCTGGGTCCGTTCGTGCCCGATCCGGCGACCGGGCTGGTCCGGCGATCGATCGAGACGCATCCGCAATTCCATCTGAAGCTGTTGCTCGAGCGGATGAGCGTCAATCGCAGCGAATTCCGCATTTGGCGCGATGGGAGCGATCATGACGCAACCGTTGCGCGCGGGAAGGCGGTGGCGAACGCGCTTGCCTCGGCCGAATTCACGGCGAAATGGACGACGCTTGGGGCGGAGCAACGGCGGCTCGGCGGGATATCGGCGGCGGAACTCGCGACTCCCGGCGAGGAGGCGCAAGCGATTGCGCTTGCGCTCCGCGAGGTGGCGGAAACGCCGGGGCGCACCGCGGCGTTGGTCACGCCTGATCGGGGCCTGGCGCGGCGCGTAGCGGCGCATTGCGCGCGCTGGGGGATTGCGGTCGATGATTCGGCGGGGCGACCGTTGTCGATCCTGCCATCGGGCACATTGCTGACCGCGCTTGCCGAGGCGGCGACGCAGCGCTTTGCGCCGCTTGCCTTGCTCACGTTGCTCAAACATCCGCTGGTCCGCTTCGGCGATGCGCGGAGCGAGTGGCTCGACGGCGTACGCGCACTCGACCGGGTGCTGCGCGGGCCGCGACCGGCGGCGGGGCTGGCGGGGGTCGAGGCGCATTTGCGCGTCACGCGGCGGGCGCAAGTGGCGCTCGCGTGGTGGCCAGAGGCGCGCGACTTGCTCGCGCCGATCGAACACGCCTTTGAGGGCGGTGCGCAACCGCTGGCGACCTTGCTGAGCGCGTTGCGTGAGGGTGCGCAGGCGCTGTGCGGCGATGCGCTTTGGTCCGGCCCGGCGGGCCGCGCGGCGGCGGACTTGCTTCGCGAGGCTGAACTCCACGCCGCGCATGGCCCGGCGACGATCGATCCGGCCAGCCTTGCGCCCTTGCTCAAGACGCTGATGGACGAAATCGCGGTGCGACCGCCGCAGGGCGGGCATCCGCGGCTGGCGATCTACGGTTTGATCGAGGCACGCTTGCAAACCGCCGACCTGATGATCCTCGGCGGGTTGAACGAGGGGATTTGGCCCGGTCTGCCCGCGCCTGACCCGTGGCTCGCGCCGCGTATCCGCACTGAATTGGGGCTTCCGGGGCTCGATCGCGGCGTCGGGGTGGCGGCGCATGATCTGGCGCAAGCGCTTGGCGCGCCCGCCGCGTTGATGACGCGGGCGCGGCGCGGGGGGACGCAACCGGCGATCGCCTCGCGTTTCTGGTTGCGGTTGCAGGCGCTGGCGGGGGAGAAGTTCGAACGCGCGTCGGCGCTGGAGGGGTGGGCGCGTGCGCTCGATGATCCTGGCACCCACAATCCCGCACCCAAGCCAGCGCCGGTGCCGCCCGCCGCGCTGCGCCCGAAGCAGATCGCGGTGACCGATGTCGACCGGCTCAAGGCCGACCCCTATGCCTTTTACGCAAAGCGCATCCTTGGGTTGGTCCAGCTCGATCCGGTCGATGCCGATCCGAGTGCGGCGTGGCGCGGGACCGCAGTACACGACATTCTCGAACGCTGGGCACGCGAGGATGCGTGCGCGCTCGACCGGCTGCACGACCGCGCGCGCGCGATGTTCGACGATGCGCATCCGATGCAGCGTGCCTTGTGGCGACCACGGCTGATGGAGGCGATCGACTGGATCGTCGCGGAGATGGGGCGCAATCTCGATGCCGGTCGCACGGTGCTGGCGGTCGAGGAATCGGGGCAGATCGATATCGCCGGCGTGACGCTGACCGGCAAATTCGACCGGATCGACCGGTTGCCCGACGGGTCGCTCGCGGTGATCGATTACAAGACGGGCAAGGCGCCGTCCCCGGCGGCGGTGCGCGAGGGGTTTAGTTTGCAGCTCGGTTTGCTCGGGCTGATTGCTGAGCGTGGTGGCTTTGCCGGGATCAGCGGTGCGGCGCGCGGGTTTGAATATTGGTCGCTGACCAAGAATGGCGAGTCGTTTGGACGCAGCACCTCGCCGGTCGATCCGGCGGGGAAGGGCGATAAGGTGCTGCCTGAGGATTTTACTGCGCTGGCGGCGCGGCATTTTGCCGATGCTGCGGCGGATTGGCTTACGGGCGAGCGCGCGTTCGAGGCTAAGCTGCATCCGGATTATGCGCCTTATGCCGAATATGATCAGCTGATGCGACGTGACGAATGGTACGGGCGTGAGGACTGAGCTTTGTTCTGCTCCCCTCCCTGAAAGGGAGGGGCTGGGGGTGGGTTGGCCCATAGTCGCGCGTAGCACCCGCCTCAGACCAACCCACCCCCAACCCCTCCCTTCCAGGGAGGGGAGGATTTTCCGATGACCGGCCCCACCTCGCACCGCCCCCTCCCGATCCTCAAGGATGCGCAAGCGCAAGCGAGCGATCCGGGCGGGCATGTCTGGCTCTCCGCTTCCGCGGGCACGGGCAAGACGCAAGTGCTGACCGCGCGCGTCTATCGGCTGTTGCTGCGCGGAGTCGATCCGGCGGCGATCCTGTGTCTGACCTTCACCAAGGCGGGGGCGGCCGAGATGGCCGGGCGGATTGGCGAGCGGCTGGCGGCGTGGGTGCGGATGCCGCGTCCGGAGTTGTTCGGCGATCTGGAGGCGCTCGGCGAAGACCCGAGCGACGCGCTGATCGCCCGCGCGAGGACGCTGTTCGCGCGCGTGCTCGATGCGCCGGGCGGCGGCATTCGCATCCAGACGATCCATGGGTTTTGCCAGAGCCTGTTGTCGGCCTTCCCGGTTGAGGCGGGCCTCGCCCCCGGTTTCCGTCCGATCGAGGCGCGCGAGGAAGCGGTCCTCGCGCGCGAGGCGCTTGCTGAATTGCTCCTCACTGCGGAGGCCGAGGGGCGCGACGCGACGGTCGCGACGGTTGGCGCCTTGAGCCTGCGGTTGGGCGAGGGTGAGGCGGAGCGCTTCCTGCTCGCTTGCGCCCGCGCGCCCGCCGCAATGGCCGAATTGCCGATCGGGGAGGGGGTTCACCCCTTCATTCGCCGCGCGCTTGATTTGCCGACGGGTGAGATCGAGGCGGAAATCGCCGATGCGTGCGGCGATGTTGCATTCGATGTGGATGCGGTCGCGCGGCTGGCGGCGGCGAACCGCGCCTGGGGGACGGCGACCGGCGGCAATCATGCCGATATCGCCGAATGCTGGGTCGAAGCCGCGCCTGAAATGCGCGCGCGGATGCTTGGCGATTTGATTGGCGTGCCGTTCACCGCCAAGCGCGAACCGCGCAAATATTCGCCCAAGCTGCTCGCCGCCGATCCCGACTATGCCGATTTGGCGCTCGAAGTGGGGGAGGCGTGCGCCGAGCTGCTCTCGCTGCGCGAGCGCGCCGCTTATGCCGATCTGCTCGCGGCGGGGCTGTCGGTCGGGCGGGATTACGCCGCGACCTATGAGCGCGCCAAGCGGCGGATCGGTGCGGTCGATTTCGACGATCTGATCCGCGCGACGATCGATTTGCTCGGCCAGCCGGGGATGGGCGATTGGGTGCGCTACAAGCTCGATCAGGCGACCGAGCATGTCCTGATCGACGAGGCGCAGGATACCAATCCCGAGCAATGGGCGATCATCCGAGCGCTTGCTGACGAGTTTTTCTCGGGCGAAGGCGCGCATGGCGAGCGGTTGCGGACGCTGTTCACGGTCGGCGATTTCAAGCAGGCGATCTTTGGGTTTCAGGGCACGCATCCGAAGTATTTCGGCGGTGCGGAATTGCACTTCGGCACGCTCGCGCGTGACGCTTGGGATGCCGATGACGAACAGCGCCGCCGCACCGGCACGATGCGTGCGCGACCGTGGAACCGGCTGTCACTGACGCAATCGTTCCGCTCGACCCGCCCCGTGCTCGAATTCGTCGATGCCGCGATCGAGGCGCTGCCCGAACCGGGGCTCGGGGCGATCGCCGACCGCGAGGTGCATGCGAGCGAAGTGGTCGGCCCCGGCACCGTCTCGCTCTGGCCGCTGGTGGTGGCGGGGGGCTCCGAGGAGGATGAGGAAGACTGGATTTCGGATTCGACCCGCGAACTCGCACGCCAGATCGCGCGCACGATCAAGGGGTGGATCGGAACGCTGATGCTCGAGAGCAAGGGGCGGACGCTGCGGCCCGAGGACGTTATGATCCTGGTCAAGCGGCGCGGCGAACTCGCTTCGCTGATCGTCGCGCGGCTTTATGCGGAGGGCGTACCCGTCGCGGGGGTCGACCGGCTGCGGTTGAATGCGCCGCTGTCGGTGCAGGATTTGCTCGCCGCGATCCGCTTCGTTTTGCAGCCCGACGACGATCTGTCGCTGGCGTCGCTGCTCGTCTCGCCGCTGATCGGGTGGAGCCAGGAGCGGTTGATGGCGGAGGCCCCGCGCGGCTCGGTCAGCCTGTGGCGGCATTTGACGCGACCCGGTGGCGCGCCCGATCTTGCGCCGCTGTTCGCCTTGCTCGCGCGGGCGGATATCGCGACGCCGTACCAGTTTCTGGAGGAAATCCTGTCGGGGCCGCTGGGTGCGCGGCGCAAGCTCGTGCAGCGGCTGGGGCAGGAGGCGCGCGATCCGATTGAGGAAGTGCTGAGCGCCGCGCTCGATTTCGAATCGCTTGGGACGCCCTCGCTGCAACGATTCCTCGACTGGTTCGATCGCGGCGAAGTGGAGATCAAGCGCGACCCGTCGGCGCCGCTCGATGCGGTGCGCGTGATGACGGCGCATGGTGCGAAGGGCCTTCAGGCGCCGCTGGTAATCTTGGCGGATGCGGCGGTGGATCCGACACGCTCGCCGCGCTCGACGCTCAAATGGCGCGCGGGCGAGATGGCGGCGGAGCTTCCCGTAATCCGCCCGCGCAAGGGCGAGGCAACCGGACCGCTCGCTGCACTGGTCGAGGTGACGGCGGCGAGTGATTTGGAGGAGCATTGGCGGCTGTTCTACGTCGCCGCGACGCGCGCCGAGGAACGGCTGGTGATCGCCGGATCGGTCGGCCCGCGTGCGCAAGGGGTGGCCCCTGCGTTGAGCTGGTATGCGGCGGCCGACCGCGCGATGCTGGCGCTTGGGGTAGCGGGCGAGGGCGCGCGTGATTTTGTCGGTCGTGTGCCGCAACGCCCGGTCGCGCCCAAGCGCAAAGACGCGCGCGCGGTGGTCGAGGTTTCGGCCTTGCCGGATTGGGCAAAGCAGCCCGCGCCGGTCGAAGCGCGCCCGCCACGCCCGCTTGCGCCGTCTTCGCTGGGGGAGGATTTGGTGGCGGATGCACCGCCAACCGAGCTGCTACGCGCGGCGGCGGAGCGCGGGCGGCTGATCCATGCCCTGTTCGAGCGACTTCCGGCGGTGGCCCCGGAATTGCGCGCCGAAGCGGCGGAGCGTTGGCTCGCGCGCGTCGGTGCGGTTGAAGATGCCACATTGCGGGCCGAGATCGCTGCCCCAGTGCTGGCGGTGCTCGATGACCCGGCGTTTGCCGCGCTGTTCGGACCCGATTCGCTTGCCGAAGCGCCAATCGCGGCGGTGCTCCCCGATGGCTTTGTCGTATCGGGCACGGTCGATCGCTTGCTGGTGACGGCGGACCTCGTGCGCGTCATCGATTTCAAGACCGGACGCGGCGTGCCCGCGACGCCCGACACGATCCCGCCCTATCATGTGCGGCAAATGGCGGCATATGGCGCGGCACTGGCGGTGATCTTCCCCGGTCGGCGGATCGAGTCGGCTTTGCTTTATACCAGCGGGCCGGTGCTTCACGTGCTCGCTGACGCCCTATTGGACGCGCACAAGCCCGGCTTTGCGCCCACGGAGCAAAGCTAGCGTTCGCGCGCTTGAGTGGACGCACCCGACACCCTATTTCACCGTCAACCACAGGAGACATATCATGGCCACCAAGCAGATCACCGACGCCAGCTGGGAAGCCGACGTCACCAACGCGACCGGCCCGGTGCTGGTCGATTTTTGGGCAGAATGGTGCGGCCCGTGCAAGATGATCGGGCCGAGCCTCGAGGAAATCTCCGAGGAATTGGGCGAGCAAGTGACGATCGCCAAGCTCAACATCGACGATAATCCCGATGCGCCGGGCAAGTTCGGCGTGCGCGGCATCCCGACGATGATCCTGTTCAAGGACGGCGTTCCCGCTGCAACCAAGGTCGGCGCGGAGCCCAAGGGGAAGTTGAAGGCTTGGCTCGAAGGTGAGTTGGCCGGTGGTCAAGCGAGCAACGCTGCGATACGGTAATGCGATGAGCATCGGGATCGGACACAATCGAGCGGATTTCCAACGCGCAAGCGGGGGAAGCAGCATGTACGCGATCGTGTTCGACCTTGATGTGACGATGCTTGAGCAGATGTATCCGACCCCGTCTTGGCGAAACGCATATTGCGATGTCGGCGATGTGCTGAACCGGCGAGGGTTCGAGCGTCAGCACGGTTCGACCTATTTCGGCAATGACCGGACGACGGCGGTCGATTGCGTCCTTGCGGTACAGGAACTCAAGCGGACCTATGATTGGTTCCAGCCGTCGGTCAGCGATATCCGCATGCTACGCATCGAAGAGAATAACGATCTGTCACCCGCGCTTGATTGATCGACGCCGATTTCGACGGGCTGCCCTTTCAAATGCGCCGCGATCTAGGCCGATGCGGAGCCCAAGGGGGAAGCTGAAGGCGTGGCTTGAGGGTGAGTTGTGCTAATGCTGCAATTCAGCTCCAAAGGTATCTAAGCCATTACGGCTAATCAATAAGTTTCTCTTGCCCCGAGTTGAGTTTAAGCCGACTGTTAAATTAGCTTTAACAAAGTTGAATCGGGGGATTTATGAAGGCGTTCATTTTACAGGCTGGGTTGGGAATCACTGTGATGGGATCGCTGCTACCGGCGACCGCAGTGGCGCAAACCACGGCGGTTCCAGCTGTCAGTGCCACGAATTCGCCAATTCCCGCTCCTCCTACGACAAATGCAGTTCTGCGGGTGGGGACGGAGGTGCCGCTGAAATTGTCGGAGACTCTGACCACTAAGGGCAAGATGCTGCGCGTTGGGCAGCGTTTCCATATGGAAGTGGCTTCCGACATTATCGTGCAAGGGGTGACGGTCATTCCGGTCGGAAGCCCGGCGATGGGCGAAATTACCGATGTCCGCAACAAGGGCATGTGGGGTAAATCAGGTCACCTTAGCGCGCGTATCTTGTATGTTACGGTGAACGGTCGACAAATTCGCCTGAGTGGCGCTTTTGATGACAAGGGCGTTGCGGGCGGCGTTGGCGCTGTAGCTGTATCAGCAATTGTGTTCGCACCGGCGGGCTTCTTTATGACCGGTACTAGTGCGCAAATTCCGGTCGGCGCTGCGGTAAAGGGCTTTGTTGACGAAGACGTTCAGTTATCAATCGCTTCGGCCGCTATGGCTCCGTTGACGGTTGCTGCGCCAACCCCAGCGGCAGCGGCAAGCCCGAAGAACTAACTCCGATAATCGGCGTTGATCGAGATATAGCCATGGGTGAGGTCGCACGTCCAAACGGTCGCGCGGCCTTCGCCCAGCCCAAGATCGACGCCGATTTCGATATCCTGCCCTTTCAGGTGCGCTGCGACCGGGGCTTCGTCATAGCCCTCGACCGCCAAACCGCCAGTCGCGACTTGGGTGTCGCCGAAGCGGATGCTGAGCAAATCGCGCTCGGCAGGTTCGCCGGCCTTGCCAACCGCCATCACGACGCGGCCCCAATTGGCGTCCTCCCCCGCAATCGCCGTTTTGACGAGCGGGGAATTGGCGATGCTCAGCGCGATCGTGCGTGCGCTTGCATCGCTATCGGCGCCGGTCACTGCGATCTCGATGAATTTCGACGCGCCCTCGCCGTCACGCACCACGAGCTGGGCGAGTTGCAGGCACAGGTCGGACAGCGCCGCACGGAAGGCGTCGGCTCCGGGATCTTCGGATGCGGTGAGCGGGGCGTTGCCCGCCGCTCCGGTCGCGAAGGCGAGGACGGTGTCGCTGGTCGAGGTGTCGCTGTCGACCGTGATGCACGAGAAACTCGCGCGATTGGCCTCGGCGAGTGCGGACTGCAGGAACAGCGGATCGACCGCGGCATCGGTGAAGAGGAAGCCGAGCATCGTCGCCATATCCGGCGCGATCATGCCCGAACCCTTGATGATGCCGATCAGGGTGACCGTGCGGCCATCGACGATCGCCTTGGTCATCGCGCCCTTGGCGAAGGTGTCGGTCGTGCCGATCGTATTGGCGGCGTCCTCCCACGAACAGGGTGCGGCGGCGAAGGCGGCATCGAGCCCCGCTTCGGCCTTTGGGATGGGCAGCGGCACGCCGATCACGCCGGTGGATGCGATGAAGATATCGGACGGCTGGCACCCCAGATGGCCCGCCGCGCGCGCTGCGATCGCCTCGACTGCCGCGCGCCCGCGTTGCCCGGTGAAAGCGTTGGCATTGCCGGCATTGACCACCAGCGCGCGCGCTTGCCCAAGGACGAGCGCCGCGCGGCACCATTCAACCTCGGGCGAGGGGCATTTGCTTTGCGTCGTCACCCCGGCGACGCTGGTACCGGGGGCGAGCGTGATAAAGGTCAGGTCGCAGCGATCCCACGTCTTGTAATGCGCGCGCGCGACATGCGGCGTCACACCCGCGATTTGCGGCATCGCGGGGAATGGGCGGGCGAGCGGGGAGGGGGTGTGCGGCATCCGGAAATCCAGACCTTTCGGGTGCAATCGGGCCCTTGCGCGCTCGCACGCGACCCGCGCTTTTGCAAGATAACAGTGTCCCGGATTAAGACTTCGCTAACCATAAGAACCGCTGGCCGGAAGCGTAAACGCGGCGTTAACTTGACGCCATGCAACGCACCCTTTCGCTGACAGCGCCCGCCGCTCGCCACCCCTTCCGTCAGGCGCTGGTCCTTAGCCGGATCGAACAAGCGCGGGCGCGTGACGAGGAGGACATCAAGCTGTTCGCACTCGCCTTTTCGGCCTTCTTCATCTGCTTCTACACCTTCATTTTCTAGAAGGCATTTTCTGAAGGCTTTGCGTTCAATCGCAGGCGAGGTGGAGTTTGTGGGCTAACCAGGCGGCGACCGGGCTCATCACGGCAACCACCAAAAGCATATTTTCGGGCGTGACCCCGGCGTGCGAAAGTCCCTGAACCGCCACCGCCCCGGTCACCATCGAGCCAGCGTTCACGACATTATTGGCGGCAACCGTGCGCGCGGTCTGATCCTTGGTCACGGTCGTTGTCAGAAATGCATAGAGCGGCACGACGAACATACCGCCGCTGACCGCGATTCCCATCAGCACCAGCAGCACGAGAATCGCGCGCGGGATTTCGATGAAATCGACCAGATCGTACAGCGTGCCCGCGGGTGCCGCGGGCCAGGCACGACACAATAATGAAAAGGCGACGACGAAAAGACCCATCACGATAACCGACGCGGGGCCATAGCGCGCCGAGGTATGCCCTTTCAGCAACGCATTGATCAGTACCGATCCGACCGCGACGCCGATCGAGAACAGCGCAATCATCAAGGTCGAGACATGCTTGTCGGCGGTCAGCACGTTTTTGGCGAGCGGCGGGAAGATGATGATCAGCACCGCGCCCATCGTCCAGAAAAAGCTGATCGCGCAAATTGCGAGGAACAGACGGCGGATATGCATCGTCCCCGAAATCAGCCGCCATGATGCGGTGAACGGGTTGTAATCGATCTTGAGCGATGGGCCTTCGCGCGGAGCGGGCGGCACCTGGAAGGACACCGCCCATCCGATCAAGGCGACGACAATCACCGCAATGGCGGCGTGTTGCACCGCCATGACTCCAGCAACTACGGTGCCAAGCAGGATCGCGATATACGTCCCCGCCTCGACCAGGCCGGTGCCGCCGAGCACTTCGTCCTCGTGCAGATGCTGCGGCAGGATCGCGTATTTGATCGGGCCGAAAAAGGTCGAATGCACGCCAAGACACAGCACTGCGCCCAGCATCAGCCCCAGCCCGATCTGGGTGACGTCGTACAATGCCAGCATCATCCCCCCGGCGCCGAGCAGCATGATCGCGATTTCGGCCGTCTTCACGATCCGGATGATCCGGGCCTTGTCATGGCTGTCGGCCAACTGCCCCGACAGCGCGGACAGCAGCATGAAGGGGATAATACCGAGCGCGGTGGCGATCGCGTTGAAATTCTGTTCGGTCTCGGCGCTGTTATAGATGTGATAGGTCGCGAACAGCACCATGCTCGTCTTGAACAGATTGTCGTTGAAGGCTCCCAGAAACTGCGTCACGAAAAGTGGCAGAAAACGGCGCTCTTTCAGCAAGCCGAGCGCGTTGAGCATAATGTCGTCGGGGCCTCGAAGTGACAGGACAAGCCCCGCCCATAGACCAGTGGGGACGGGACCAGCAACCCGCTTGTCGCAAGCGGCGGCGTCGAGCGTTCGCAGCGTTGGGGTTTCGCTGGCGCCATCGCGCGGCTAGAGCAGGTCGGTGCTGACCTTACCCAATCTGCTCACCCTGTCGCGGATCGTCGCGGTGCCGTTGCTGGCCTGGTTCCTGTGGTGGCCGGGCTGGGCGGAGGGCTATGCGGCCGGCTTCGTTCTCTACTGCCTGATGGGCATAACCGATTATTTCGATGGCTATCTCGCGCGGGCCAATGGGACGGTGTCGAAGCTGGGCGTGTTCCTCGATCCAATCGCCGACAAGATCATGGTGGCGGCGGTGATCCTATTGCTCGTCGGCACGCGCGACGGCAGCCCGGCAATCATTCAGGGTTTTCACCAAATCGCGGCGCTGATCATTTTGCTGCGCGAGATTGCGGTATCGGGGCTACGCGAATTCATGGCGCAGTTGCAGGTTTCGGTTCCGGTATCGAAGCTAGCGAAATGGAAGACGACGCTGCAATTGGTCGCGCTGGGGGCATTGATCCTCGGCGGTGCGGTGCCGCTCCAGCTGTGGATCGCGCAAGTCGGGTTGGTCGCTTTGTGGATCGCGGCAGCGCTGACGGTGATTACCGGCTGGGATTATCTCCGCGTCGGCCTGAAGCATATGGATTGAGCCCGTGGCGATCGAGATGGTCTATTTTGCCTGGGTGCGGGAGCGGATCGGGCAGGGCAGCGAGACGGTCGATCCGCCGGCCGAGATCGCGACGGTCGCTGACCTGATCGATTGGCTGGCGGCGGGGAGCGAGGCGCATGCGGGGGCGTTCGTCGATAGGACTCGGCTGCGCGCGGCAGTCGATCAGGTGTTCGTAGCGCTGGATGCTTCGGTGGTCGGGGCGCGCGAAGTGGCGATCTTTCCCCCGGTGACGGGCGGATGATCACGGTTGGGACAGCGCCGATCGACGCGGGCCTTGAGTTCGCGGCGATTTCCGCAAGCGGGGCGGGCGGCGTCGCCACCTTTGTCGGGCTGGTGCGCGCCGATGATGGCGTGGCGACGCTGGAACTCGAACATTATCCCGGCGCGACCGAGGCGGCGCTCGCGGCGCTCGCGGCGCAAGCGGTCGCGCGGTGGGGGCTGATCGACGCGCGGATCACACACCGCGTCGGCATCATGATCCCCGGCGATATCGTGGTTTTCGTCGGCACCGCGGCGGCGCACCGCGCGGCAGCGCTTGAGGCCTGCGCTTTTCTGATCGACCGGCTCAAAACCGATGCGCCTTTCTGGAAGAAGGAAACGCGCGGGGGCGATGCGACCTGGGTGGAACCGCGCGGCAGCGACGATGAAGCCGCCGCGCGGTGGAGCGCTTGATAAGGGCCTACACCGCTTCTGCGAGGGCCGTCGCAAGCAGTTGAAAATCCTTTTCGCGCGGGGATCCACGGCGCCACACGAGCGCGATCCGACGCGATGGATTGGCGGCGTCGAGCGGTCGCGCGACCAGCCCGGTATGATCGAGAATCCCCGCCTTCAACGCCATTTCGGGCAGCATGGTCAGGCCGAGACCATTGTCGATCATCTGGACGATCGTGTGGAGCGAGGTTCCCATCATCGTCGCCTCGGCGCGCAATTCGGGCCGGGCGCAGGCCGATAGTGCGTGATCCTTGAGGCAATGCCCGTCCTCGAGCAACAACAGGCGCGTCTCGTCGATCTCGGTCGCGGGCATGGCGAGCGCGACATTGCCCATGTCGCCGGGCTGTCCGGCGATGAACAGTTTGTCGTCGAACAGGATCTGCGACGCCACTTCGCCGCACGCATAGGGCAGGGCGAGCAGCACGCAATCGGCCCGCCCGTGGTGCAGCCCCTCGCACGCCGGGCCGCTCGGCTCCTCGCGCAGGAACAGTTTCAGGTCGGGATAGTCGCGGCGCAAGCGCGGGAGGATGCGCGGGAGCATGAACGGTGCGATCGTCGGGATGACGCTCATCCGCATCTCGCCCGAAAGCGGCCGTCCGGCTGCACGCGCCATGTCGCCAAGCTCCTCCGCCTCGCGCAGCACGCGCCGCGCTTTGTCGGCGATTCGGTCCCCCAGCGGCGTGAAGCGCACCACGCGGCGGGTGCGCTCGACCAGCACGACTCCGATCAGCGTCTCGAGCTCGCGGATCCCCGCCGACAGCGTCGATTGCGTGACGAAACATGCCTCGGCTGCGCGCCCGAAATGGCCGTGATCCTGCAACGCGGCGAGATATTGCAATTGCTTCAACGTCGGCAGATAGGTCGCCATTTATCGCTCCACTCGATCACTGACCTGCAAATAACCCATTGGATCGATAACAAACAGCCCCTATATCGGACGCAACGAGACGGCGAAAAGCGCCGCGCGTGAGGATGTCGGAGAAGGCCCCGTTTCATCAGGAGGCCAATCTCATGCTTACTATCGGCGACAAGCTCCCCGACTTCACCGTCCCCGTCCAGCAGGGCACCAGCGCGCTTCCAGCCGGCGAAACGCTCAGCCAGGATTCGTTCCCGGGCAAGTGGAAGGTGCTGTTTTACTGGCCGAAGGATTTCACCTTCGTCTGCCCGACCGAGATCGTCGGTTACGCCAATTTGAAGCAGGATTTCGAGGATCGCGATGCCGTACTGATCGGCGCATCGACCGATACCGCGCACGTCCACCTCGCCTGGCGCAAGTCCGATCCCGATCTGGCGGCGGCGGATTTCCCGTGGCTGGCGGATAACGGCGCGACGCTCGCCTCGGCGCTCGGCATTCTCGACAAGAACGAACATGTCGCGTTCCGTGCGACCTTCATCATCGATCCCGACAACATCATCCAGGCGGTGCAGGTCAACGGCCTGAACGTCGGCCGCAACCCCGCCGAGACGCTGCGCGTGCTCGATGCACTGCAGACCGATGAGCTGTGCCCGTGCAACTGGAACAAGGGCGACGACGTCCTGAAGCTGGCGGCGTAATTTAAGTCCCCCTCCCGCTTGCGGGAGGGATCGACCACCATGCACGGGTAAATCATGCCCCGCATGATTTAGAGATGCGCGGGGCGCATCTCGACCCGCGCATGGTAGTCGATGGGAGGGCGTGTCCGCGGGCACGCCCTCTTCCTTTTCATTACATCCCCTCCCCCAGCCCCTCCCGCAGGCGGGAGGGGAGCAGAAGATACCCCTCCCGCGAGCGGGAGGGGAGGAAGAAGACACATGTCACTCAAGGATTTCGCCGGAACGCTCCCGGATTTCGCCAAAGACATCCGGCTGAACGTCGGATCGCTGCTCAACGAAGCGCATTTGCCCGATCAGCAGAAATTCGGGCTGTTGCTCGCGTGTGCGCACGCCACCGGCTACAAGCCGCTGGTCGATGCCGCCGAAGGGGAATGCGCGCCGAAGCTTTCGCTCGAAGCCGCCCATGCGGCGCGCGGGGCGGCGGCGGTGATGGCGATGAACAATGTCTATTATCGCTTCACGCATCTGGCCGGAAACGATGAATATCAGCGCATGCCCGCGAAGCTGCGGATGAATTTGATCGGCCAGCCGGGGATAAACAAGGTCGATTTCGAGCTGTTCAGTCTGGCGGTCAGCGCCATGAACGGCTGCGGCATGTGCATCGACAGCCACGAACAGATCCTGAAAAAAGCCGGCACCACGGCCGAGGCGATCCAGACGTCGGTGCGGATCGGCGCGGTGATGAAGGCGGTTGCGACGGTGCATTCGGCGTTGAACTGACCAGCAGACCTCAGGCGAGCGCTGCCCAGATCGAATAGGCGCTCGTCGCGGTCAGCATGACGCCGACCAGCCCCATCAGCGGGCGCGCGGGGACGCGCTTGGCGATTACCGCGCCGAACGGGGCGGCGAGCAGGCCGCCGATCAAAATCCCGACGGTTTGCAAGGTGAAGGCGGCAAACCCCAAGGTCGCGATGAAGGTCGCCGAGATCGTCGCGGTCAGGAAAAACTCCGACGTGTTGACCGTACCGATCGTGGTGCGCGGCGCAGCACCCTGCACCAGCAGATTGGAGGTCACCACCGGCCCCCAGCCGCCGCCGCCCGCCGCATCGAGGAAACCGCCCGCGAAACCGAGCGGCTCAATGATCCTGGGCTCGCGCGGTTCGACGCGTCCGCGCCAGGCGCGATAGAGCAAATACAGGCCGATCGCGGCAAGATACGCCATGACGAACGGGCGTGCGACGGTCGCATCGATATTGCTCAGCACATAAGCGCCGAGAATGCCGCCGAGCACGCCGGGAATGACCAGCCGCCGAAACAGCCGCCAATCGACATTGCGGTGCGCAATGTGGCTCACGCCCGATGCGGCGGTGGTGAACGTCTCGACCGCGTGGACGCTGGCCGAGGCAAGCGCGGGCGGCACGCCGAGGAACACGACCAGTAGAGTGCTGTTGATGATCCCGAACGCCATGCCGAGCGCGCCATCGACCATTTGCGCGGCAAAACCGACCAGAATGAAGGGCAGCATCACCGCGAAAATGGCTGCGAAATCCAAGGTCGAAACGTCGGGCATGTCGGTTACTGCAATGCTTTTTCCAAATCCTACAAGCTAGATAGGGTTTAGGAGCCCCAAGTTAACGACGGGACGGTTCTTTAATTCGGCGGGCCGAGCGCCTAGATAGTCGCCGATACACAGGGGATACCGGCATGATGGGACGATTGATCGCCTATCTCGATTCGATCAAAGCGCGCGATCCGGCACCCCGGTCGCGACTGGAGATTCTGACCTATCCGGGCGTGTGGGCGCTTGGCTATCACCGGATCGCGCATCGGCTGTTCAAGGCGCGGCTGTTTTTCCTCGCGCGTGCGGTCAACCACTTTGCGCGCTTCCTGACCGCGATCGACATCCATCCGGGGGCGACGATCGGACGCAATTTCTTTATCGACCACGGCTTCGTCGTGATCGGCGAGACCGCACTGATCGGCGACAATGTCACCATCTATCAATGT
Source organism: Sphingomonadales bacterium (assembly GCA_038327465.1). Taxonomy (GTDB): domain Bacteria; phylum Pseudomonadota; class Alphaproteobacteria; order Sphingomonadales; family Sphingomonadaceae; genus Sphingomonas. The sequence goes on along the minus strand of JBBQLB010000018.1, from coordinate 39,117 downwards.
GTGACGCTTGGCGGGACCAATCCCGACAATGGCGTGGGCGGCAAGCGCCACCCGACCTTGTGCGACAATGTCATCATCGGATCGGGCGCGCAGGTGCTGGGGCCGATTACGCTCGGCAAGGGCTCGCGCGTCGGTGCCAATGCGGTCGTGACGCGCGACGTGGTCGAGGGGGCGGTGATGGTCGGGATCCCGGCGCGCGCGACGATGGTCGAGGGCGGGCAGAAGTCGAGCGGCTTTTTGGCGTATGGCACGCCGTGCAGCGAGATGTTCGATCCGGCGACGCAGAAGGTGGAATTGCTCCGCTGCGAGCTGGAGACGATGCGCAAGCGGCTCGATGCGTTGCTCGCCGAGAATGAGGATTTGCGCGATCGTGCGTGATCGGTTTTTGGCTGCCTGATGGGGACGGTTACCCCTTTTCCCACGCCACGCGGTGCGGTTCCGCAGATCGGGTTCGAACGGGTCGAACTGACGCGTATTCTCGACCTCTACGGCCGGATGGTCTCAGCGGGTTTGTGGCGCGACTATGCGATCGAATTCGCGCACGACGCCGCCATCTTCGCCGCCTTCCGCCGCGCGGCCGAACGGCCCGAGTTCAGGATCGAGAAGCGCCCGGCGCTGCGGAATAAACAGGGCATGTGGGCGCTGGTCGGGGAGCAGGGCGCGGTGCTGAAACGCGGGCACGAACTTGGCCCGGTGCTGGCGCCGGTCGAACGGCGGTTGATGAAGATCGTGGATTAGCAGGCGATGCCGTGCGCGCTGCGACAAGCACAGCGCGCACGGGATAAGTCAGGCCGGGACCATTTGGCCGACGGGTGGCAGACGTTCGCCGAGTCCGCCGAGCATGCCTACAACAATCCGCCGCATCGCAGGCCAGAAGGCCGACAGCGTCAGCAGCGCCGATCCGATCACGAGAGCCGTAAACGCCCAGGCGAGTTCGACCGCACCGGCATTCTGGAACAGCGCGTACATCGCATAGAGCACATAGACGAGGCTCGAGACGAGCAACGCGCGCCGGTCGACCGCCAGCGCGACGAAGGCGAAGGCGAGATACAGGCCGAGCACGATCACTGCGGTGCCGATCCCGATTTCGCCGCCGAACACGCCCAGCATATGGAACACCGGATGCGCGATCATCGGCGCGGCGGCGAGGTGCAGCCAGAAGGCAACATCCGAGCGGCGCGTCCGACGCTCGCGATCCGACACATCCCAGCGCATCGCCAGCGCGAACACCGCCACGCCGCAGACCAGCACCAGCGGGTAGATCGCGTCCTTGGCGTCCGGGATCGCCGCCATGACCAGCCCGATCACGACCGCGACCGAGGCGGCTGCCCCTGCTGCAACGGTGATCGGCACCATGAAGCGCCGCCAGTGCAGCCACGCCGCGCCCGCCGCCACCAGAGCAATGCCCGCGCCGATTGCTGCGTCCACTTGATTGGAAAAATCGGGGTTGAGCTCGACCAATACGCCGACCAACGTCGCCGCGACGCCGCCGACGAACGCGAGCAGCAAAAGGATGCTCGGCAGCGCCATGCGGCGTGCTTTCGTGAAATATTCGGCGAGCGCCCAGGCGGTGACCGCGACGAGCGCGCCGGCCAGCGGTGTGGTGATCGACTTGCCGATCCACGCCACCGCGACGAGCACCAGCGCGACCGCGATCGAGACGAAAATGTCGTTAAAGCCCGACAGCAGCCGGAAATGCTCTTCATCGACGGCGGGTGCGGCGTGGCTCGCCGCGATATGGTTGCGCAGTGCGGCGGCGGCTTGGGCGCTGATTGCGCCCGCCGTCACGGCACCGTCGATATCGCTTTCGCTATACATGGTGGTTCCTCCTGTTGTGCGGCCCGCCTAGCACAAGTGTGTTAGTGTTTCAATACACAGCGGCGCATCGCGAGCGACGGCGAGACCGAAGCTGGACGAGCGGCGCCATCGCCTGTTCGCGAATCGCGCTATGGTGAAGCGTTGTGCGACCGATCCGAGTCGGTCTTGGTCGAACGGTGGGGATGATCGATGGCCGAAATGTTGCCGCCATGGCTTGTGGAAACGCTGCAACTGCTGGCGTATGCCTTCATCTTCGCGGTCGGCGTCGGCGTGCTGCTCGTGCTGATGATGTATCTCGCCGATATCGGTCAGACTCGCGATGCGATCCGGCGGAATTATCCTGTGGTCGGGCGCTTCCGCGAGCTGTTCACGTCGCTGGGCGAGTTTTTCCGCCAATATTTCTTCGCGATGGACCGCGAGGAAATGCCCTTCAACCGGGCGGAGCGGAACTGGATTTACGATACGGCGAAGGGCCATGACAATACCGTCGCCTTCGGGTCGACCAAGAACATCATGCTGCCGGGCAGCGTCATCTTCGCCAATTGCGCCTTCCCGACGCTTGACGAAGATGCAGCCCGCACCCAGCCGTTGCAGATCGGGCCCTTTGCCGCACAGCCCTATATGGCGCCGTCGATCTTCAACATTTCTGCGATGAGCTACGGTGCCTTGTCGACCCCGGCGGTACGCGCGCTGTCGCGCGGGGCGAAGCTGGCCGGGTGCTGGCTCAACACGGGCGAGGGCGGGCTGTCGCCGCATCATCTGTCGGGTGGGGCGGATATCGTCTTTCAGATCGGTACGGCCAAATACGGCGTGCGCGACGAAGACGGCAATCTGAGCGACGCCAAGCTGCGCGAGATCGCCGCCTTGAAACAGGTGCGGATGTTCGAGGTGAAACTGTCGCAAGGGGCCAAGCCGGGTAAGGGCGGCATCCTGCCCGGGGCCAAGGTGACCCGCGAGATTGCAGCCATTCGCGGCATCCGCGCGGGCGAGGATTCGATTTCGCCGAACCGCCATCCCGAGATCGACAATGTCGGCGAGCTGCTCGACTTTATCGATCGGGTGCGGCGCGTAACGGGCAAGCCGACCGGCTTCAAATCGGTAATCGGTGCCTATGGCTGGCTCGACACTCTGTGCGTTGAGATCCTCAAGCGCGGCATTGAAAGTGCGCCCGATTTCATCACAATCGACGGCGGCGATGGCGGGACCGGAGCAGCACCAATGCCGTTGATGGACAATGTCGGGCTGACGCTGAAGGAATCACTGCCGATGGTGGCGGATATTTTGCAGCGCCACGGATTGCGCGACCGCATCAGGGTGATTGCATCGGGCAAGCTGGTCACGCCTGCCGAGGTCGCCTGGGCATTGTGCACCGGTGCCGATTTCGTCAATTCGGCGCGGGGCTTTATGTTTTCGCTTGGTTGTATTCAGGCGCTGAAGTGCAACAAGAATACCTGCCCGACCGGCATCACCACGCATAACAAGCGCCTGCAACGCGGCCTCAACCCCAAGGACAAAGCGGTCAAGGTCGCGAATTATTGCATGAATCTGGTGCATGAGGTGGAGGTGATCGCGCACAGCTGCGGCGTCGGCGAACCGCGCGCGCTGCGCCGCTATCATGTCCGCGTGGTACAGGCGAACGGCAAGTCGGTGCCGATGGACGAGTTGTTCCCGGTGCCGCAATCGTCCCCGATGCCGGTCCCGGCCCAACCCTGATCGGGCGGGCCGGTCCGGCAGGATTGGTCTTATTGCCCCTGCAATTTCTTCAGGATGCTCAGCGATTGCTCCGACCCGCTCTGCGGCGTGAGTTCGCCGGTGCGGTCGGTGATCTCGCCCCAATGCGCGGCGATGCCTTCGGGCGAGAGATCGTCGCCGGTCAGCAATTTGCCTTGTGTCAGCGTGACATAGGCGGCCTGGAACACGCCAGCGCCCGCACCGATGATCATGTTGGTCGGTGCATCCTCGGAGACGAGATAGAGCGCGGCGGGCGCGACCTTTTCGGGGGCGAAGGCGGCGAACGCTTCGGCCGGGAACAAATCCTCGGTCATCCGCGTGCCAGCGGTCGGGGCGATCGTGTTGACCTTGATGTTGTTCTTCGCGCCCTCGATTGCGAGGGTCTTGGTCAGGCCCGCCAAGCCGAGCTTGGCCGCCCCATAATTGGCCTGGCCGAAATTGCCGTACAGGCCGGTCGACGACGCCGTCATCAGGACGCGCCCATAGTTCTGCGTCCGCATCGTTTCCCACACCGCCTTGGTGCAATTCGCCGATCCGTTGAGATGCACGTCGATCACGAATTTGAAATCGGCCGGTTCCATCTTGGCGAAGCTCTTGTCGCGGAGCACGCCGGCATTGTTGATCAGGACATGGACGCCGCCCCATTTGGCCTTCGCCTTGGCGACGAGTTCGACCATATGCTCATATTCGGTGACGCTGCCGCCGTCCGACATCGCTTCGCCGCCCATCGCTTCGATTTCCTCGACGACCTTCAGCGCGGCGTCGCTATGCCCGGTGCCGTCGCGCGCGCCGCCGAGATCATTCACCACGACCTTCGCCCCGCGCCGCGCGAGTTCGAGTGCGTAAGCGCGGCCCAGACCGCCGCCGGCGCCGGTGACGATGGCAACTTTATTGTCGAAACGGATGGACATGGCGAGACTCCTCAAAACGGTTGAGGCGTCCTAGGCGATTGCGCGCGCGGTGCAAGCCACCGCCATACCGGACATACGAAAAGCCGACGCGCGGTCGCCCGCGCGTCGGCTTGATCTCGCGTAAAGCTTAGCGCTTGCGGGGCGGGCGCGGGGTCGAATGCAGCCGCTCGCCGCGTGCGTTCGAGCGTTCGGTGCACTGATCGGTGATGGTGCGCGAACACATCGGATAGGTGCCTGTTGCAGGCATTGGCGCGGTTGGGGTGGCCGCCGACATGTTCGCGTCTGCCGTGGTCGTCGGCGGGGCAGGCTGCGTCATTGCTGGTTCTTGGGCGGGTGCCGGCATGGTTTGAGCGAGCGCGGGCGTTGCGACGGCGGCAGCAAGCGCTGCGAGCATCATGCGTTTCATGGGGAGTCTCCTGCGAACGGGCAGCCTTATGTGCTGCTCGGCCCTTCAACGCCCATGCCCGCGCATGGCTCCCGATTTTCTTTACGCTCCCGAATCGAGCGCGTAGCCGGCCGAGCGCACGGTGCGGATGATGTCGGGCCGCTCACCGCGGTTGATCGCCTTGCGCAGCCGCCGGATGTGGACGTCGACGGTGCGGCTCTCGATATCGCTGTCATGCCCCCATACCGCATCGAGCAAGCGTTCGCGGCTGAACACCCAGCCGGGATGTTCGAGGAAATGTTTGAGCAAGCGGAACTCGGTCGGGCCGAGCGGGATGACTTCGCCCGAGCGGCGGACCTTATGGCCGACCGTGTCCATTTCGATGTCGGAATAGGTCAATTGCTCGCCCGCCAGCGCAGGGCGGACGCGCCGCAACACCGCACCGACGCGCGCGACCAGTTCGCGCGGGGAGAAGGGCTTGGTGACATAATCGTCCGCGCCGGTTTCGAGCCCGCGCACGCGGTCCTCTTCCTCGCCGCGCGCGGTCAGCATGATGATCGGCACGTTCGCGGTTTCGGGCATGCGGCGGAGGCGGCGGCAGACTTCGATCCCTGATAGCCCCTCGACCATCCAGTCGAGCAGGACGATGTCGGGCGTATTCTCCTTGGCGAGCAGCAGCGCTTCCTCGCCATCGGGGGTTTGCGCGATCTCGAAATCCTCGCGCTTGAAATGCCAGATCAGCAGCTCGGCGAGCGCTGCATCGTCTTCCACCAGCAACATTTTGGCCCGGGCCATGTCGTTCGCTCCTTCAAGTCGTGGGTAGGGCGCCGCGGTCGCGCTCGGCCATGTGCGTGCCGGTCGCCGCGAAATAAATCATTTCGGCAATGTTGGTCGCATGGTCGCCGACGCGTTCGAGGTTTTTGGCGACGAACAGCAATTGCGCGACCTGGCCGATCGTCTTTGGATTTTCCATCATGTGGGTCACCAGCACGCGGAACAGGCTGTTGTAGAAATCGTCGACTTGCCGGTCGCGGTCGCACACTTCCACCGCCGCCTCGGCATCACGCGCGGCAAAGGCGTCGAGCGCGTCATGCACCATCTGCACCGCGAGCGCCGACATGGCGGGCAAGACCGACAGCGGTTCGATCTCGCCATGACTCTCGATCAGCGGCACGCGCTTGGCGATGTTTTTGGCGTAATCACCGATCCGTTCGACGACGCCTGCAATCTTCAGCGCCGCGACCACCTCGCGCAGATCGTCGGCGAGCGGCGCGCGCAAAGCGATGATCCGCACCGCCAGCGCCTCGACCTCCATCTCCAGCGCGTCGATCTTTTTGTCGCCTTCGACGATCGCGCGCGCGCCCGCCAGATCATGGCGGCGCAGCGCTTCCATCGCAGCCGCAATCGCGTGTTCGGCGAGGCCCCCCATTTGCGCGATCAATCCGCGCAATTGCCCGATCTCTTCGTCGAAAGCCTTAATCGTATGGTCGTTCAAAGGCATGTCCTATCAGCCGTACCGGCCGGTGATGTAATCCTTGGTCCGCTCCTGGCGGGGATTGGTGAAAATGTCCGAGGTCGCGCCACATTCGATCAGGCTGCCCAAGTGGAAGAAAGCGGTCCGCTGCGATACGCGCGCGGCCTGCTGCATATTGTGTGTGACGATGACGATCGCGTAGCGGCCCTTGAGCTCGTGTATCAGCTCCTCGATCTTCGCGGTCGCGATCGGATCGAGCGCCGAGCAGGGCTCGTCCATCAGGATCACTTCGGGGTCGACCGCGATCGCACGGGCGATGCACAGACGCTGCTGCTGGCCGCCCGATAGCGCGGTGCCGCTTTCGGTGAGCCGGTCCTTGACCTCATCCCACAGACCGGCGCGGCGCAGCGATTTCTCGACGATCTCCGCCAGTTGCGGCTTGTTCGCGGCAAGGCCGTGGATGCGTGGCCCGTAAGCGACATTCTCGAAGATCGATTTGGGAAAGGGGTTCGGCTTTTGGAACACCATGCCGACGCGTGCGCGCAGCTGCACCACGTCCATGTCGGCCGCGTAAATGTCTTCACCGTCGAGCGTGATATCGCCCTCGACTCGCGCCGACGGGATCGTGTCGTTCATGCGGTTGAGGGTGCGCAAGAAGGTCGATTTGCCGCAGCCCGAGGGACCGATCAGTGAGGTGACTTGATCCGCACTGAAATCAAGCGACACGTCGTCGATCGCCTTTTTCACGCCGTACCAGACGTTGACGTGGTGCGCGGATATTTTTGCGTTTGGATTGCTCACCAGCGGGTCTCGAATTTGTTGCGGAGGTAGATCGCGAAGCCGTTCATCGCGAGCAGGAAGACGAGCAGGACGATGATCGCCGCGCTCGTCTTTTCGACGAAGCCGCGGTCGATCTGGTCGGACCACAGGAAGATTTGCACCGGGAGCACCGTTGCCGGGTCGGTCAGACGGCCAGGCGGCGAGGCGATGAAGGCGCGCATCCCGATCATCAGCAGCGGCGCAGTCTCGCCGAGCGCGCGCGCCATGCCGATGATCGTGCCGGTCAGGATGCCGGGCAGCGCGAGCGGCAGGACATGGTGGAACACGACCTGGATCGGACTTGCGCCGACGCCGAGCGCTGCATCGCGGATCGACGGCGGTACCGCCTTGATTGCGTTGCGCCCGGCGATCACGATGACCGGCATCGTCATCAAAGCGAGCGTGAGCCCGCCGACGATCGGTGCCGAACGCGGCAGCCCGAAGGTGCCGAGGAATACCGCGAGACCAAGCAGCCCGAAAATGATCGAGGGAACGGCGGCGAGGTTGTTGATCGAAACCTCGATCAGATCGGTCCAGCGGTTCCGCGGCGCATATTCCTCGAGATAGAGCGCCGAGAGCACGCCGATCGGGAAGGCGAGGAGCAGCGTCACGAACATCGTGAAGAGCGAACCCTTGAACGCGCCCCAAATGCCCGCGCGCGTCGGATCGTTGGAGTCGGAGGCGGTGAGGAAGGGTAGGTTGAATCCGGTCGAAAGCGCTTGCTTCGCTTGCAACCGCGCGACGATCGCCTCGGCGGCGGGGTCGCCCTGGCGCTTGGCGGCAACGTCGATCATGCCGGATGCCGGAACCCAGATCGTCGCACGCTTGGCGAGGATCGCCGGGTCACGCTTGACCGCCGCGCGAACGCTCAGCCATGCGCCATCGGAAAGCAGTTCCGCGCCATCCTTGCCATAGGCTGTAACGGCGGCGGCGGTGGTGGCGCGCTCGATCCCGGCCGCAGCAAGCGCGAGATCGGCACCCGGACCCTTAACCCGCGTTGCGTCGAGGGTGAGGCCGGCGCGCGCGAAATCGACCGGCAGCGCGATCTGCGTCTGCAAAAATCCGCTCGCGCCGTTGACCAGCATCGTGACCAGCAGCAGGGCGAGGAAGCCTGCCGACATGACCACGGCGGCGAGCCCGAGAAAGCGGAAGCGACGTTCCGCGCCATAGCGACGGCGGATCCGGCGCTGCATCGCTGCGGTGCGCCAGTCGGTCGGCGCACGCTCGGGTGGCTGCGCCGTGGTGACCGCAATGCCGGGGGCGCGCATGTCACTCATAGGCTTCGCGATACCGTTTCACGACCGTCAGCGCGACGATGTTGAGGAGCAAGGTGATGATGAACAGCGTGAGGCCCAGCGCGAAGGCGGCGAGTGTCTTGGGGCTGTCGAATTCGGCCTCGCCGGTGAGCAGATCGACGATTTGCTTGGTTACGGTGGTCGCACTGGCGAAGGGGTTGAGCGTTAGCGTGGCGACGCCGGAGGCAGCCATGACGACGATCATCGTCTCGCCGATCGCGCGGCTGACCGCGAGCAACACGCCGCCGACGACGCCGGGAAGTGCCGCTGGCAACAGCACGCGGCGGATCGTTTCCGACGCGGTAGCACCCATCGCCAGCGATCCGTCGCGCATCGCGGCGGGGACGGCGGCGAGCGAATCGTCGGCCATGGAGGAGACAAACGGGATGATCATCACCCCCATCACCAATCCGGCGGCAAGCGCACTTTCCGAACTGGCATAGGTGATGCCGATCGAGACCGCGAAATCACGCACCGCAGGCGCGACGGTGAGCGCGGCGAAATAGCCATAGACGACGGTCGGAACGCCCGCGAGCACCTCGAGGATCGGTTTCATCCAACGCCGCGCGTTCGGCGCGGCATATTGCGTCAGATAGACCGCGCTCATCAGCCCGAACGGGATCGCGACGATCATCGCGATCACCGCGCCGATGAAGAAGGTGCCCCAGAACAAAGGCACCGCGCCGAGCGTCTTGCCCGGATCGACAGGGTCGATGACTTGCGGGCTCCAATGCGTGCCGAGCAGAAAATCGCCGATCGGCACGATGCTGAAAAAGCGCCACGATTCGAACAGCAGCGACGCGACGATGCCCATCGTGGTCAAAATCGCGATCAGCGACGCGCCGAGCAGGCCCGCCATAACGACATGCTCGATCTTGGTGCGCGCGCGAAAATCGGGGCGGACTCGCGTGTAGGCAAAGGCCCCGCCGGCAAAGGCGAGCAGCAACGCCGCCCCACTGCCGATCCAGTCGAACCGCGCCTGTGCCGCCGCATAAGCGGGTGCCAGTTTTTGCGAGAGCGGGTTGAACGCGCCAAAGCTGTTGCCCGATGCAAGGCTGCGGGCTTCGGAGAGGATCGCGGCGCGATCGAACCCCGGCGGCGGCAGTTGCGCGGCGGCGGGATCGTGCAACACACGGTCGGTGACGAGCGCGGGCGCGGTCGATGCCCAGATCGTCAGGAACAAGGCGGCCGGGAGCATCGTCCACAACGCGACATAGCCGCCAAAATGCGACGGCAGCGAGCTGAAGCGCGCGGTGCTGCCGCGCCGGAAGCCGACGGCGCGCATCCGCGCCGTCAGCCAGCCGATCAAACCCAGTCCAGCAATGACCAGAAACAGCCCCAGCATCGACACCGTTACGGCAGCTTTGCCGGATCTAGCGCGGTTTCATCCTTGACGATCTCTGCGCTGCGCTTGCGCACGTCCTCGGGCGCCGCGATCAGCCCCTTGGCGACGAGCGGACCGTTCGGGTCCCACGCACTGGCATAGAGCGCCAGGAACTCGCGCAGGCCCTTGATCGCGCTCAAATGCGCTTTCTTGACGTAGAGGAAGAGCGGGCGCGAACCCGGATAAGCGCCGCGCGCAATCGTCTCATAGGTCGGCTCGACCCCGTTGATCGGCACACCGTTCAACTTGTCCTTGTTTTCCTCGAGATACGAATAGCCGAAAATGCCGATCGCATTGGGGTTGGACTGGAGTTTCTGGACGATCAGATTGTCATTCTCGCCGGCATCGACATAGGCGCCGTCCTCGCGGATCGCGGTGCAGCCCTTGGCATAGCCGGTCGGGTTCTTTTCCTTGGTGTCGGCAAGCGCCGGATAGATCGCGTCGCAGCCGCGCGCGAGGATCAGCTCAGCCAGCGCATCGCGGGTGCCGCTGGTCGAAGGCGGACCATAGACCTGGATCGGAATCGCGGGGAGGGCGGGGTTCACGTCCTTCCACGTCTTGGCGGCGTTGGGCTGCCCCATCGGCGTCGCGGCGAGCGCCTTGTAGAGATCGACCGCGGTCAGTTGCAGCTTCGGCCCCGTTTTCGATTCGGCAAAGGCGATGCCGTCGAGCCCGATTTGGACTTCGATAATCCCTTCGACGCCATTGGCCTTGCACGTCGCATATTCGCTCGCCTTCATCCGGCGCGATGCGTCTTCGATATCGGGGTGCGCCGCGCCGACACCAGCGCAGAACAGCTTCATGCCAGCGCCCGTTCCGGTCGATTCGATCGCGGGCGATTTCATGCCCGGTGTCTTGTTGACGAGCTGCTCGGCGACGATCGTGCTGAAGGGAAACACCGTCGAGGAACCCACGACGGTGATGTGATCGCGCGAGCCCGCACCGCCACCATTGGCTTGATCCTGACACGCGGCAAGCGCGAGTGTCGAGGCAGCGAACGTCAGAAAGGTCAGTTTAGCAGCGATCCGGTTCATGGAATTTCCCCCTCGGGCTTAGCCTATCCCGGAGTCGCTGTAGCAGGACGACCGGGCACCCTGTGTGACACTCGCGTTACCGTTTGATGACAGAGTCGGCCTGTGCGGGAATATGCGCGGGCAGCATGACGGTAATCGTCGTGCCCGTGCCCACGATGCTCGCGACATCGAGCCGCCCACGATGCCGCTCGACGATATGCTTCACGATCGCGAGGCCAAGGCCGGTGCCCCCTGCCGCCCGGCTGCGACCGGGGTCGACGCGGTAGAATCGCTCGGTCAGGCGGGGGACGTGTTCGGGCGCGATGCCTTCGCCTTCGTCGGTAACGCTGATCCGCACCATCCCCGCCGGATCGCGCCATAATTTTACGGCGACCGGCGTATTGGGACGGCCATATTTCATCGCATTGCCGATCAGATTGTGGAGCATCTGACTCAATTGCGCGCGGTCGCCGATTACCGGGGGGACCGCCGGCTCGAGCGTGGCGACAATGTCGTTGCTGCGCACATCCTGCGCATCGAACAGTTCGGAGCGCACTTCGCCGATCAGCGCGGCGAGATCGACGGCACGGTCGGGCAAGCGGTATTTCTCGGCCTCGATTCGGCTGAGCGAAATGAGATCCTCGACCAGCCGTTGCATCCGCCGCGCTTCGTCGAACATGATTTTCAGGAAGCGTGCGCGGACCTCAGGGTCGGCCCCGGCCTTTTCGTCGCCTAGCGTCTCGATATAGCCGAGGATCGAGGCGAGCGGCGTGCGCAGCTCGTGGCTGGCATTGGCGACGAAATCGACGCGCATCCGCTCGGCGGCGTAATTGCCGGTCTGGTCGACCAGTTGGACGATGCGCTGTCCACCAGCCGCGCGACCGACATGCATTTCCCAATGTTGATCGAGCGTGCCGAGTCCGACCAGATTGATCGGCCCCTGCGGCACGCCCGACATCGGGCTGGCGAGCCGTTCGGCGGCACCGGGGTGCCGGATCGCAACGCGCACATCCTCCCCCACGATATGCTTGCCGAGCAGGGCGAGCGCGACCCGATTGGCGTTGGTGACGCGCCCGTCCGCCACGATCAGCACGGGCTCGACGATCGCCTCGATCACTTCCTGGATCTCGGGGTCTGGCGGGCTGGTTGGCGCAGGCAATGGGCGCGGGGCTTCGATCGGCTGGTCGCCGACGCCGGTTGCCGCCAACGCCGCCGCGATCCCGCCGACGAGCGTGATCAGCGCCTCCTGCAACCCCGAATTGATCAGAAACACCGCGATCGTCGCGACCAAGACGATGCCGATTGCTGTTATTGTGCGCGAACCGAAACCTTGCCCCATGGAATTGGCTCTTAGCGGAAAGATGCTTAACCTCGATAGCCTTGCTTGCCAGCGATTTGCGAATGTGAAAGGGCTTAAGGTGATGAACGATGATCCGACCGACGCCCCCCATGCCACGCGTCGCCGTGCGTTGATGCTCGGCGCGGTCGGTGCGGCAGCGGTGGTGTCGATCCGACCGGCGCTGGCCGCGACCACTGCATCGATTTCGACATGCGAAATTCCCGTGCCTGATCCGGGCCGCGCGGGCAGCTACATCGCCGCCGACGGGACCACCGTGCCGCGCGGCACGCAAGGCGCCTTCGCGCCGCCAGGTCGGCCGTTCAAGGGCGAAGAGGTCAAGACGGCGCTTGCCGGGGGGCAATTGCCGGGGACGAGCTACGACCAGAGCCGCGCCTACACCAATTATATCCGGCGGCTGCAATCGGGGACGAGCGGCTTTACCTGCTTCGCGTCGCTGCAAATGCCGCGCGGCTGATCCGGTGGAGGATGCGGGTGGCGGTCCCCTGTACCGCATGGCACGGCCCGAGACGCTGAAGATCGTCCATCTCGACAGCTTTACCGGCGTCTATCACCGCGCCTCCGGCATCACGCATCTCATTACTGCGCCCGCGCCCGAGATTTTGGCGACGCTGGGCGAGGCGGGGCTGACCCGATCGGCCCTGCTCGCGCGCTTGGCGAGCGATTATGACCTGGGCGATGCCGATGAAGCGGCGTTGCTCGCGCGGCTCGACGAATTGGTCGCGACCGGCCTGGTGTCGACCGCGTGAGGCACAGCTTTACCGTGCGGATCGGACCGGTGGGTTTTCGCATCGGGTCGGACTGGCGCGCGCCGATCGCCCAGCTCGAAACGCTCTATGCCGCTTATCCCAAGCCGCACGACGGCGTGCCGGATTTTACGGTACGCCTGTTCGCAGCACGGCCATGGCGACGCTTCGCGCGGCCGGCGGTGATGATCGGCGGTGATTACGTTCTGCCCGACGCGGCACCACTGCCGCTCGCGCAAGGCTTGCTCGCGGCCGAAATGGGGATGAACCTGCAGATGGCGCTCGGTCAGCGGCGCTATCTGCTGCTGCATGCCGCCGTGGTCGAGCGGGACGGGCAGGCGCTGGTGCTGACCGGCGTTTCGGGCGCGGGGAAATCGACGCTCGCCGCGTTGCTGAGCGTGCGCGGGTGGCGGCTGATGGGCGATGAGTTCGCGCTGCTCGATCCGGAGACGGGGTTGATTCACGCCTTTCCCCGGCTGATTAGTCTGAAAAATGCCAGTATCGCGACGGTCGCAGCGGAATTCCCCGACGATCGCTTCGGCCCGCTGCTGGAGGGGACGCCCAAGGGTAATATCCGCCATGTCGTGCCCGATGCGGCCGCAGTGGCGGCGATGGACCAACCGGCCCGGCCCGCACTGATCCTGTTCCCGAGCTTCGGCTTCGAGGCGGCGGCGCGCGATCTGTCGCCGAGCGAAGTGTTCGTGCGGCTGACGCAAGCCTCGACCAACTACGTCGCGATCGGCGAGCGCGGGTTCGATGCGCTGACCGCGCTCGTCAAAACCGTGCCCGCGCGCGCGATCGACTATCCCGATACGGCGAGCGCCGTCGCACAAGTGGAGGCGGCATGGCTGGGTCGGTAGAGGGCGGCGCGCCAGATGGCTGGCTCCTCGCCCGTGCGCTGCGGCTGCCCGAGAATGTCCGCGCGCTCGATGCGGAAGGCTGGACGGCCCTGCTCGCCATTGCGCGCGCGGAACAGATGATCGGGACGCTGGCGTGGCGGCTCGACGGCGTTGCGGTGCCATCCGGCGTTGCGCGGATCCTTGCCGATGCGCGGGCCTCGGCCGAGCAGGGCCGCGTCGTCGCCTTGTGGGAAGCGGAGGCGGCGCGGCGTGCGCTCGCGCCGCTCGGGGTGCGAATCGTGCTGCTGAAGGGGACGGCGTTCGTCGCGGCGGATTTGCGCGCGGGGCAGGGGCGCTCGATCGGTGACCTCGATATCCTTGTGCCGCGCGAGACGCTCGACGCGGTCGAGACGGCGCTGATCGGAGCCGGGTGGGAGTGGGTCAAGCCCGACCCGTATGACGACGCTTATTACCGGCAATGGATGCACGAGCTCCCGCCGCTGATCCACCGTGAGCGCGACCGGATGATCGACGTCCACCACACGATCCTGCCGCTGACCGCGCGAATCACGCCCGACGCGAAGGCTTTGCTGGCGGAGGCGGTGGAGATCGCGCCAGGGCTGTGGACGTTGTCGCACGCGGACATGATCGTTCATGCAGCGGCGCATCTGTTCGCGGACGGCGATCTGGCGGGTGGCATTCGCAATCTGTGGGATGTGCGCTGTCTGGTCGATCAGTTCGGCACCAGCGGCTTGGACTCGCGGGCGGCGCATCATGGCCTGTCGCGCGAAGTCGCGCGCGCGTTACGGCTGGCGACCGCGCTTTTTGGTGAGGGTGCGAAGCTTGGCCCGGCGGACCACGCCTATCTCCGCCGCATCACGGCGCGCGACGGATGGGGCAGGGCGATACGACCGTTGACGCGACAGGCCTTTTACATGCGTTCGCATTGGCTGCGCATGCCGCCCGCGATGCTGGCGCGGCATTTGTGGACCAAATGGCGCAAGGGCGGTGCGGGACCGGCGTCAGGCTGACAGACGTTCGAGCGTTGGCAGCAACGCATCGAACGAGTCGATTACCGCGTCCGCGCCCATCTCCTCGACCGGTTCGAGCAGAAAGCCGAAGCTGACCGCGATTCCGGGAATCTCGGCGTTGCGTGCCGCCATGATGTCATAGATCGAATCACCGACGAATGCCGCGCGAGTCGTGCCGACTTCGCCGCCGCAGCGCCGGATCATCTCATCGATTGGCGCGCGGTGCGGCTTCGACAGGCCCGGCCCCATCGTGTCGCCGCCGATGATGCAGGCGAATCGCTCGCTCAGACCGAGATCGTCGAGCAGCCGCAGCGCCAGATTCTCGAACTTGTTGGTGACGATCGCGCTCTTGACCCCCATCGCATCGAGCTGGTCGAGCGCCGCCAGCGCGCCGGGGAAGGGGCGAGTATGCACCGACACATGCTCCCCATAATAAGCCAGCATCCGCTTGTAGAGCGGGCGGAATTCCTCCGGCGTGCAGCCGCCCGTCGCCTCCAGGCCCTGCGCCAGCATATGTTTTGCGCCGCCGCCGACCATCGATTTTACCTGCTCGACGCGGAGCAGCGGGCGACCGGCAAAGGCGAGCGTATCGTTGACGGCGGCGGTCAAATCGCCGCTACTGTCGACCAGCGTGCCGTCGAGGTCGAACCCGACGATTTCGAATGAATTCTTCGTCATGCGGACGCGCCTGACAGGGTTGCTATGGAAATGGCAAGACTGTCGTGGCAGGGCGGTGCGCATGAGCCGACCTCTCGCCGCCATCATCCTCGCCGCGGGCAAAGGCACCCGCATGAAGTCGGATTTGCACAAGGTGCTGCATCCGATCGCGGGGCGACCGATGCTGCTGCACCTCATCGCTGCGGTAGAGGCGTTGCAGCCTGAGCGTACCGTCGTCGTTACCGGCGCGGGACGTGAGCAAGTCGAGGCGGCGGTCTCTCCGCTGGGCATCGCGACGGCGCTGCAGGCCGATCAGCTCGGCACCGCGCATGCCGTCGCACAGGCCGAGGCGGCGCTTGCCGGGTTCGTCGGCGACGTCCTGATTCTGTACGGCGATGTTCCTTTGGTCGCGTCGGTGACGATGCAGGCGATGCTGGATCGGCTTAATGCAGCCGATGCGCCCGTCGCGGTCGTGCTCGGGTTTCGGCCGCAGGATGCGGCGGCCTATGGCCGGATTATCGCCGAGGACGGCATCATTGGCAAAATGGTCGAGTATAAGGACGCGACCGACGCCGAGCGCGCGATCGACCTTTGCAATTCCGGGCTGATGGCGGTGCGTAGCGCCGATCTGTTCGCGCTGCTCGCGCGGGTCGGAAACGATAATGCGGCGGGCGAATATTATCTGCCCGACGTGGTGATGCTGGCGGCGGCAGACGGGCGTCGCTCGGCGGTGATCGAGACGGCTGCGGCGGAGGTCGCCGGGGTCAACAGCCGGGGGGAACTCGCCGCCGTCGAGGCTTCGTGGCAGGCGACGCGCCGGGCGCAGGCGATGGCGGACGGCGTCACGCTGATGGCGCCGGAGACAGTCTGGTTTGCCTACGATACTATGATCGGCCGCGATGTCGTGATTGAACCCAATGTCTTCTTCGGCCCCGGCGTGGCGGTCGGCGACGGCGCGACCATCCACGGCTTCAGCCATATCGAAGGCGCGACGATCGGCGCGAAGGCCGAGGTCGGCCCGTTCGCGCGGCTGCGCCCCGGCGCGGTAATGGGCGAGCGATCGAAGGTCGGCAATTTCGTCGAGATGAAGAAAGCGATTCTCGGCGCGGGCGCGAAGGCGAGCCATCTGACCTATCTCGGCGATGCCGAGGTGGGCGCGGGCGCGAACATCGGTGCTGGCACGATCACCTGCAATTATGATGGCTATTTCAAGTACAAAACGGTGATCGGCGAAGGCGCGTTCATCGGTTCGAACTCGGCGCTTGTCGCGCCGGTGACGATCGGCGCGGGTGCGATCGTCGGGGCGGGATCGGTCATTACGGCCGAGGTGGAGGCGGATGCGTTGGCGCTTGGGCGCGGTGTGCAAAGTGCGAAACCGGGTTGGGCCAAGCGCTTTCGCGAGGCAATGGCGACGAAAAAAGCTGGCAAATGATATCGCGATATGATATCGTGATATCATCATGACGCGCATCCTTGCCGATTTGCCTGACGAAGACATCAAATGGCTTGACGAAACCGCCGCCGCGCTCGGTCGGTCGCGGGCATCGTTGCTCCGCGAGGCGGTATCGTATTTTCGGGGGCCGATGGAGCCGAACAAGAATCTCGCCTGGCTGGATGCTGGTTTTGGCCTGTGGAAGGACAGGACGGATATCGGCGATGCGGTTGAATGGCAGCGCCGTGAGCGCGCTTCCTGGACGCGACCGTGGGACGACGATTACGAGGAAGTGAAGGCAGAGTTTCCCGACCTTTTCGATGATGACGATGATCGAGAGCGGCAAGCCTATCTCGACATTAAGGCGGGGCGACCAGTGTCTTGGAAACCTGGACCCGATGCGTGAGCAGCTACGCATTCGACGCCAACATTGTGATCGATGCACTCGAAGGCGTGGAGCTTGCCTACGCGGAGCTTGTGCGTGCGACCGAGAGCGGTCAGCGACTTTGGATCAGCCGTGTGGCTTGGATCGAGGTCCTGTCCAAAGGTTTGCCGCACGAGCTTTCGCGGGCGAGGCTTTTTTTGTCGGGCTTCGCTATCGACGAACTCGATCAGGAGACCGCCGAACTTGCTGCGGCGCTCCGCCGTGAAAGAAAGCGTTTGCGCGCGGCCGATGCCATCATTCTCGCGTCGGCGCAGGTACGGGGCCGCATTCTCGTAACCCGCAACACCAAAGACTTTCCGGTCGAAATGCCGGGCATCCGCGTCCCCTATATCCTGTAACGAAAGTCACATCCCATGTGCGGTATCGTAGGCATCATCGGCAAAGAACCGGTCGCGGAGCGGTTGCTCGACGGGCTCAAACGGCTCGAATATCGCGGTTATGATTCGGCCGGGATCGCGACCGTGCATGACGGGGAGATCGACCGTCGGCGCGCCTCGGGCAAGCTGATCAATCTCGCGCGCGAACTGGCGGTATCGCCGCTCGAAGGCACTGTCGGTATCGCGCACACGCGCTGGGCGACGCATGGCGGGCCGACCACCAACAATGCGCATCCGCACGCCACGGGCGAAGTGGCGCTGGTCCACAATGGCATCATCGAGAATTTCAAGCCGCTTCGCGACGAACTGATCGCGCGGGGGCGGGTGTTCACCAGCGAGACCGATACCGAAGTCGTCGCGCATCTGATCAGCGAAAAGGTCGAGGGCGGGATGAGCTCGGCCGATGCGGTGGCCGAGGTGTTGCCGCGCCTGCACGGTGCGTTCGCGCTGGCGATTCTGTTTCGCCAACACCCCGAATTGCTGATCGGCGCGCGGTTGGGGTCGCCGCTGGTGGTCGGATATGGCGACGGCGAGACCTATCTCGGTTCCGACGCGCTCGCGCTTGCGCCGCTGACGCAGCGCATCTCTTATCTCGAGGAGGGCGATTGGGTCGTCATCACCGCCGATGGCGCGAAGATTTTCGACAAGGACAACACGCCCGTCGAGCGGCCGATCACGATTTCCGGCGTAACCGGCGCGCTGATCGACAAGGGCAATTTCCGGCACTTCATGCTCAAGGAAATTTACGAACAGCCGATCGTCGTCGCGCAGACGTTGCGCTCGTACCTCCAGCGGATGGAGGAAAAGGTCTCGCTGCCGATCCCCGAGTTCGACTTGTCGTCCATCAAACGCGTGACGATCGTCGCATGCGGAACAAGTTTCTACGCCGGGATGGTCGCCAAATATTGGTTCGAGCAATTCGCGCGCGTTCCGGTCGATCTCGATGTCGCCTCCGAATTCCGCTACCGCGCGCCGGTAATGGAGGAGGGCGGTTTGGCGCTGTTCATCAGCCAGTCGGGCGAGACCGCCGATACGCTCGCCGCACTCCGCCACGCCCGTGCCGAAGGGCAGACGATCGCGGTCGTCGTCAACGTGCCGACCAGTTCGATGGCGCGCGAGGCCGATCTGCTGCTGCCAACGCATGCCGGGCCAGAGATCGGCGTCGCCTCGACCAAGGCGTTCACGTGCCAGCTGGCGGTGCTCGCTGCGCTCGCCGCCAATCTCGCCAAGGCCAAGGGTCGGATGGATGCCGCGGAGGAAAAGGCGATCGTCCATCACCTCGCCGAAGCCCCTGCCGCGCTCAATGGGGCGCTCGCCTATGATGAAACGATCCAGGCGATGGCGCATCTCATCGCGGGTGCGCGCGACGTGCTGTATCTCGGGCGCGGGACGGATTATCCATTGGCGCTGGAAGGTGCGCTGAAACTGAAGGAAATTAGCTATATCCACGCCGAGGGCTATGCCGCAGGCGAGATGAAGCACGGGCCGATCGCGCTGATCGACGAGAATGTGCCCGTCATCGTCATCGCGCCGTCCGGACCCTTGTTCGACAAGACTGTCAGCAACATGCAGGAAGTGCAGGCGCGCGGCGGCAAGGTGGTGCTGATCTCGGATTATGACGGGGTGCAGGCGGCGGGCGACAATTGCCTGGCGACGATCACCATGCCCAAGGTCCACCCGCTGATCGCGCCACTCGTTTATGCGGTTCCGGTGCAGTTGCTCGCGTATCATGTCGCGGTGATCAAGGGCACCGATGTCGATCAGCCGCGCAATTTGGCGAAGTCGGTCACGGTCGAGTGAGCGATCCGCTCATCGCGGGTGTCGAGCTGGGCGGGACGAAGGTCATCTGCGTCCTGGCCAGCGGCCCGGACGATGTGCGCGACCGCATTAGCATTGCGACGACCACGCCCGATGAAACGCTCGGCGCGGTCGAAGCGGTATTGCGGGGCTGGCCGGGCTATGACGCGCTCGGCATCGCCAGTTTCGGACCGGTCTCGCTCGATCATAATGCCGCCGATTATGGCTTCATCACCGCAACGACCAAGCCGGGCTGGTCGAACACCGATGTTGGCATGCGTCTGGCGCGGGTGGCGCGCGTGCCGCTTGGCTTCGACAGCGACGTCAACGGCGCGGCGCTCGGAGAGGGGCGCTGGGGTGCGGCGCGCGATGTGGCGGATCATGCCTATGTCACGGTCGGCACTGGTGTTGGGGTCGGGCTGGTGCTCGGCAATGCGCCGGTCGCCGGGCTGACGCATGCCGAGCTTGGCCATATCCGGCCGGTGCGCCTAGCGGGCGACGATTGGCCCGGATCCTGCGCGTTCCACGGCGCGTGTGTCGAGGGGCTTGTGTCGGGCACTGCGATTCGCGCGCGCACCGGCATCCCGGCACAGGATCTGCCGCCCGATCATGCCGCCTGGGAGGGCGTGGCGCATACGCTGGCGCAGCTTTGCCACATGCTCGTCCTGACAGGAATCCCGCGCCGGATCGTCATGGGCGGCGGCGTGATGGTCGGCACGCCGCAGCTCTTTCCGGCGATCCGCGCGAAGGTGACCGAGAGCCTTGGCGGCTATGTCGCGGCGAGCGGATTGCTGCCGATCGAGGATTATGTCGTGCCCGCCGCGCTCGGCGGGATGGCGGGGCCGCTCGGCGCGGTCGAGCTGGGCGTGCGTGCACTCCGTTAAGGGAATAAGTCGCACCTTGCTCCGTTCGCCCTGAGCTTGTCGAAGGGCCGCATGCCACACATCCGGTGTCGTTTGGGGCACGTGGGGCTTCGACAAGCTCAGCCCGAACGGGATTGAGGCTATACGCACTCCGCTAAGCTACGTCGTTTACCCCGCTTTAACCGCATCCGCTTACCCCATTGCAACGGGCCGAAGCGCCCGGTGATTTTACGGGCGGTGCCGATATGCGAATACTGATCGTCGACGACGAACCGGCCATGCATGACAGCTATCGGCGCAGCTTCGCGCCGGTATCCACCGATACGGGCGCGCTGGATGCGATGGCGGCCGAACTGTTCGGCGATGACGATGCGGTAGCGGCGGATGAAGCGCCGGACTTCGCGCTCACGCACGCGATGCAGGGCCTCGACGGCGTCGCTGCGGTCGAAGCCGCGATCCGTGCTGGCGATCCGTACGCGGTCGCCTTCATCGACGTGCGCATGCCGCCCGGCATCGACGGCAAGGAAACCGCCGTCCGGATCCGTGCGCTCGATCCCGATATCCACCTCGTTATCGTCACGGGCTTTTCCGATTTCTCGCCGATCGAAATTTCGAAGGCGGCGGGCCCCGCCGACAAGATTTTCTACATCGCCAAGCCGTTCGAAGTCGCCGAAGTCACGCAAATGGCGACCGCGCTGGCGCATCGCTGGCAGGGCGACCGCGAATTGGCGACGGCGCGTGAAGTGCTCGCCGCGCAAGTCGTGCAGTTGCAGGAGCAAGGGCATGAACTCGCCGCGAACGAAAGCCGCGCGATCCATATGGCGAACCACGATTCGCTGACCGAGGCCCCCAACCGGCTGGCGTTCCGTCGTGCGCTGACCGACCGCGCGCGCGGCACGTCGCAATTTGCCGTCGCGATGGTCGATCTCGACCGGTTCAAACTGGTCAATGATACACTCGGCCATTTGGCCGGCGACGAACTGATCCGCACGATCTGCGGAATTTTGCAGGCGCAAATTCCTGAAGGCGGCCTTGTCGCGCGGCTTGGCGGGGACGAGTTCGGGTTGCTGTTCGATTCCCCCGGCACCGAGGCCGCCGAAATGGACTGCACGCGCATTTTGAAGGCGTGCTCCGGCACGTTCAAGGTGCTCGGCAATTCGGTTCAGGGTGGTGCGTCGATCGGCCTGATCGTTACCGAAGCGGGCGAAAGCCGCGATCCGACCGACCTGATGCGCCGCGCCGATCTCGCGCTTAACGACGCCAAGCGTGACGGGCGCGGGATCGTCCGCGTGTTCGATGAAAGCATGGATGAGAATATCCGCCTGCGCCGCTCGATCGAGAGTGGCTTGTCGCAGGCAATCGCCAAGGGCGAACTGAGTCTCGTTTATCAGCCAATCGTTGCGCGCGAGGAGCTGGAAGTCGTCGGGTTTGAAGCGTTGCTGCGCTGGAACACCGACGATCACGGACCGATCAGCCCCGCCGTGTTCATCCCGATTGCCGAGGAATCGAATCTGATTCACGAACTGGGCGATTGGGTCTTGGCCGAATCGCTCAAGGTGCTGGCGCAGTGGCCGGGGCAATATGTCTCGGTCAATTTCTCGCCGCGCCAGTTTCGCCGTCACAATTTCGTTGGTCGCCTCGTCGAAAGCGTCCAGCGCGCCGGCGTTGCGCCGCAGCGGGTGCAGATCGAGATCACCGAAACCGCGATCTTCGACGATGCCGATCGCGCCGCCGACACGCTCTACAAATTGCGGCAGATGGGTTTCCGCATCGCGCTCGACGATTTCGGCACGGGTTACTCCTCGCTCTACAACATCCGCAAATTCGCGCTCGATTGCCTGAAGATCGATCGCAGCTTCATCGATGGCATGGGGCGTGAGCGCGAATCGGCGGCGATCGTTCATTCGATCATCCATCTTGGCCGCGCGCTGGGCTTGGGCGTGGTGGCCGAGGGGGTCGAAACCGAGGCGCAATTGCAAGCGCTCCGCGTTGCGGGATGCAGCCACATGCAGGGCTATCTCCTGTCACGCCCGGTCGCGGAGGATATTGCACGCGGCATCGCCGAAGCTCGCTTCATCGTCGACCCCTCGGCGATCGACGATTCCGCCGAAGAGGCCGAAGCGGGTAACGGGACGCACGGCTGATGGCACCGCTCCGTTCCGTGCAAAACGGGGTCGGGGCCAGGATCGGGCGGTTGCGCAACCCCAGCTCGCTGGGCGCAAAGCTCGTCCTGATCCTGACCGGGGTCGGCCTGATCGGGTCGATCGCGCTGACCGCGTTGCTCGCCGCCCTGATCATCCCGAGTTTCAACCAGCTCGAGACCAAATCGATCGATGCGCATGTCGAACGGACTCGCGCGGCGCTCGGCGATTTCGCCGCCAAGGTCGAAGGTGCGGTGCGCGACTATGGCGATTGGACTTCAAGCTACGACTATATGGCGCAGCCGACGCGCGAGTTCGAGAAGGAGAGCTTCTCGCCGCTCGCGATGGCCAATCTCAATGTCGATGGCATGGCCTATGTCGGCAATGACGGCCGGATCGTCATCGCGCGCTGGCGCGATGCGGCGCGGGGTGTCGACCGGCCCGATCAACGCGCGGCCTTTTCCGCGGCGCTCGAAAAGACCGATTTCCGGCGGTTCCTGGGCGCGAAGAGTTCGGGGAGCTATTATTTGCGGCTGGGGCGCGAGCTGGCGGCCGTCGGTGTCGCGAAGGTCCGCCGCAGCGACGGGAGCGGCGATCCGCGCGGCTATGTGCTGATGGCGCGGCGCGTCACATCGAAGGCGCTGTCGGACGTTCTGCAACTGCCCGCGACACTCGATCTGCGGAGTGCGCCGGATGCCAATATGATCACCTCCGCGCGTGCGACGATGCGGATTGCCGTGCCGATTCGCGGCAGCGACGGCCATGCCGTGGCGAGCGCGGCGTTCACCGTGCCACGCGACGTGTCGGTGCTCGGCCAACGCATGCTGGGGCTCGCAGTGGCGGGGTCGACCTTGTTGCTGCTGGTTGTGCTCGCAATGCTGCGGCGGATGATCACGACGCTGGTGCTGCGTCCGCTCGCGCGCGTGGAAAGCCATATGCAAATCGTCCGCACTTCGGGTTCGCTCGGCCTGCTGCCCGATGAAGTGCGCAAGGATGAGATCGGCTCACTCGGCAACAGTTTCAATGCGATGCTACAGCAATTGAAGGATTTGCGCGAACAGTTGGAGGTGCAGAGCTTTGCGCTCGGTAAGAGCGAAAGCGCGGTCGCGGTGATGCACAATGTCCGCAATGCGCTCAACCCGATCAGCACGATCCTGTCGCAAGGGATTGCGCAGACCCCGCCGGTTGATCGCGCGGTGCTCGACCGGGCGATGGCGGAATTGGCGAAAGACGATCTGCCCGAGCCACGCCGCGCAAAACTGCTCGCTTTCGTCACCGCCGCGCTCGACGCCGAAACGCGCGACCGCGATGCGCGCCGCGCCGAACTCCAGATCGGGCGCGAAGCGATGAGCCATGTGCTCGAAATCATCGGCGCGCAGCAAAGCGCCGCGCACGAGCGCCCTGCGGTCGAGCCGTGCGATGTGACCGAGATCATCGCCAAAAATGCAACGATCGCGCGCTATTCGGGCAGTGTGTCGATCGCGTTCAGCTTTCCGGCGCAACCGTGCCATGTGCTCGCGAGCCGGATCATCCTGAGCCAGGTGATCGGCAATCTGTTTTCGAACGCGGCCGATGCGATCGCGGCGAAGGGCACCGCGAGCGGCAGCATCACCGTGATGATCGAGGAGCAAGGCGACACCGCGTATATTGCGATTCGCGATGACGGCGAGGGCTTTGCGGCGGAAAGTACCCCGACGCTGTTCCAGCGCGGTTTCTCTACACGGCAGCACAAATCGGGCGGTCTGGGCTTGCACTGGTGCGCCAATTCGATGGCGGCGATGCACGGCTCGCTCAGGCTGGAGAGCGAGGGGCCGGGGCGCGGCGCGGTGGCGATTCTAACCTTGGGGTTGGCGGAACGCGGGGAGCAGGAGCTGGCGGCGTAAAGGCCTGCATAGTGTCTGCCACCCCGGCGAAGGCCGGGGCCCAGTCGCGACCGGCTTGAAGCGAGCGGCGAACTTCGACACCTCCACCTTCGCAACTGGGCCCCGGCCTTCGCCGGGGTGGTACGTGCCTTAGAACGGCAAAATGCCCTCCAGCGTCGCCAGCGGCAGTGCACCGCGGATGAAGCCGCCGCGCCGCAGCACGAAGGTGTGGCGTACGATCTCGGCTTGCTGCTCGATCCCGTAGCGCTTGAGCGGCCACCCGGCGCGCACCGCATAATCGTAGCGACAGAAGGGATGCCGCCTGAGCGGCAGGTAAATCCCGTTCTGGCTTTGCCAGATATGCGTCAGTTCATGGATCAGCAGCCCCTGATCATCGAGATTGCCGCACGCGAAATCCTCACGATAACGCGTGCCCTTGGGGTGAAAATGGATGCATCCGGTCGGCGCCATGACCGTCTCGCGCGGCTGGAAAAAGGCCCATTTGCGCTGCTCGATCCGTACCGGGGCATAATCGATCGCGTCGCCGAAGACGCTGCGCGCGAGCTCGATTTCCGTCGATGTCAGCGATCGTGCCGTCATTCGGTCGGCGCGGGCGCACCCGCTGCGATTGTCGGCACGCCGAGATCGATCCGCTGATTGTTCGAGAAAGTGAACGTCAGTTTGACCGCGCGTCCGGGCTTGATCCCCGGGTTCATATCGAACACCATTAAATGCTTGCCGCCGGGTGCGAAGACATTGGTGGATCCGGCGCGGACCGGAAAATCGCCGATCGGCTTCATCATCGCCATGCCCGCATGGTTCATTGATTCATGAAGTTCGCTCTTCACCGACACCGGTGTGGAGACCGACAGAAGCGTTACGTCAGACGTACCACCGTGAATCGTAAAATAAGCGACTGCCGGGCGGCTCGGGACCGCATTCAGGCGGATATAGCCCTTGTCGACCGACAGAGCGGGCGGCGGCTGGGTGCATCCGGCGAGGGAAAGAAGGGCGACACTGAGGAACCGGCGGAACAACGACTTTCTCCCATGTTGGGAACAACACGCGCTCCTGTACGTGCGGTGAAATCTTGCGACAAGCAAAAGCCCCCCTATATCCGCCGGGTGAGTGTCGCGTCGCTTATCGAAAGGGCGCGGCGGAATGGCAATTTTTTGACAGACGGGGGCCCCAGAGGACCAAATGGCAAAAGTAATCGGAATCGATCTCGGCACCACCAACAGCTGCGTCTCCGTGATGGAAGGCGGCAAGCCCAAGGTTATCGAGAATGCAGAAGGCGCGCGCACCACGCCGTCGATCGTCGCGTTTGCGAAGGATGGCGAGCGTCTCGTCGGTCAGCCGGCCAAGCGCCAGGCGGTGACCAACCCCGAAAACACGATTTTCGCGGTAAAGCGCCTGATCGGGCGTCGCTTCGACGATCCGATCACCAAGAAGGACACCGAGCTGGTCCCGTATCAGATCGTGCGTGGCGGCAATGGCGACGCTTGGGTCGGCGCGGGTGGCAAGGAATACAGCCCGTCGCAGATTTCGGCCTTCACGCTGCAGAAGATGAAGGAAACCGCCGAGGCGTATCTCGGCGAGACGGTGACGCAAGCGGTCATCACCGTTCCGGCGTATTTCAACGATGCGCAGCGTCAGGCGACCAAGGACGCCGGACAGATTGCCGGTCTCGAAGTGCTCCGCATCATCAACGAGCCGACTGCGGCGGCGCTGGCTTACGGCCTCGACAAGGACACCAACAAGACGATCGCGGTCTATGACCTTGGCGGCGGCACGTTCGACATCTCGATCCTCGAGATTGGCGACGGCGTGTTCGAAGTGAAGGCGACCAATGGCGACACGTTCCTGGGCGGCGAGGATTTCGACAATAAGCTGCTCAACTTCCTGTCGGACGATTTCAAGAAGGCCGAAGGGATCGATCTCACCAAGGACAAGCTCGCGCTCCAGCGTCTGAAGGAAGCTGCCGAAAAGGCGAAGATCGAACTGTCGTCGGCGGCCACGACCGAAGTCAATTTGCCGTTCATTACGGCCGATGCAACCGGCCCGAAGCATCTCGTCAAGCAGATCACGCGTTCGGATCTCGAGCGGTTGGTCGACGATTTGATCCAGCGCACGCTCGAGCCGTGCCGCAAGGCGCTGGCCGATGCCGGCGTCAAGGCAGCCGATATCAGCGAGGTCGTCCTCGTCGGCGGCATGACGCGCATGCCCAAGGTCCGTCAGGTCGTGAAGGACTTCTTCGGCAAGGAACCGCATTCGGGCGTCAACCCCGATGAGGTCGTGGCGATGGGCGCGGCGATTCAGGCGGGCGTGCTGCAAGGTGACGTCAAGGACGTGCTGCTGCTCGACGTGACGCCGCTGTCGCTCGGCATCGAGACGCTGGGTGGCGTGTTCACGCGCATGATCGATCGCAACACGACGATCCCGACCAAGAAGTCGCAGACCTATTCGACCGCCGACGACAATCAGCAGGCTGTCACGATCCGCGTGTTCCAGGGCGAGCGCGAAATGGCGGCGGACAACAAGATGCTCGGCCAGTTCGACCTGGTCGGCATTCCCCCCGCACCGCGCGGTGTGCCGCAGATCGAGGTCACCTTCGACATCGACGCCAACGGTCTCGTCAACGTGTCGGCCAAGGACAAGGGCACCGGTAAGGAACAGCAGATCCGCATCCAGGCCTCGGGTGGTCTGTCGGAGCGCGACATCGAGCAGATGGTGCGCGATGCCGAGCAGTTCGCCGAGGACGACAAGAAGCGTCGCGAGGCGGCCGAAGCGCGCAACACGCTCGACGGATTGGTCCACACGACCGAGCGTCAGCTGGCCGACAATGGCGACAAGGTCGATGCGGCGCTGAAGGGCGAGATCGAGGCGGCGATTGCTGCTGCCAAGACCGTGCTCGAAGGGGACGACGCTGCGGCAATGAAGGCCGAGAGCGAGAAGTTCCAGCAGGTCGCGATGAAGCTTGGCCAGGCGATCTATGAGAAGCAGGCCCAGTCCGAAGCGTCGCCCGCTGGCGAGACAGACGCGCCCAAGGAAGACGTCGTCGACGCGGAATTCTCCGAAGTCGATGATACCAAAGCGTAAAAACTGATGCGCACCTCCCGCCATCCGTGCACTAGTGGCGCGGGTGACGGGCAGGGCGGGGGCCGAGCATGACGACCGACGTTGATTTCTATGAACTGCTGGAATGTGAGCGGGATGCCGACGAGGGCACGCTCAAATCCTCCTATCGCCGCCTGGCGATGCGTTACCATCCGGACAAAAATCCCGGCTGCCGCGATTCGGAGGCGCGCTTCAAATCGATCAGCGAAGCCTATGATTGCCTGAAGGACCCGCAAAAGCGCGCGGCCTATGATCGTTACGGCCATGCCGCGTTCAAGCAACAGGGCGGTGGCGGCGGCGGCGCGCAGGATTTCAGCGCATTCTCCGATATTTTCGAAAATATCTTCGGCGAGTTCATGGGCGGCCAGCGCGGTGGCGCGACGGGCCCCCGGCGTGGTGCGGATTTGCGCTACGACATGGAAATCACGCTCGAAGATGCATTTCACGGCAAATCGACCGAAATCACGATCGATGTCACGGGCGCGTGCGACGTCTGCAATGGTAGCGGCGCGACCAAGGGCACCTCGGCCAAATCGTGCGTAACGTGCCACGGGCACGGCAAGGTGCGCGCGCAGCAGGGCTTCTTCGTGGTCGAACGGACCTGCCCGGCCTGCCACGGCGCCGGCCAGACGATCGCCGATCCGTGCGGCAATTGCCGTGGCGAGGGGCGCGTCGAAAAGACCAAGACGCGTGCCGTCAACATTCCGCCCGGCGTCGATGAGGGCACCCGCGTGCGGCTGACCGGCGAGGGCGAAGCGGGCTTGCGTGGTGCGCCGCCAGGCGATCTCTACATCTTCCTTCACGTCGCGCGCCATGCGCTGTTCGAGCGTGAGGGCACGACGCTGTTCGCGCGCACGCCGATCAGTTTCACGACCGCGTCGCTCGGCGGAGAAATCCATATTCCGGGTCCCGATGGCGTGCGGCATCCGATCAAGATCCCGCCCGGCACGCAAAGTGGCCGCGAACTGCGGCAGCGTGGCGCGGGCATGCCGGTGCTGCAGGGGCGCGGGCGCGGCGATCTCGTCATTCGCATCGAAGTTGAAACGCCAAGTAACCTGACCGGGCGCCAGCGCGAATTGCTCGAGGAATTCCGCGCGACCGAGACGGGCAAGGAAAACCCGCAGACCACGGGGTTTTTCAAGAAGATGAAGGGCGCTTGGGGGTAGTCGTTCGCGCGGGTAGACTTCGTTTTCACGCTTGCCTGAAATCAACTTCGCGATACTATCTCTCTCGATTTATATTGGGAGGGGGTTTCCGATGTGGAAAATTCAAGCACTATTATGCGCCATTTCGGTTGTCGGGTCGGCAGTGGCGCAAGAGGCGACCAGCGTGGGCGCTCAAGGCATAAATGACGATGGCTTCTGTGTCAGGCCATGTAGCCGGATGGGCGGAAGGCCATGCCGCCCCTGCTTGCCGCGGGTCGGTCCCGGAAGTCCCGAGTGGGACGATGCGGTCGCCGAGACCGCGCGCGACAACGAGAGTTTCGCCGAGAAAATCAAGGATATAGCGAAGGTCGATCGAGAGTATCGCGAGAGTCCCGACTATAAGCTCGATCGTAAGGCGTACCGCGATGTTGAGCGCGCTGTGAAGCATATGAACAAGATCGGGGACTGAATGGGGGCTTAAGTGATGAATATTCTAACGAGTGTCATCGATATCCTAATGGATCTCGTTGCGTTGGCGATCCCGGTCTTGGCGATGTCGATCGGCTCCGCGTGGCTAGTGCTTTGGGGGTTGCGACGCGCAAGCGTTACTCTCCCGAATGCACTGAAGTTGTTTCCCCTCGCATTTGCGATCCTTGGCGGAATCGCGGGCGTAATGGCGGGGTCGTCGCAGGAGGCCTTGGTTGGCGGGTTGGTGACGGCTCTTTTAGGACTGATCTCGGCCCTGCTCTCCTATGCCTTTGCGAAAGAAGGAAACGCCGACGTGCGCGCCGCGCTTCCGCCGGTCATGGTGCTGTTGCTTATCAACGCGCTGGTTGGCCTGTCGGTCGGGCAGAATTGGAAAAAGAAGTGGATCGAGTACTCTAACACGCTCGAAGAGACGAAGGTCGAGCATCGCGGATTGTGGATGCCGGTGACGCTCGATTATCGCAAGCGCATGCTCGAGAAGTGCGCCAAGGAAAATGAGAAGATGGCCGATCTTGCGCGCAACTGTGATCCAGCCAAGTTGTGGCCCTACGGATAGACCGCCGGCGGTGCTCTGCGATATCCCAGTCAGTCCGGATCGCCCCAATAGCGCAGCAAATTTTCGCTGACGCGTTGAAGGCGGGTATAGGTGTCGATGTCCATTTTCTCACCGGCAATCGCGGCGACTTCGTTGAGCTCGAACAACCATTCGCGATGTTCGGAATTGGCGATGCGGCTTTCGATGAAGGTGAGCGAGATCAGCCGCGAGCCTGATTTAACGGGCAAGACTTGGTGGATCGTCGTCGATGGATAAACGATCGCGCTGCCCGCCGCGCCTTTGATCGACACCTCGTTCGACCCCAGCCGGATCAGCAATTCGCCGCCGTCATACTCTTCGGGCGCGCTGATGAAGATGGTGCACGACAGATCGACGCGGATCGAGCGCTCGCCACTCGGCATGAACGCTGAATCGACATGGATGCCGTAATGCATGCCCGTGTCGTAGCGGGTGAGGAGTGGCGGGGTGATCGCCTTGGGGAAGGCAAAAACGCGGAAATCCTCGCTGCGGAGCAAGGCATTGCCGACGATATTCGCCGATTGTTGCAGCGCGGCTGTGTCGCCGACACGGACGTTGTTTTTGACGGGTGAGCCGACCGCGCTCATCTTGCCGTCGATAAACGGCGTGCGCGCGGCGATGGCGCGGAGTTGGGCGAGGTCTGACGACGACAAAACGTCCGGAATGCTGCGAAACATGGGGTTAGCGTAGCAGCAACGCTGATCGTTTTGTAACCCCGATTTTCACTGACGGGCAGCCCCCTTCGGCCCTGGCCGCCCCGACATAAGAAGGGGCGGTTGGGCTGATGGGTCAGAGGATCAAAGTGACCTCAACCAACAGCGCGACGCCTGCGGCGGCGATCAAGCCACTGGCAAGCTTTTCCAAAATGCGCATCGTTGGGTCTCCGTGTGCCGGTTCGTTCCGGCACCGACACATCTGGAGATTGTTGCGAGTGCGCGCAATTTTATTACGTGCGTTCGCACATGCAACAAATGCAACCGGCGACGGCAATCACCGAGGCAGGTGCAGCGTCAACGCCCCCACGTGTTCGCGACGCGGATAGGCGGCGTCGATTGCATCGGCAATTACCGGGGTGAAGCGCTGATCGTAGATCAGGTCGCCGCGGTCGCCATGCGTCACGAAGAAACCGAAATCGCCGCGCCGAGCCTGCGCCGCGAGCCGGTTTTGATCATACACGCCTGCGCTGCCCAGTTCGGCGATCATCGCAGGCTCCCACATCACGCTCTGTCCCGCGCGGCGCAACAGCACCATATCGTCGCTCACCACCGGCTTCGGGCTGGCGCGAACCCGCGCGACCAGCGCACCCATCGCGCCCTGATCGCGGCCTTGATAGGGGGCGTCGGGGGCGAGCGGCGGATCGAGCATGTGGATCGGTAGGCCAACCCCGATCAGGATCAGCAGCAAGCCGCTTGGCGCGGACGACCGCGACAGCGCGGCGCGGATGACCGTGACCAGCGCGATCCCGACCAGGATCGCGATGCCGGCGAACCAGTCGATCAGATAATTGTCATTGGCGCCCGATTTGAGGATCATCGGCAGCATCAGCGTCTTGAGGATCACCATCAGCAGCACGATTCCCGTTGCCGCCAATCCGCTTTCGCGCGCCATCCGCTCGCGCCATCGCCGCCAATTGCGCGGATCGAGCCGCCGCCACGCGATCGCGAAGCCGATGCCGCCAAGCGCGATCGGTACGATGTTCGCGAGCAGAACGAACATGGTTTTGGCGGCATGGTCCCAAGCGATCCGGTTGAGATTGTAGAAGATGATGTTGGTCAGGAAATGGTCGCTCTGCGTCGCGTGGATCAGGCAAAGACCGATGAACGAGGCAAGTATCGCGCTACCGAGCAGCATCCAAGCGGCGCGCGGGCGGGCGATCAGCAGGATGAGGAAGGCGGCGGCGGGGGCGGGGAGGCTGGTCTGGCGTGTGTAGAGCGCGAGCGTGAACAAAACGCCCGCGCCGATTGCCAGCGCTGGACGCTCTACCGCTCGGACGGCGACCACCAGCCCGGCGAGCGTGAACGCCAGCGCCAGCATGTCGATTTGCATCAGCAGCGCCGAGGTCAGCAATAGCGGGAGCGAGGCGAAGGACGCGGCGGTGCATAGTCCGGCCGCGGCACGAACGCGCCGATCTTCACCGGCGCCGATCGCCGTGGCGGTCACGATTCCGGCCAGCAATGCGGAGATGATCGTTGAAACGAGCGACACGAGCCGCCCGGCGAAGAGCTGATCAAGCCCGAACACCGCCGACGTCGCTGCGGTCACCAGATGATAGACCGGCGGGTAATTGAAGACGAACGCCGGGAACTCGCCGAGCCGCGCATAGCCCGATCCCGCCATGATGCGCAGCATCTGCTGCCAGACGACGCCCTCGCCATAGTCCCGCCCGAAGGGATCGCTCAGCGCATCGCTCGCGTGGAGCGCGAGCCGCGCCAATCCCCACGCGAGCGCGATTGCGGCAATCGCGAGGACCGCGCGCGCGATCAGCGTCGAGCGGTCAGGGCGCTCCGGCGTCACGCGTTTCCGTCGCCTTCGCCAAACACCCGCGCGAAGATCGTGTCGACATGCTTCAAATGATAGCCGAGGTCGAACTTGTCCTCGATTTCCGCCACCGACAGCGCGGCAGTCACCCCGGGATCGGCCTTGAGCAATTCCATCAGCGACAGATCACCGTCCGAATCCCACACTTTCATCGCGTTGCGCTGAACGAGGCGATACGCGTCCTCGCGGCTGACGCCGGCTTGCGTCAGTGCGAGCAGGACGCGCTGCGAATGGACGAGGCCGCCCATCTTGTTAAGGTTCTTCTCCATCCGTGCCGGATAGACCACGAGCTTGTCCATCACGCCGGTCAGCCGGGCGAGCGCGAAGTCGAGCGTGATCGTCGCATCGGGGCCGATATAGCGCTCGACCGAGCTATGGCTGATATCGCGCTCATGCCACAGCGCCACATTCTCCAGCGCGGGCGTAACATAGCCGCGCACCATGCGCGCAAGGCCGGTGAGGTTTTCGGTCAGCACCGGGTTGCGCTTGTGCGGCATGGCCGACGAACCCTTTTGCCCCGGCGAGAAGAACTCCTCTGCCTCGAGCACTTCGGTACGCTGCAAATGGCGGATTTCGGTCGCGAGCCGCTCGATCGACGACGCGATCACGCCGAGCGTCGCGAAAAACATCGCATGGCGGTCGCGCGGGATGACCTGGGTCGAGACGGGTTCGATCGTGAGGCCCATCTTCGCGGCGACATGTGCTTCGACGAACGGATCGATATTGGCGAAAGTGCCGACCGCCCCTGAGATCGCGCAGGTCGCGATGTCGGCGCGCGCCGCGACCAGCCGCGCGCGGTTTCGCGCGAACTCGGCATAGGCCTGGGCGAGCTTGAGCCCGAAGGTCACCGGCTCAGCATGGATGCCGTGGCTACGGCCGATCGTCGGCGTCATCTTATGCTCGATCGCGCGGCGCTTGAGCACCGCGAGCAGCGCATCGATATCGGCGAGCAGCAAGTCGCTTGCCCGCGCGAGCTGCACCGACAGGCAGGTGTCGAGCACGTCGGACGAGGTCATGCCCTGGTGCATGAAGCGCGCCTCCGGCCCGACATGTTCGGCGACATTGGTCAGGAAGGCGATCACATCATGCTTGGTCTCGCGCTCGATTTCGTCGATCCGCTCGACCTCGAACGCGCCCTTTGCCCAGATCGCCGCCGCCGCTTCCTTCGGCACCACGCCAAGCTCGGCGAGCGCATCGGTCGCATGCGCTTCGATCTCGAACCAGATGCGAAAGCGCGCTTCCGGCGTCCAGATCGCGACCATGTCGGGGCGGGAATAGCGCGGAATCATCGGATTTCCTTGGGTCGGCAGGGTCGGACCATCGCAGAATCGGCTCCGAACCACGATGGCCTGCGCGTTAGCAGGGACGGGCCGACCCTTCAAATCGACGGAATCGGGAGCGCGTTGCCCCTCTAAAGCAGCCCCATCGCGCGCAGGCTCGAATGCCCGGTTGCGCCGATGATAATGTGGTCGTGGAGCGCGATGCCGAGCCGTTTGCCCGCCTCCGCCACCTTGCGCGTCAAGTCGATATCGGCGCGGCTTGGTGCCGGGTCGCCGCTGGGGTGGTTGTGAACGAGGATGATCGCGGCCGAGCCGAGGTCGATCGCGCGGCGGATCACCTCGCGGACATAGAGCGCGGCTTCGTCGATCGAGCCGTCGCTCATCACTTCGTCGCGGATCAGGATGTTGCGGGTGTTGAGGTGGAGGACGCGCACGCGTTCGTTGGTGCGATGCGCCATATCGACATGGAGATAATCGATCAGCGCTTGCCAACTCGCCAGCACGGGTTGGACGCTGGCCTCGGCGCGGAGCAGCCGGAGCGCGGTCGCTTGGACGATGCGGATCGCGGCGGCGCTTGTCTCGCCCATGCCGGGGACGCGCATCAACGCATCGGCATCGGCGGTGAACAGCGGGCCGATGCCGCCGAATTCGGCCAGCAACGCCTTGGCGAGCGGCTTGGTGTCGCGCCGCGGAATCGCCAGCGCGAGCAGATATTCGACCAGTTCATGGTCGAGCAGCCCCTCACCACCCTGTTCGAGCAGCCGCTGGCGCAGCCGCCCGCGATGTCCGGCATGATCGGGGGCAGGGGTACTCATCGGGCATAAGGAGTATCGCCCCCCTTCGCGATGCGCAACGTGCCGATGCGCAACGGATCGCGTGCCGCGGCGCACAAGAGTTGACACCCCCCGGTCACCTTCCTAAACGGCCCGTGAAACGGCGGCCTGATGCAGGCCATCGTTGTTCCCCGATGTTCATCGTCGCGGTGCCAACAGCATCGCGGCGTTTTCTTATCAGGATAGCCGCCCTTGGCCGATGACCGCCAGAACGACGACCTCGACAGCCGTATTGCCCGTGCCAAGGCCGAGCATGCCGGTGGTGCGATGTCGCTCGAGAGCAGGTCGGAAAACCGTGGTTGGGCGATCGGCATCGAGTTTGTCGGTGTCGTGCTCGTCTCCGCCGCGATCGGGTGGGGCGTCG
Source organism: Sphingomonadales bacterium (assembly GCA_038327465.1). Lineage (GTDB taxonomy): Bacteria > Pseudomonadota > Alphaproteobacteria > Sphingomonadales > Sphingomonadaceae > Sphingomonas. Next base: position 4,403 of record JBBQLB010000018.1, on the reverse strand, counting down.
ATACCTATGCCGGGCTTGGGACCAAGCCTTGGGTCATGATCGGTATGTTGGTTCTGGGCTTTATCGCGGGCGTATATCGCGCTGCGAAAACGTCGGACCAGTTTGATGCCGACCCTTCCGATAACCGTAAGTAAGGCGACCGATATGGCCGGCCCGATGGAACAGTTCGCCCTCAAGACGATCCAGCCGCTCAAGGTTGCCGGATTCGATGTGTCGTTCACCAATTCGTCGCTTTGGATGGCGGTCGCGACGCTGGCGATCGCCGTGTTCCTGTTTGTCGGGACGGCGAAGCCACAGTTGGTGCCCAATCGGATGCAGGCTGCGGTCGAATATATCTACGATTTCGTCCGCAACATGCTCGACGACAATGTGGGTCCGGAAGGGCGCCAGTTTGCACCGTTGCTGTTCGCGGTGTTCATCTTCGTCCTGGTTTGTAACTTGCTGGGCCTGATTCCCTGGGTCGGGGCGTTCACACCGACCAGTCACATCGCGGTGACGCTCGGCCTCGCTCTGCTGGTATTCGTGATCGTCGTGTTCGTCGGTTTCGCGAAGCACGGCCTGCATTTCTTCAGCCTGTTCTGGCCGAAGGACACTTTCTTCCCGCTCGCTGTGTTCGTCGCCGCGATCGAATTCCTGAGTTTCCTCAGCCGCCCGTTCACGCTGGCGATCCGACTGTTCGCGAACATGACGGCGGGACACGTCCTGTTGAAGGTGTTCGGGACGTTCGTCGTCACGCTCGGCTCGTTCGGGGCGTTGCCGTACGTGTTCGGTATCCTGCCACTTGGCGTGAACATCGCGCTGTCGGCACTCGAAGTGCTGATCGCCGTGGTTCAAGCCTATGTTTTCGCTCTGCTCGCTTCGATCTATCTCAACGATGCGGTCAATCTTCACTAAACGTCTGTTCTTTTGGAAGGATTTAACATGGATCTCGGTTCGGCAAAGGTTATCGGCGCGGGTCTCGCGGCGATTGGTGCAGGTCTTGCGGCGATCGGCGTTGGCTCGATCTTCGGTCAGTATCTGAACGGCGCACTGCGTAATCCAGAAGCGGATGCCAAGATGGGCGGACGCCTGATCTTCGGCTTCGCCGTGACCGAGGCACTCGGCCTCATCGCTGCCGTCGTCGCGCTGGCGCTGGCTTTCTCGTAAGACCGGTGTCGGGCTTCGGCCCGGCCCCATCGATCGGCTTAATCCATGCCTCAATTCGATTTCGCCCATGTCTTCTGGCCGCAGGTCGTATGGCTCGCGGTGTTCTTCTCGATCCTGTATTTCGGGATCGTGCGTTTGACTTTGCCCAAGCTCGGGCGAGTAATGTCGGCGCGCGAAGATAAGATTACGGGCGATATCGGTGCGGCGGAATCGGCAAAGGCCGAAGCCGATCGCCTTTTGGCCGCCCATGAAGCGGGAGTTATCGCATCGCAAGATGCGGCGCGCGTTACCTTGAATGCGGCCCGCGATTCGGCGAATGCCACGATTGAGGCGAAGCTTGCGCTATCGAAAGCCGCGCTCGATGCGCGGTCGGATGAAGCGCAGGCGGCACTCGATGCCGCACGGCGCGACGCGGTCGGAAAGATCGAAGCGCTTGCGGCCGACGCCGCTGCCGACATCGTCGAAAAGCTGACCGGACACCGTCCGGACGGCGAAGCGGCGAGCGTAGCAGCGCGCGCGGCACTTGCCTGAGGATATCGGTACCATGGCACATCCCACCGCGAATACGGTCGCGTTGACCGAGGCCGATGGCGGCCATCATGAAGGCCCGACCTTGCTCGGCCTGGGTGCCGAGGGCTGGGTTTACGTCAGCCTGACCATCTTCCTGCTGCTCGCGATCTTTGTCGCCAAGGCCCCAAAGGTTATTACCGATACGCTCGATCAGCGGATCGCCGACACGCGGCGCAAGCTCGACGAAGCGACCGCGATCCGTGCCGAGGCGGAAGCCTTGCTCGCCGAAGCCAAGGCGCGCAACGCGGCGAGCGCCGGCGATGCCGCCGCGATCGTCGCGCAGGCCGAAGCCGAGGCCGCTGCCATGCTCGCCAAGGCCGAAGCCGATCTGACCGATCTGATCGCACGCCGCCAGACGATGGCCGAAGACAAGATTGCTGCCGCCGAACGCGGTGCGATTGCCGAGGTCCGCACGCTGGCCGCCGACGCGGCGGCACGGGCAGCAGCGGCGATCATCGCCGAGCGCCACGGCGCCGATGCCGACAAGGCGCTGGTCGATCGCACTATCGCCGGGCTCGGGCGCCTTAACTAAGGCCCTCCGACCGCGCGCGACAGCGGGGTCCATTTCGTTTCGCCACTGATCGGTCTACACACCGGTTCGCGGCGATTCGCGCCGCTTGTCATTTTCGAAAGAGGCTCCCCCATGAAGTCTGTCATCCTCGCCGCGATCGTCGCGCTGACCGCCGCCCCGCTTGCCGCCCAGACGACCCCTGCGCCTGCTGCGCCTGCGGTTGCTGCACCGGCGGCCACCACGACCGAAGGCACTGCGAAGTTCACGCTCGACACGCCGATCGAGACGATCGCTGCCGATCCGGCGGGCAAGACGGTGCTCGATACCGATTTGCAGAATATCACCGGCCACCCGATGTACGATTCGTTCAAGAGCATGTCGCTCAACCAGGTCCAGCCGCTGTCGCAAGGCGCGCTGACCGATGCGGCGCTGGCCAAGGTCAAGACCGACCTCGCCGCGATCAAGTAAGCTTTTGCCAGACCATCATCCGGGCGTTGCGCCCGGATGACGGCTGGTTTGTGGCGCGGGTAACGCCTAGATCGGGCGCATGTCATCACCCAATGCCCCCGACCGTTTCAACGAAGAGAAATCGACCTACGCCGTGCGTGGCGCTGGGGATGCGCCTGATCTCGAGGCCGGCATCGCCGCGATCCGCAATGTGCTGGCGACGCTGCCGGTGCGGCCCGGCGTCTACCGGATGCAGGATGCGCGCGGTGACGTGCTGTATGTCGGCAAGGCCAAGGCACTCAAGAACCGTGTGACCAATTACACGCAGGTCGAACGCCTGACCAAGCGGCTGCAGCGGATGGTTGCGCAGACGCGGTCGATGACGATCGTCACGACCAATAATGAGGCGGAGGCGCTGCTGCTCGAAGCGCAGCTGATCAAGCGCTATCGTCCGGCGTACAATGTGCTGCTGCGCGACGATAAGAGCTTCCCCTTCATCCTGCTGCGCGCCGATCACGACTTCCCGCGTATTCAGAAGCACCGGGGAGCAAGACGCGCGAAGGGAAATTATTACGGGCCGTTCGCCAGTGCCGGATCGGTCAACAACACGCTCAACGCCTTGCAGAAATTGTTCCTGCTAAGGTCCTGCACCGACACCTTCTTCAGGAATCGCGATCGGCCGTGCTTGCTGTACCAGATCAAACGCTGCTCGGCACCGTGCGTCGGGCGGATCGATCCGGCGGGCTATGCCGATCTGGTGAGCGACGCGAAGGACTTTCTCGCGGGCAAATCGACGCAAGTGCAGGCCAAATTGGGCGGCCAGATGGAGGCCGCCGCCGCCGCGATGGACTTCGAGCTTGCCGCGATTCTGCGCGACCGGCTGCGCGCGCTGACCTTCATTCAAGGCTCGCAGGCGATCAATGCCGAGGGGCTGGGCGATGCCGATATCTTCGCGATGGCCAACAAGAATGGCGTGATCGGCATCCAGGCCTTCTTCATCCGCGGCGGGCAGAATTGGGGGCATCGCAGCTTCTTCCCGGCGCACACCGCCGATGTGCCCGAGGACGAGATTCTGACCGGCTTCCTTGCGCAATTCTATGAGGAAGTGCCGCCGCCCAAGACCGTGCTGATCGACCGCGAGTTGGAGGAAGGTGCGTTGCTTGGTGAGGCGCTGGGCGGGCAGGCGGGGTTCAAGGTGACGCTGTCGATGCCGCAGCGGGGGACGCGTAAGCGCTTGCTCGATCAGGCCAAGCGCAATGCCGAGGAAGCGCTCGACCGGCGGCTGGCCGAGAGCACGACGCAAGCCAAATTGCTGCGCGAAGTCGCCGAACTGTTCGAGTTGGCCGAGCCGCCCGACCGCATCGAAATCTACGACAACAGCCATATTCAGGGGACCAATGCGGTCGGCGGGATGGTCGTCGCCGGGCCGGAGGGCTTTCGGAAAGGCCAGTATCGCAAGTTCAACATCAAGAACCCGGAGACCATCCCCGGCGACGATTTCGGCATGATGCGCGAAGTGTTCCAGCGCCGCTTCGCCCGCGCGCTGAACGACGATCCCGATCGCGATGCGGGCGATTGGCCCGATCTCGTGCTGATCGACGGCGGGCGCGGGCACTTGAACGCCGCCAAGGCCGTGCTCGAGGAAATGGGGATCGAGGACGTCTGCCTGGTCGGCATCGCCAAAGGCCCCATGCACGGCCGCGACGGGCGCGAGGTGTTCCATTTGCTC
>JBBQLB010000017.1:0-62406 GCA_038327465.1 Sphingomonadales bacterium | reverse complement strand
ACGCTCAGCCAGCTCGCTGCCGACATGCTGCCACAAATCGCGCGCAAGTTTGCCTGAGCCAAAGGAGACTTCGATGTTCCGCCGCCTGTTCCTCGATCACCCCGCCTCGGTCGGCGAGAGCTATGCCGAGCATTTCCTGGTCGCGTCGCGCTTCGGCATCACGATGATCGGCGCGGGGATCGCGGGGGTAATCCACGGCGTCCTGCCCTTTGCGTTTAAGACTACCGGCAGCCGCACGGTGATGCGGCTGAACAAGCAGATCGTCGACAAGCGCGCCGCGGTGATGGCGGATGAAACGCAGCGGCGGACGGTGGAATACGTCATTTAAATCCTCCCCCTTCAGGGGGAGGGGGACCATTTGCCTCTTCTGGCAAATGGTGGAGGGGGCTCTCCGCGAGCGAAACGCGTGCGGCACGCCCCCTCCACCCTTCGCTGAATGCTCAGGGTCCCCCTCCCCGTGCCGGGGAGGATTAAGTGGTGCCAGTTCCCGAACAGCGCGCACCCCGCTAAAGCCCCCTGATGCTCCGCATCACCGAACTTCGCCTGCCGCTGCACCATGCGGATGAGGAATTGCCCACCGCGATCCGCAAGCGGCTGCGCATCACGCCGCGCGACATGGTGCGCTTCGCCGTGGCGCGGCGCGCGCACGACGCGCGCGACAAGGCCGACATTCAGCTCGTCTATTCGGTCGATGTGACGCTGCGCGACGAGGCACCGGTGCTCGCGCGGATGAAGAAGGACCGCAATGTCCAGCGCACGCCCGACACGTCGTACAAATTCGTCACCAAGGTCGCCGACTATGCTGGCCCACGCCCGGTGGTGATCGGCGCGGGGCCGTGCGGGCTGTTCGCCGGACTGATCCTGGCGCAAATGGGGTTCAAGCCGATCATTCTCGATCGCGGCAAAGTGGTGCGCGAACGGACCAAGGATACGTGGGGGCTGTGGCGGCGCGGTGTGCTCGACCCCGAAAGCAACGTGCAGTTCGGCGAAGGCGGGGCGGGCACCTTTTCCGACGGCAAGCTCTACAGCCGAATCAAGGACCCGCGCCACCTCGACCGCAAGGTGATGATCGAGTTCGTGAAAGCGGGCGCGCCGCCCGAAATTCTGACCGAGGCACATCCGCATATCGGCACCTTCCGCCTCGTCACGATGGTCGAATCGATGCGCGCGACGATCGAGGCGCTGGGCGGCGAGTATCGCTTCGAGACGCGCGTCGACGGGATCGACGTGGCGACCGATGCGGCGGGCAATCGGCGGATGCGCGGGTTGCACCTCCACGACGGCGGTTATCTGGAGGCTGAACAGGTGGTGCTAGCGGTCGGGCATAGCGCGCGCGACACCTTCCATATGCTCCATGCGGCGGGCGTGTTCGTCGAGGCCAAGCCCTTCTCGATCGGCGTGCGGATCGAACATCCGCAATCGTGGATCGACAAGGCCCGCTTCGGCGCGAATGCGGGCAATGCGATCCTTGGTGCTGCCGAATATCACATCTCGCACCACGCCAAGAATGGCCGCACGGCGTATAGCTTCTGCATGTGCCCGGGCGGGACAGTGGTGGCAGCAACCTCCGAAGTGGGGCGCGTCGCGACCAACGGGATGAGCCAATATTCGCGGAACGAACGCAACGCCAATTCAGGCATGGTCGTCGCGATCGATCCGGCGCGCGATTATCCAGGCGGCCCGCTCGCCGGAATCGCGCTGCAACGCGAGATCGAAGAGCGCGCGTTCGTCGCGGGCGGATCGAACTATCACGCGCCCGCGCAATTGCTCGGCGATTTCCTCGCCGGGCGCGCCTCGACCAAGCTCGGCAGCGTCACGCCGTCCTATCGCCCCGGCGTGACGATGACCGATCTCGCGCTGTGCCTACCCGAGTTCGCGGTTACCGCAATGCGCGAGGCGCTGGTCCAGTTCGGGCGCGAAATTCCAGGGTACGACCATCCCGATGCGGTGCTGACCGGCGTCGAAACGCGCACCTCCGCGCCCGTGCGAACGACACGCGGTGACGATTTTCAGAGCCTCAACACAGCGGGGCTGTACCCGGCGGGAGAGGGTGCGGGTTATGCCGGGGGGATTTTGTCGGCGGCGGTCGATGGGATCAAGGTGGCGGAGGCGGTTGCGCAGGCCTGTATGGGAGACTTGACAGACAAGCGACCTTGACTGTAAAGCTTCCTTCACTGATTCGAAAGGAAGCTTTCCATGCCCTCCCCCGCGCAAAAGCGGTACAACCGTCGTACGATCGCGCTCAGCATCGTCTATGCAATTGCGCTGACTGGCGCGGTTTATGCCTTCAAGCATCACCTCGTTTCAGGTGCCGGGGCGGTGCTGGTCGGGGCGCTGCCGGCGCTGCCGATCATCGGCATCTTCGTCGCGATCGGGCGGTGCTTGGTCGAGGAGAATGACGAATATCTGCGCATGCTGATGGTGCGCCAGTCGCTCTGGGCGAGCGGTTTTGCGCTGAGTATCGCGACGTTGTGGGGCTTTCTCGAGAGTTTCGAGATCGTCGGTCATGTCGAATCCTTTTATGTCGCGGTGCTGTGGTTCGGCGGGCTCGGGCTCGGCTCGGTCATGAACCGGCTGACCCTTGGGCGGGCCGGATCGTGATCAACCGCTTGCGCGTGCTGCGCGCCGAGCGCGGGTGGAGCCAGGGCGATCTGGCCGAGCGGCTCGAAGTATCCCGCCAGAGCGTCAACGCGATCGAGACCGGGCGCTATGACCCGTCGCTGCCGCTCGCCTTCCGTATCGCCGAGCTGTTCGAGCTCGCCATTGAAGAGATTTTCGTCAGTCCATCGAAAGGAAGTGAAGCATGACCCCCGCCACCAAGGCCCGCCTGATCGCCGCCGTCGCCTTCCCGCTGCTGCTGCTCCTCGGCCAGCCGCTCCACGCCGCACCTGTCGCGGCCGCCGCCGCCCCGGTTGCCTCGACCGAGGAGCGGATGCCGCATATCTCGGTGACGACGATGGGCGACAAGGGCAGCCCGGTCATTCTGATCCCGGGCCTCGCCAGCCCCCGTGCGGTGTGGGACGGGATCGCGCCCGATCTTGCGAAGATGCACCGGGTCTATCTGGTGCAAGTCAACGGCTTTGGCGGGGACGCCGTGGGCGAGAATGGCAAGCCGGGCGTGCTGGACGGGGTCGCCGCTGATCTCGATAGCTATATCCGAAAGCATAACATCAAGGATCCCGCGATCATCGGCCATTCGATCGGCGGGTTGCTGGCGATGATGATGGGCGCGCGCTATCCGGCCTCGACCGGGCGGGTGATGGTGGTCGACGCTTTGCCGTTCTTCAGTCTGCTGTTCGACCCCGGCATGACGGTCGATATGGCGCGTCCCTTCGCCGAGCAAGCGCGCGCGAAGACGCTGGCGACGCCGCTACCGACCGCGCCGGTGACCGCAGACCCGGGTGGGATTTGGTCGATCACGCCGGAAGGGCGGATCAAGGTCGCCAATTGGGGCAGCAAGGCCGCTCCTGCCGCAACCGCGCAAGCGCTGTACGAAGCGATGACCACCGATGTCCGCCCGGAGCTGGCGAAAATCACCGCCAAGCCGTTCACTGTGCTTTACGCGACCGGCGCCGGACCGCGCGCCAAAACGATCTGGGAAAATGGCTATGCCGGGTCGCCCGCGAAGCTGGTGCCGATCGCCGACAGCTGGCATTTCATCATGCTCGACCAGCCGACCGCGTTCCACGCGGCGGTCCATGACTTTCTGCATGGGAAATAGCGCGACGTCGGCCTTGCCGGGGGATGCGCCGTGCGGCATGGCGCACCGGGGCGACCAAGCAAAGGTGAACGATGCGAATCCTGCTGCTGGGGGCCGGCGGATTTATCGGACGGCATATCCTCGCCGAGCTGCTCGGTCACGGCCATGACGTGACCGGGGTCGTGCGCTCGGCGCGGGGCGTCGGCGAGGCCTTTGCGGACACGCGGTTCGTCGAGCTGGACCTTTCTGCGGCGACCGACCCCGCAATCTGGCGCGCGCACGTCACAGGCATCGATCTGATCGTCAATGCCGCCGGAGTGTTGCGCGGCCGCAGGATCGAACAAGTCCATGCCGCCATGCCGCGCGCCTTATACGCTGCCGCGGCCGAGGCCGACGTCAAACGCGTCGTCTTGCTCTCCGCGATCAGCGCACGCGCCGAGGTCAACACCGATTATGCGCGCTCCAAACTGGCCGGCGAGGCGACGCTGCGCGCCTCCGGCCTCGGCTGGACGATCCTGCGGCCTTCGCTGGTTTACGGCGATGGGAGCTATGGCGGCACCTCGCTGATGCGCGGTATGGCGGGGCTACCCTGGGTGATCCCGCTTCCCGGCAAAGGCGACTTCGTGTTCACGCCGATCCATGTCCGCGACCTTGCCCGCACGGTCCGCATCGTGGGGGAGGCGGCGCGCTTCGTCGGGCAAACGCTCGACCCGGTCGGTCCCGAAACGATCACGCTGCGCGCTATGCTGGGGCGGTATCGCGCCTGGCTCGGGTTCGGGCGAGCACGCTTCCTTCGTATACCATTGCCGGTGATGCGGCTGTTCGGACGGATTGGCGACTTTGCCGGGAACGGTCCGATCTCGACCAACAGCCTGGTCCAGATGATCGTCGGCAATGCCGGCGACAGCGCAGCCTTCGAAGATGCGATCGGGTTTCGCCCGCGCAGCCTCGCAACCGCGATGCAGGATCGCCCGGCGCAAGTGCAGGACCGCTGGCACGCGCGGCTGTTCTTTCTTGCCCCGACTGTCACGGCGGTGCTGGTACTGGTGTGGCTGGCCTCGGCGTGGCTCGGGTTTGTACAGGGTGCGGCGCAGACCGCGACGCTGGTCCGTGCACTCGGCCTCCCGGACACATGGGGTGACCCGCTCCGCATCGGCAGCAGCGTGCTCGATCTGGTGCTCGCCGCGATGCTGCTGCGCGGGCGATCGACTGGTGCGACGACGCTGGCACAGCTGGCGACGGTCCTTGGCTACACTGCGGTTATCGGCATCGCGCTGCCGACGCTGTGGCTCGATCCGCTCGGTCCGCTCCTCAAGAACATCCCGATCCTGGCGTTGATCCTGGTGCATGGCGCGATCGCGGACCGGCGCTGATGGATCTCTATACGCTCATCAAATGGATCCATGTGCTGAGCAGCACGATCCTGTTCGGCTTTGGCGCCGGTACGGCCTGGTATTTGTGGCAGGCGCATCTGACGCGCGACGCCGCGACGATCGCGCGCACGGGGCGGATGGTGGTGCGCGCCGACTGGATCTTCACCGGCACAAGCGGCGTGGTGCAGCCTGTCAGTGGACTCGCAATGATCCATCTGGCGGGCTGGTCGCTGACCGAACCGTGGCTGATCGCGACCTATGCGCTTTACGCTGTCGCCTTCGCGTGCTGGGTGCCAGTGGTGTGGCTCCAGATTACGGCGCAACGCATCGCGCAGGCGGCAGCGGACCGGCGCGAACCGCTCGGCGCGGACTATGCCCGATTGATGCGCTGGTGGTTCGCGCTCGGCTGGCCCGCTTTCGTGGCGCTCCTCGGGGTGTTCTGGCTCATGGTGGCCAAACCGGCGCTTTGGCAATGGTGATGATCTTGCGCTAAGCCCGCCGTCATGACTGCCCCGCCCGCCCCCGCCCGCCCTGCCCTCGCCTATCATCTGACCGAAGGGACCGGCCCGACCGTCGTGTTTCTGCCCGGCTATGGCTCCGACATGGGCGGCACGAAGGCGCTCGCGCTCGAGGCGTGGGCGGTGGCACACGGGCGCAGCTTCCTGCGCTTCGATTATGGCGGGTGCGGGCAAAGCGAGGGGGCGTTCGAGGAACAGACGCTCGCCGGGTGGCGCGACGATGTCGTGGCGATGCTCGATCAGCTGGTGGCGGGTCCGGCGGTGTTGGTCGGATCGTCGCTTGGCGGGTGGCTGATGCTGCTGGTCGCGCGCGACCGGCCCGACGCGGTCGCAGCCCTGGTCGGTGTCGCGCCCGCGCCCGATTTCACCGACTGGGGCTTCACCGTCGACGAAAAGCTTGCGCTGCTGTCCGAAGGACGGCTCGAACGCGTCGGGCGTTATGCCGATCTGCCAATGGTCTATACCCGCGCCTTCTGGCAATCGGGCGAGGCCAATCGCGTGATGTTTTCCGGGCTTCCGATAGACGTGCCGGTCCGGCTGTTGCAGGGGATGGCCGACCCCGAGGTGCCGTGGAACCGCACCTTGCGGCTCGCCGAATTGCTCCGTTCAGCCGATGTGCAGGTCCATCTGATCAAGGACGGTGACCACCGCCTGTCACGCGATGCGGACCTCGCCGCGCTGATCGCGGCGGTCGAGGATGTGATGCGCGCCTTATGATCTTGCTGCTTTTGCTCGCCCAGGCCGCCACGCCGAGCGGCCCGCCCGCGCCGACCGAGGATCGTTACGAACATTGCCTCGACCGCGCGAAAAGCGATCCGGCGGCGGCGGAGGCCGAAGCGGGGCAGTGGCAATTGGCGGGCGGCGGCTTCTTCGCGAGCCAATGCCTCGGCATGGCCTATGCCAATGAAGCGCGCTGGTCGGCCGCTGCCGCTTCGTTCGAGAATGCCGCGCGCGCCGCCGAAAAGGCCGGGGACACGCGCAGCGCGAATTACTGGGCGCAGGCCGGCAATGCCTGGCTCGCTGCCGGGGATCCGTCCAAGGCGCGGAGTGCGCTCGATGCTGCGATCTCGGCGGGCACGCTGAAAGAGCAGGCGCTGGGCGAAGCGCATCTCGACCGGGCGCGCGCGATGGCGGCGGGTGACGATCCGGAGGGTGCGCGCGACGATCTCGACCGGGCGCTGCGCGAAGTCCCGTCCGATCCGCTGGCGTGGCTGCTTTCGGCAACGCTGGCGCGGCGCGAGCAGCAAGTGCCGCGCGCGAAAACCGATATTGCCGAGGCGCTGCGGCTCGGCGGGGACGATCCTGCCGTTCAGCTGGAGGCGGGCAACATCGCGGCGCTGGCAGGTGACGAAATGGGGGCTAAGACGGCATGGCGGCAAGCGGTAACGCTGCGGCCCGACAGCGCGCCGGGCAAGGCCGCAGCGGCGGCGCTCGCGCAGTTCGACGGTACGCCCTGATCGCAAATTGATATCGTTCGATCGCGGCATCGCTCTGGCACGCGCAGCGATCCGCGCCTATCTGGGCCACGACAGCCCACAGGAGCCGCGCGACCGATGAAATATCTCCACACGATGATTCGCGTGACCGATCCCGACGCGACCGTCGCTTTCTTCAAGCTGCTCGGCCTCGAAGAGGTCCGCCGCATGGAGAGCGCAGCGGGCCGCTTCACACTGATCTTTCTCGCCACGCCCGAGGACATGACCGCTCCCGGCGAGCGTGCGCGGGCCGAGGTCGAGCTGACGTATAACTGGCCGAGCGAGGGCCAAGGCGCCGAAGTCTATACCGGTGGCCGCAATTTCGGGCACCTCGCTTATTATGTCGACGATATCTATGTGACCTGCCAGCGGCTTATGGACGGCGGCGTCACGATCAACCGCCCGCCGCGCGACGGCAAGATGGCGTTCGTGCGCACGCCCGATGCAATTTCGATCGAATTGCTGCAGGAGGGCAGCGCGCTCGCCCCGGCCGAGCCGTGGGTGTCGATGCCGAATGTGGGGGAATGGTAATGGGAAGCACTCTGGAAATCGTCCGTATCCCGGCGCTCAGCGACAATTATGTGTGGCTGGTACACGATCCTGCATCGAACGAGACGATCGTGGTTGACCCCAGCGACGCGGCGCCCGTGCTCGCTGTCGCCGAGGCGCGCGGCTGGACGATCTCGCAGATCTGGAACACGCACTGGCACCCCGATCACACCGACGGTAATGCCGCGATCAAGGCGCTCGGCGCGACGGTTAGCGGCCCCGCCGCCGAAGCGGAAAAGATCCCGACGCTCGATTATGGCCTGCGCGAGGGCGATAGCGTGCGGATCGGCGCGCATGTCGCGCACGTGATCGAAACGCCGGGGCATACCGCCGGACATATCGTGTTCCACATGGCCGAGGATGCGGCACTGTTCAGCGGCGACACGCTGTTCGCGATGGGCTGTGGCCGCTTGTTCGAGGGCGGGCCCAAGCAAATGTACGCGAATATGCAACGCCTCGCGGCGCTTCCGCCCGAGACGATCGTCTATTGCGCGCATGAATATACGCAATCGAACGGTCGCTATGCGGCGGCGGCAGAGCCCGACAATGCCGCCGTCACCGAGCGGATGATTGAGGTCGATGCCAAGCGCGCGGCGGGCGAGCCGACCGTGCCGACGACGATCGCGCTCGAGCTTGCGACCAACCCTTTCCTGCGCGCAGCCTCGGCCGAACAGCTTGGCGAACGGCGCGCCGCAAAGGATGTTTTTTAGACGCGGAATGGGGTATAACCGCAACCGGGGGTTACGCTTTGAAAAGGACGCGTATCATGTACCGATTCATTCTTCCCACGCTGTTGCTGCTCGGCGGCGCGTCTGCCCTTTCGGCGGACACCAAGGGCTATGAGGCCCGTCAGGCGGCGCAGGACAAGGTCGCGCTCGACAAACAATTGGCCGGACTCGTCGCGGGCAAGCCGCAGACCTGCATCGATCAGTTTCGCTACCGCGACAGCACGCGCGTCGGCGATACGATCCTGTACCGAAGCGGCCGCAACGACATCATGCGCACCGACACCGGCGGCGGTTGCTTCGGGCTGCGGCGCGGCGATGCGATCGTAACCCGCACCTTTGGCAGCCAGTTTTGCCGGGGCGACATTGTCCGGACCGTCGACTTGACGAGCCGCACGTCGAGCGGAAGCTGCACCTTTGGTGACTTCGTCCCCTATCGCAAGCCGTGATCCGCGCGCTGGCGCTGGTCGCGGCGCTCGGCGCGGTGACCGGCTCGGACAGCAAGGAGCTCGATCGCGCGCTCGCTGGGCGCGCCCCGGGGAAGCCTGAAACCTGCTTGTCGAACAGCCGGATTTCGAACCCGCAAGTGATCGGCGACCGCATCCTGCTGTACCGCGACGGCATCCGCGTGTGGCGCAACGATTTGCCCGAGGCGTGCCCGGGGCTCAACGATGACGTTATCATCGTGACCGAGGTCTTCGGCGGGCAATTGTGCCGGAACGATCAATTCTACACGCTCCAGCGCTCGGCGAGCGGGATACCGGGGCCACGCTGTCGGCTGGGGAATTTCGTACCGTGGGACCGAGTGCCGGCGCGGTAGAACTCGAGCGCCGCGCGGTGGGCCCTCCCTCCGTTCGCCCTGAGTAGCCATTGAGCCTAGTCGAAATGGCGTATCGAAGGGCTCTTTCGAGACGGTCCTTCGATACGCGTCTTCGACAGGCTCAGCCGCTACTCAGGACGAACGGGGGTTGGCAGACCCCCCGCCGCCTAAAGCACGAAGCGGCTGAGATCGGTATTCCGCGCGATGCTCGCGAGATGCGTTTCGACATAGGCCGCATCGACCACCACCGTCTCGCCGCCGCGATCCTCGGCGTTGAAGCTGACGTCTTCGAGCAGCTTTTCCATCACCGTCTGCAAGCGCCGCGCGCCGATATTCTCGATTTCGCCATTCACTTCGGCGGCGATTTTGGCGACCGCACGGATGCCCTCAGGCGTGAATTCGACCCCGACATTCTCGGTTGCGATCAGTGCCACGTACTGCTGCGTGAGCGAGGCCTTGGTGTCGCTGAGGATCGCGACGAAATCATCCTCGGTCAGCGCCTTCAGCTCGACGCGGATCGGCAAGCGGCCTTGCAGTTCGGGCAGCAAATCCGACGGCTTGGCGACGTGGAACGCGCCGCTCGCAATGAACAGGATGTGGTCGGTCTTCATCGGCCCGTATTTGGTCGCGACCGTGGTGCCCTCGATCAGCGGCAACAGATCGCGTTGCACGCCCTCACGGCTGACCGATCCGCCGCGCACGTCGGACACGGCGATCTTGTCGATCTCGTCAAGGAAGACGATCCCGTTCGCCTCGGCATCGGCGAGCGCCATGCGGCTGACTTCGTCCTGATCGAGGCGCTTGTCGGCCTCTTCCTCGACGAGTTTCTCCCACGCCGCCGGGACGGTGAGCTTGCGGCGCTTGAGTTGGCCCTGGCCGAACGCCTTGCCCATCATCTCCGACAGGTTGATCATCTGCGGAGACCCGCCGGGAACATCGAAGGGCATTTGCGGCGCGGCTTCGAGCTCGATCTCGATTTCGGTATCGCGCAAATGGCCGTCATGCAGCCGCTGGCGGAAGGCTTCGCGCGTCGCCTCGCTCGCACCCTTGCCGGTGAGGGCATCGAGCAGGCGCGCCATCGCCGCTTCCTCGGCCTTATCCTTCACCGCCACGCGGCGGCGATCCTTCTCTAACCGGATCGCTTCCTCGACCAGGTCGCGCGCGATCTGTTCGACATCGCGACCGACATAGCCGACTTCGGTGAATTTAGTCGCCTCGACCTTGATGAACGGCGCGTCGGCGAGCTTGGCCAGACGGCGCGAGATCTCGGTCTTGCCGCAACCGGTCGGCCCGATCATCAGGATATTCTTCGGGCTAACCTCGTCGCGCAGATCGGGCGAGAGTTGCTGCCGCCGCCAGCGGTTGCGCATCGCGACGGCGACCGCGCGCTTGGCGTCCTGCTGGCCGATGATGTGTTCGTCGAGGGCTCGGACGATGGCTTTGGGGGTTAGGGCGTCGTTCATGTCGGGGCTCTTGCTTGCCCTCTCCCGCTTTCGCGGGAGAGGTCCTTTCAAACTCCCCTCCCGCTTGCGGGAGGGGTTGGGGGAGGGCTTGTCTGGGGCGGGGAAAGTGGGAGGACAGCCCCTCCCCTAACCCCTCCCACAAGCGGGAGGGGGATTACGGTGTCGCGGTCTCGATACTCTCCACCGTCAGCCGATCGTTGGTATAAACGCAAAGCTCCGCGGCGATGCCCATCGCCTTGCGGCAAATCGTCTCGGCATCGGCTTCATAGTCGCCCAGCGCGCGCGCCGCCGACAAAGCGAAATTACCGCCCGATCCGATCGCGGCGATGCCGCCTTCGGGTTCCAGCACATCGCCATTGCCGGTCAGGATCAGCGTCACGTCCTTGTCGGCGACGATCATCATCGCTTCCAGATTGCGGAGATATTTGTCGGTCCGCCAATCCTTGGCGAGTTCGACCGCCGCGCGCAGGAGCTGGCCGTGATGCTGTTCGAGCTTGCGCTCGAGCCGTTCGAACAAGGTGAACGCATCGGCGGTCGCGCCGGCGAACCCGCCGATCACCGAACCGTCGCCGAGCCGCCGCACCTTGCGCGCATTGGGCTTCATCACCGTCTGGCCTTGCGTCACCTGACCGTCTCCGGCGATGACGACGCGACCGTTCTTGCGCACGGACAGGATCGTGGTGCCGTGCCACACCATTTTGTTTTCGCTCATGCGCCGCGATATGGGTGTGGACACGCGAGCGTGCAATCCACCGCACGTGATTGGACGATAGCGCACCGTGCGCCGGGTTCCGCACAGACCTCGCGCGGTCCACTATCGCGCATCGAATGTGAGGGAGCGGCACGATGCGGAACAGAACCTTGCTGACCGGAACGGTGGTGGCTGCGCTTGCGCTCGCCACAATCGCGGCACCGCTCGCGGCCGAGATGACGCATGCCGAGATGGAGCTTGCCAACGCGTGCAAGCGGCTTACCCCGGAGGCAATGCAGCGCGATAAGCGCTGCGTCGCGTTGATGAAGCGCTATCCCGAGGCGCTGACCAAGGCACCCGACATGATGAGCCCGCAGCGCCCACGCTGATCCGCGCTTGCGCAGCCCGCGCCGACTGTCGATACTGCGGCGGGGACAAAGCGGGGGGCGACATGACCGGACATCACGACACGGCGGCGGACGCGCGGCCCGACCATGCGCTCGAGCGGCTGATCTTCTTTTCCGATGCGGTGTTCGCCATCGCGATCACGCTGTTGATCATTGAGGTGCATCCGCCGCACCTCCATTTCGGGTCGCCGTGGCAGGACTATGTCAACGCGCTGTTGCAGCTGTGGCCCAATCTGTTCGGGTTTTTCGTCAGCTTCTTCGTGATCGGGGCGTTCTGGTCGGGGCATCACCGCGCGTTCGCGCTGGCCGGGCACTATTCCGACCGGCTGGTCGGGCCCAATTTGCAGATGCTGTGCGCGATCGTGTTCATGCCGTTTGCGACAGCCTTCATGAGCGCCAATGGCGGGATGCTGGTGCCCTCGGTCCTGTACGGGGTCACCCTGGTTGCGACCGGCCTGCTCAATCTGCGGCTGGTGCGGATCGCGACGAGCCCGGGCATCGTGCGGGTCGACGTCGCCGCGATCGATATTGCTTATACCCGCGCGCGCGGTGGCGGCGTGGCGCTGGGCGCGCTGGTTTCGATAGCCATTGCCTTCTGGTTCGCGCCGGTCAGCCAGATGGGGCTGATGACGATCCCGCTGTTCCAATGGCTGCTGCGGCTGCGGGTGACGCGGCGGTTTGCGCGGATCGCAGCGCGCGCGTAGCGCGAACGCCTAGGTCGGCACCCTGGCGTCCAAACTGCGCCGATTCCGTAACCCGCTGACGGTGCGGCCGTATCCCCAATGTCGGGCGCAATCATCCGACAGCTTTTATGGAGATACACGCATGAACCGACTTCCTTTCTCGCTCGGCGCACTGGCGCTGGCCTTCGCCGCTACTTCGCCTGTTCTTGCCGCAGACGCGCCGAACAAGGCACAATTGGCGACCATCGCGATGTGCAAGAAGCTGACCCCGGCCGCCGCCAAGCAGAACGTCAAGTGCGTTGGCCTGATGGAGCAGGGTGCCACGAACGGCGAAGGCGCGATGATGTCCGGCGACGACCACATGATGAGCGGCGACAATCAGATGATGAGCGCCAAAAAGCCCAAGTGAGCTGACCCCGCATCGCCGACCCTCCCCCCGGTCAGGCGGTATTGAGCCGTCATACCCGCCTCCCCCGGTCGGGTGTGGCGGCTCCTTTCTTGTCGGTGCCCGGCGTCAGCGCGGCGCGGACTCCGTCGCCGAGGCAGTTGCCGCGCGCTCGTCGGCATTGTGGTGCGGACCACGCAGATCGGTCGGTACAGGCTCCTCATCGGCCTTACCCGTGAGCAACGCCATGATCCGGCCGCGCGTGAGGAAAGCGGCGATCCCGGCCCCGGCAACGAGCGCGACCGCACCGAGCGACCAGGCAGTCTTGGCGGTGACCGGCGGGAGCGATGCGGCGAGCGACCGTCGGGCGGGCGTCGCGGCTTTCGCGATCGGCTTGGTTGCGGGTTTGGGCGCAGGCTTAGCGGCAGCGGGCCTCGGCTTCGCTGTCGGCACAATCGCAGGCGCAATCGCATTTCGCGTGGTCGCGCGCTTCGGCACCGGTCGCGCGACGGTTGTAGCCTTGGGCTCGGGCGAGGCGCGCTTGGGCAGGGCGGGCTTGGTAGTGGCGGCCATGCGCGCGGAACGGCGCGGCGTGGGCGCCTTGGGCTTGGCGCTTTTGGGCGGTGTTTTGGGCGGTTCTGGTGGCGTTGCCATGGTCGCGGTCTTCATCCAGGTTTCGTCAGCTTGGGCGGCGCGGTGGAGTGTGCCACCGCGCCGCCCGAGGATCAACGGCAGCGACCGCGGTTGCCGTCCTTGTCGATCGCTTGCCCCGCAAGCGCACCACCGACGCCGCCGATCAGCGCGCCGAGCAGGCCCGAGCCGCCGGGCGCGATCGCCGCACCGAGCGCGCCGCCCGCGACGCCGCCGACGATCAGGCCGGTCGTGCCGTCGTTACGGCGGCAATAATAGCGACCGTCGCTGCCACGATAGACGCGGTCGTTGTTGGTGAGCTGACGCTCCTGATAGCGGCGGGTATCGTTGCGATAATAACGCGACGCGTCATAGCCGTTATACGCCGGATCGGGCCGGTCATAATCGTACTGGGCATAGCGGCTGTCATAGCCGCGCGCCGGGCCGTCGCCATATTCGGTACAGCCGGCGAGGGCGACGGATGCGGCCAACAGGCCGAGGGTGAGTGCACGCATGGGGATCCTCCTGGTTTCGTTGTGGAGGTGAAATGCTTGGGGGGGCGAAAGGTTGCGGCGCGCCGGGCCAGGTGCAGCGAAGCTGCACCGCGCCTCAAGGCGCGCCCGGCGGACGGCGCCAGCAGCGCCGGTCCACGACGCGGCTTTGCCGCGGCGCCCCTACCGCCCAACCGCCGCGACAGCGAGCGACCCCGCTGGCAGCGCCCGACACACCTCCGCCGCAGGTAGCTCCCCCGACAGCCACCCGGCCCAGGCGGCGCGCTCGACGAGGACGATCTGGCGCGAATGATAGGGCGCGACGTCGGGTCCGGGCTCGGTGGTGAGCATGGTGAAGGCCTCGCCGACGGTTGGGTCGGCCTTCCACAGCCCGGCGATGCCGAACCATTGCTCGCCGACTTTTGTGAAGGACCACTTATCCTTCTTCTTCTTTGCTCCCCTCCCCTTGGGGAGGGGCTGGGGGAGGGAATGTGCAATCCCGCCCGGCGCCACACTGCCCTCCCCCAACCCCTCCCGAACGGGAGGGGAGTCCGGGTTGGTGAATTCGTAGAAGGCGTCGGCGGCGATCAGGCATCTGCCTTGGGTCGTGGAGTTGCGAAATTCGCGGTTTTCGGAGCGGTAATTGTAGACGGGCTTGCCGCCGGGGCCGGGCCACGACCAGCGGCGCATGACGCCCTCGGCGGCGAAGGCGTCTTCGGGGATAAGGTCGCGGGCGGCGCGGAAGATCAGCGTGGTGTCGGTGATGCGGAAGCCGTCGGTGGGCGGGAAATTGGGCAGCCCTTCGGGGAAGCGCAGCGGAATGCGCAGATCGTTCCAATCCTCGCGCATGAGACCGAGGGAGACGCGGCGAGCGGCTTCGTTGCACATCGGGCCATGCTACGATTTAGCGAAAGCTAAATCGAGCCAGAATGGCCCGATCGGCCAGCGGCGCCAAAGCGCCGACTGACGACGCGGCTTTGCCGCGGCGCACCCCGCCGGAAGTTCACACTAAAGTCACGCGAAATGCTTGTTTCGCAGGCCCCTTAAAGTCACACAGAGTCGCACCATCGGCACCCTATCGGCGCAGCCCGAGCGCCCGCTCCATCGCCGCGATCGCCCCGAGCGTTTCCTCCGACAGCGGCGCGGTGGTGCCGATCAAGCGCGCGTCGACCAGCCGCTCCCACTGCGCGCGGATATCGTGCTCGGCGGCGGTGAAGGCGTCGGCGAGTTCGTGCCGCCGGGAGAGCGGCACGGCATCGGGATGACGGTTGGGCATGGGGTGCTCCTAGCGGGATGGATGAGGGGGCGAGGATACCGCAGCTCGACCCTTGTAGGACAGCCGCACGAAGTATCGTTTCGCGTTCTTGCAGCACCCGCGATCACGTCGGGCGCTTGCGTATTTGGGGATAACCGGCACTTTGTACTTGGGAGCACAGGACCGTCACTACGATCAGTTGGAGCAGGACATGACCAAGCAGCGTTTCTGGATCGCGACAACGCTGGCGGTATGCGCGATCGTCGCGCCCGCCGACGCGCAGCAGGTGCCGTTGTGGGTCGATGCGGCCGCGCCCGAGCCGCTCGCGCCGCTGGCCCGGCATCTGGGGACCACGCCGACGGCGCTGAAGGCCGCCTTTCCGTCGCGCAAAGGGTTTGCGCTGACCCCGGATTGCAAGGCGGTGCTGCTGTCGCGCGACAAGCAGAATGCGGTGTTCACGGTCGATCTGGTGATCAAGGGGCCGGGCTGCTTCGATACCGGCATGGCGATGCTGAAGCGCGCCTATGGCGAGCCCGCGGTCGATGGCTATGGCTATGGCACCGCGATCGGGAATAGGCTGAACAGCATTTCGGTGATGATGCTGAAATGGTGCCCGTCGGGCTATGACGTGTGGGTGGTGCAGCGGGCGGGGTATCAGGAGGCGATCAACATCTCGGTCGCGTCGCCCGGTGCGTGGAACCCGAAGACGGGCAGACGGGTGGCCGCGGATTCGCCGGAGCAACGCGCGTCTTGCACGGTGGGGAAGGCTGGCGGCTGAATTGCTTGGGTGTGGGCTGGCCGAGCGCTTCCGCTGGCCGGGGTCGGATGTGCGCGTGCGGGACGACGGCACGCCCTTTTATGGCGCGATCCCGGATTGGCTGTTCTTGCGGGTGCGGGCGCGTGTTGGGACTTGGGCTGGGCGGGGGATGCGAGTTGTGGGGCGGACGGGGTGAATGAAACTTGGCCAGCGTCGCATTTACGAATCGTCCCCACCTTCCGGACCGACTGTAGGCTTTTTTGCTCGCCCTTTGCCGCCTGCTGCCTCTCCATCAGACATTCTCGGCAACGCCAAAATCGGTGCAGAGTCGATCCTCGGAAAACTTAGCTCGTTTGCTAGACCATCAACCCGGACCAAAATCTCCTGTTCAGCGAGATCCTCTGCTGTCGGTTCATTCTTTTTTGGCAGCATCTCGACTTTTACTTCGACTCGCATACCCCGTTCGACACGAGCGAACAGAGCCTTTAACGCCCATGCCAATTCTGAATCCAGCTCCGATTTACGAGCCTGATCCAGTTTACTTACAAGCATAAGCGAATCTACGCGGTCTTTCACCGCAGCATCTAACTTTTCGGTAATTTTCTTGTCAAAGAATTCCTCAAGCTCGCTCTTGTCAAACTCTCCAGTCTTAGCTGTTTCGTTGCGTAATTTTCGAATTTCCTCAAATTTTTTCCACTGAGAAAGCAGCCACGAAACCGATGCCGCGATTGAAGCGACAACCAACGGGGGAGATTGTAGAAATATTAATGGGTCCGTTGTTGATATAGTTCCAAGCTTAATATTCTGTGCAGAACCCGTTTCGACTTCTGAAAATAGCCTCACAATACGTTGAATTACACGTAGTTCTGAAATAAATCCTTTAAATTCGTTATCAAAAAGACTCCTTGGAATCTCAAAACCTACTGCAGCTTCTCCTTTTTCAAGGTTAGAACTGTAATCAACAAAGTAATCTACGCCAGATTCCGTTTCCACGACACGATCAATGAATTTCTTTCTCTGGTCTCTTAATTTAATCAAATCATCCAAAGCCGTGGCTGGACTCATCGCATTCGCCGAAATCTCACGATTAATTCTTGATAGCATTTCGCCTGTAAAATAAGGCGCGGCACCAATTTCCGTTATCCTATTTAACTTTGCTGGGTCGTAGTCTTCCATCATTTTATCGACCGCTGACGACAGTTCTCGTAAAGCAGATGATAATGATACCTGGAAATTGGTATCGCCAGGATTTGATGTCAGATTTTGCAAAGTCTGGGTAAGTAGATTTAGTTTATCTTGTATTTTATAGTCTTCCTCATCGGCGCGAATAAAGCTTAATGTTTGCGACAGCCTATTAACATCCATATTCCACCCCAAATGTCAAAGCGTCGGATCAATCGCGCATACCGACGATAGAAAACAAAACGAAGCGGAGTCAAACGGCAGAATCATACAATTTTCCAGCGCCCGAGCTAATTATCGCTAATAAGAACTCACTTGGCCCGAAGCGAGAGAGCAAGAACCTTCGTCAGACTCTCTTCCCCAACAACGGCGCCAAATACCGCCCCGTAAAGCTCCCCTTCGCCTTCGCGACCACCTCCGGAGTCCCCTCCGCCACAATCTCGCCGCCCTTGACGCCGCCTTCCGGGCCGAGGTCGAGCACCCAATCGGCGGTCTTGATCACGTCCAGGTTATGCTCGATCACCACGACGGTATTGCCCTGCTCGACCAGTTGGTGGAGCACTTCGAGCAATTTGCGGACATCCTCGAAATGCAGCCCGGTGGTGGGCTCGTCGAGGATGTACAGCGTCTGACCCGTAGCGCGGCGCGACAGTTCCTTGGCGAGTTTCACGCGCTGCGCCTCGCCGCCGGATAGCGTCGTCGCTTGCTGGCCGACCTTGACGTAGCCCAGGCCCACTTCCTGCAGCATCGCCATCTTGTCGCGGATCGGGGGCACGGCCTTGAAGAATTCGACCGCATCCTCGACCGTCATGTCGAGCACGTCGGCGATGCTGAGGCCCTTGAACTTCACCTCGAGCGTCTCGCGATTGTAGCGCGCGCCGTGGCACACGTCGCAGGTGACGTAGACGTCGGGGAGGAAGTGCATTTCGATCTTGAGCAGGCCGTCGCCCTGGCACGCCTCGCACCGGCCGCCCTTGACGTTGAAGCTGAAGCGGCCCGGTTTATAGCCGCGCGCGGCGCTTTCGGGGAGGCCGGCGAACCAGTCGCGGATCTGGGTGAAGGCGCCGGTATAGGTGGCGGGGTTGCTGCGCGGGGTGCGGCCGATCGGCGACTGATCGATGTCGATGACCTTGTCGAGATATTGCAGGCCGGTGACCTTGTCGTGGCGCCCCGCGAGGACGCGTGCGCCGTTTAGGCTGCGCGCGGCGGCGGCGTAGAGCGTGTCGATCGTGAAGCTCGATTTGCCGCTGCCCGAGACGCCGGTGATGCAGGTGAAGGTGCCGAGCGGGAGGCTCGCGGTGACGCCCTTCAGATTGTTGGCGGTGGCGTTGTGGACGGTGAGTTTCTTGCCATTGCCTTTGCGCCGCGTTTTCGGGACGGCGACTTCGCGGCGGCCGGAGAGGTAGTCGGCGGTGATGCTGTTTTCGTTCGCCAGCACTTCCTCGAACGTTCCCTGCGCGACGATGTGGCCGCCGTGGACGCCTGCCCCCGGCCCCATGTCGATGACGTAATCGGCGGTGCGGATCGCGTCCTCGTCATGTTCGACCACCAGCACGGTGTTGCCGAGATCGCGCAGACGCCGGAGCGTCTTGAGCAGCATGTCATTGTCGCGCTGGTGCAGGCCAATGCTGGGTTCGTCGAGCACGTAGAGCACACCCGAGAGGCCGCTGCCGATCTGGCTGGCGAGGCGGATGCGCTGCGATTCCCCGCCGGAGAGCGTGCCGGAGGTGCGGTCGAGGTTGAGGTAATCGAGGCCGACATTGTTGAGGAAGCCTAGCCTCTCGAGGATTTCCTTGAGGATGCGTTCGGCAATGGCGTTTTGTTGCTGTGAGAGGTCGGCGGGGACGGTCTGGAACCAGGTGAGCGCGTCGACCACCGACAGGCGCGTGACGCTGGAAATGTCGCGCATGCCGATCTTGACCGCGAGCGCCTCGGGCTTG
Source organism: Sphingomonadales bacterium (assembly GCA_038327465.1). Taxonomy (GTDB): domain Bacteria; phylum Pseudomonadota; class Alphaproteobacteria; order Sphingomonadales; family Sphingomonadaceae; genus Sphingomonas. Next base: position 43,362 of record JBBQLB010000017.1, on the reverse strand, counting down.
AGCCGCGCGCCGCCGCAGACTTCGCATGGGGCGCTCGACTGGTATTTGCTGAGCTCCTCGCGCATCCACGCGCTTTCGGTGCCAAGCATGCGGCGGTTGAGGTTGCCGATCACGCCCTCGAACGGCTTTTTGACGTCGTACGACTTCTTGCCGTCGATGAAGGTGAGCGTGACGGGCTTGCCCCCGGTGCCGTGGAGGATGATGAGCTTGACCTCGCCGGGCAAGTCTTCCCACGGCGTGTCGAGGCTGAAACCGAATTCGCGCGCGAGGCTGCCGAGCACTTGCATGTAGTACGGGCTGGGCGGGTTGGACTTGGCCCAGGGGACGACCGCGCCTTTCTTGATGCTAAGCGCGTGGTTGGGGACGACGAGCTCTTCGTCGAACAGCAGTTTTTCGCCGAGGCCATCGCACGCCGGGCACGCGCCTTGCGGGGCGTTGAAGGAGAAGAGGCGCGGTTCGATCTCGGCGATGGTGAAGCCCGAGACGGGGCAGGCGAATTTCTCGCTGAAGACGATGCGGTTGGCGGGGATGCCGGTGTTTTTCATTCCCTTCTTCTCCCTCTCCCCGCTTGCGGGGAGAGGGTCGGGGAGAGGGGCAGTATCAGAGGACGGCGCTTGCAACTGCCCCTCTCCCCGGCCCTCTCCCCCAAGGGGGAGAGGGAGATTGAGGCCCGCCACAGTGCCATCCACCAAATCGACATAGGCCAGCCCCTCGGCGAGCTTCAGCGCGGCCTCGAAACTCTCGGCGAGGCGCGTGGCCATGTCGGGGCCGACGACCAAGCGGTCGACCACGACCTCGACGTCATGCTTCAGCTTCTTGTCGAGCGCGGGGGCCTCGTCGATCTCGTAAATCTCGCCGTCGATGCGGACGCGGGTGAAGCCGGCTTTCTGCCATTCGAGCAGCTCCTTGCGATACTCGCCCTTGCGGCCGCGCACGACGGGGGCAAGCAGATACAGCCGCGTGCCCTCGGGCAGCGCCATGACGCGGTCGACCATCTGGCTGACGGTCTGCGCCGAAATTGGCAGGCCGGTCGCGGGCGAATACGGAATGCCGACGCGCGCCCAGAGCAAGCGCATGTAATCGTAGATTTCGGTGACGGTCGCGACGGTCGAGCGCGGGTTGCGGCTGGTGGTCTTCTGCTCGATGCTGATCGCCGGACTGAGCCCCTCGATATGGTCGACATCGGGCTTCTGCATCAGTTCGAGGAACTGGCGGGCATAGGCGCTCAAGCTCTCGACATAGCGCCGCTGCCCCTCGGCATAGATGGTGTCGAAGGCGAGGCTCGATTTGCCCGACCCCGACAGGCCGGTGATGACGGTCAGCGTATCGCGCGGAATGTCCACGCTCACGTCCTTGAGGTTGTGCTCGCGCGCGCCGCGTACGGAAATGTGAGTCAGCATGGGGCCGGTTTGTTCCAGATTTGTTCGGATTCGGCAAGGGGCGCCGCGCCGCCAAGATGGGATCGCGCCGCCGCCGGCGCAACCGAACGGATTGGCGCAATCATGGCTTGCCGCAGCCAGCGATTCCGCGCAGTCTGTCGCCGCGCGTTCTAGCCTGTATTACTTGGCGGAGGGTTGACATGTCTGTGAATTACCAGGCTACCGGAAACAACAGCAATGCGCCGTTCACCCTAAAAGCCCATCGCGGCGAGGGCGCGACATTGCTGGCGATGGATTGGCGGGGTGGCGAGCCGCCGGATGATTTCGTCGGCTTCGGCATCGAATATTGCGAACCGGGCGCGACGCGCTTTTTGATTGCGCGAAATCGGCTCAATTTCGAAGGCGCGCCAAATCCCACGGGCGAGAAGAATTTCCCGACGTTGACGGCGCCTATTCAGAAATTCCGCTGGGTCGTGTTTCCTTACAATGCTTCGCTTCCCGGCGACTTCACCTTCCGCGTCACGCCGGTGTTCATGGACGGCAACGGCATGCTTTCGACCGGCGAGGCACAGACCGCATCACTCGAGCTGGCGAGCGAGACTCACCCCGGCAAGCTCAACGTGACCTTCACGCGCGGCTATATTTCGTCGCAAGCCTTTGTCGATCGCTACGTCGCGTTCGGACCGATCGCGACACTGCTGCCGCCCAAGGCCGATGACGGGCCCGACTTCGTGCCAACGCACCCCAAAGCCGCCGAGGCGCTCGACTGGATGGGCATGGAAGCGCGCCGCGAAATCCTCGCGCTGCTCGATGCGGGGATCGCTGATACGACCGCGGCGGTGCATGTCGTCGCTTATGATCTCAACGAGAAGGAGATCATCGACAAGCTCGAACAGATCGGGCCGCGCCTGCGCATCGTGATTGACGACAGCGGCACCCACGGCAAGCCGACATCCGCCGAGACGCTTACCGCAGCGCGGCTGGCCAAGTCGGCGGGCGCGGCTAACGTCAAGCGCCAGCATATGAAGCAGCTCCAGCACAACAAGACGATCATCGTGACCGGCACGGTCAATAAGGCGGTGTGCGGATCAACCAACTACGCTTGGCGGGGCCTGTTCGTACAGTCGAACAATGCGATCTTCGTCACCGGCAAGGCCGCGATCCAGCCGTTCCTCGATGCCTGGGACGATTATTGGACCGAGACCGGTTTCGACACCGGGCGCTCGGCCGACTGGCACCCGCTCGGGCTCGACGGGATCGATGCCAAGGTGAGCTTCTCGCCGCACTCGGCAGGGAAGGCACGACTGAAGGAGATCGCCACCGATATCGGCACCGCCAAGACCAGCATGCTCTACTCGCTGGCATTCCTCAACCAGACCTCCGGCCCAGTGACCGATGCCGTCGCGGCGGCAACCAACAGCGCCATCTTCGTCTACGGCATTTCGGACAAGCGCACCGGCTTCGAGCTGAAGACCCCAGGCGGCAATCCGGCGCCGGTCTATTTCTCGCGGCTCAACAAGAACGTCCCCGATCCGTTCAAGGTCGAGCCGAACACCGGCATGGGCACCAATATGCACCACAAGTTCGTAGTGCTCGATTTCAACACCGACGATGCCAGAGTGTGGATGGGATCGTATAATTTCAGCGGCACGGCGGACCTCAAAAATGGCGAGAATCTGCTGCTGATCCGCGATCGCAAGGTCGCGACCGCTTATATGGTCGAGGCGCTGCGGATCTTCGATTCCTATCAATTCCGCGTCGCTCAGGCCGATGCCACGACCGCGAAGAAGACGCTGGCGCTGCGCAAGCCGCCCGCGCTTTCCGGCAAGGCGGCGTGGTGGAAGGAGGATTACACCGATCCAGTGAAGATCCGCGATCGGCTGCTGTTCGCCTGAGCGCGGGCGGCGTCTGCGATTAGCAGCATCTCGCGATCGATGCAGACGCGCTGATCGGTGGCGTTGAAGGCGAGGCTCGATTTGCCCGATCCGGATGGGACGGTGATGACGGTGGGCGTATCGCACGGAAATTCGTGCTCACGTCCTTGAAGTTATGCTCGCGCGCGCTGCGGACGCTAATGCCAGCGTGGGACCGGTTGCGGGGTGCGGATGGGGCGCTAGGGTGCGCGGGGCAAGGGTTTGGGGAATGGTATGAAATTGATGATCCTTGTCGCGCTCGCCCTGATCGCAACGGCGCCCGCACCGGCCCCACCTGCCCCACTTCCCTCCGTCGGGCCGTGGCAAGTCGAATATGCCGATGCGATGTGCGCGCTGAGCCATCAATTCGGCACTGGCCCGAGCGCCGTCACGCTCGTTTTCCGGCCTTGGCCAATGGGCGACAAGACCGAGATCGCGATGATACAGCCCGGCGCCAACGGCTTCGAGAGCAGGATCGGCAAAGGACGTGTCAGACTCGACCCAGCAGGGACCGAGCTCGCCGCCGACGTCACCCTATACTACCTTCGCAAAAGGGATCTGCGCGTGACGACGCTGACGGTAGATCAGGCGCGGCTGGTCGGTCTTGAGGACGCGAAGACGATCGTTCTGACGCTGGGCGGAAAGCCGCCAGTCGCCGTTTTGCCGTCCAATCTGAAGGCCGCGATGGTTGCACTAGGGAAGTGTCAGGACGATCTGCTGACCGGCTGGGGTATCGATCTGATAACGCGCCAGGCGGTCGTGACCAAATCCGAGGCGCGCGGCAATCCCGCCGATTGGATCACGAGCGACGATTATCCGCCGTCAGCGCTTTCCAACGGCGATTCGGGAACGACCTCGATCTTGTGGCAGATCACGCCCCAAGGCACCGTCACGCAATGCCGCATCATCGCTTCGAGCGGCCATCCGGTGCTCGACGCTGCGGCATGTGAAGCGATCACGCGCCGTGGCCGGTACACGCCAGCGGTCGACAAGGATGGCAAGCCGCGTGCATCTTACGCCACGCGACGAATCACGTGGACGGCGCCATAAGGATTGGCCGGAACGTGCGACTGTCCGACGGTGATGTAACTAGCGTACCCCATATCCAGACAACCCCGGCTTCCACCGGATCGCCATCAAGCACCGACGACGGGATGGCCCTATCGTCGTCAGCGCTGGTCGCGTGCGTAGCAGCGGATGGCGGCGTTCACCACGCCGCCCAATGCCTGATTGCCGAGCTGCAGTTTCCACCACAGCCGACCGTCAGGGTTTTTCGCGCCGACAATATCCGCCGACTCGCCATAACCCTGGAACTTGCCGGTGATCGACACGAAGCCGCAAACCGCCTCGTCCATCGGGACCAGCCACCGGTCGGAACCGGTGACGAAGAACGGGTCACCCGCGAACAGATTGCCGCCCGGATTGGCCTGACCCAGCACGAACGTGGCCTTGCCCGTATTGGTCGTGCGCTCCGTATTCGCGCGATATTTGACCATGGAGACGGTGGTATCCTCATACGCCGTCAGCGCCCCGTCGACGAAGCCCGAACAGCCATCGACCCGGATCGCCGGCTTGCCCGCATTCATCGTCACCGCGAGCAATTCCCCGGCACCACGCCATTTGCCCGCCATTTGCGAGATGAAATAGGCGCGTTTGAGGTAATTCTGGCCGACAATCGGGATGTGGGGCGCGCAGGCGCCGTTCATATGATGCGGCGTGGGGGTGGCGACCATCTGGTCCCCGGTCAGCGCGGCCGGGATGAATTTCGCCTTGGAAACGCAGATCGCCGCGCCGCGCAACTCGGGCGTGCTGCTGGTGCCCGACAGCCGCCAGCGCGCGCCGCCCGTCGCGCCATAATCGATCTCGAGTGTGACGCGATCTTCACCGCTGTTGAAATTGCCGGAAACGCCGCTGAGCACGCAAATGTGCGTCTTGATGGTCGGCATCAACGGCGGCGCATCGCCGACTTTCCATGTGTAAACCGAAGGCGCAAGCGGCAGCTTGAGCACGGCCGCGAACATCTGATCTTGCGTGCCGATCGTCCCGACCATCCCGTCGGTTTTTTTGGCAGGTGTCGGCGTTGGAGTTGGCGCGCCGATCTTGATGGGCTTGGTGGGGGCGGCGCCGATCTTGATCGGGGCGGTCTCTCCGGCGGGGGGTGGTCGGTTCGTACCTTGCGCGATGGCGGCGACGGCGACGAAGCCGGTCAATCCTACTGCCCAAGCGTAGTGCATCTGTTTCCCTCCCCAGAGACGGCGCCGTTCCGCGCCCGCGCGAGCCAATGCAAGGCCGCCAACAGGGGGAGAGTTTATACCGATCCGGCCGATTCGGAAACCCGTTCTGCGCGCCGGCTTTTAGGGGAAAGGGGCACACTTCGGTCGGAAACGGCTAGACTATTCGCAATCCTATCCTATGCTCAGCAAGTGGGAATTACTACGCCGCGATCGAATTCCGTCGTGATGCTGATGGCGATGCTGTTGACAGGCTGCGTTACGGTGGACGCGCGTCGAGCGGGAGAAATGGGGGGAAGGTCGATTTGGTCGATAGGCATGACGCGCATCGTGATGCCGGATTCGACCGATAAGCTTTCCGCAATCGACGCCAAGACGCTCGGGGTCGGATGGGACAGAGGGCCGTATCTGGGGTGGAAATCGGGCAATTGGATCGTCGCGGATCCGGCGCAATGCCAGCTGATCGTGGTGATCCGCTCAGCGGCGCAAGCCGCCAATGCGGCGAAGGTCTTGCAATCATTGAGGGGGCAGCAACCATGCATCGTCGATTACACGCACCGCCTGCGGCGCTGATCCTGCTACCGTTCGCCGCGCTCGCAAGCGGTTGCGTGCAGATGACGCGGCATAGCAACATGATGATCTTTGGTACCAACACCGTGGTTGGCATCCGCGCCGGCGTGAATGCGACGAGCGTGCCGGAAGTGGCGGTGGGCTATACGCGACAAGAGGCGGTGGTGTTGCCGCTAGTGGCGAACGTAGCCGAAAGCGGCGCAGACCATCGGCTGCTTGTGCCGTGCGATCCGCGCACGCCGATCAGCGCGCCGAGCGCGGACGACGGTTCCTTTCTGGTCCACCCGTGCTCGCTGGTGGGCATCAATGGTAAGTCGATGGACAGCTATTCGGTGCTGGCGAGCTTCGGCGGCAATTTCAGCACGAGCGCTACGACCGGGGAGGGCAAGGCCTCGGGCGGGGTTGCGCAGTATTTCGCGACCGGCGTCGCCGCGCAGTTGCTCGCCGCGACCGGCGGCGCGTCGGTGGTGGCGAGCGGCGACGCCGCCAAGGCATCCGCCGAACGGGCCCCGGCCGCCGACCAGACGATCGCCTCGCTCTATGGCGGCTCGCCCGCCTTCAAGGTCGGCGCCGGCCTGGTGAAACCCTTCGATACCTTTGTCGGACAGCTGAAGGCGAAGATCACGCTGACCGATCCCGCGCAACTCGCGAACAAAGTGAAGGCGTTTGAGGCTGCGGCGGGATCGCTCGTCTCGATCGCGGCCGACTGCACCGATGCGACGGCATGCCAGAACGCGGTGCGCGATGGCTATGCGATCGGATATCAGCGGACACCGGACAAGTTCGAGGCGGCGCTTACCGCCTGGACCCTTCCCTGAAAGGACACCCCATGAAAACCAGCTTCGTGCAGATTTTCGACAAGAAGGACGACGCGGTCACCGCGCTCGGCTTTATCACCGGTGCTTACCCGAACAACCGCAACTCGCTGTCGGAGGCGAGCAACCAGGTCCAGGTCTGGACGTCGATCGCCGGTGCCAGCGATGCCAAGACCTATGGCGCACCGAACGCCGCAGTGATGTATCTCGTGCTTTCGATCGCCACGACCTGAACGCTACCGCCCACCATAACCCGGCAACCCCAGCTTCCACCGGATCGCCGCTGCCCTGAGCGCGAAGCCGCACGCCGCTGCCACCGCCGCGGCAAGCGTCGGCGGCACCCCCAGCGATACCAGCGCCACGTGCAGCCCCGCCGCCAATGCCGCCGCCGTCACATACAGTTCCGGCCGCATCAGGATCGACGGTTCGCCCGCCAGCACGTCACGGATGATGCCGCCGACGCATGCCGTCACCACGCCCATCAGTGCGGCGGGGACGGGCGGCACGCCGAACGCCAGCGCCTTGGCCGCGCCGAACACGGCATAAGCGGCAAGCCCGACCGCATCGAGCCAATCGAGCGCGGTCGTCTCGCCCTGCGGTCCGCGCCACCAGCCTTGCGGCGAGACCCACACGATCGCCGCGACCGCCAGCGAGATCGCCGCGACGAGCGGATCGTGCACCCAAAACACCGGCGCGCCGATCAACAGATCGCGGACCGATCCGCCGCCAACCCCGGTAACGAGCGCAAAGAACGCCGCCGTTACAAAGGTCTGCCCGCGCCCGGCGGCGGCAAGCGCTCCGGTAATCGCGAACACCGCGATGCCGAACAGATCGAGCCACGGGAGGGCGGAGCCGAATTGCCAGGGGGAGAGCGGAAGCATGGCCGGGGTGTAGCGCAGCCGCGCGGCGGGTGCATGCATTTCAACACGCTCTCCAGTGACGCCCGGTCCGTCAACACCCTTCCCCCGGACCGCGTTTCGCGGCAAACCGCTGCGATGACTGACCCGCTCGACCCCAGCGCCGCCCGGTGCTCGCCCAACCGCCGCAGCGTGATCGCGGGGGCCACCGCCGCCGCGCTCGCGCCCGCAGCTGCTCGCGCGCTCCCCGCTGGCGACGACGAGGCTTACTGGCGCGGAATCGCCAGTCACTATGATGTGACGCGCGACACGATCCAGCTTGAGAACGGCAATTGGGGGATGATGGCGCGGCCTGTGCTCGCCGCCTATGAGCGCGCGATCGAGCGCGTGAATCGCGACAGCAGTTTCTATACGCGGTGCGGCTTCGACAGGGATTTCGCCGCTATTCGCGGGCAAATTGCGGGTCTGCTCGGCGTCAAGGCGAGCGAGATCGCGCTGACGCGCAACGCGACCGAGGCGCTGCGTACGCTGATCCTGGGGTATAACCGGTTGCGCACCGGTGATGCGGTGCTGATTGCCGATCTCGATTATGACAGCATGCAGGGTTGCATGGCCGGGCTGGCGGCGCGGCATGGGGCCGAGTTAGTGCGGATCGCGTTGCCCGAACCGGCGACGCAGCAGGGCCTGATCGACGCCTATGCGCAGGCGTTCGAGGCGAACCCGCGGGTGCGCCTCGTGCTGTTGACCCAACTCAGCCACCGCACCGGGCTGGTACTGCCGCTGCGCGAAATCGTCGCATTGGCGCGCTCACGCGGGATCGCGGCGATCGTCGATGCGGCGCATAGCTGGGGCCAGATCGACATGAATTTCGCTGCGCTCGGCGTCGATTTTGCCGGGTTCAATCTCCACAAATGGTGGGGCGCGCCGCTTGGTGTCGGGTTGCTGTACGTCCGCGAAGGTGCGCTCGATGCGATCGACCCTGATCCGGGCAACAGCGGTGGTGGAAGTGGCAGCGACACGCTGATCCATACCGGCACCGCCGATTTCGCCGCGCAGCTGACGGTGCCCGACGCCATCGCGTTCCAGCAAGCGATCGGTACGGCGCGCAGAGCCGCGCGGCTGCGCGATTTGCGCGACCGCTGGGCGGAGCGGTTGCGCGGACTCGATGGTCTGGAGGTGCTGACCCCGGCCGATCCACGGCTGCACGGCGGGATCACCGCATTCCGCATTCGCGGGCGGACCTCGGTGGCGGACAATATCGCGGTAGCGAAGGCGCTGCTCGACGAATTCGGGATTTTCACCGTCCACCGCGTGGGGGTGGCGAAGGGGGCATGCGTCCGGGTGACGCCGGGAGTCTTCACCAGCCCTGAGCAAATCGATGCGCTGGCGCGCGCGCTGCAGGTGCTGGTGCCGCGGATGAAACGGTTGGCGTAACGCGAGCGCTTCCTACCAGCCGAAGCCCTTGCGGATTTCGGCGACTTCGGCCGGGTCCATTTGCGCGAAAAGCACGCGGGTGGTGTAATTGCCCTGCATGATCCCGCCCGCGCGATAGCCCCAGTCGATGATCTGCGCATCCGCGATCCGTACGCGCTGGCCCGCCTTGAAATCAGGTACGTCGACCGAATCGTCGACCAACGTGCCGGTAAGCCCGTTCGCGTCGCGTTTGAGGTCGATCGCCCACATGAATTCCGCGTCGGGACCGACGATCACGTCATACTTCACGATGAAACCGCTTTCCTGCTTCGTCGGCTTGGCGAGATGCGCGTAGAAAATTGGCAGTTCGCGCCGCGCCTGCGTCTTGGCGGCTTCCATCGCTGGATCGTCATCCTTCACATAGATGATCTTGGGATCGGGGGACGATTGCGCCGAGGCGGCGGTTGCAAGGAGCAAGGCGAACGGTGCCAGAACAATAACCGAAACGCTGCGCATCCGATCCCCCCCTCATGCGGTTCCTCAGGCGGAGATCGTAGCGCGATCACCACGTTCGCAAAAGACCATTCCGCCGGACGCGGAACGATCATCGCGATCGGCTTTGGCGCCAATCAGACGTGGATCGCCTTCCCCCGCACCGCCATCGCCGCTTCCTTGAGCGCTTCGCTGTGCGTCGGGTGCGCGTGGCAGGTATAGGCGATGTCTTCGCTCGTCGCGCCCATCTCCATCGCGAGACCCGCCTCGGCGATCATCGTTCCTGCGGGCACTGCAATCGCCCAGACGCCCAACACACGATCGGATTTCGCATCGGCGATGATCTTCACGAAGCCGTCGGGTTCGTGATTGGTCTTGGCGCGGCTGTTGCCCGCCATCGGGAATTTGCCGACCTTGATTTCACCTTTCGCCGCCGCCGCTTCCTCGGTCAGGCCGACACCGGCGATTTCGGGCCAAGTGTAGACGACGCTCGGGATCACGTCGTGATTCACGATGCCGGTGAGCCCTGCGATATTCTCGGCAACCGCAATGCCTTCATCCTCGGCCTTGTGCGCGAGCATCGGGCCGGGGATGACGTCGCCGATCGCCCACACGCCGGGGACGCTCGTCTGGAAACGGTGATCGGTTTCGATCTGGCCACGTGGGTTGACGCTGAGGCCAGCCTTTTCGAGCGCGAGGCCGTCGGTATTGGGGCGGCGACCGATCGAGACGAGGACGCAATCGGCTTCGATCGTTTCGGGCGTGCCCCCGGCGGCGGATTCGACCGTGACGGTGGCGGTGTCGCCGTTCACCGCGACGCCGGTCACCTTGGTCGAAAGGCGGAATTCGATGCCCTGCTTCTTGAACATCTTGTTCGATTCCTTGCGGATTTCGCCGTCGAAGCCGGGCAGGATCTGGTCGAGATATTCGACGCACGTGACCTTCGCGCCGAGCCTGCGCCAGACGCTGCCGAGTTCGAGCCCGATCACGCCGCCGCCGATGACGACCATGTGGCCGGGGACCTTGTTGAGTTCGAGCGCACCGGTTGAATCAACCACCACTTGCTTGTCGTTATCGACCGTTACGCCGGGCAGCGCGGTGACCGAGGAGCCGGTCGCGATGACCACGTCCTTTGCGGTGACACTCTGCTCGCCGATCTGCACGGTGTGCGCGTCGACGAAGGTGCCGCGGCCCTTGAGCCAGGTGACCTTGTTCTTTTTGAACAAGAAGGCGATGCCCCCGGTGAGTTGCTTGACCGCGTCGAGCCGCTGGCCGTGCATCGTCGGCAAATCGAGCTCGGGCGTGACCTTTATGCCCAGCTTGGCCATCGTGCCGTTGGCGGCGGCGTCGAAATATTCCGACGCGTGCAGCATCGCCTTTGACGGGATACAGCCGACGTTGAGGCACGTGCCGCCGAGCGTCTCGCGGCTTTCGACGCACGCGGTGCGCAGGCCCAACTGCGCCGCGCGGATCGCTGCCACATAACCGCCAGGGCCGGAGCCGATGATGAGGACGTCGTAATCGTAGGTTTGGTCAGCCATTTCACACCTTCCGTGCTCCGGCGTAGGCCGGAGCGTTGGGTAACTGGGAGCATCGCGTGTCGCCAACGCTCCGGCCTTCGCCGGAGCACGGCCTAAAACAAGGTATCGTACAAATCAGCCCAATCCGGGTTTCGCTCTTCGATCAGCCGTATTTTCCAAGCTCGCTTCCATTTCTTCATCCGATACTCGCACGCCCGCGCATCCTGCAAATCCTCGAAAAATTCGAACCAGACGAGGAGGATGCAGTCGTTGTCCTTTGAGTGACCGTCGATAAGCTTATTGCGATGCTGGTGCGCGCGCTGCGGCAGGTTACTGGTTACGCCGAGATAGGTCTGGCCTCGGCGGTGGTTCGCCATCAGGTAGACGCAACCCGATTTCATTGCCCTATTCCCAAGGCTCCGGCCTGCGCCGGAGCACGGAAGAACTCGCTGTGCTCCGGCGAAGGCCGGAGCGTTGGGTTATGCGCGCGCCCTCTCACAAATCGATCAAAATCCGCGTCGGGTCCTCGATAGCATTTTTGAGTGCGACGAGGAACGTCACCGCTTCGCGTCCGTCGATCAGGCGGTGGTCGTAGCTCAAGGCCAGATACATCATCGGGCGGATCACGATCTGGCCGTTCACCACCACCGGGCGATCCTCGATGCGGTGGAGGCCGAGCACCGCGGACTGTGGCGGGTTGATGATCGGGGTCGACATCAGCGATCCGAACACGCCGCCGTTGGAGATAGTGAAGGTGCCGCCCTTCATTTCCTCCATCTTGAGGGTGCCGTCCTTGGCGCGCTTGCCGAAATCGCCGATCGTGCGTTCGATCTGCGCGACGCTCATCTGATCGGCATCGCGCACCACCGGCACGACGAGGCCACCCGCGCCCGACACGGCGACCGAGATGTCGACATAATCGTGATAAACGATCTCCCGATTGTCTTCTGGGCCCTCGATCGAGGCATTGACGTTGGGGATGTCCTTCAGCGCGAGGCAGGCGGCCTTGGCGAAGAAGCCCATGAAGCCCAGTCGCACGCCGTGCTTCTTCTCGAACAAATCCTTATACTTGGCACGCGCTTCGATGACGGCGGACATGTCGACATCGTTGAACGTCGTCAGCATCGCGGCGGTGTTCTGTGCCTCTTTCAGGCGCTTGGCGATCGTTTGGCGCAAGCGCGTCATGCGCACGCGCTCTTCCTTCCGTCCCGTGGCGGCGGCGACCGAGGGGGCGACGGGAAGCGGCTCGCTGGGTGCCGGGTCGAGCGGTGCCGGGGGCGTGGACGCGGCGGCGAGGACGTCGTCCTTGGTCAGGCGGCCATCCTTGCCGGTACCCTTTACGGTGGCGGGATCGACCCCGTGTTCGAGCACCGCGCGGCGCACCGACGGGCTGAGCGCGGCGGGGGTGTCACCGGCAGGGGCGGCGGGTGCCGGTGCGGCGGACGCGAGCACGGCAGGCTGCGGCGCTACGGCAGTGGCGGGCGCGGCGTCGCCGGCGTCGATCGTCGCGATCATCGCGCCGACCAGCACGGTATCGCCGACCTGCACCGCATGCTGCCCCATCACGCCGTCAACCGGCGAGGGGACTTCGACCGAGACCTTGTCGGTCTCAAGGCTCGCAATCGGCTCATCGGCCTTGACCGGGTCACCCGGCTGCTTGAGCCATTCGCCGAGCGTTGCTTCGGTGATCGATTCGCCGAGTACCGGCACTGTGACTTCGGTTGCCATATCAGCCTCATCTTCCTTCCCCGGCGAAGGCCGGGGCCCAGTTGCGCGATGTCGAATTGGGAACGCCGCGCTTAATTACAAAAACCTCCGCAACTGGGCCCCGGCCTTCGCCGGGGAAGTCGCAGGGGTGAACTCTCAAACCTTCCGCGTCCGCCGGATTTCCTCGCGGACGCTGTGCCCGAGCGCGTCGGCGACGAGCGCCGCTTGCTCCATCTGGTGACGCTTCATCAATCCGGTCGCGGGCGATGCAGACGCCGCACGACCGGCATATTTCGCACGGCTTACCGTGCCGCCGACCTCGGCCAGCGCATCCTCGATGAACGGATCGACGAAGGTCCAGGCGCCATTGTTCTTCGGCTCTTCCTGCGCCCAGACGACCGTTTCGAGATTGGTCATCCGCTTGAGCCGCACGACCAGCGGTTCGCCGGGGAAGGGGTAGAGCTGTTCGAGCCGGACGATCGCAGTGTTCTTGTCGCCCGCCGCATCGCGCGCTTCGATCAGATCATAGGCGACCTTGCCGGTGCACAGAACGAGGCGGCGCACATCGGCGTCGGCCGGGGCCGACGGATCGCTCAGGATCCGCATGAAGTGGCTTTCGCCCTGAAAATCCGCCGCCTTCGACACGGCCAATTTGTGCCGCAACAGCGATTTGGGCGTGAACACGATCAGCGGTTTGCGGAACGGCCGGTGCATCTGCCGCCGCAGCAAGTGGAAATAATTGGCGGGGGTGGTGCAGTTGGCGACCTGCATATTGTCCTGCGCGCACATTTGCAGGAAGCGTTCGGGCCGCGCCGAGCTATGCTCCGGCCCTTGCCCTTCATAACCGTGCGGCAGCAGCATCACGAGGCCGTTGGCGCGGAGCCATTTGGCCTCGCCGCTCGCGATGAACTGATCGATCATGATCTGCGCGCCGTTCATGAAATCGCCGAATTGCGCCTCCCACAGCACCAGCGTCTTCGGGTCGGCCAGCGCATAGCCATATTCGAAACCGAGCACGCCATATTCGCTTAAAGGACTGTCGAGCACTTCGACATTGCCATGCTCGATCTGCGCGAGCGGCAGATATTTGTGTTCGTCGGTCTGGTCGACCCACACCGCGTGGCGTTGGCTGAAGGTACCGCGACCCGAATCCTGGCCCGACAGACGCACGCCATAGCCTTCCGACAAAAGCGACCCGAAGGCGAGCGCTTCGCCGGTCGCCCAATCGAAATTGGCGGCCGATTTGAACATCTCGCGCTTAGCATCGAGCACGCGGTTGAGCGTCTTGTGGACGGTCAGCCCCTCCGGGATGGTGGTGAGCGTGCGGCCGAGTGAATCGAACAATTTGGGTTCGATTCCGGTGATCACGCCGCGCCGCTCGGTCTCGGAATCGGCCGGCGCGTGGAGCCCGGACCAGCGGCCCGCGAACCAATCGGCCTTGTTGGGCTTGTACGCCGCGCCCGCCTCGAATTCGCCTTCGAGCAGCGTGTTAAACTGTTTGATATTCTCATCGATCCAGGCGCGGTCGACCACGCCCTGTTCGGTCAATTTCTTGCCGTAGATTTCGCTGACCGGAGGATGCTGCCGGATGCGGTCGTACATCAGCGGCTGGGTGAAGCTCGGCTCGTCGCCTTCATTATGGCCGAAGCGGCGATAGCACCACATGTCGATCACCACGTCGCGGTGGAATTTCTGGCGATATTCGACCGCCATCTTGGTGGCAAAGGTCACCGCTTCAGGATCATCGCCATTGACGTGGAAGATCGGCGCCTGGACGCCCTTCGCCACATCGCTCGGATATGGCGAGCTGCGCGCATATTGCGGGCTGGTCGTGAAGCCGATCTGGTTGTTGATGACGAAGTGAATGCAGCCGCCGGTATTGTAACCGCGAATGCCGGAGAAGCCGAAGCATTCCCACACGATCCCCTGCCCCGCAAACGCCGCGTCGCCGTGGATCAGCACCGGCAGCGAGGCCTTATGCTCGGCGAGATCACCCGCGATCGTCTGAATCGCGCGGACCTTGCCGAGCACGACGGGGTCTTCGGCCTCAAGGTGCGAGGGGTTGGCGACGAGCGACATATGGACGCTGATCCCGTCGAATTCGCGGTCGGTCGAGGTCCCCAAATGGTATTTCACATCGCCCGAGCCAGCAACATCGTCGGGATTGTCCGATCCGCCGCCGAATTCGTGGAAGATGATGCGGAAGGGTTTCGCCATCACATTGGTGAGGACGTTCAACCGCCCGCGATGCGCCATGCCGAAGACGATGTCGTTGACGCCCATTGCGCCGCCATATTTGATCACGCTCTCGAGCGCGGGGATCATGCTTTCGCCGCCGTCGAGGCCGAAACGCTTGGTCCCGACATATTTCTTGCCGCAGAATTTCTCCCACTGCTCGGCCTCGATCACCTTGTTGAGGATCGCTTTCTTGCCGAGCGGGGTGAACTCGATCGCCTTGTCCTTGCCCTCCATCCGCTCCTGCAGGAAGCGGCGCTCCTCGACATCGGCGATGTGCATATATTCAAGACCGACATTGCCGCAATAATTGGCGCGCAGCGTATCGACGAGTTCGCGCACCGTCGTCCATTGCAGCCCCATCGTCCCGCCGAGATAGATTGGCCGGTCGATATCGGCATCGGAAAAGCCGTGATATTCAGTCTTCAGATCGTCGGGCATGTCGCGCTTCGACAGGCCGAGCGGATCGAGATTGGCGGCAAGATGGCCGCGCACGCGGTAGGTGCGGATCAGCAGCATCGCGCGGATCGAATCGCTCGCGGCGCGGATAATCGCGTCTTGCGACGGCACCGGGGCCGCAGCAGCAGGCTTGGGCGCGCCGCCCTTTGCGGGCTTGGGCGATGGCTCCATCTGAGTCGGATCGAGCGCTGCGGTTAGGTCATCGGTCGACGACAGCGGCCAATTGGGCTGTTGCCACGATGCACCTTCGGTCGAGCCTTCGAGACCCTCGAACCACGAGCGCCACGACGGCTCGACGCTGTCGGGCGACGCCTTGAAGCGTGCGTATAGCGTTTCGATGAAGGCGGGGCTGACCCCGCCTGCCACATCCGCGAAATCCTGAGTCTCGTAGCCCATCGTCTATCTCCAGCCGTCACCCCAGCGAAGGCTGGGGTCTCTCCGAAAGCGAGAGATGCCAGCCTGCGCTGGCATGACGGCACAGGGTTTACCCGTTCAACACCGCCAACAACGTCTCACCGAGCTCGCTTGGGCTCGCCGAGACGCGGATCCCTGCCGCTTCCATCGCCGCGATCTTGCTTTCGGCGTCACCCTTGCCGCCCGAGACGATTGCCCCGGCATGGCCCATGCGACGTCCCGGAGGCGCGGTGCGGCCCGCGATAAAGCCGGCCATCGGCTTGCTGCGGCCCTTCTTCGCTTCGTCGATCAGGAATTGCGCGGCCTGTTCCTCGGCATCGCCGCCGATTTCGCCGATCATGATGATCGACTTGGTCGCCTCATCCGCGAGGAACAGTTCAAGCACGTCAATGAAGTTCGTCCCGTTGACCGGATCGCCGCCGATGCCGACTGCCGTCGTCTGGCCGAGCCCGGCGTTCGAAGTCTGGAACACCGCTTCATAGGTGAGCGTGCCCGAGCGCGAGACGACGCCGACCGAGCCTTGCTTGAAGATGCTGCCGGGCATGATGCCGATCTTGCACTGATTGGGGGTGAGCACGCCGGGGCAGTTCGGCCCGATCAGCCGCGACTTGCTGCCCGAGAGCGCGCGCTTGACCTTGACCATGTCGAGCACCGGAATGCCCTCGGTAATGCACACGATCAGCGGCACGTTCGCGTCGATCGCCTCGAGGATCGAATCGGCGGCAAAGGGTGGCGGGACGTACACGACCGATGCGGTCGCGCCGGTGGCATGAACAGCTTCCGCCACGGTATTGTAATTCGGCAGACCGAGGTGGGTCGTGCCACCTTTGCCGGGCGTGACGCCCGCGACCATCTGCGTCCCGTAATCGAGCGCGGCCTGGGTGTGGAAGCTGCCGGTATTGCCGGTCATCCCTTGCGTGATGACCTTGGTATGCTTGTCGACGAGGATGCTCATCTATGTTCCATTCCTACCACCCCGGCGAAGGCCGGGGCCCAGTTGGGAAACGCTCAAGGTTGCGCGATACGATCATAAAGGTCGTCCCAATGCGGGTTGAGCCCTTCGATCTCTCGCAACTTCCAAGCGCGCTTCCATCCTTTCATCTGCAGCTCGCGCTGCCGGGCGGCTTCCCAGCTGCCAACCAACTCGTACCAGACGAGCAGTTTGCAGCCATGCTTCTTCGTGAACCCTTCGACGACGCCGTTGCGATGTTCCCAAACGCGCTTCGGTAGATTCACCGCAGAGCCGAGATACAGGGTACCGTTTCTCGCGCTCGCCATGATGTAAACGTAGGCTTGTTCTTCCATCGCAGCGGCCCGCTACTGGGCCCCGGCCTTCGCCGGGGTGGTTTAGTTACGTTACGACAAACTGCCGTCGATCGCCTTGCACGCCACCAGCAACTCCTTCACCGCATCGACCGACACGGTGAGGTTCGCCTTCGCCTCGTCATCCAGCGCGATCTCCACGATCTGCTCGACACCGCCGGCACCAATCACGACCGGCACGCCGACATAGAGGCCGTCGAGGCCATACTTGCCCTCAACGAACGCCGCCGCAGGCAGGACGCGCTTCTGGTCGTAGAGATAGGCCTCGGCCATCGCGATGCCGCTGGTGGCAGGGGCGAAATAGGCCGAGCCGGTCTTGAGCAAGGCGACGATCTCGCCGCCGCCGCTGCGCGTACGCTGAACGATCGCGTCGATCTTCTCCTGCGTCGAGCGGCCCATCTTGATGAGATCGGGGATCGGAATGCCCGAGACAGTCGAATAGGAAATCACCGGGACCATCGTATCGCCGTGGCCGCCGAGCACGAAGCTCGTCACGTCCTTTACGGACACCTGAAACTCCTCGGCGAGGAAATGGCTGAAGCGCGATGAATCGAGCACGCCCGCCATGCCGACCACCATGTGATGCGGCAGGCCGGAGAATTCGCGTAGCGCCCACACCATCGCATCGAGCGGATTGGTGATGCAGATGACGAACGCGTTCGGCGCATGCGTCTTGATCCCCTCACCAACCGCCTTCATCACCTTCAAATTGATGCCGAGCAGATCGTCGCGGCTCATGCCGGGTTTGCGCGCGACACCTGCGGTGACGATGATCACATCGGCACCGGCGATGTCGTTATAATCGTTCGAGCCGGTGATCTTGGCGTCGAAGCCCTCAACCGGCGAACATTGAGACAGATCGAGCGCCTTGCCCTGCGGAATGCCCTCGGCCACGTCGAACAAGACGATATCGCCCAGGCCCTTGAGGGCTGCGAGATGGGCGAGCGTGCCGCCGATGTTACCGGCGCCGATCAGCGCGATCTTCTTGCGAGCCATCCGAGATCCTTTTTACTGCGGCCAGCGGACGGGCGGGCCAGTTGGCGCGCGGCTTAGGCGGGTTTTGGCCATTGGGCAACCGTAAAGGGACTCGGCGCTCGTCGGCATATTGCGACTAATTCGCATATGCAATTATGGTGCTTCAGGCTCTTCGATCGCGGCTGATGGACGCTTGCCGCAGCGGAATCGGGCGCGACGGTCCCGTGTCGCGCCACGCTTACGCCATTTTAAGCCCTGATGCCCCATCGCACAGCATGGCCAGTGCCACGCCCCGCTCGATCCCCCGCACAATCGTCGCGATCGACCTAACGCGCTTTGCGTGCGCGGCGCTGGTGATGGGCTATCATTATGCCGCTGCGTTCTGGAGCATGCCCGATGGCCGCGTCGCGACCGCGCTGGACGGGGTCGGCGCGGTGGCCCCCCTTTCGCTGGCGCGCGCCGGCCTGGTCGGGGTGGAGCTCTTCTTCGTCATTTCCGGCATCGTCATCGCCCGTTCCGCCGCGAACGCTTCGTGGCAGGATTTCCTCGGGCGGCGCGTATTGCGACTGGTACCTGCCGCATGGATTTGCGCCACGCTCACCGCGCTCGTGCTGATCGCGGGCGGGCAAGGCGATGAAACGCTCGCCGCCGACTGGTTCCGGTCGATCCGCTTCTGGCCGATCGGTACCCAAATCGACGGCTCCTATTGGACGCTTGGTGTAGAATGCGCCTTTTATCTGCTGATCGCGCTGGTCGGTGTCGGCGATGCGCGACGGATCGCTTTCGTCGGTTGGGCGCTGGCGCTGGCGAGTGCCGCCTTTTGGGCGGTCTGCCTGCTGCTCGGCCCCGCCGCCGAGCCGATCGTCACCAATCAGGCGGCGATCCTGTTGCTGCTCCCGCACGGCTGCTTCTTCGCCGCCGGGATCGCGCTGGCGACGCCCGGTAGCAAGTGGCTGCTAACATTGGCAATCGTCACCGGCATGGTCGAGATCGCAGCGCATATCGGCGGAGGCCAGTTCACCGCAGCGACGATCGCGGGCGAGGCGCTGTTCGCGCTCGGGATGGTGACGCTCGGACGTGCGCACCGGTTGCAACCCTGGTTAGCGCGGCGAATCGACCCCGGTGTCGCCCGCGCGATCGGGCTGATGACCTACCCGCTCTATCTACTGCATCAGGTCGTGGGCGCGGTACTGATCGGGATGCTGGTGCGCGCAG
Source organism: Sphingomonadales bacterium (assembly GCA_038327465.1). Lineage (GTDB taxonomy): Bacteria > Pseudomonadota > Alphaproteobacteria > Sphingomonadales > Sphingomonadaceae > Sphingomonas. Next base: position 23,844 of record JBBQLB010000017.1, on the reverse strand, counting down.
GCGCCCCGCTGGGGGTGGCGATCGGCCTGACCGTCTTGACGATGCTTGCCAGCGCCTGGGCCGTGGCGCACTACGCCGAACGCGCGATGCGCACGGCGCTGAAGGCGCTGTTCAGCCCGCGCCGTGGCCGAGCGCCAGATACTCTTCGGAGCGCATTTCCTCGAGCCGACTGATCGTGCGTTCGAATTCGAAGCGGCCATCGCCCGCTTCGTACAGCTCGGCGGGTTGCGCATCGGCGGCGGCGAGCAGTTTGACCTTATGTTCGTACAGCGCGTCGATCAGCGCGACGAAACGCGCGGCTTCGTTGCGCATATCGGGGCCGAGCTTCGGGACGCCGACCAGAATAACCGTGTGGAAGCGCCGCGCGATGGCGAGGTAATCCGCGCTCCCGCGCGCTTCCCCGCACAGCCGCTTGAAGCTGAACACCGCGACGCCCTTGAGCGATTTGGGCACATGCAGACTGCGGCCCTGAACGATGATCTCCTCGGTCGGCACGTGCGCGCGGTCCTCGGGCGGGTAATCGGTCAGGCGGAAGAAATCGCCCGACAGCATACGCGTCGCCTCGGGGCCGTTGGGAACGAGCCAGGTATCGACCGCGCCCAGCCGATCGCGGCGATAATCGGTCGGGCCGTTGAGCGCGATCACGTCCATTTTGGCTTCGATCAGCGCGATGAAGGGAAGGAAATGCTCGCGGTTGAGGCCGTTCTTGTAGAGATCGGCGGGCAGGCGGTTGGAGGTGGTGACGACCGTCACACCCTCGGCCAGCAAGTGCGTGAACAGCCGCGACAGGATCATCGCGTCGGGGCTGTTGGTGACCATCATCTCGTCGAAGGCGAGCAGCCGCGTTTCCTCGGCGATCGCCTTGGCAAGCGGGGGAATCGGGTCGCCCAGCTCTTTCGCCCGCTCGGCGGCGAGGCGTTGATGCACTTCGAGCATGAATTCGCCGAAATGGACGCGGCGTTTGCGGCGGATATCGAGGCAGCCGTAGAACAAGTCCATCAGCATCGACTTACCGCGCCCGACCCCGCCCCACAGATACACGCCGCGCGGTGGCTCGGGCTTGCGGCCGAGCGTGCGCCACAGGATCGACCCGCGCTTCGGCGCGGCTTCGAGCGCGGTCGCCAGCTCGGCAAGGCGCTGCGCGGCAGCGGCCTGTTCGGGATCGGCGCGGAGTTCACCTGCGGCGATCAGTCGGTCGTAGGCGGTGAGGACCGAAGTCACCTGCTTCCACCCCGGCGAAGGCCGGGGCCCAGTTGCGCGACAAACAAGGATAGAGCGCTGCGCAAGGTTACGACTGTTCCGCTACTGGGCCCCGGCCTTCGCCGGGGTGGAGCAACGCCACCGGCGGCGTCGATTTGCGCAACGTACCCGTAAAACTCGCAATCGTCGGGACGCCCTCCTGCACGATCAGCCCGCGCAGGAACAGCATGCGCTTGGTTTCGCGCAGCAGTTCGACATGCGCCTCCAGCGGCACGCCGATCGCGCCGCCGCCGATGAACTGCGCCGACAGATCGAGTGTCACCGCGCCGCCCGCCTGCAATACGCCGAAGCCACGTGCTGCGGCGAACAGCGCGACATCCATAAAGCCGAGCAGCGCGCCGCCATGCACATCGCCGCGCATGTTGGAATGCTCATGCCGCGGCAGCATCCGCACGCGCGCAATGCTGCCTTCCAGTTTCACCGCCAGCGGCTCGATAAAGCTGTTGTACCGCGTCGGATCGCGAAACTGCCAGCGTTTCCACCCCGGCAGATCTGGATCGTCGTCATAGGTGAAAGGGGGGTGGACGGGGGAGTCGTTCAAAAACTGTCCTTCGATACGCGTCTTCGACTTCGCTCAGCCGCCTACTCAGGACGAACGGCAGTGCGATGAACCTCCGTTCGTCCTGAGTAGGGGACTGAGCTTGTCGAAGGCCCGTATCGAAGGATGGATGCCCGAGCGGGCTAAAGAACCCGCTCGACTTCCATCTTCTTGATCTCGGCGATCGCCTTGGCCGGGTTCAACCCCTTGGGGCAGACATTGGCGCAGTTCATGATCGTGTGGCAGCGATACAGGCGGAACGGGTCCTCGAGTTCGTCGAGCCGTTCGCCAGTCATTTCGTCGCGGCTGTCGGCGAGCCAGCGATAGGCTTGCAACAGGATTGCGGGCCCCAAGAACTTGTCGCTGTTCCACCAATAGCTCGGGCAGGCGGTCGAGCAGCAGGCGCACAGGATGCATTCGTACAGGCCATCGAGCTTTTCGCGGTCGGCCGGTGATTGCAACCGCTCCTTGCCCGAGGGCGGCGGGGTGACGGTCTGCAGCCACGGCTTGATCGAGCTGTATTGCGCATAGAAATGCGTGAAATCGGGGACGAGATCCTTGATCACTTCCATATGCGGCAGCGGCGTGATGCGGACATCGCCCTTCACGTCCTCGATCGCCGTGGTGCAGGCGAGGCCGTTCTTGCCGTCGATGTTCATCGAACACGACCCGCAAATCCCCTCGCGGCACGAGCGGCGGAAGGTGAGCGACGAATCCTGTTCCGACTTCATCTTGATCAGCGCGTCGAGCACCATCGGACCGCAGCTGTCGAGATCGATCTCGAACGTGTCGTAATGCGGGTTGGCGGGGACATCGGGATCGTAGCGATAGATTTTGAAATTCTTGACGCGTTTCGCACCCGGCGCGGCTTTATGAGTCTTGCCGGTCGGCTTGATCTTGCTGTTCGCGGGGAGAGAGAATTCGGCCATCGCTTGCTTCGCGCTTTCCATAGGATTCCAAAGGCGGTCCGCAGGGCCGTACACAAGCGTGGCGCTGCCCGCAAACCTTCTTGCTGCAAGTGCGATTGCATAGGGCGATTGCAGACAGGGGCGGCGGTCACCCGCCGCCCCTGTCTTCTTATTCCTCGACCGCCTCCTCGCGCCCGCCCCAATCGAGCCCACGCGTGAGGTACATCACCGCCGCAAGTGCTGCGAAGAGCAAGAGCGAGCCGATCAGCAGCGACAAATCCTCAAGGCTGAGCAGCACATAGAGCACGCCGTAGAGCGCGGTGAGCAGCCCCGCGATCAGCCCGCCACGCCGCCAACTGCGCAACACCGCCGAGGAATAGGCCGTGAGCAAGGCAATGATCGCGCCGCCGGCAGTGCAATACGCCAGGCTGAAGCCGATCACCTCGGCGAACGCCAGCAGCATTACGAAGAACAGCACCAGCCCTGCGCCGACCAGGCCATATTCGATCGGCGACACCTTAACGCCGCCGATCAGATCGAACATCAGCAGCGCCATGAAAGTGAAGCCGATGAACAGGAAACCGTATTTCACGCTGCGATTGACCTGGGCGTAGAGATCGACCGGGGTGACGAGATCGACGCGCGCTTCGGTGCCGGTGTTTGGGACCTCTTCCATGCCATTCCGCGCGCTTGCATTGGCGGCAGTCTCAGGGTGCTCATCAGTCGAAATCAGCGTGCGGCCAAGCGCAAGATTGCCGACTCGCCATGTCGCCTTGAAGCCGTTCGCGGCGACCGTGCGCTCCGAGGGCAGGAACCCGCCCTGGAAGCTGGGGTTGGCCCAGCTCGATGTCACGCTCCAGCGCGTGTCTCCGCCCTGCGGTAACAACGCGATCGACCCGTTGCCGCGGACCGCATAATCGAAGGTGACGCGCAGCGGCTTGGCGCCGAGGCTGCGCGCATCGAGCGCGGTGAAGAAGCCTGAGCCACCGGTCTCGCTCGGACCCTTGCCGGGTTGCAGCTCGAGCGGCGTGCCGTCGGCGGCGACCATTGGCGGCGCGCCGAACAGCCCGCGCGCATCCGAAATGCCGAAGCGCAATTCGGCGCGGTCGAGCGCCAGCGCGGCACGCGTCGTCCCCCAGCGCGACAGATCGGCGGGCAGCACGAAGCGCGCCGCGCCGGTGTTGCGCGCCTCATAGACCACCGCTTCATAGATCGAGCGCTTGCGCACATCGGGCTTCACTGCCGAGCGGATGTCGGCCGCATCAGGCGACAGCGTCAGTTCGTGCCACGTGGTGGTCTTCTTGACGATCTGCTTGCCGTTTTCGGTGACGGTCTCTTCGCTGGTCGCGGCATAAGGGATGACCAGCACCGGTCCGGCGATCGACTGCGGCCCGCCCCACCCCTCGGCGATCGACTCCCGCGCGGTCCGCGACTGGTTCTGCCGATCGTAGACGAGCAGATAGACGGTGAAGAGCGGGATCGCGAGGAAGGTCGCGATGAGCATCGCGAACATCAATTTTACGCCGGGTGTGCGCGGCGGACGGGGTTCGGACATGGTTGGGCCTCCCTGATGGTGGAGGCTATTCGTTTAAGGACGACCGCGCGGCGCGGCCAAAGGGCGTTGGGTGAAGACGTGATGCAGAGCGGGTGCAGCCGCAATTCCCCTCGCCTTCTGAAGCGGGGGGAAGAGGCGCGATGTTACCGCGCGTCGAGCAGGCTGATCGCCGGACGCCCGACCGGCTTCGTCGCGACCGGCGGCACGCGCTTGTCGAGCACGTCGAGCCAGCGTGCGGCGCGCGACCCGATCGCGATTTGCGGCTGCGACGGCACGAGGTTGCCGCGCCCTTCCCACGCCGCGATCAGCGCGGTCGCCTCGGCATCGGCGGCAGCCACCGGCTGGGGTTTGCGCAACGCATTGTTGATCAGTGCGTCGCCGAAGAAGGTCCAGTCGCTATCGGCCTGGCATCCGAACGACGTGCGATCCGACGATGCGGCGGTGATGATAACACTGTCGTCGCTGGCGAGCGGGGCGACGAACACGCCCGAAAAGCAGGCGCTGATCATCACCAGCCGCCGCTTGATGCCGAGCGTTTCGAACATATCGGCCAGCCGCACGGGCGAAATCGCGCCGAATCCCTGATCACCGTCATTGTAGATGATGCCGAGCGGTGCGCCGTGGCTGGTGGTGTAGAGGATCAGCACATCCTCCTTTTTGTCCATCGCTTCGGCCACGCGCGCGAGCGCGGCGGCGATGTTGCCGGGGCTACCGCGTGGCAAATCGCTGGGGGCGCGACCATCGGTTCCGGCAAGCACGATCGTCCGCCCTTCCGCGCCGTAGCGCCGCGCGAGCACCTTTGCCGCCTCGCGCGCCTCGCGCCCGAACACAGCATCGCTGTCGAGCCCGACCGCGACGACATAGGCATCGACCACCCCTTTGCGCTGCGGCGCGAGGTTCGCGAGCGCGCGGCCAAGGCGGCGATGCTCGGCGAGTTCGTCCTGCGGCGTCCGGTCGCGCTGGATTTCGATGCCGTTATTCGCCTGGACGGTGACGTCCTCGTTGGTGCGTCCGATCGGCGGGGCGGGCTGCGTGTGGTGCGGGGGTTCGTATTGGGCGAGCGCGGAAGTTTCGACACCAGCCGAGGAAAACGCCAGCATCGTCAACGTTCGAACGATTCTTTGCACAAGGGTGTCGCGATACATGGTCGATATGCTGCGCGATGTGCGGAATGTGTCAAGCGGAACGATATGCAGTCGTTCTAACATTGTTGCAACAAATGCCTGCCTGTGCTATGGCAACGGCGATGAAAACGTCGCTTCGCAAGATCGGTAACTCGACAGGCATGATTCTGCCGGGATCGATCCTTGGCGAAATCGGCGTGTCGAACGGCACTGCCATGGACTTGCGCGTGGAAGACGGAAAGCTGATCGCAACGCCGATCCGTCGCGCGGTCCGAGAAGGCTGGGCCGAAGCGGCAGCGGCCGTCGCTGCGGCGGAGGAAGACCCCGACGAAGCTGCCTGGGCAGCATTCGGCAATGACGGCGACGACGATCTGACGTGGTGAAGCGAGGAGACGTCTGGCTCGTCAAGCTGGACCCCACCGTGGGTAGCGAAATCCAGAAAACACGGCCCTGTCTGGTAATCTCTCCCGACGAACTGAACGGCAGTCTACGCCGGACCATCGTCGCGCCTCTTACGAGCGCCAGCCATCCCGCTCCGTTTCGGGTTCCGGTTACCTTTCGGCGGAAATCGGGCCTGATTCTGTTGGATCAGATCAGGACCGTGGACCGCCAGCGCCTCGTGACGCGGCTTGGTACGCTCGATCAAGCGACGGTCAAAACGGTTCTGGAGGTGTTAGTCGGAATGTTCGAGATGTAGCTGACGGCGGGCATGGGCGAAGCCCATGCCGTCGGTCGCGGCCGCTGGCCGCGCCGGCCGGGCACGTCGCCGGTAGCTTGCCCGAACTCCTTTCGGGCTTCGCGCGACGTGCCTAATACACCCGCTTCTTCGGCTTGATATACTCAGCATCATCGGTGAGCGTGTAATCGTGCACCGGGCGATACCCGATTTCGACCGCGCCGCCCTTGCCGCCCCAGCCGGTGAAGGTCGACGTGGTGTGCTTCATCCAGTTCGCATCGTCGCGGTCGGGATGATCCTCATTGACGTGCGCGCCGCGCGATTCCTTGCGGTTCGCGGCGGATTGCATCGTCACCATCGCTTGGGCGAGAAGATTATCGAGCTCGAGCGTCTCGACCAGATCGGTGTTCCAGATAAGCGAACGGTCGGTCACGGCGACGTCGCCGAGCTTGCGGTAGGTCGCTTCGATCGCGGCGACGCCTTCGGTCAGCAGCGCATTGTCGCGGAACACTGCGCAATTCTTCTGCATCGTGCGCTGCATTTCGAGCCGGATCTGTGCGGTCGGCACGGTGCCCTTGGCGTTGCGGAAAGTGTCCAGACGAGCGAGCGCCATCTCCTCGGAGCCCTTGGGTAGCGGGGTGTGCGGGGTGTTGGGCTTGAGCGTGTCCTTGATCCGCAAGCCGGTCGCGCGACCGAATACCACGAGATCGATCAGCGAATTGGAACCAAGGCGGTTCGCGCCGTGGACCGAAACGCACGCCGCCTCGCCCACCGCGGACAGCCCCGGTACAACTGCATCGGGATTGCCATCCTTCATGTGGACGACTTCGCCGTGATAATTGGTCGGGATGCCGCCCATATTGTAATGCACCGTCGGGGTGACCGGCAGCGGCTGGCGCGTCAAATCGACCCCGGCGAAGATTTTGCCGGTTTCGGTGATGCCGGGCAGCCGCTCGGCGAGCACCTTGGGGTCGATATGGTCGAGATGGAGCCAGATATGGTCGCCATTCTTGCCGACGCCGCGCCCCTCGCGCATTTCGAGCGCCATCGAGCGCGACACGACGTCGCGCGACGCCAGATCCTTAGCCGATGGGGCATAGCGCTCCATGAAGCGCTCGCCTTCGGAATTGGTGAGGTAGCCGCCCTCGCCGCGCGCGCCTTCGGTGATCAGCACGCCCGCGCCGTAAATTCCGGTCGGGTGGAACTGAACGAATTCCATGTCCTGCAGCGGGAGCCCTGCGCGTAGCACCATCGCGTTGCCGTCGCCGGTGCAGGTGTGCGCCGATGTCGCCGAGAAATAGCAGCGGCCATAGCCCCCCGTCGCCAGCACGACCTTGTGGCTTCGGAAGCGGTGGATCGATCCGTCGTCCATGCACAAAGCGATCACGCCCCGGCACACGCCGTCTTCCATGATCAAATCGAGCGCGAAATATTCGATGTAGAAATCCGCATCATACTTCAGGCTTTGCTGATACAAAGCGTGGAGCATCGCGTGACCGGTCCGGTCGGCAGCAGCGGCGGTGCGCTGCACCGGCGGGCCTTCGCCCATATTCTGCATATGGCCGCCGAACGGGCGCTGGTAGATCGTCCCGTCATCATTGCGGCTGAACGGCACGCCGGCATGTTCGAGCTCATAAACGGCGGCAGGAGCCTCGCGCACCATATATTCGATCGCATCCTGGTCGCCGAGCCAGTCCGACCCCTTGACGGTGTCGAACATGTGCCACGTCCAATGGTCGGGCGAATTGTTGCCGAGCGATGCGGCGATGCCGCCCTGCGCCGCGACGGTGTGGCTGCGCGTCGGGAACACCTTGGTGATGCACGCGGTTTTCAGCCCCGCTTCGGCAATCCCCATCGTCGCGCGCAAGCCCGAGCCGCCAGCGCCGACGACGACGGCGTCGTATGTGTGGTCGATAATCTTATAGGCCTCAGCCATGCGGGGCTCCGGTAACGGTGAAGGCGACCTTGAGGATCGCGAAAAGGGCAATGACGGCGCTGCCGACACTGAAGAAATCGAGCAGCAGCAGCCAGATGATGCGGGCCGGCCCGTGGACATAATCCTCGATCAGCACCTGCAGCCCGAGCCGAAAATGATAGAAGACCGAGACGATCAGGAGGATCATCGGGATCGCCGCCCAGCTTGATGACAGCCACGCCCGTACCGTTTCATAATCATACGCCGGCAGGCGCGCGATGGCGATGAAGAACCACACCATCAAGAACAGGTTCGCGCCCGCAGTGACGCGCTGCGACCACCAATGATCGCTGCCGTCCTTGGCGCTGCCGAGACCGCGCACGCGGCCGAGTTCGGTTCCATTGCCCATCTTATTTCACCACCGTCAGATAGGCCCAGAAGGCCGCAGTCGCGAGGACCGAAAACAGCATCGTCGCGATCGACCCGGCACGGTTGCCCGGCAAATCGTAGTTTGCGCCGACATCAAGGAAGAAATGCCGGATGCCGGTCGCCAGATGCTGAAAGAAGGACAGCGTCAGCCCGATCCCGAAGAGATAGCCGATCGCGCCGCCCCACAGCTCCATAAAGACGTGCTGGAAGGTCGCATAGCTCGCAGCACCACCCGAAATCGCCGCCAGCCACCACACCAGAACCACCGTGCCGACCGTCGCCATGCCGTCGCCGGTGATGCGGTGGAGGATCGAGACGATCATCGCCGGACCCGGTTTCCACACCGACAGATGCGGGCTGAGCGGGCGGGGACGGGCGGTCGGGGTGCTGCTGGGGCTGGCCAAGGCGAAAGCGTCCTCGTCGAGTGATCATTGGATACGTGCCGCCCTCTTAGTCGGCGCGCATTATGATGCAAGGTTTGTGGCGTCGATCACGAGTGCACCGCACGCACGCTTACGGCGCGTTAACCAAATCACACTACGCCGGTGGATGCGCCGTGCAAGCCATGCGGCGCCCAAACGGAGTTTCGCCTTGCCCAACACGCTCCCCGCCCCCGGCATGGTTGCCGCGACGATCGACATCCGCGCCAGGCTTCGCGCGTTCGATTTCGACAATTCGCTGGAATCCGCCGCGCGCGCGGTGTGGACCGTGCTCGAGCCCGACGCAGGCGAAATCGCATTGGCCTTTTGGGCGCAGTGGAAACGCGCGAGCCCGGGCGAACAAAGCTGGCAGCCGCACGAAGAGGCCAAAATGGTCGAACTCGGCGTCACCTATTTGCGCAACCGTTTCTGTGACGTGTCCGGGCGGCTGTGGGTCGAATCGATGGAGCGCTCGGTCGCGTCCGGCTACCGTGCCGGAGTTTCGACGATGGCGCTCCTGTCGATGACCTGTGCGAGCGACCGTGCCGCGCTCGATATCTTGTTCAAGCGCGTCAAGGGCGACGATCCGCGCCTGCCGGTCTTTATCGATACCGTGATGCGGCTGACCGGACTGGAAGCCGAGATTACCGTCGAAATCTATAATGCGTTCCGCGCCTTCACCGCGCAGGGCAAGCGCGACCGGCTCGCGACCGATTTCCGCGAAGGCATTGCGGCCACGGTGGAGGAAGCGACGCAGGAATCCGAAGTGCTGCGCGGCCAATCGGTCAAGACCTCCACCTCGGCGCGCGGCATGCTCGGCAAAACCAGCGAAGTCGCCGCCGCCGCCGAACAATCCGCCGTCGCGATGCGCGAAGCGGCGCAGACCGCCGCTGGCCTGATCCGCGCAATCGAGGATGCGCGCACCGAAGTCGAAGCCGCCGCCGAGATCGCGACGCGCGCGGCAGGGCAGGCCGGGGCTGCGGTCGGCATGTCCGAAACGCTCAGCGACCATGCCAAGTCGATCGAATCGATCCTCGGGCTGATCCGCGACATCGCCGGGCAAACCAATTTGCTGGCGCTGAACGCCACGATCGAAGCCGCACGCGCCGGGGATGCCGGGCGCGGTTTCGCGGTCGTCGCGCAGGAAGTGAAAAGCCTCGCCAACCAGACCGCACGCGCGACCGACGATATCGCCGCCAAGATCGCCGCGATCCAGTCGGCAACGCGCTCGACCGTCGAGACCAACGCCTCGATCAAATCGACCGTTGCCGAAGTCCAGGAAAGCGCGAATCGCATCCGTTACGCGATGGAAGCGCAAGCGCAGACCGTCACCGCGATTACCGCGGCGGTCGACGAAACCGCGCTGGCCGCCGATTCGATGTCGAACACGATCACCGCGATCCGCGAAGATACCGAGACCGTCGCCTCCGAGATTGACCGGGTCGGGCGCGGGTTCGATTCACTCGATCATAAGCTTGGTATGCTGAAAACCAGCGCGAGCGAGTTCGTCGCCAAAGTTGCCGCATAACCCTTGAAGGGAAAAGACATGGCGCAGGAGAGCGCAAGGTTGGGGGGCTGGAGCGGGGAAAACCGCACGGCCGCCGAGCGCGTCAGTGACTATGACTGGGACGGCAGCATCGCCGCCGCCTCGGTCGAGATCGCGCAATTGATCGAAGGCCATGAAACCGAGATCGCAGGCGCGTTCTGGGATCATTATCTGTCATTGCCGGTCAGCGCGCATATTCGCCCGTATTTCACCGCCGACTATAAGGCGACCCGCGTCAACCAGAGCGCCAAATATACCCGCGCCAAATATGCCGCCGCGTTCGACGAAGACTGGATGCGGATGGCCAACCGCCACGCCGCCGATTCGCAAAAGGCGGGTATCCCGTTGCAGGCGTTGCTCGTGTCGCTGAGCGTCGCGCACAGCCGGACCTTGCAGACGATTGAAGCGAAACTCGGGGTCGGATCGCCGCGAATGCGCGCGCTCGCCGATGCCGTGCAGCGGCTGGGGCTGGTCGAGGCCGATGTGATGGCATCGCATCTTGGCGCGCGCGACGCCGAACAGGCGCGCGCCGAACGGGGTGCGCGCTCGGCCGATTTCAGCGAGACGATCGCGACGTCGATCGAAGGCGCCGCTGCGCTTGGCAACCGCATCCGCGTGCAGGCACAGGGTGCCGCCAGGTCGGCGCGCGGGATGATCGGCAAGACGACCGAAGTCGCCGCTGCTGCCGAACAATCGGCGATGGCGATGCGCGAAGCGGCACAAACCGCCGCTGGCCTGATCCGCGCGATCGAGGACGCGCGCGGCGAGGTGGAGGTAGCGGCCGAGATCGCAACGCGCGCGTCGTCGCAGGCAGGCGCAGCCGTCGGCATGTCGGAGACCTTGTCCGATCACGCGAAGTCGATCGAATCGATCCTCAGCCTGATTCGCGATATTGCCGGACAGACCAATTTGCTGGCTTTGAACGCCACGATCGAGGCGGCGCGGGCCGGCGATGCCGGGCGCGGTTTCGCGGTGGTCGCGCAGGAAGTGAAGAGCCTCGCCAACCAGACTGCGCGCGCGACCGACGACATCGCCGCCAAGATCGCAGCGATCCAATCGGCAACCCGGTCAACGGTTGCGACCAATGCCTCGATCAAATCGACCGTCGCCGAAGTGCAGGAGAGCGCGAATCGCATCCGCTTCGCAATGGAAGCGCAGGCGCAGACCGTCACCGCGATCACCGCAGCGGTCGACGAAACCGCGCTCGCCGCCGATTCGATGTCGAACACGATCACCGCGATCCGCGAGGATACCGAACATGTCGCGAAGGAAATCGACACGCTGGAGCATGATTTCGGCGAGGTCGATGACCGGCTGAGCGGGTTGAAGGGTGCCGCCGATACGTTTTCGGCGAGCGTGGCGGCCTAATCTTTCCCTCTCCCAACGGGAGAGGGAGGGAGCGGCGAAGCCGCGGAAGGGTGAGGGCGACGCGCGATTGCAAACGTCACCCTCACCCCTCGCCGCCTTCGCGTCTCGACCCTCTCCCAAGGGGAGAGGGTTTGAGCTAAGCCCTCCCCCATGACCAACATCCTCCTCACCGGTTCCTCGCGCGGCATCGGCGCTGCGACCTTCGCCGTACTCGAAGCCGCAGGCGCGACCGTCATCGGGCAAGCGACCACCGGCACCGCCTCCGCGCTTGCCGCCGACTTCGCCGAGCCCGACGCGCCGCGTGCGTTATGGGATGCCGCGCTCGACCGCATGGGGGGCCAGATCGACGTGCTGATCAACAATGCCGGGGTGTTCGAGGCCAATCCGATCGCCCATGCTGACGAGCAATGGGTCGCGGCGTGGAAGCGCACGATGCGCATCAATCTGACCGCGTCGGCCGAATTATGCCGTTTGGCTGTGCTCCACTGGCAGGCGCGCGCGTCCGGCGGGCGGATCGTCAACATCGCCAGCCGCGCCGCCTATCGCGGCGATTCGCCGCAGCATTGGCATTATGCGGCGTCCAAGGCCGGGATGGTCGCAATGACCAAGTCGATTGCGCGCGGCTATGCGGCCGAGGGCATTCTCGCCTTCGCGGTCTGCCCGGGCTTCACGATGACGGGCATGGCGGAGGATTATCTCGCGAGCCGCGGCGGCGACAAACTGCTCGCCGACATCCCGCTCGGCCGCGTTGCGCAGCCGGAGGAAGTGGCCGAGGTCGCGCGCTTTCTGGCACTCGACGCGCCGCCGTCGATGACCGGCGCGGTGCTCGACGTGAATGGCGCGAGTTACGTTCGGTAGGGCCGCGAAGCGGTGAAAGAATGATCTCACACAAAGACGCAAAGGCACAAAGAAGAGGAAAATCTTTCTTCCTCTTCGTTCCTTTGCGTCTTTGTGTGAGAAAATGTCTTCTTCTGCTTTGCCTTCCCAAATCTCAGATCAGCGCCCGCAGCCGCTCCAAATCCTCGGGCCGGTCGATGTCGAGCAATTCCGCCTCGGGCGCGATCACGCGACGACCGGCGCGAATCAGGTCGCGCGCACCCGCGTCGCCCTTAAGCTGCATCAACGTATCGAACTGCCCCGTGCCGAAAACGGCGGGCGGTGTAGGGTGTACGCCATTGCTCGATGCGACGACGCTATCAGGACCGTCGGCAGCGTCGAGCAAGCGATAGATATGCGCGGCGGTCACGCGCGGCATGTCGGCAAGCGCGACCACCACACCGGCACAACCCGACGCGCGCGCGGCCGCGACACCGAGCACGACCGAACCCGACATGCCGTCCTCCGGCGCGCCATTCTGCACGACGATGTAGCCACGGCTGGCGAAATCCAGCGCGGTGTTCGAACACACCGCAAAGCGCGCCTTGAACGGCATGTCCTCAAGCGCCGTGACGACATGGAAGGCGAGCGGCTGACCCAGGAACATCTCCTGCAATTTGTCGGCATCCCCGAACCGCTCGGACCGCCCGGCCGCGAGCAGCACCAGCGCGCACGCCTCGACTGCGATCATAACGTCTTGCGGTTGAACGCAGCGACCATCGCTGCGGCGATCGACAGCGCGATTTCGGCCGGGCCGATCGCGCCGATGTCGAGGCCGACCGGCGCATCGATCCGGTCGAGATCGGCTTGCGCGACCCCCACCGCCGCCAGCCGCTCACGCCGCGCGGCATGGCTACGGCGAGAACCGAGCGCGCCTACATAAGCAGTCGGACGAGCGAGCGCGGCGATCAGCGCCGGGTCATCGATCTTGGTGTCGTGGCTGAGCGTCACGACGGCGCTGGCGAGGCCGGGATCGAGCGCCCCGACCGCCTCGTCGGGCCAGCGATCGTCGAGCGTCACGCCGGGAAAGCGCTCCTCGGTCAGGAAGCGCGCGCGCGGATCGATCACCGTCGTTGCGATGCCAAGTTCGCGCGCCAGCCCTGCCAGCGCCTGCGCGATCTGCACCGCGCCGACGATCAGCAAGCGGCGCGGCGGATCGTAACGGTTGACGAACGCGGCACCCTCAAATGGGCGAAGCGAGCTTTGTCCGCTCGACAGGTCGGTCGATACGCTGAGCGCCTTGCCGCTCGCCTGCGCCTCGGCGATGCGGTCGAACAGTTCGGGGTCGAAGCCCTCCGCCGACACCGGCTGGACCAGCACCGCAATCTCGCCGCCGCACGGCAGGCCGACTTCCCACGCCGCCGCATCCGCCACGCCGTAATTCTTGAGCTGGAACGGCGCGCCCGCGATCACCTCGGCGGCGGTGGCGAGGATATCGCTTTCGACGCACCCGCCCGACACCGATCCCTCAAAGCGCCCGTCGCCATGCACCAACATATGACTGCCACGCGGGCGCGGCGCCGAGCCCCAGGTCGAGACCACGGTGGCGAGTGCGAGGGGTTCACCCTTCCAGGTGCGCGCGGCGGCGAGGACGGAATCGTTATCGGGCATGGTCTTTCTTCCTAATTCCTCCCCGAAACGGGGAGGGGGACCGCTCGGCTTCTTCAGCCGAGGGGTGGAGGGGTAGTCACGAGAGGTGCCGCTGCTTGGCTACCCCTCCACCATTTTGCTGAAGGAGCAAAATGGTCCCCCTCCCCCGTTGGGGGAGGAATTTACATCGCCGGCAACCCCGCCAACACTTTGTCCAGCGTCAGCGGAAACTCCCGCACGCGCACGCCGCAGGCATTGTAGATCGCATTGGTCACCGCCGCGCCCGCGCCCGAGATCGACAGCTCGCCCAGCCCCTTCACCCCGATCGGATTGGCGTGCCGGTCGATCAGTTCGACGAACAGCACGTCGAGCGGCGGCACGTCGGCATGGGCGGGGATATGATATTCGCCTAGATCGTGATTGACGAACTGGCCGTGGCGCTGATCGAGCACCGCATCCTCCATCAACGCATAGCCGATGCCCCAGATCATCCCGCCAATCGCCTGACTGCGCGCAAGCTTGGCGTTGAGGATGCGCCCCGCCTCGAACACGCCGAGCATACGCCGAACGCGGACTTCGCCGGTGACCGCATTCACCGCGACCTCGGCAAATTGCGCGCCGTGCGCAGCCTGGCTGAAGGTCTTGGCGTTCGAGCCTTGCGAGATCTTGCCCTTGCCAACCAAAGCCTCCGCACCGACCAGATCGCCCAAAGGCACGCGGCGGTTGCCCGCCACGGCATGGCCGTCCTTGAGCGTCATGTCCTCGGGCGTCGTCTGCATCCGATCGGCCAGCACCGCGACCAGATCCTCGCACGCGAGCGCAACCGAGGAGCCGGCGCTCGCCGCGCCGAACGATCCGCCCGAGCCAGCCCCCGGCGGCAAATCGGTATCGCCGAGCACGACGTCGATACAGTGCATCGGCAGACCCAGCGCCTCGCCCGCGATCTGCGCGAGGATCGTGTAAGTGCCGGTGCCGATATCGGTCATGTCGGTTTCGACCAAAGCGCGGCCGTCGGGCTTGAGCGTCACGCGCGCCTCCGAATCGACCAGCAAATTGATCCGCACCGCCGCCGCAACGCCCATGCCGATCAGCCACTCGCCCTCGCGCTGCTGCCCCGGCGTCGGCGAACGCTTGGCCCAGCCGAACGCTGCCGCCCCCTGATCGAGACATTCGACCAGCGCGCGCGTCGAAAACGGTGCGCCAGTCAGCGGATCGACCGCAGGCTCATTCAATTTGCGGAAATCGATCGGATCGCGGCCGAGCGCCTCGGCCATTTCGTCGATCGCGGTTTCGAGCGCGAGGGTGCCGACCGCCTCGCCCGGCGCGCGCACCGCACCCGCCATCACCATGTCGAGCGTCACCACCTTATGGCTGAAATGCCGGACCGGCGCCTCGTATAGCGCCAGCGAGCCCAAAGCGACCGGTTCCATGAAACCGCCATCGGGGCATTGGCTCACGACGCTGTCATGCGCGAGTGCGAGCAATTTGCCATCCTTGTCGGCGGCAAGCCGGATGCGCTGGTTGGTATCGGTGCGGCGGTAGATGTTGTGGAATAATTGCGCGCGCGCCATCGCGATCTTGACCGGGCGGCCGATCTTCTGCGCGGCAATCGCGGCGAGCACCGCCTCCGGCCCGAGCATTTTCGCGCCGAACCCGCCCCCGATATAGGGCGACAGGATGCGGACCTTGTCAGGCGCAATCCCAAGCGATTTGGCGAGCACTTGCTTGGCGACAGCGAGGATCTGCAAGCTCGAATGGAGCGTCAATTGGTCGCCATTCCACACCGCGACCGACGCATGCGGCTCCATCGCGGCGTGGACCTGGTTGGGCGTGGTATAGATTTGATCGATCGTGACGGCGGCAGAGGCCATCGCCGCGTCGATATCGCCTCTGGCGAAATCCTGCAGGCGCGAATCCTTGGGCGGCGGATTGGCCGCAGCGATGTTCGCCATCGTGTCGAACTTGCCCTGCTCGCGCGCGACATGCACCACGACCGCCTTGGCCGCCGCACGTGCCGCCTCAAAACTGTCGGCAATCGCGACGCCGACGACCTGATCCCAATGATCGACCGCTTCGTTCCCGGCATGCGCCGGGCCGAAGGCGGCGGCCTGTCGCGGGATGCGCGGATCGTCGAGGATGAGGTCGATCACGCCCGGCAGCGAGCGTGCAACGTCGGTATCGAAGCCCGTGACCGCGCCCTTGGCGGCGGGCGCGGTGATGAGATAGCCGTAGGCGACATCGCCTTCGACCCGGTGCTCATAGCCATAACGCGCCGCACCGCTGACCTTCAGCGCGCCCTCGCTCCGATCGAGGCCTGCCCCGAGCACACCCTGAACCCCGCGCTCCATGGCGAGGCCGGGGTGATCCGCGTTCATCGTATACTCGGTCATGCCGCCACTCCGGTCAGCTCACGCAAGGCTGCGATCAGCAGGCGGCGCGTCAGAGGAATCTTGAAATCGTTCGAGCCGAAGCCCTTCGCCTCGGCGAGCAACACATCGGCAGCGGCAGCGAAAACGGCATCGGACGGGGCATGCCCGACCAGCGCCGCCTCGACCGCGGGGTCGCGCCACGGCATCGGCCCAAGCCCGCCGAACGCGAGCGCCGCGGATGCGATCTTGCCGTCCGCGACCGAGACGATCCCGGCGACCGACACCAAGGCAAACGCATAAGACGCACGGTCGCGGACCTTGCGGTAAAGCTGCTGGCCGACAGGGGGAGGCGGCAGGTCGATATGCGTGATGAGTTCGCCCGCCTCCAGACCCGTCTCGATCTGCGGCGTGTCGCCTGGGAGACGATAGAAATCGTGGATCGAAATACGCCGCCTGTCGCCGTCGGGCGTGAGCGTCACGATCGTCGCATCGAGCGCGCGCATCGCCACCGCCATGTCGCTCGGATGCGATGCGATGCACTGCTCGCTGGTGCCGAGCACCGAGAGGATGCGGTTATACCCGCCGATCGCCGAACAGCCCGACCCCGGCGCACGCTTGTTGCACGCCATCGCGGTATCGTAAAAATAGTAGCAGCGCGTCCGTTGCAGCAAATTGCCGCCGGTCGAGGCCTTGTTGCGAAGCTGCCCCGATGCCCCCGCCAAGAGCGCGCGCGCCAGCACCGGATAGCCGTCGACGACATGCGCATTCGCCGCAAGATCGCTGTTCGGCACGAGCGCACCGATCGTCAGCCCGCCATCCGCGCGGCGCTCGACCTGCGCCAGATCGAGCCGCGAAATGTCGACCAATTTCTCGGGCGTCTCGATCTGCAATTTCATCAGATCGAGCAAATTGGTGCCGCCTGCAATGAACCGGCCACCCGCCGCCACCGCCGCCTCGGGGCTGTCGGCCCGCGTATAGTCGAAGGTCTTCATGCGCCCGCCACTTCTGCAATCGCATCGACGATGTTGGGATAGGCCGAACAACGGCACAAATTCCCGCTCATCCGCTCCGAAATCTCGGGCCCATCGAGCGTCACCGAATCGAGATCGGCACTGACGTGGCTCGCCCAGCCCTTCTTGACCTCATCGAGCATACCGACCGCCGAGCAAATCTGCCCCGGCGTGCAATAGCCACATTGGTATCCGTCATGTTTGACGAACGCCGCTTGCAGCGGATGGAGATCGTCGGCGCTGCCGATCCCTTCGATCGTCAAAATGTCATCGTCCTGGTGCATCACCGCAAGCGTGAGACAAGCATTGATCCGCCGCCCGTTGACCAGGATCGTGCACGCGCCGCACTGGCCGTGGTCGCAGCCCTTTTTGGTGCCGGTGAGGCCGACATGTTCGCGCAGCAGATCGAGCAGCGACGCGCGAATGTCGGGGTCCGCTTCGTGACGCTGGCCGTTGATCGTGAAATGCATGAAGGTCGCCGCTCCTGTGAGTTTGGGGTAACGCGGTCGTGCGAAATCGGGTTCCTGGGATAGGTAGCAGTATGAGACTTTTTAGGCAGTCCTTGCGCAAGCGAAATTTCTTCATGCTGTTCGCGGTGCTGGCGTCGGGCACCGCATCGGCGCAGACTATGCCGGTGTCAAAGGCGCTTTCTCCTCCCATCGTGATCGCGCATCGCGGCGCGAGCGGGCTGCGGCCCGAACATACGATCGCATCCTACACGCTGGCGATCGAACAGGGCGCGGATTTTATCGAACCCGATCTCGTGCTGACCAAGGATAATGTGTTCGTGTGCCGCCACGAAAATGACATTACCGGCACCACCGATGTCGCCAAACACCCCGAATTCGCCGCGCGCCGGACCGAGAAAATCATCGATGGCGAGAAACATGTCGGCTGGTTCACCGAGGATTTCACGCTTGCCGAATTGAAGACGCTACGCGCGGTCGAGCGGCTGCCGAAGCTGCGGCCCGACAATGCCAAATATGACGGGCAATTCGAAGTGCCGACACTCGCCGAAGTGATCGCGCTGGCGAAGAAGCATAGCAAAGCGGGGCGCGTGGTCGGCATCTACCCCGAGACCAAGCATCCGAGCTATTTCGCCAGCATCGGGCATCCGATGGAGGTGCTGCTGGTCGCGCAGTTAAAGGCGGCCGGATGGAGCAAGCCCGGCGACCCGGTGTTCATCCAATCGTTCGAGGTGAACAATCTGAAACGGCTGCACACGATGACTGGCTTGCGGTTGATTCAGCTGATGGACGCAAGCGGTGCCCCCGCCGACGGTGCCGCACCCAGCTATGCTGCGATGGCGACGCCCGAAGGCCTCAAGGCGGTCGCGGCCTATGCGTATGGCATCGGCCCCAATAAGGACATGATCCGCAAGGGCGACGATGCCGCCTCCACGCTGGTGGCAGATGCTCACGCGGCGGGACTGCGCCTGCATCCCTGGACCTTCCGCGCCGAAAACATGTTCCTGCCGCCGAGCCTGCGGACCGGGACCGATCCCGCCATGCACGGGCGGCTGGCGGAGGAAATGACACGCTTTCTTAACCTTGGCGTCGACGGTTTCTTCACAGATTTCGCTTATATCGGGGTCGAAACGCGCGCCACGTGGCGTGCGAAGTCGAAAGTAAAGCGATGATCCGTAGAGCCTTGCTCGCCACTGCCCTGCTGTTGCCTGTGCTGAGCGGGGGTTGCGTCGCCAATGCCGTCCTTTCGGTCGCCACCGCCCCGATCAAAGCGGCAGGCAAGGCGGTCGACTGGACCACGACGAGCCAGTCCGAGGCGGATCGCAATTACGGCAAGAAGATGCGCAAGGCCGAGGAACGCGAAGGCGCCGAGCGCAAGCAATGGGAAAAGGATTGCCGCAAGCGCCAGCGCGACGATTGCGATCGGTATGAGGGATATCGGGCGGAACGCTGACGCGCTTCTCCCCTCCCTGGAAGGGAGGGGTTGGGGGTGGGTTGGCTCGTTATCGAACGCTGTGCCCGCCCCATACCGACCCACCCCCTACCCCCTCCCTTCCAGGGAGGGGAGGGTTCAGGCAGCGCCCCCCAAAACCCGCGCCACCGCCAGCAGCACCTCTGGCCGCACCTGCACCCCGATATGGCTGCTGCGCACCTCGACCGCGCGGGAATCCGCATCGTGGCAGATCATCCCGTTGACCAGCCCGTCGCTGCGGCTCCAGATCGCGGTGGTCGGCACTGGCAGCGGCTTGGCGATCAGCGCTGAGCGCGCGACCACTTGCGGATCGTCGATCCGCTCGCCGGTCAGCGCCTCGAACGCGCGCCAGACATTGGTCGCGCGTGGGCTACCGGCAAAGGGCGAACTGATCGTCACGACTTCGCGCACCAGATCGGGGACGCGGTGCGCGGCGAACCGCGCCATGATCCCGCCGAGACTGACCCCGACCAGCGTCACGCGCTCGCCGGTTTCGTCGTGCAGCGCGCGGATGCGGTCGAGCAGCAAATCCCCCTCCGCCCCGATCGCGCGCGCGCCAAGGTTGCGCCCGAGCCCCCATCCCTCGACCCGGTAGCCGAGTGAGCGGAGATACCGCCGCAGGAAGATGTTCGAACCGTCGCCATTGAACAGCCCCGGCAACACGATCACCGGCCGCCCGTCGCCGCGCGGCCCCTGCGCCAGCGTGGACTTGGCGAAGGCGAGCGATGCCAGACCATAAGCCCCGCGCGGCAGTTCCAGCGCCCATAATCGTTTCGACGGTGGTTTCATGTCCAAGCTGGTTCCTGCTGCACCGCAGCTATGATAGACTGATCACATGGCCGACGATACGCATGTTCTGGACCGCCCGCCCGAGGGTGCCGCCGCCGATTGGACGATCCCGCAGGACTGGGCGCATTTCACGCCCGAGGAGCATGCCGTGTGGGACACGCTGTTCGCGCGGCAGGCGGCATTGCTGCCCGGTCGCGCATCGAACGCCTTTTTGCGCGGGCTCGACGTGCTCAAGCTCAGCAAGCCCGGCATCCCCGATTTCGAGGAATTGTCGGAGCGTTTGATGGCGCTGACCGGCTGGCAAGTGGTCGCGGTGCCGGGGCTGGTGCCCGACGATGTGTTTTTCGATCATATGGCGAACCGCCGCTTCGTCGCGGGTAATTTCATCCGGCGACCCGATCAGCTCGATTACCTCAAGGAACCCGACGTCTTCCACGACGTGTTCGGCCACGTACCGATGCTCGCCGATCCCGTTTTCGCCGATTATCTCGCGGCGTACGGGCGCGGCGGGCAACGTGCTTTGGGGCTGGATTCGCTCAAATATCTCGGGCGGCTCTATTGGTACACGGTCGAATTCGGCCTGATCGCCGAGCCCGAGGGCTTGCGCATCTATGGCTCGGGCATCGTGTCGAGCTTCGCCGAAAGCCGCTTCGCTTTGGACGACCCGAGCCCCAACCGCATCGCCTTCGATTTGAAGCGCGTGATGCGGACGGAATATCGGATCGACGATTTCCAGCAGAATTACTTCGTGATCCCGAGCTTCGATGAATTGCTACGGTTGACGGTGGAGACGGACTTTGCGCCGCTGTACGCGGAGCTGACGGGGTTGCCCGATGTGCCGGTGGCGGCGGTGTTGGCGGAGGACGAAGTACTGACGCTCGGGACGCAGGCTTATGCGTTGGGGAAGGCGTAACCTCTAGGGAGCGCGCCTCCCCGGCGGAGGCCGGGGCCCAGTTGCGAAGGCCGATGTAGTCAAGCGCTGCGCTGACCAATCCCGGTTACGCACCTGGGCCCCGGCCTTCGCCGGGGAGGCGCGATAGAGACACGACGGCCTCACAAATCCAGCGCCCACCCATCGCGGCCCTTGGGATCGATCGGCTTGGTCGGCACATAGCGCACCGCCCCCGCAATCAGCCGCAGGATCGACCAGTCGCCGCGCCGATCGACTTCCTCAAGCGTGCAACCGCACCCCGCGAACGCCGCGACCACGTCGGCGCGTTGTGTTTCCAGCAATCCTGCCAGCACGATCGTCGCGCCCGGCGCGGCGATGGCGGCGATTTCCGGGGCCATCGAGACGAGCGGTCCGGCGAGGATGTTGGCGATCAGCAGATCATAGGGCGCGCGATCGGTAATGCGATCGTCGAGCGCGCCGTCGGCGACGATCAGTTCGACGCCCGCGATTCCGTTCAGCGCGGCATTCTCGGCGGTCACGTCGATCGCGCGCGGATCGATGTCGGTCGCGATCACCTGCGCCTCGGGCCACAGATGCCGCGCGGCAAAGGCGAGCAGGCCGGTGCCCGTGCCGATGTCGATAATGCTGTCGAAACGCTGCCCCGACAGCGCATCAATCATCGCGAGACAGCCCGAGGTCGTCGCATGGTGTCCCGTCCCGAACGCCTGCCCCGCCTCGATCAGGAAGGCGCGGCCTCCCCCCGGCACTTCAACCGGATGCGCCGAAGTGTGGACGACGAAGCGCCCCTCGGCGATCGGCTCGAGCCCCTGTTGGCTGAGCGTGACCCAATCCTCTTCGGGCAACTTTTCGATCGCGGGCGCGACCCCTACCGCACTCGGCACCAAGGCGAGCAGCGCGGCAATCGTCGCGGCATCGGGTTCCGCCTCGAGATACGCGTCGAGCCGCCAATGCTCGCGGTCGTCCTCCTGCAATTCGGTCGTCATCAGCACCGCGCCCTCGGCGATGTCGTCCGAAGCATCGATCGCCTCCGCCTCGGCGCGGGTGCAGGGCAGGCTCAGTTTCCAGCTGGTCATGGCAAGCGTCCTGCCACTCGCCACATCACCTGTCATCCCCGCGAAAGCGGGGACCCAGCTCCGACGGCCCGTGATGGGTCCCCGCTTTCGCGGGGATGACAATGGAAGGCCCTATTCGTGCCTTAGCGCGTCGATCGGGTTGAGCGAGGCCGCGCGCCGCGCCGGGAAGAAGCCGAACACCACGCCAATCAGCCCGGAAATCGCAAAGGCGATCAGATTGATCTGCAGGTCGAACAAATAGGTCACCTTGAGCACCGGGATCAGCGCGAAGATCACCCCTTGCGCCAGCACCAGCCCGAGCAGCCCGCCGAGCATCGACAGCGCGATTGCCTCGACCAGGAATTGCAGCAGCACCTCATTCGCCACCGCGCCAATCGCGAGGCGGATGCCAATCTCGCGTGTCCGTTCGGTCACCGAGACGAGCATGATGTTCATGATCCCGATCCCGCCGACGATCAGGCTGATCGCGGCGACCGCCGTCACGATGCCGGTCAGCGCGGTCGTCGCACCGGTCAGCGTATCGTTGATCTGCTTGGTATCGAACACGAAGAAATCGTCGTCCTTGCCCTGAGTGATGCTGCGCCGCTCGCGGAGCAAATCTTCGATCGAGGCTTGCACCGTGCTGCTCGCAAACGCCTTGTCGACCCCGACCAGGATCAGGCGGATGTCGCGGTTACCGGTAAAGCGGCGCTGCACCGCCTTGATCGGCATGATCACGACATCGTCCTGATCGCCGCCAAAGCCCGATTGCCCGCGCGTCGAAAGCACGCCGATCACGTCGCAGCTGATCTTGCCGATCCGCATCCGCGTGCCAACCGTCTGCCCGCCATGATAGAGGTTTTTCGACACGGTGTTGCCGATGATGCACACCGATTTGCCCGCTGCTTCCTCGATCGGCGTAAACGCGCGGCCTTCGGTCAGCGGCCAGGGCTGGACGTCGAAATAGCCATTGGTGGTGCCGTTGATCGTGGTCGACCAATTGGCGCCTTCATAGATCGCGGTGGCGCTTGCTTGTGCTTGCGCGGCGACGGCGGTGACGCCAGCGACTTGCCGCGCGATTGCGTCGACGTCGGCGGGCTTGAAATCAGGCGGGCGTGGACCGCCGCCGCCGCGACCGAAGCCCTGTCCGGGGCGGATCTGCAGGATGTTGGTACCGAGCGACGCGATCGATTGCTGAACCGCAGCGGTGGTCGCCTTGCCGAGCGTCACCATCGACACCACCGCCGCGACGCCGATGATGATGCCGAGCGCGGTCAGGACCGAGCGCAGCTTGTGCCGCGCGATCGAGCGCAGCGCGAGGAGGAAGGTGGTGCCGAGCATTAGCGTCCTTCTCCCTCGCCCCTCATTTCTGAGGGGAGAGGGTTGCGCAGACTTGGGCCGCGTTCTTCACGCGGCCTTAGTCGGAGCTGGGAGAGGGGTGATGCGGTCCGACGGACCGCGCGGGCCAAGGGCCCGCATCGACCCCTCTCCCAACCTTCGCTAGGCCCCGCTGAAGGAGCGGGACCAAGCTGCGGTAACCCTCTCCCCTCTCCGGGGAGAGGGAGATTC
>JBBQLB010000016.1:0-62581 GCA_038327465.1 Sphingomonadales bacterium | reverse complement strand
AGCGACAGCGGCTCGGCAATGCCGATCGCGTAGCTGAGCTGAATCGTGCAGCGGCGCGCAAGGCCGGCTGCGACGACGTTCTTCGCCATGTAGCGGCTGACATACGCTGCCGAGCGATCGACCTTGGTCGGATCCTAGCCGCTGAACGCGCCGCCGCCGTGCGGGGCAGCACCGCCGTAGGTGTCGACGATGATCTTGCGGCCGGTCACGCCCGCATCGCCGTCCGGCCCGCCGATTTCAAAGGCACCCGTCGGGTTGATGTAGATCGCGGTGTCGTCCGAGATGAAGCCCTCGGGCAGCACGTCGTGCAGCACGCCGCTGACGTACTTGTGCAGTTCGTCGTACAGCGCCGGGTTGGCATTGTCGCCCTGCAGGCAATAGCCGGCGGCATGCTGGGTCGAGACGACTAGAGCGGTCGCGCGAACCGGCTTTTCGTCCTTATATTCCAGCGTGACCTGGCTCTTCGCGTCGGGCTCGAGGAACGGGGCTGCACCCGAATGGCGATCTGCGGCCATGCGCTCGAGGATCTTGTGGCTGTAATAGAGCGTCGCGGGCATCAGGCCCGGCGTCTCGTCGGTCGCATAGCCGAACATGATGCCCTGGTCGCCAGCGCCTTCATCCTTGTTCGCGCCTTCGTCCACGCCCATCGCGATTTCCGCCGACTGGCCGTGAAGGTTGTTGTGGAACGCGAAGGTTTCCCAGTGGAAGCCCGACTGCTCATAGCCGATCTCGCGCACGGTGTTGCGGACCGCCGCTTCGATCTCGGCGAGCGCGCCGTCGGCCCATTGGCCATTCTCATACACGCCCTTGCAGCGGATTTCGCCGGCGAGCACGACCAGATTGGTGGTGGTCAGCGTTTCGCACGCGATGCGCGCATAAGGGTCCTTGCTCAGGAACAGATCGACGACGGTGTCGCTGATCTGGTCGGCGACCTTGTCTGGATGGCCTTCGGAGACCGATTCGGAGGTGAAGAGAAAACTGGAACGCATGTGTGAAATCCTCAAAAGTTGAGGAGAGCTTTGGCCGTTGCCATGCCTGATATAAAGCTTTCCTTATATGTGCCCCTATCGCGCGAACCGGCGCAATGCAATCGCCGACAACGCGAGTATCAGCGCCACGAGGAATGCCATCATATTGCCGACCCGTGCGAACAGGGTAGGCGGTGCGGCGGGCGGGATCGGCAGTTCGATCGCGCCCGCCGTTTCCGCCGGGATCGACGCAAGCACACGCCCCTGTGCGTCGATGATCGCGGAA
Organism: Sphingomonadales bacterium; assembly: GCA_038327465.1. GTDB lineage: Bacteria > Pseudomonadota > Alphaproteobacteria > Sphingomonadales > Sphingomonadaceae > Sphingomonas. The sequence continues at coordinate 61,327 of JBBQLB010000016.1, read as the reverse complement.
ATACCGGTCGGGGTCGCGCGGATCACGGGCAAGCCTTCCTCGATCGCGCGCATCCGCGCTTGCGCCAAATGTTCGGCGAGGCCCCACGGGCCATACCAACTGTCGTTCGAGGGATGGAAGATAAAGGCGGGGCGATGGGCGCGATCGACGACCGCGCCCGAGAAAATGATCTCATAGCAAATCTGGAACCCCGCCGCGCCGAATGGCGGGAGCGAGAGCGAGGCCGGGCCTTTGCCGGGCGCGAAATCGAACTCACCGGGCACGAGCCGCGACAGGCCGATCGCCGACATCAAAGGGCGCGCGGGGAGATATTCGCCCCACGGCACGAGATGCGCTTTGTCGTAGCGGCCGCGGATCGCGCCCTTCGCATCGAAAATGAAGATCGAATTGGTGACGGCGGCGATGTTCCCGGCGGCATCGAATTTCAGCGCATTGCCGCCGGTCATCACCAGATCGTTCGGCCCGAGCAACGCCGCGATCCGCGCGCGCGTTACGGCGGGGGCGCCCTTCCAATAATAGGCCGTCGGATAGCCGTCCTCGGGCAGGAAGCGCAAAGCGCCCTCGGGCCAGACGATCAGGCGTGGCGCAGGGCCGGGGGTGCCGCTGAGCTTGGCGAGAGCGGCGAGGTTGGCCTCGGCATAATCGTCGCGCGGGCGCTGTTCTTGGTCGAGATTGGGTTGCACGACGCGGATGCGGGGGGCGTATTCATCATTTTTTGAAGCGATGGGCGCGCGGTCTGAGAACAATGCAGAAACTACAAGAATAAAAACAATCGACCAGAAGGCTCCCGGAATGGCGCGCTTCTGAGCTCTTGATCGAGTTAGAAGGTGGAGCAGTCCACCCGCCGTAAGGATGGCCACGCCCGACATGGCATAGGTTCCGACATATCCCAGCAGACTCGCTAGTCGTAGCGGAAGCAAAATTTCCGATAAGGGGTTCCATGGATAGCCGGTCAACAAGGTACCGCGCAAAAATTCTGTAACGATCCACGCCGCACCAAAGGTAAAAACGTATGCTTCGTCGAGGGCGTCACGCCGGAAACGCCACGCGACCGCACCTGCCGCCATCGGAAAGATCGCCAGATAGACCGACAACAGCACCGGCGCGACGATCCCCAGCGCGTGCGGCATCGCGTCCTGATAGGTGAAGGCCTTGGCGATCCAGTAATTGCCGACCGTGAAATGCGCGAGCCCGAACACCCACCCGCGCCACAGCACCGCCTTCAGGCTCGGTGCGGCGTGGATCAGCCACATCCAAGCGGCGAAACAGGCGAGCGTCACCGGCCACCAGCCGAGCGGCGCGAAACCGGTCGCGGCGATTCCGCCGAGTAGGAGCGAAAGGAGGGCGGGGCGGGTGGTCATCGAAGCGCCGTAGCAAATCCTCCCCGGCACGGGGAGGGGGACCATTTTGCTTCTTCTGCAAAATGGTGGAGGGGGCTGTCCACAAGCGTTCCATCTGCGGCACGCCCCCTCCACCATCGGCCTGAAGAAGGCCGACGGTCCCCCTCCCCGTGCCGGGGAGGATTTGCTACACCGCCCCCATGACCCGCCCCTTCCACCTCGCTTTCCCCGTCCACGATCTCGCCGCCGCGCGCGCCTTTTACGGCGGGACGCTCGGCTGTACCGAGGGGCGCAGTTCCGACGCATGGATCGATTTCGATCTCTACGGCCATCAAATCGTCGCGCATCTCGACCCCGCCGTGAAGCCGGTGGCGACCACGAACCCGGTCGACGGCCATGATGTGCCCGTGCCGCATTTCGGCGTGGTGTTGTCGATGCCCGACTGGCAGGCGCTGGCCGACCGGCTGACCACGGCGGGTACGCGCTTTGGGATCGCGCCGCACATCCGCTTCGTCGGTCAACCCGGCGAGCAAGCGACGATGTTCTTTTACGATCCAAGCGGAAACGCGCTTGAGTTCAAGGCGTTTGCCGATGATGCGATGTTGTTCGCGAACTGAGGAAGCCCGGATGAGCGAACCGATTACTGTTGAAATCCCTCACAAGCTCGGCCTCGTCGCCGCCAAGGCGCGCGTGGCGGGCGGCATCGACAAGCTCGCGGGCATGTTCCCCGGTGGCGCTGCGGTCGATCATCGCTGGGAGGGCGACACGATGCACTTCACCGTCGCCGCTTTGGGCCAGAGGGTGGCGAGCCGGTTGCGCGTGGAGGATGCGAAAGTCCGCGCCGAGATCGATTTGCCGCCGTTCCTCGCCTTATTCGCCGACAAGATCCGCGCGAAGCTGGCGAAGGAAGCGCCGAAGCTGTTGGAGTAGCGACCCTATTCCCTCTCCCGCCTTCGCGGGAGAGGCTGCGCAGACTTGGTCCGCGTTCTTCACGCGGGCCTAGTCGTAGTCGGTGAGGGTCTTCTTTTTCTTGAGCGGCGCGGAAGAAGAAGACCCTCCCCCAGCCCCTCCCGCGAAGGCGGGAGGGGAGTAAGGGCAGAAAGCGGGAGGGGGTTAGAAGGAGCGAACCCTACTTCGCACTCACCCGCCAGATCGTGTTCCCCACATCGTCCGCCACCAGCAGCGCGCCGGTCGCATCGGTGATCACCCCGACCGGGCGCCCCTGCGCCTCGCCCTTCGCGTTGAGGAAACCGGTCAGGACATCGACCGGCTTTGCGCCCTTCGCCGGAAACCCAAGGTCGCCGAACGGCACGTATACGACCTTATAGCCTGACACCGGCACACGGTTCCACGAACCATGCTCGCCGACGAACGCGCCATTGGCATATTTCGGACCGAGCTTCGCGTCATTCGCAAAGGTGAGGCCGAGGGCGGCAACATGCGGGCCCATCGCAAAGTCCGGGCGCTTCGAATATTCCTGCAAGGCGGGGTTTTCCGGGGTTACGCGCACGTCTTGATGCCAGCCCCAATAATACCACGGCCAGCCGAAATTATCACCCAGCCCGACGCTCGTGATGTAATCGGGGGCAATGTCCGATCCGAGCATATCACGCTCGTTGACCGCGACCCACAGCGCGCCCGATTTCGGTTCGAACGCCATGCCCTGCGGGTTGCGTAAGCCGACGCCATATTTGCGGAAGGTCTTGGCCAGCGGATCGACTTGCAGGATCGCGGCGCGATTTTTCTCCGCCGCCATGCCCTTTTCGGCGATATTGGTGGCCGAACCGACCCCGACGTAAAGGTATTTGCCATCGGGATCGGCGAGCAAGGTCCGCGCCCAATGATTGCCGCCGCCGCTGAGCGCGATGACCTTTTCCGGCTTGGCGTCGATCTTGGTCTGGCCGACGGTGAAGGGCACGCGCAGCAGCGCATCGGTGTCGGCGATGTAGAGATAGCCGCCCATCAGCGCCATGCCGGTCGGCGAATTGAGCCCGGCGATCAGCACCGTCTGGGCCTCCGCCACGCCGTCGCCATTTGTGTCACGCAACAATTTGATGCGGTTGGGTGAGGCGACGGCCGCGCCGCCCTTCGTCATCAGATAGTTCATCACCAGACCTTCGACGCCCTTATTGTCGCGCGGGGGTGAATTGGTCTCGGCGACCAGAATATCGCCATTGGGCAAGCGATAAAGCCAGCGCGGATGATTGAGCCCGTTGGCAAACGACGCGACGTGCAACCCAGGTGCCGCGACGGGCAGCGCGCCGTCTTTCCAGCCGACGGCCCCCGCGACCGCAATCGTCGGGATCGTTTGCGCGCGCGGGGGTGTAATCGTGGGGCGTTCGCCCTGCACCGCCGCGATCGGCAATCGCGCCGAATCTGGCTGAAACGCCCACCACAGAGCGCCGCCCCCTGCGACGATCACGATCGCCAGGATGATCAGAATATGTTTGCGCATGGGGGTCAGTCGCCTTCGGGCTCGGGCTTTGGGGGGTGCAACCGCAGACTCAGCACGCGGCGGGTATTGGCGGCGACCACTTCGAGCGTCCAGCCGCTATCGTGGACGATGCATTCGCCCACTTGCGGAACATGGCCCGCCAGCACGGCGGCGAGCCCGCCGATCGTATCGATATCGCCGTCAACTTCGGCGAGGCGCGGATCGATGATCTCGCCGACATCCTCGAGCTCGGCGCGCGCATCCGCCGCCCAGGCACCGCCGTCGAGCGGGTTGAGCAAGGCGGTGGTCGCGGCGTCATGCTCATCCTCGATATCGCCGACGATTTCCTCGATCAGATCCTCGATCGTGACGAGACCCTCGGTCCCGAAATATTCGTCGAGCACGATGGCGAGATGGACGCGTTTGGTGCGCATGTCGGCAAGCAGATCGAGCGCGCCGCGCGACATCGGCACATAGAGCGGCTCGCGGATCAGGCTCGACCAATCGTCGGGATAGGGCGCGTCGGTCGCGATGATCTTGAACACATCGCGCAAGTGAATCATGCCGATGATCGTGTCGAGTTCACCGCGATAGACCGGCAAGCGGCTGTGCGTTGCCTCGGCGAAGATCTTCACCAGATCGGCGAAGCTGGTGCGTTCCTCGACCGCGACAATGTCGGCGCGCGGCACGCCGACATCGCCAGCATCGCGCTCGCCGAAATGGAGCAGATTGCGCACCATCGTGCGTTCGAGCGGGGAAAGATCGCCCTTATTGTCGGGCGCCGGGTCGTCCTCATGCGCGTCGATCGCTTCTTCGAGCGTGGCGCGGAGCGAATCGTCCTGCCCGCCACCAGAAATCCAGCTGCGGAAACTGCGCCAGATGCTGGTCTCACCCGGTTGGGCACCGCCGAGATGGCTCGGGGTGCCGGTGGTACTATGTCCTTCAGACATCAGGAGTTTTCAATCCTCTTCGAGCAAATACGGGTCGGCCAGACCAAGGGCTGCAAGCGCGTCGATCTCGATCGCCTCCATCGCCTCGGCCTCCATACCAACCATATGATCATACCCTAGCAAATGCAGCGTGCCATGCACGATCAAATGCGTGGCGTGATCGTGTAGTGTAATACCTTTCTCCGCCGCCTCGCGCGCGCACGTTTCATAGGCGAGCACGATATCGCCGAGTAGCACCTCGCCATCGTCGGAATTCTGGCCGATCGTGTCGAGCAGATCGGCCTGCACCATCGGGAAGGAGAGCACGTTGGTCGGCTTGTCCTTCTGCCGGTACTGCGCGTTGAGGGTTTGGACTTCGGCATCATCGGTCAGGCGGATCGATATTTCGACGGTCGCGGGGCCGGTGGCGAGTTCGGCATGCGGGGTACGGGTGATCGCAGCGGTCGCGGCGCGCGTGGCGAGGGTGTCCCAGTCGTGGGGGGGCCAGAGGGCTTCTTGGCTGAGTTCGAGGATGATCATGCGAGGTCCGTTTTCGAAAAATCGTTGCCTTTATAAAGCAACCGCGCGCCATTCGTCTTCGCACAAGCGTAGGCGAAGCAATCACCGAAGTTCAGCTTTGCCGGGTGGCCACTATCACGACCATATCGCTGATGGGCATCGAGCGCCGAAGCCAATTCGAGCGCGCCTATCACAACGAGCCGTAGTCCGAGCGCTTCGGCTGAACGCTCCACCACGCGTCTGGCAATGTCGACGGTTACGCCTTCCGCCTTGCGAACGGCGTTCACCGTTTCCCAACACGACATTGCCGACCACAACGGATTTCTTTCCGCGAGGATAGAATCGCGAAATTGCTCACGCTCCGGCTCGTTCACGACGATGGCGACGAGCGCCGATGCATCGACGAACAGGTTCAATCGTCCTCGCCCCACATCTTGTCGAAAAATGCCTTATCGACCTTGGTGCCGGTCGAGCGCGGAAACGGATATTCTCGCCAGAGCGCGTCGAGTTTGTCCCGTGCTCCTTGACGAGGGTCGGTTCGGTCCAATTCAGCCTCGCGCGCCGCAGCGAGTTCGCGAACGAGCGCGGTCTTGGTCACTCCCGAGCGCTTTGCGAGGCGCTCGACAAGTGCTGCGGTCTCATGGTCCTTGATATAAAGCGATGCCATAGCAGTGTCTCCGGGATATCCTCTACGTAGTAAAGGATATACTCTCGTTCAAGCATCCTTCCCCTCATACGCCTCGACGATCCGCCCGACGATCGGGTGGCGCACCACGTCGCCCGAGCCGAAGCGGCAGATCGACAGGCCTTCGACGCCCTCCAGCCGCCCGACCGCGTCGTTCAGCCCGCTCGCGTTCATGCCGCCGGGGAGATCGGTCTGCTTGGGATCGCCACACACCACCATGCGGCTGTTCTCGCCGAAGCGCGTCAGGAACATCTTCATTTGCGCAGGCGTCGTGTTCTGCGCTTCGTCGAGGATGATGAAGGCGTCGGCGAGCGTGCGGCCGCGCATGAAGGCGATCGGCGCGATTTCGATTTCGCCGCTGGCGATGCGGCGCTCGACTTGCTCGGCGGGTAGGCAATCGTTGAGCGCGTCATACAGCGGCCGCAGATACGGATCGACCTTCTCCTTCATGTCGCCGGGCAGGAAGCCCAGTTTCTCGCCCGCCTCGACCGCGGGGCGCGACAGGATCAGCCGCTGGATGCTGCCAGTGATGAGTTGCGCGACGGCTTGCGCGACCGCGATATAGGTCTTGCCGGTGCCTGCTGGCCCGAGCGCGAAGATGATGTCGTTGTTGAGAAGTTCGCGCATGTAATGCGCCTGCGCCATCGTGCGCGGGACGATCGTTTTCTTGCGCGTGCGGATCATGATCTGCGGCGCGCCGCCGCCGCCGGCATCGGCCTGGATGATCCCGGCGAGCGTCGGCTCGGCCGACATTGCGATCACCGCCTCGATCAGCCCGGTATCGACCACCTCGCCGCGCACGATCCGGTTGTACAGGCCGTGCAGCACATCGCGCGCTTGCGCGACCGCTTCGGCGGTGCCCTCCAGCCCGACCTTATTGCCGCGCGCCGTGATGTACACGCCGAGGCGGCTTTCGAGCGCGAGCAAATTCTTATCGAACTCGCCGAACAGCTGCGCCATCAATTGCGGGCGATCGAACACCAATTCGGTCCGGCTGCGATCGCCGGATTGTGCGGGGACGGGCTTGCGGCTCATGCAATTCCTTCGGGCGAAAGAGGGCGTGACGTCGATGTAGAAGAGGGGGATAGCGAGAGGATGAAGCGGCGGCGCTGGGCGCGGCGAGTTTTGGGGGACTGCATCCGCCGCAGAGTTTGGCAGAGGGAGCGGCAATAGAATAGCGGAAAGTGCGGTGTCGGTGTGGTTTCGTGGCCGCCTTCGCGCTCAGCGCCGCAACCCGATGCGCTCAAGCACGATGCGCACGCCCGACCACAGGATCATGGCCATGCCGGCCGCGATATAGACCCACAGTCCGATCGGATTGCGCTTCCATTGCGGCGGCACGAGATCGGTCGGGGCGGGTTTCGGCATGGGGCGATTTTGCGCTTTTTTGGGGAAGGTGTCGAGCTTCTCTTCTCCCCTCCCTGGAAGGGAGGGGGTAGGGGGTGGGTCGGTATGGGGCGGGCACAGCGTTCGACAACGGGCCAACCCACCCCCAGCCCCTCCCTTTCAGGGAAGGGAGGAAGATGCCAACACCCCCAGCATCGAATTCGCGCCTGCCTCGGCGAGCGTCACCTCGACCAGATCGCCAATGGCGGCATCGCTCACCAGATGGACCGATTGCAGCCACGGGCTCTTGCCGATCAACTGTCCTTCCAGCTTGCCCTTGCGTTCGAGCAGCACTTCGCAGGTGCGCCCGACGGTCGCGGTGTTGAACGCCGCCTGATCGCGATTGAGCGCGGCTTGCAGGCGCTGGAGGCGGTCATCCATCACGGCTTCGGGGACTTGATCGGCCATTGTCGCGGCGGGGGTGCCGGGGCGGGGGGAGTATTTAAAGCTATAGGCCTGCGCGTATCCGACCGCATCGACCAGCGACAGGGTTTCCTCGAAATCCGCCTCGGTCTCGCCGGGGAAGCCGACGATGAAATCGCCCGACAGCGCGATGTCGGGGCGGGCGGCGCGGACGCGGTCGAGGATGTGCAGGTAACTGTCGCGCGAATGGCTGCGGTTCATCGCCTTCAGGATGCGGTCGCTGCCCGATTGCACGGGCAAATGCAGGAACGGCATCAGCTTTTCGACCTGTGCGTGCGCGTCGATCAACCCTTGCGTCATATCGTTCGGGTGGCTGGTGGTATAGCGGATCCGGGCGAGGCCCTCGATTCCGTCGAGTTCGGCGATCAGATCGTGAAGACCCTTTCCGGCGTCTTCCCAAGCGTTGACGTTCTGCCCGAGCAAAGTGATCTCGCGCGCGCCCGCCTCGACCAGCGCGCGGGCTTCGTCGACGATCTGACCCCAGCCGCGCGAGACTTCGGCACCGCGCGTATAGGGGACGACGCAATAGGTGCAGAATTTGTCGCACCCCTCCTGCACCGTCAGGAAGGCGCTCGGCGGAACGCGGCGGCGCGCGGGGAGGTGGCCGAACTTCATGTCGACCGGCATATCGGTATCGAGCGCCGCCTCGCCGCGCGCGGCCTTCGCCACGAGCTCGGGCAGATTGTGATAGGCTTGCGGGCCGACCACGACATCGACCTTGGCGCGCCGCACGATTTCCGCGCCTTCGGCTTGCGCGACGCAGCCGGCGACCGCGATCATCGGGCTGCGGCCTTGCTTGGCGGCGTCTTTGCGCAGGCGGCCGATGTCCGAATAGACCTTCTCGGTCGCGCGCTCGCGGATATGGCAGGTGTTGAGCACGACGAGATCGGCGTCGCCGGGTGCCGCCTGGGTCAGGCCTTGCGCGGCCATCAGCTCGGCCATGCGATCGCCGTCATAGACGTTCATCTGGCAGCCGAAGGATTTTACGGCATAGGTTTTGGGCGCGGGTTTCATGATGGCGCGGGCTATAGGCGGAAGGCACCGCTTCGACAAATTACGGCTGCGCATGCCCCGTAAACGGCACCAGTGGACGCCCGATCGCGGCAACCAACGCTTCTTCGATGCGGCGGCGGCTTTCGGCGGCGATTGCCTTGCGGCCGGTGAAATCGCGCGGGTGGAAGGGTTCGAGAAACGTCACCGTCACGCGAAAGGTACCGGGGCGGGCGAGCAGACGCACGGCATTATCCTTGCCCGATTCAACGCCGATCCAGGCGATTTCCTCGCTCACCGCGCCATAATCGAGCAGCACCGGCTGGACCAATATACCCGGCGGTGGTGGTTCGAGCACTTTGAGCATCGGTGTCTTGAACGGGAAGAGCGAGCGGCCATCGGTGGTCGTCCCTTCGGGAAAGACCGTGACCGACCATGTCTCGGCCAGCGCATCGCGCAAGCGGTTGATTTGGTCGGCCACCCCCAAACGATCCTCGCGCTCGACAAAGACGGTGCGATTGAGCGTGGCGAGCCAGCCGACCACCGGCGCATCGCGGATCCCGGCCTTGGCGACAAAGGCGGTGCCGCTTGCGCCGGCAATCGCTAATATGTCGATCCAGCTGACATGGTTGGCGATGTAAAAGGCATCGCGCCGCAGCGCTGCGCCTTTCACCGTGACGCGCGCGCCGCAAATGCGCGCCGCCGTGCCAAGATAATAGCGCGGCCAAGGCGAAGAAATGTGCAGGATGCGCCATAGATAATGTGGCGGAATGGTGATCACGAGCATCAGCGCAAGCAGCACGATCCGCGTCCATAGCCGCAGGAATCCGAGCCAGCTGAGCGGCGGGGGCGTGCCCGCAGCGGCGGCGGCACGCGCTTGCGGGCTTATCGGCACCGCGCTCAGCTCTTTCGGTCGAGCGCTACGCCGTAGAGTTCCATCCGGTGGTCGACCAGGCGGAAGCCCAGGCGTTCCGCAATGGCCTTTTGCAGCTGTTCGAGTTCGGGATCGACGAATTCCAGGACCTTGCCGCTCTCGACGTCGATCAGATGGTCATGATGCGCCTCGGGCGCTGGCTCGTAGCGCGAGCGACCGTCGCCGAAATCATGGCGGTCAAGAATACCGGCCTCCTCGAACAAGCGGACGGTGCGATAGACGGTGGCGATCGAAATACCCGGGTCGATCGCGGAGGCGCGCTCATAGACCTTCTCGACATCGGGATGATCCTCGGCATCCGAGAGCACGCGCGCGATCACCTTGCGCTGATCGGTGATGCGCAGGCCCTTTTCCGCGCACAGGGCTTCGAGATCGATCTTACGCGCCATGGCGTTCGGTGTACGCGCTTAGCGCTTGTTGCGAAAGGGGAGAGTCACTCGCAATAGCGCCTCTCTATTCCTCCCCCGCTTCAGCGGGAGTGTCGGGTCGAAACGTCCCCCGGACGTTTCTTGACCATGCGGGGCATGGTCAACCCGACACTGGGGACCATTTTGCTTCTTCAGCAAAATGGTGGAGGGGGCCGGGGCTGGGCGCGACAACTGCGGTCGCTCCCCCTCCACCGTTCGCTGAATGCTCACGTGTTGAAGCGAGATCGTGTCCCCCGGACACGATCTTGGATGGCTGGGGGCCATCCAAAGCTTCAACACCCTCCCCCGGTTCCCGGGGGAGGATTAAAGGCTTAGCGAACGATCTTGCGGCGCTTGGTGCCGAGACCGATCTTCTTGGCCAGCGTACGGCGCTGTTCGGCATAGTTCGGCGCAACCATCGGATATTCCGCTGGCAGGTTCCACTTGGCGCGATATTGCTCGGGGGTCATTTTGTAGTGCGTCATCAGATGGCGCTTGAGCATCTTCAGCTTCTTGCCGTCTTCGAGGCAGACGATGAAGTCAGGCTTGATCGAAGAGCGGATCGAAACCGCTGGTTCCTGCTTAACGACTTCGACGGGTGCCGGGCCACCAAGGCCGCTCAATGCGCCGTGAACGTGTGCGATCAGCACCGGAAGGTCCGAAACTGCGACGCTGTTGTTGCTGACATGAGCCGCGACGATATCGGCGGTGAGCGTGATCAGGGTCTCCTGAAGCTCGTTCATGGTATCCATAATAATCCTTTCACTCCAATTCGGACGGCAAATACACACCGTCGCGACTTGCGCCTATCATCTTTTAGAGTGAGTGATGCAAGTCGTAATTGACCCGACGACAAGACTGTCAGGATATAGCGCGACGATACGTCAAAGCATCGAAGGCCTTACCGTCAACACCACGATAGTAATGGCGACGTTCACCGACTTTATCGAAGCCGGCTCCGCTGTACAGTTTGATCGCATCATTGCCATCGCGGACTTCGAGGTGGAGCGTGCGTGCACCCTGCATTCCGGAATCGCTGATCACCGAGCGTAACAAAGCCGCGCCAACACCGCGGCGGCGGAACATCGGGGCGGTTGCGAGCAACAGCAATTCGGCCTCGTCGAGTACGCGGCGCGACAAAGCGAAGCCAGCCGGTTCGCTGCCGATCTCGGCGATGGTGAGCCACACGCCGGGCATCGCCATTAGACCAAGTACTTGATTATGCGTCCATGCTTCGCCGAAACGCGGGTCGAACGCGTCGCGCATCAGGCGGTCGATCACCGCGAGATCGGCGACGGCGCCGCTGCGCAGATCGATCCGCAACATCGTACTCATGCCACCACCATTGGCTTCGCATCGGGCGCGCGGCCGTAGATCGGCTTGGGCTCCAGCGCCGTGAAGGCGCGCGGGAGCAGCACCGCCTTGGCGGCATCGGGCAGGCATTCGCGAACCGGCAGGTCCGCGTCGAGCGCGGTCAGAAAGCGCACGCCATTACCGACTGCGACCCGCCGCCCAAGCGCCGCCAGCGCGACCTCGGGCCTTAGCGAGGCGAGGTCTTCGGTGCCCCGAAGCGGAGAGGTAAAGCCCTGCATGAAGACCTCGCCATGCCCGCCTTCGAGCACGACGGCAAGTTCACCCACCACGCCGTCCGCAAACGCGCTCGCCGCGATGAGTGCAAGCGAGGAATAACCACCGGTCGTCGCACTCCAGCCGAGCGCCAATCCGCGCGCGGCGGCCACGCCGACCCGGATCCCGGTGAAGCTGCCCGGCCCGCAATCGACCAGAATATGGGTCGCGCGCCCGCCACACGGCAACCCTGCGATCATCGGAATCAGATGTTCGGCATGGCCACGCCCGACCGTTTCATGCGCGCTCGCCAAAACCACGCCATTCTCGATCAGCGCGACCGAACAGGCAGCGGTCGCGGTTTCGATGACCAAAGTGCGCAAGAGGGGCGTGCCCAAACCGGATCAGGCGATGGTGTTGAACGTGCCGAAATCGGGCCGGGGCAAGCGATCGAAGATCGTCGCGGGGTCGCCGTGCCCGAGCGTCGCGATGAAATTCACCGTGACCGAGGGCGTCTCGGCAAAGAAAGTGGCGTTGACCCTGGCCGCATTAAAGCCCGACATCGGCCCGGTATCGAACCCGAGCGCCCGCGCGGCCAAGATGAAATACGCGCCCTGCAGCGAAGAATTGCGCATCGCCGATTCCGCGCGAAGTTCTGGGTTGCCGTCGAACCACGCCTTGGCATCCACGTGCGGGAACAGTTCGGGCAGATACTCATGGAAGTCGCGGTCCATGCCGATGATGACGGTGACCGGCGCCTTCAGCACCTTGGGTGCATTCTGTGCCGAGCAGCAGTCGGCGAGCTTCGCCTTGGCCGCATCGCTCGTGCACCAGATCAGCCGGGCCGGGAGCTGGTTGGCGGAGGTCGGGCCCCATTTCATCAGGTCCCAGATCGCGTGGAGATCGCTCTCGGCGACGGGTGCGTCGGTGTAACCGTTATAGCTGCGGGCGATGCGGAAGAGCTGGTCGAGCGACGCGTCGGGCAAAACGGTCATCAAACGGCTCGCACTTCGGTCACTTCGGGAACGTAATATTTCAGCAATTGCTCGATCCCGTTCTTCAGCGTCGCGCTCGACGACGGGCACACCGCGCATGCGCCCTGCATCGCGAGGAACACTTTGCCCTTGTCGAAGCCGCGATAGACGATGTCGCCGCCATCATTGGCGACCGCGGGGCGAATGCGCGTCTCGATCAAATCCTTGATCTGCGCGACGATGTCGGCATCGGCCGGATCATCGCTGAACGCGTCGTCGGCGGGAACCGCGATAGCGCCCGCGTTACCGGGTTTGAACAATGGCATGCCGGCGCTGAAATGATCGACCATCAGGCCCAGGACATCGGGCTTGAGATCGTGCCAGTCAGTGCCGGAGGCGGCGGTGACCGAGACGAAATCGCGCCCGAAGAACACGCCCGTCACATCGCCCAGTCCGAACAGCGCTTCCGCGAGCGGCGAGGCCTCGGCCTCCTCCGGCGTCACGAAATCGCGCGTGCCAGCCTCCATCACAATGCGGTTGGGGAGGAATTTGAGGGTCGCCGGGTTGGGCGTCGTTTCGGTCTCGATCAGCATGGCTGCCATGTGGCGCGCGGGGCGGGGGAGTGCAAGGGTCGATGTGGGTGGTGCCTATAGTCATCGCCGCGCGCCTTCGCTAAAAATCGGGCTGCATCCATTTGCGGGGAGCGGACATGCCCGACGTCATCAACCTGAAGCAAAAGCTGTCGACCTTTTCGGCGCATTGGTCGCCGCGGATCGTCGCGTCGCTCAACGATTATGACGTGATGGTGGTGAAGGTCGAGGATGCGTTTGTCTGGCACAGCCATCCCGATACGGATGATTTCTTCCTCGTGCTGGACGGCGAACTCGAGATCGAAATGCGCGATCACACGGTGACGCTTGGCCCGGGCGAACTCTACGTCGTGCCCAAAGGCGTCGAGCACCGCCCGGTCGCGCGCAAGGGTGAGGTCCAGCTCTTGCTGATCGAACCCAAGGGAACCCCTAATACCGGCGACGAAGCGACCGCGACGGTCAAGGTGCTAGCGTAGAGCGGTACGCGTCGCGCTAGCGGTCGTCGCTTTCCCACGCTATCGTAGGTGTATGACCGTGTTCCTGCGTTCGACGCGCCTCGCCCTTCTGTCCTTTCTCGTCATCGGCGCCGCGCCGGAGCAGGCGGTGCGCAATGCCGAAATGCCGCGTGCGACCCCCGCACCTGCGGCCGCGAGCGATCCCGACGCCGCGATCGTCAGCCGCGCGGCGTGGCTCTATAAAGGCAGCGACATCACGCCCGATCCGGCGTGGCATTTCGGTACGCTCAAGAACGGCGTGCGCTATGCGGTGCGCAAGAATGGCGTACCGCCGGGGCAGATTTCGGTGCGCGTGCGGATGGATGTCGGATCGCTGATGGAGGCCGATTCCGAGCGCGGTTTTGCGCATCTGATCGAACATCTCACCTTCCGCGGTTCCGAATATGTCGCCGATGGCGAGGCCAAGCGCGTCTGGCAGCGGATGGGGACGACCTTCGGGTCCGACACCAATGCCCAGACCACACCGACGCAGACCGTCTACAAGCTCGATTTGCCGAGCGCGACCGAGGCCGGGATCGACGAGAGCCTGAAGATCCTGTCGGGCATGGCGGCCAAGCCCAACATCACGCCGACCGCGCTCAATGCCGAACGGCCCGCCGTGCTCGCCGAACAGCGCGAGGCGCCGGGCCCGCAAGTCCGCCTGAGCGATGCGGTGCAGTCGACCTTCTTCGCCGGTCAGCCGCTCGCGGATCGCTCGCCGATCGGCCATATCAAGGAATTGCAGGCGGCGACCGCCGATACCGTCCGGGCGTTCCACGATCGCTGGTATCGCCCCGAACGCGCCGTTGTGATCGTCGCCGGGGATTTTGAACCCGAAAAGCTCGAGACGATGATCGCGCGCCATTTCGGCGATTGGAAAGGTGTTGGCCCCGCGCCGGCCGACCCCGATTTCGGCCAGCCCGACCCCAAACAGACGGCAACCAAGGCGGTGGTCGAACCGAGCATTCCCGCGCTGATCCAGGTCGCGATCGTGCGCCCGTGGTTCTACAATGACGATACGATCCTGTTCAACCAGAAGCGCCTCGCGGATTTCGTCGCGCTTGCGGTGATCAACCGGCGACTGGAAACCCGCGCCCGCACCGGTGGCAGTTATCTGCAAGCTGGCGTGCGGCTCGATGATCCGTCGCGCTCAGCCAATATTACGTCGATCTCGATCCTGCCGGTCGGCACCGCCTGGGCCCCTGCGCTGAAAGACGTGCGCGCGGTGATCGCCGACGCGCAGGCCTCCGCGCCGACCAAGGTCGAGATCGAACGCGAACTTGCCGAACAACGCGTGTCGTTCAAGACGCTGGTCGAAACCTATCGCGCCGAGGCAGGCTCGAAAGAAGCCGACGACATGGTCCAGGCGCTCGACATTCGCGAGACGACGACCGCGCCCTATGTCATCCAGAAAGTCTTTGCCGATGCCGAGAAGAAGGGGTTTTTCACCCCCGACAAGATCCTCGCCTCGACCAGACGCGTGTTCCAGGGGACGATGCGCGCGCTGATCTCGACCCCGGCCCCCGAAGCAGGGATCGAGGCCAGCCTCGCCACGGCGCTAAAGGCCGATGTCAAGGGGCTCGCTGGCAAGCGCACGACGCAAGCCAATATCACCTTCGCCAAGCTCCCCAAATTGGGTCCGCCCGCGACGATCGAATCGAATACGCCGATCCGCGAATTCGACATGCAGGAGTATAATCTCTCCAACGGCGTGCGTGTGCTCGTCTATCCGACGACGTCGGAGGACAGCCGCGTCTATGTCCGCGTGCGTTTCGGTGGCGGCTATAATGCGCTGCCCGCTGACCGCGAGACTGCGGCCTGGGCGGCCGATGGCACGCTGACCGCCAGTGGCATCGGCACGTTGAAGCAAGGCGATATCGAGGCCTTAGTCCAGGGCCGCCGGATCGGGCTCGATTTCGGGATCGATGAAGATGCTTTCGTTTACAACGCGCTGACCTCGCCCGCCGATCTGACCGACCAGTTGCGGCTGATCGGCGCGGCAATCACGGCACCGGGCTGGGACCCGGCCCCCGTCAACCGCACCCGCGTGGCGGCGCTTGCGGGCTATGCCGCGTTCGATTCTTCGCCGACGGGCGTGTTGACCCGCGATCTCGAACGTTTGCTGCACGATGGCGACCCGCGCTGGGGCACGCCGACCCTCAAGGCGATCGAGGCAACTACGCCCGCCACCTTCCGCGCGCTCTGGGAACCTTTGCTCAAGACCGGTCCGGTCGAGGTGATGGTGTTCGGCGATATCAAGGCCGATGTCGCAATCGCCGCCGTGCAGAAGACGCTGGGTGCGCTTCCGCCGCGTGCGGCGCCAGTCGGTCTCGTGCCGCCGCCGGTGCGCTTCCCGGCGCACAATGCGACACCCATGGTGCTCACGCATGCTGGTCCCGAAAATCAGGCGGCGGCAGTGATTGCCTGGCCGACCGGCGGCGGTGTTGCAGGTGCCACCGAATCGCGGCGGCTCGACGTGCTCGCGGCGATCTTCAGCGACCGGCTGTTCGATCGCCTGCGCTCGCAGGCGGGGGCGAGCTACAGCCCCAATGTCGGCAGTTCGTGGCCGACCGGCATGCCGAGCGGCGGGCGGATGGTCGCGATCGGCCAGGTCGCGCCGGAGAACATTCCGCTCTTCTTTAAGCTCTCGCGCGAGATTGCTGCCGAACTGGTCGCCAAGCCGATCGACGATGACGAGCTGAAGCGCACGATCGGCCCGATGCAACAGTCGATCATGCGGCAATCGACCGGCAACCAATTCTGGATGAACCAGCTCGACGGCGCGGTGTACGATCCTGCGCGGATCGAAGCGTTGAAGCATCTCTACAGCGACATTTCGAACATGACGGCGGCGGATTTGCAGGAGACGGCGGGGAAGTATTTGCGGCCCGATCGTGATTGGACGCTGCAAGTGGTGCCAGCGAGCGCACCCAAGAAATAGCAAAGCTATTTCGCGGGCCCCTCCGGGGGCGAGCCCGGCCTGCGGGGCTACAGCCCCGACCGACGGCGCGGCTTTGCCGCGACGGGCATAAAGCCTCTGCCTCCCCTCTCTAAATGATAGCGGGCGTGGATGGCATTTAATTCCTCCCCCGGGGAATCGGGGGAGGGGGACCCTGAGCATTCAGCGAAGGGTGGAGGGGGAGCAACCGCAGTTGTTTCGTCCAGCCCCGACCCCCTCCGTCTCGCTGCGCTCGCCACCTCCCCCGCTTAGCGAGGGAGGATTTAGAGGCTGCCGACCTTTAAGCGCCCTCAATGCAGCTTCAACTTAGGCCGCACGATCTGGTTCACATGCCCGATCACGATCAGCGCGACGCCGCGCCACCAGCCGTGGATCGCGATCAGATGCATGCGGTAGAGTGACATATAGACCGTCCGCGCGATCCAGCCCTCGACGCGCATCCGCCCCCCGACCAGATTCCCCATCAGGCTCCCCACGGTCGAAAAGCGGCTGAGCGACACCAGCGACCCATGGTCCTGATAGACGAAATCCTTGAGCGGCTCCCCGGCTTGCGCGCGCACTAGGTTGGTAAAGACCAGGCTCGCCATCTGGTGTGCCGATTGCGCGCGCGGCGGGATCGGGCGGTCGCGTCCGGGGAGCAGGCACGAGGCGCAATCGCCAAGCGCAAAAATGCGGTCGTCGCTGGTCGATTGCAGCGTCGGGCGCACGACGATCTGATTGCCGCGCGTCAGCTCGAGGTCGCTCATCGTCTTGATTTCTTCGGCGCCCTTCACGCCCGCCGCCCAGACGATCAGATCGGCGTCGATCACGCCGCCATCGCCAGTATGCACCGCGCGATCCTCCAGCCGAACGACTTGCGTCTTGTCGAGCACACGCACGCCGAGCTTTTCGAGTTCGTGCTTGGCGGTTGCCGCGAGCGGTTCGTCGAGCGCGGGCAGGATGCGCGGGCCAGCCTCGATCAGCGAGACTTCGAGCTTGCTCTCGTCAAACACCTCGAGGCCATAATGCCGCAGCGCCTTGGCGGCGTTGTAGAGCTCGGCGGCAAGCTCGACTCCGGTCGCGCCACCGCCGACGATGCTGACGCGCACCCGCGCCGACGGGTCGCCGGTCTGGTGCGCGTGGTTGGTGCGCAGGCACGCGTTGAGCAATTTTTGGCGGAAGCGGTCGGCCTGTGGGCGGTCCTCCAAAAACATTGCATGTTCGCGCACGCCGGGGACGCCGAAATCGTTCGAAATGCCGCCGACCGCCATCACCAGATAATCGTAGCGGATGCTGTGCCGCCCGATGATCGCCTCGCCGCGTTCGTCGAGCATCGGCGCGGTGGTGATCGTCCTTGCGGTGCGATCGATGCTTTCGATGCTGCCGTTGAAGAAGCGATAGCCCCAGCGCACGGCGTGGCCGCCATAACCGACCTCGTCGAGATTGGCATCGAGTGAGCCTGCTGCGACTTCGTGCAGCAGCGGCTTCCAGATGTGCGTCAGGTTGCGGTCGATCAGGATGATGTCGTGGCGCTTGCGACCGTAGCGCGCGCCAAGCTTGCGCACGAGCTCCAGGCCACCGGCACCGCCGCCCACCACCACGATCTGCGTTTTTTGATTCGGCACCGGTTTTCCCAAGCGCACGATCTCCGGCGCACCTCCCCCCTGCCAGAAGAGGACGGGCGAACTCAAGCAAGCGATTGTTAGGTGCTCGCAGGGCGGGGGTCAGCCGCGATTGTTGATATAGGAGATCAGCGACTCATTTTCCTCGACATGCCGCTCGATCCGCGCGCGCACGACATCGCGCACACTGATGATGCCGACCAGCGCCCCGCCATCGAGCACCGGCAAATGGCGAAAATACCCGCGGTCCATCAATTCCATGGCATCGTTGATCGTGGTTTCGGGCGTCACCGTGGTGACGTTGGGGGTCATCACGTCGCGCGCTTCCACCGTTGCCAGTGCGGGCCCTTTCGCAGCAAGCGCCTTGACCACATCGCGTTCGCTGACGATGCCGGCAAGCTCGCCCGCCGCATCGCAGACGAGCACCGCGCCGATGCGTCGCGAGGCGATGGTCGCGACAAGCTCCATCAACGGCGTTTCCGGAAGGACCGAAACGATGGTGTTGCCTTTCACCCGCAGGAGCGATGCGACATTCATGGGTTATCCTCCAAAAAACAAAAGCGCTGTCAACATTTCGGCCACCGTCGCACGTTCGGCGACGAGTGTCCAAATAATTTGACACTCAAAACTATCAAAATTATTTGACACAAGATTCAGCATGGCCATAACGAGCCTGTAACGAATCTAATGCGCTAGGTCCGTCTGACCGATTGAGCGGCGCGAAATTTCGAGATTCGTTTGGCAACCTTGTAGGCGTCTCAGGGCGCGTGCTTGGTAAAGGGCTTCGGGGCGTCCTGCTGCCGAAGTAGATGAGCAATGACGTATCTCGGGAAGGGGATAGGCATGACAGATGATAGAGTTTACCCGTCGGGGCTGACAGAAAAGGAAGCCCTGGAAATCAACGAGGGCCTGAAATGGGGCACGCGCATCTATGGCGCGATTGCCGTCATGGCCCATGTCCTGGCGTATATCCTTACGCCATGGCTGCATTGAGGGAGGGCTGAATCATGAATGAAGGTCGTTTATTCCTTTATGTGAGCCCCAAAGTGGCGCTCCCGTTCCTGTTCCTGGTGATGATGGTCACATCATTGCTCGTGCACGCTTCGATCTTGACCCATACGACGTGGTTCTCGGCGTTTTGGGAAGGTGGGCGTGCTGCGGCAGCTAAGGCGGCGCCTGCGGCTACCGCCGCGGCACCGGCTGCAACGACCGAAGCAGCGCCCGCTGCAATGGCCCCTGCGGCACCAGCCGGGAATGCCACTCAGTAAGGATAAGCCCCAACCGGCCGGCATGTGCCCAAGGTTGAAGGCTGATCTGAACTAGAAATTGGGCCCGGTCGCCAAGATCGGGCCCTTTTTCTTGCGCGCGCTATCCGACCGGACGCCGCAACAACGGCAGCATGATCGCCAGCGTCAGCACCAGCAACGCCATCTCCAGCAGATACACGGCGATATAGCCGTTCGCGATCTTGGGCAGGCTTGCGGCGATCGTGATATCGCTGCCGAGATCGCGCAGCACGCCGCCGAGCGCCGCGCCAACCCCCGCCGCCGTCGCCTGCACCGCGCCCCATGCGCCCAGCGCCATCCCGACTTGATCGGCCGGGGCATAACGCATCGTCGCGGTCAGCGTGCCGTGGCTGAACAACCCCGCGCCGCACCCCATCACCAGCACGCCGACCGAAAACAGTTGCGCGGCCTGCAGCGGTGCCGCCGCGATCACGATCGCAAAAGCGGGAAGCCCGAGCATTGCGCCAAACGCCGACATCCGAAACGGATCGCCGCCGCGGCTGAGGATTTGCGAGGCAAGCGTGAAGCCGACCAGACAACCGCCGGCAAAGACGGCGGTCAGCTTGGTCGTCGCACCCACGCCCAGACCCAGCACCTGGCCACCATAAGGCTCGAGCACAATGTCCGCCATTGTGAAGGCCAGCGTGCCCAGCCCGATCGTCAGCAGGCGGCGGATTGCGGCGTGCTGCACGATGAACTTGTCCCAGCTTTCCTTGAAGCCGGGCTCGGGCGGGGGCGGTTCCGTCATCAGGCGGGAAGGGCGGCGCGCCTCCTGCTTCCACGTCGCGACGAAGTTGAGCAGGATGGTGGCAACCGCCGTACCCTGAATGACCTGGATCAGCCGACCGGGCGTGAAATCCGCGAGGAACGCGCCAAAGGCGAGCGCGGCGACGATCGATCCGACCAGCAGACTGACATACATCAGCCCCACCATATTGGGCTGTTGGTCTTCGCGAACCAAATCGGTCGCCAGCGCGAGGCCAACGGTTTGCGTGATGTGCAGCCCTGCGCCGACCAGCAGGATCGCAATCGCCGCGCTGATCTGGCCGATCCACGCGGGTGCCAGCGCCGCGTTGAGCGATCCCGCCAGCACCAGCAACGCAAACGGCATCACCGCCAGCCCGCCGAACTGCAGCATCGTACCCCGGTAGATATAGGGCACGCGTCGCCACCCCAGCGCCGATTGGTGCGTATCCGATCGATACCCGATCAGGGCGCGGAACGGCGCGAACAGCAAGGGCAAGGCGAGCATGAAGCCGACTATGGTCGAGGGCACGCGCAATTCGACGATCATCACCCGGTTGAGCGTGCCGACCAGCAGCGTCAGCGAAATCCCGACCGACACCTGAATGAGCGAAAGCCGCAACAACCGCGACAGCGGCAGCTCCTCGCTCGCCACATCGGCAAAGGGCAGCACCCGCTTGCCCCACCGCGTCCACACACGGATCATCCCCCGATCGACGCGATTCACTGTCGCTTATCCCCCCGCTACATGGCGCAACGTAGCCGCCCCGTTCGGCTGCGGGACAGGGGTAGCTGGGCGGGTAGGGGGGTGCAAGGGGATCGGGCATTCTTGTAGCGCCGCCCGTGGGTTGGCTGCTTGGCGGGGGCCGGGGTGCTAAGGTGTGCCCGAGGCGGTTTTATCGGCTTTGGTGCAAGAGGGGCCGACTGCCGCACCAATTGCGGATGGTCGGCAAAGTTTCACGATTTCCTGAAGGGGGCGTTAGCTTAGAAGCAGCGTTTCGCCCAGAATTGGGCCGGCAGCGGCCTGACAGCTTACGGCTAGGCGATCGAAAAAATGGACTCAATGCGTGAGGCGCAAACTTACTCATGGCCCTCAAGTCCTTCCCGTGTCTGGAGAGCGTCCGGATAATCATTGAGCGGCACCTCGACCATACGGAGATTGATCTCGGACATGTGCCGCACCTTAGCGCGCATCCAAGGGAATGTACTCGCGAGATCGAGAAAGGCGGCGTCGTTTGAAAGGATCGCGTGCACGTGGGGCGCATAGATCAGGTGCATGCCGTCATGCAGCGCCCCCCGATTGGTCTTACCCGATTTGTATTGCAGCGCGGCCATCGCTGCCATCGTCACTAGCGGTCCCTGTCGGAAAATGTCTGGATAATCGATGAACATCCGCGTGACTTCGGCGTGAGTGTCCTCGCCGTGAAATCCTTTCTCCCGCCAAAATTCCCGCGCGGGCTCCGCGTCAAGATCGGCGCCGGCCATCAGGAGCAGGAATCCGTATAGAATGACCATCTTCGCGGTGACCTCGTCAAGCTTCCACAGCTCGACGTCTTCATGGATAGCGCCAAAGATCATGGACACGAATTTCGCGGTGAGCCCAACCATGTCGCGCTCGTGTCCTTCGCTTTCAAGCACTGTCTTGAGGTTACGCGACACTTGTCGGATGGGCGCGGTTTTCGCACGCAATTGCTCGACATCAAATTCAAAGGTCCGACGTAGCTCGCGGGTCATTGCTGGCCACGACGATGCCCATGAAAGAGCCGTGACCACATCATAATTGATGATGTTCTGCGGATAGGCCGAGCGCAAATAGCGGATCGTGAGTTCGGTCGGGGTGCCGAGCAGCACCGGATCGAACAACGCCTGCGCCGCTAGCAGCATTTTGTCCGCCCGTTCGAGATCGGACACGAGCATGATTTCCCAGAGAACGATAGGAGATGCCACAAAGATCACCCCCTTCCTGCGCATATACGCGCGCGTCAGTTCGATCTCTTGCAACGTCAGCGTGTCAAAGAGATAATTGAAGGCAGATGTCTCCAGATAGTAGCGCTGCGATTTCGAAAAGCGCTCCAACTCTTCATCACTCGCTATTGTACCCTCGGCCACGATACTCCGGTCCTGCAATTTAACTGGATTTGCGACGCTTAGTTCGACCATGACACCATGCAATAATGTTGGCACGCGGCAATTCGGAGGTTCAGGCCTCCGCTATCGCTTTTAAACTCGCACACCCGCTCACTACCGTTTCAATAGAAGCTAAGCGCCTGACAATAGGCGGCGAACGAGAGGACCGTATCTGCTTCAGGTGCCGAGCAAGACGCGTCGGGCCACGGGTGCTAAGAACCGCTCCACAGACTGCCATGGAAGATAGGTGTCGAAATAGCCTAAAACGTGCGGTAGGCCCGACATGGAGGACAGGTTGATCTGCATCCCAGCCTCGTTGAAACCGTAGTGCTCGTAAAGTTCCCAACCATAGCTTTCCGCGTAGTTTGAGATATTGAATGTTTCTTCCGCCCCGGCGGATTGACGTCGGAGATCTAGATTCACGTAATCCGTCAAGAACGCTAATGCCTCTGCATTGCCATCGAAGAGGTCATAGGCGGACATGATGCCCGCCTGAGGCCCGAGCATATTGATCGTCGCGACGCCGTGGTTCGGATGAGCGGCTCCGGAAAAATAGTTGAACGAGCCGACTGTAAGTGAAACAAGTTCGCCCTTACGATGGAACTCGGAGATCTGAATCTCCCAGCTAGATCCGGATTTCTGCCACCACTCGTCCAGTTGCCGCCGGGCCTCATACATGCCGCCGAGCGCCTTCGAGCGGATGACCCCGTTCACAAAATCCCAATATTCGCCATCGATGGCGTACTCGATCCAATCGGCTTCTATAGTTCCGGCAGGTCGCTCCTCGTGCTTCGAGCGCGGAATGACGCCGCCCTCGTCTGGCTGAGCAGCTGCCACCATCAGTCGGTCCGGTACGGCTTCGCCTGCCTCCTTGCAGGCTCTGTCGAGACCTGCCGCGACTTTTCTGCGCCAATTCGGATCGAAATGATCGACATATTGCAGGCGCGATAGTTCGGGCGGCAGCGACACATTCTCCAGCCTCAACGGCAGGATGTGGATGGTTCCCAGGCGGCGATCGGCCGATAGTCGGAGCGCCTCGTTGATTTCTCGCTGGTATACACCGTTGCGACCGGTCGTCACCGAGCTGCATAGCACGAGGACCACGTTGGCATCTTGGAGTGCCAACCGCCTGCTACGATCCCAGTCCTCGCCGGCGACCAAGCTGTTTTTGTCGAACCAGCAATCGATCCCAACGGATCGGACGAAGCCCGCGACTTCTCGGGCTGTCGTTTCGGCTTCGGACGGATAGCAAAGGAAGGTTTTCAAGGGTTTCACTCGACGTGTTGAGCCGCGACGGCCTCGCGACTGTTTGGAGGTGTCGTTGATGTCTCCGCATTGTGCAAGAGATCGCCGATCGTCCAGAGAGACGTGATGTGACACATGGCAGGTTTTAGGATTGGCGACCGATTCGGCGAATGTCCGAGATTGGGGCGCAAAGCAGCCGAGCCACTGCGACCAAAAGAACGCCAGAAATCTCGAGTCCATCGATCCAAAGCCGTGACACCGGTCACCTCCCCATCAGCTTCCAACGCTGTCCTACACCCACCTTCTCTGCCACACTGGCCCCGGTCGGCACCCGCTCCACCCGTCCCGCATATGCCGCGCATCACGCGCAAGGCGTTGTGCGTGGCTTTGATAAACCTGCACAAACCAACGCCGATGGTGTGACTTTAGTGTGACTTTAGCGCCCCTTTTGTCCCCCCTCACACCTTGAACACCCCCTCCAGCCGCGCGCCGCACCCCTACCACAGCACATCCCGCCGGATCTTCAGCGTCTGCGTCAGGCGCACATTCTCGATCCCGAACGGTTCGTCGGCCAGCACGAAACGACGAATGCGCTCAGTCACCGACAGATCGGCACACGCCCGCTCGACTACCTCGCCGGGGGGCGATTCAGCGCTTGCAAATCGTCGCTCCGGGGATAGGCTTACCCCATATGTCCGCCAGTAGCGTGGCGCGGGCGAGTTGCGTTTCACTTCGGCCCGGGGGGGTGTTCGATGCGGACTCATGCTTGCCACCGGTCGCGGCATTGTATCCATGACGGCATGGCATCGCTTTCGCGTCGTTCGCGGCCATGACCGCGCTTGCGCCCGCCACCTTCACGCAATGCGGTCTGGCATTCTCGGTCGGCAATGGTGCGATCGGCAGTTCCGGCCAATCGGGCCTGTTCTGGATCGGCGACCAGGATCCCGATTCGCTCAACTTGATCACGGTGACGATTACCAATCCGTCGGGCGCGCAAGTCACGCTCTATGCCGACACGCCCCCGGACGATGCGCCGACCAATGGCTGGTGGCTTCCGCCGGCGAGTGGATCGAACCAGAGCTGGTGGTCGCTCGCCCTGCCGCAAAGCTGGTTTACCGCGACCGCGCTCGAGCAGTTTACGCTCTCGGTCGCCGGCGGTATGGTTAGCGCCGCCGATTTCACGCTGGCGCAAGCGAACGACGCCAATGGCGCGTTCATCGTCATCTTGCTGAAGCAGAACATCGTCATCGACGAGGACGACGAGATCGTTCTGACGCTGCAAAACGTGGTCCCCGATGGCACCGCGCCTCGCGCGACCTTGCTCGATATCGGCGCTTTTTTCTGGAATCTGGTGGGTGACGGTGTGTGCGAAAGCGCAATCCAGCCGGTGACCTGGTCGCTCACCGCAGCCGTGGCGGACGCGGCGATCCTCCCCGTGACGTTGCAGGCGACAACGGCGGCTTTCGGCACCTTCACCAGCGACGATGTCGGTCGCGCGCCGAACGTCGCCTATCTCATGCCCCCCGCCGGTGCCAACGCGCCGACAATCGAGAACATCCTCGCGATCGACATCGACTTCGCGCTCGAAAACGACAGTCTTGCCGCTTCGGGCGAAAGCTATTTCCTGCTTTCCGCGGTGGTGGATTGCGCTGCGATGCCATGGATTCCGTCGGGCACCGGCATTCTGGCCGCGCTCGGGGATGCGACCAACGCCAGTTTGGCGCAATTGGCCCCGGCCAGCCCGCAATGGGAGATGTTGCCCGGTCGCAGCGACGAATCCGGGACCTTCGTCGAATTCGAAATCGATTTCGGGGACTATATCGCGCAAGGGGCGGACGTTTTCACGCTCCAGCTCGAACAACTCGTCGCCAACGTGCCCGCAGGCATTACGAGCGTCTCGCTCAGCTGGTATGCGGTCCCGGGCTATGTCGATGGATCGATCGCGCTCCCGATCGGCGTGGTCGCGCCGGTGCCCGCCCTCGTCTCGGCGTCTTCGGCACCGCCAGCGCCGCTTTCGGTGCTGACGCCCGTCACGCTGCAATGGGTCGCCTATGCCGCGGGTGCGGTGCAAATTCACTGCACGGGTGCCTCGGGCGTATCGTATCTGCAAGCGACGACCACCGATTTGGCGGGAACATGGTCGACGGGGACCTATGCCAACCCGCTAACCGATCCGGTCGATCAAAATTCGTCGCAGATTGCGTTTCAAATGGTCGCTTACGATTTTTCGGGTGCGCCCGCGGGATCGCCCATCACGCTCGAAGTCCCGCTGATTGCGCCCGATTATTCGGCCATCGCGTTTACCGGTGCGGTAACGTTTGATTCCACTGGCAACCCGACAACGACCTTCACCTTCCCGGCCTTCGACGCATCGATTGCGTACACGCTAACGGCAATGCCGAGTGGGACGACCGTTACCGGTACGAACGGTCCCGATCCGATATCGCTTGCGGTCCCTGCGGTCGGCGGCAGCGTGACCGTTAGCGTCACCGGGCCGGGCGGCGGCACCTTCGCCGCGCAGGAGGCGAGAAGTTGGACCGGCACCGCCCCACCGTGCGCGCAAAGCGTGGTCGTGTTCGTCTGGGATGACCAGATCTACACTTGGGCACCTGGTGCGCCCGCCGCGGAGAACCAGACCTCGCTCTTCCCGACCGCATACAATTGGGAGTTCAACAATCTGGTGTATCCCGCGCTGGTCGTTTGGCCGGGCGAGAGCACGGTGTTTGTCCCGACCAGCAGATCCTCGACGATAGGCGTCACGTCGCTGTCCGCCTTGCAGGTGGCTTGGAACGTCGGCGCGCCACAATATTCGGTTTCCCAAGCGACTATGGCCGATGCTTTGGCATCTCCTTCGGCGGGCTACGAAGGTTACGGCTATGTCGGACCCTTCCTGCTCGGCGGACCCGCCCTGACCACTCTCCCGGCGGGATATCCGCAGATCAACAGTATCGGCGGTACGCCAAGCCCGCGTTACGCGCTCTGTTTCTTCAGTCAGACGCTACGTGTGGGCGGCAGGTCGACGATCCTCTCCATCGACGGCATCACCTCGCCGTCGCTGTCCGCCGCGCTTAACTTGCCGACCAATGGTTATCCCGCGATGTGGAACAGTGGCATTGCGCTGCAATGGCCGATGATGATGGAAAGTGCGCAGCCGAATTTCGCTCTGATCATCGCCGGAAGCACGGATGCCAGCGGCAACGTCAACACGCTGGCTGTGCTCAACCAGAGCGCGTGTGTCGTATCGCCCAATCTTCCCGGAACGCGCTTCTCGATCGATTTCGACCCGGTCAACATGCGCCTCGCGCTCGCCATGACCGGGAGCAATGCGGATCAGTCCTGGATGAGCCTGTATGCTGCGGCGATCGCACCGATGCCGGACAGCGGTACGCTCGAAATGTCCTTCGATCTGGTGTGCGAGGTACCGAACCGGTCGGGCACTATCATGCCCGTCGTCGCCGTCGGGCCGCGGACCGGTGCGCTCTATACCGTGGGGACGGACCCGACCGGCTCCACCGCAATGATCGTTATGGTGACTGGCAATGGCACCATCATGCCGCTCTGCGTCTTGCCGACGGGCGGAAAATACGATGGGGTCGTTTCGCTGGCTGCGATCGAGCCTGCCTATGCGCAGCCACAGCCAACCGCGCGCAAGGCTTCGGAGCATGCCCGATGAGCGCAATCATCGTGCCGATCGATGTGCAGGCGCTGTCGGTTTCCGCGAGCGGCGTGCCGCCGATGCTCGCCTCGGGCCGCGTCGATTATTCGAAGCTGGCGGCGCGCTCCTATCAGCCGGTGCCGATCGCCGCGACCTGCGACACTACGACCGCGACGCGTGCAGCGTTGCCCGGCGTGCACCTGCACTGGGCGCTGCCCGGTGCGCTGACCTGCCACGCCGACTGGTCCGCCTTCGTCCCAACGATGACCGCGCCCGGCCTGCTGCCCGCGCCGGACATGTGGGTGGTCGTGCGGATCAATCCGGCACTGCCGCCCACCTCGCCCGATTTCCTGCAAAGCTGGGTCGTGGAAAGCAGCTATTGCGGACTCACCCGCCCATCGGGCTATGCCGCCACCATGCCGATCGTCGCAGATGGGCAGGCCAATCCGCTATCGTCGCCTTTTGGCTATCTCGGGCGCTCTACGCCGTTTTCCCCCGGTAACTGGCCGCCGTCCGACCCCAATCTCTCGACCCTGTTTGAAGGGCTCACCGCGCTCGGCCATGGTCTCGGCCATTTCGCCGGGGCGTATCAGGATTGTTCGAATGTGTTCGGCCTGTACGATCCGCAAGGCGAAAGCGTGACCGCGCCGGTCAGCTATCTTGTGGTCGGGTGGTACAACACCCCGTCGAGCGATCCGCTATCAACGCCGCGCACCGCTGGCGAGGTGCTGCAATATCTCAATTGGCAAGTCACGGGTGCCGGGGCGAGCGACGCGATGCCCACGCAGACGCTGTTCGCCGGGTTCGTCAGCGGGGTCGGCGCGGCCGATGCCAGCCCGGCGCTGCCCTATTCCACACCGACGCTGACCCCGGCGACAATCGCGGTGGGCGCCTCCGTGCCGAGCGCGCTATCCGCACTGGTCGCGAGCAGCGAGGACGGCGGCAGCGCGGAGCTGGCGCGGATTCTGACCGCCTTTCAATATGGTCGGCTCGATCTGGCCGATAATCCCGATGCCGCGCCGGAAATCGAGGACATGCTCCACCGGTTGAGCTTCCGCGCCGAATCGGGTCATCCGCTGACCGTCATCACGCCGCGCGCCGGACAGCAGGCGGCGAGCCTGTCGCCGCCCGACGCGGTGATCGGCGCCCAACTGCAAAGCCTTACCGCACAGGAAATCGCCGCGGCGCAATTGAGCCGTCAGGCCGAGGCGCTGAGCACCCAATTGTCGCTCGACTGGCAGAATTACGCGGTGCAGGTGTGCGACCCAAACAGCACGAATCCCGCGATCGAAACCGTGATGACGACGCTGCTCGATCCGCAATTGTTCGATCAGCCGCCCGCCGCCGGATTGTCGGTGTCGCAAGTGATCGATGCGGTGAACGCAAAATTGCAAGAAGCCAACGCGACGGCGGCGGCGCAGCGCCAGACTCTGGAACAGCTGTGCGGATCCGACCCCGCTCTGGACGACAGCGCGCAGCCGACCGGCTATCACGTTAACACGGCCATTTCGCCTTCTTACTTCACGCCCTTGCCGCCGGCCTTTGCGGTCACATCTCCCGCGCTGGAATGCCCCGATCGGATCGGCGGCTCGCTTCCCGGCAACGCCACGCCGCTGCCGGTGCGGAGTTCGGGGCAGATCCTGAGCGGCCTGACGATTGCGGCGAGTTCGGGCATTACCGGCGGCGCGACGGCGACCATTGCAACCAGTGGTTTCACGTCGGGGCTGAACCTGCCCGACACGTTGAACGGGACGCTGGTCGGTCAGCTGATCGTCGAGACGATCCTGACCGACCCCAATCTTGCCGCCACGCTGTCGGACGCAGCAAGCGCCCCGGTCACGGCGGCAGCGCTGGCCAGTGCCTTGACCGGGGCGTGGCAGGATGACGCCGTCCCCACCGGATTTGCCTATGCCGATGTGCAAGGCGACTCCGCCCCTGCGCTGCCGCCGAGTCTTGGCGTCACATTGTGGTCGGTCAATCCGTGGTTACCGCTGTTCCTGCAATGGAGCGGGACGGTGGTGCCGTTCGGAACCGCGACCAGCGACGCGGCATTCGATCCCGACACGATCCTGTCCAATTATCAGCTATCCAACGCCGATACCGAATTGGTGCCGATCGCGACCCCGAAATTGCTCGACGGCGTGTCGGCGCGGTTTGGCGGGCTCGGCACGCTGTCCCCCAACAGCAGCATCGCTCTCGCTCAGGCGCTGGCCCAGGCGGTGAAAAGTAGCGTGCCGATCGATATCCCCGCCCAAGCGCTGGCCGATATCCAGGCGATGCTGGTCGATACGCCGATCCACACCGGCATCCTCAGCAATCTGTACGATCAGGCGCTTCAGCAAAGCCGCGCACCGCAGCTGCCGCCGGTCGGTTGGCTCCAGGGGTCGGGGTCATCGCCCTATGCCGCGTTCGCGACCGCGATGACGGCCGCCGCGACGCCGAGTGGCGTCGGCCTCCCGATCAATTTCGCCAGCCCGAACACGTTGCTGCCAATCGTCGGCGGGGCGATGACGCAATTCCAGCTGACCGTGATCGACTGTTTCGGGCAACGCGCCGAGCTTCCGCTCGAAATCGTCTGGCCGACCGATGAAGTGCTCGCGGTCCCGTCCGACCTGGAGGGCGTTTCGGCGGATTTTCTGCTTCCGCCGCGGATCGCGCTGCCGGCGCGATTGCTGGCACAATGGGAGATACCGTCCGACGGCGCAGCGTTGCTCGACAATCCGGTTTCGCCGGTAAGCAATCCGGTACGCGGCTGGATTCTGCCGTCGTTCGTCGAACAGTCGGTGGTATTGTATGATGCATCGGGTACGCCGCTCGTCGAAGTGATGGGGGCGGGCGGCTTTGCCTGGCGGACCGTTCCGGGCAGTCCGCTGCCACCCGAAGCGGGCGACGGGTCGCCAGGAGATTTGCTGGCGGCCTTGAACGCGCTCGGCACGGTCGATGCTGCGTTCATCGCTTTCGTCGGCCAGATGACCGGGTTCAACGATGCCGCCGACGGCAGCGACTTCGCCGCGTTCGTCACGTTGCTGGGCGATATCGCCCCGACCATTCAGCCCTCTCTGGCGATCCAAGACCCGGCCAGCCTTGCGCTGGTCGGTCGCCCGCTCGCGGTGGTCTGCGCTTCGATCGATGCGAGCCTGCGCGGCACTCCCCCGGTCGACCAGTCGCCGAGCGCGTTCAACGCCTTTGTCGGCGCGATGCAGGGTGCCGCCGCCGCCGATCCGCCGTCGCGCGATACCAGCGGCGTGATGGCGGTCGCGCTGCCGTTGCTGGTTGGCGACGATGCGCGCCAGGATGATGGCTTGTACGGCTTTTTCCTCGACGACGGCACGTTCTGCGCCGCGTACGATACGCCGCCCAACGGCGCGGTGTCCGGTGCGACCAGCCAGGTTTCGCTGACGCTCGGCGGCGCGCCGCTTGCCTTGACGATGCTGGTCGATCCCGCCGCGCCGGTGCATTTCGCGACCGGCGTGCTCCCGGTCGTGAGCCTCAGCGTGCCGACGAGCTATTATCGCGCGGCGATCGCCGCGATGACGTTCGCGATGCCGCTCGGCCCGGTGCTTACCGCTTATCCCAGCGGGGCGAACGGTGGCCTGCCGCTGGTCTTGCCGAGTTTCGGCCAGGGCGACTGGACCTGGGTCCAGCCGACCCAGATTACCGGTACGATGCAATGGGCGGCCCCTGTGCCGACCCAGGCACTACCGCCCAATCAAGTCGCCCCCGCCGGGCCGCCGCTACTCCTTGACG
Organism: Sphingomonadales bacterium; assembly: GCA_038327465.1. Taxonomy (GTDB): domain Bacteria; phylum Pseudomonadota; class Alphaproteobacteria; order Sphingomonadales; family Sphingomonadaceae; genus Sphingomonas. Next base: position 30,292 of record JBBQLB010000016.1, on the reverse strand, counting down.
GCTGGCTAAGCCTGCCGCTGTCGGATGCTGCACAGGGAGGCGATCGTGGATAGCTATACCCTGCGCATCCATCATCTCGATTTCGGAAATGACGGCGGCGACGCCACGTTGCTGGCGGTCTGGGACGTGTCGCAGACGCAGCCTGCGCTGCGGATTCTGGTGCTGATCGATGGCGGATCAACCGCGCTGGGCGCGGTCACGGTGCGTCGGGCGCTCGACACCTATGGTCTGACCGGTCTCACTCCGCAGACCGCGATCGTGATCACCACCCATTATGAAAATGCCTATTTCGCCGGGCTGGTCGACATCCTGACCTTTCCCGAATTTGCTCGCGCCACCTTATGGGATCGTGGTCAGCAAGGCACGGTGACGCGGCCGAGCATCGATTACGCGAATACGACCGTTAACTACTGGGGCGAGACCGGGACCTATACCAGTTACAAGCAACTGATCGCCTATCTAACGACGCCCAGCAGCCCGAGCGCGAAGCCGTTGATGACCTGGAACACCGCCAGGCTAGCGACGACGTCTGCGGCCTTCCTGCATCCGGCTTGGACCGCGGGCATCCCCTTTTTCGGGACTGGCGGTGGGAGCACGATCCTGGATGATTCGGCAGTCACGGGGCTTTCGATCACCGTGGCCGCGGCTGACAGCTTTATCGCCGGATCGATGCTTCCCGCCGCCAACAATTCGGCAACCGACGACACGATCGAATTTGACAACGGCTACGCGCTGATCATCGGTTTCGGTACGTTCCGATACTATCACGGTGGTGCGATCACCACGACGCAGGAAGGCGGCACCCCGGTTACCGGGGTGGAGCCGTCGAACGGCGCGCCGACCGTGCACGACACGCTCCACAGCGCCCCGGTCCATGTCGCCAAGCTCAGTCGCCAGGGCGCGCTCACAGCGAGTGCGCCGGATTTCCTGTCGAGCATCGGTGCCCCGGTGCTGATCGTAACCTGCGGGACCGACCGTGGGGCCGGGGACGACAGCGAGGTCTTCGCGGAATCCGTCAGTTACCCCGCGCAGACGCTGCCGCAAGCCGTGCCTAACGGCGCCGTCGCCTATCTTACCGGCGAGACGCTTGCCACGGCACTCGACGGCCCCAATGTGGTGATCGCCGGCTGCTGGAGCGCGGGCAGCCAGGTCCCGCTGGCCTATGGCGACGTGACGATCGAGGTGGTTGGCAGCGACGCCACCGCCTTCTCGGTCAAGTACGCTGCGCCGCCCGACGCCTGGACGCAGACGGGCGCGAACAAGACCTACGCCCAGGCGGTCGCCTATTGCGACCAATATCCGATGCAGACGCTGTCACCAACGACGGGCGGTGCGGCATGAGCGCCTTTGCGACACTCGCCGCCGATCTCGACGCCGCCCTCGCTGATGGTCGCCCGCTGCGCTTCTCGCCCGGGCATCCGGCGTGCGCGGCGTTGGGTTTGCCCGCAGGCACAGCCTTTGTGCTTGACGACGGGGCAGGCGGCGCACCCGCGGTTTCGCAAGGACCGGTGCGGCTGAACGTCTCCGGGCGGATCGCCGAGGGCAGCCAGAGTTATAGCGTGCCGCCGCTCGGCGACGCTGTTGCGCTGACGGTAACATCGGTATCGGTCGATTTCACCGATAACGGTACCGGAGGGGTGCGCGCGGCCAGCGTGCCGACCGCCGCGCAGCTCACCAACGCCACTGCCGGTTTCTCGCTCGATCTGGTCGGGGCAGCGGCGACCGTGCCGGTGCCCGCCGGGGGATTCGCTCTGGCAGGAACGGGCTCCAGCCTGACGCTCGACGCGCTCGCCACGGCTCTGGGGCTCGGCACGACCAGTCTTGCCGGGGTAAAGTTCACGGGGACGCCAAGCTTCAGCTTCGCAGGGATCATATCGGGCAGCGCGATTCTCGGCCTGCAACTCGCGATTGATGTCGTGTTGAGCGACGGCGTGATCGGAACGCTGCCCTTCGGGCAGATGACCGCGACGATCTATGCGGGCGGGACGAGCATCGCCTCTTCCGCACTGCGCTTCGGCTGGAGCCTGCAGGCGATCTATGAGCCCGACGGCAGCGCCACCGCATACAGCATCCTGCCCGATCCCGCCGGGTGGCGGCTAAACGCGAATCTCGCCTCGGCCCCGGACCCCGACACCGCCGCGCAAATGTTCTTCTCCGGCTTGGTGCCCTCCGCGCAGCTTGGCGAATATGGCGCGAGCCTTAGCTGGACCACTGATCGTCTCGAAATCGTGACGAACAGCGCTGGCGTCGCGCAGTCGGGCAGCCTCGTCGCGACCGGATCGAATGCAGCGGGCGCGCAGGTGCTGAACGCGATCGTCGTCCTGCCGAGCCTGATGCTGACCATGTCGGCACCCTGCCAGCCCAAACAGGGGGACGATACGCCAACCCCGCTGATTGGCAGCCAAACGTTCAATGATGTGCTGACCGCTACGCAGGTTGCCGGACCAGAGCTCGAGACCTCGCCAGCCGGATTGTTAGTTTCCGACATCAATTACAGCTATGCGACGCAGCCTGGCGGATCGAAACCGACGGCATCGTTCCGCGTCGGTTTGCAGGGCGACTTGGTGCTCGGCCCGTTCACGATCACCGCGATTACCTTCGCTTATTATGGCGGGGCGACGGGTTCGCTGGCGCTGTTCAACGCACAGCTCAGCATGAATGGCGGAGAAAAGCTCAGCCTCAGCGGTACCAGCACGACCGCGAAATGGTCGATCGGGGTCAATGCCGATTTTACCGGCGCAGGCATCAAGATCGACCAGTTCCTGCAAAACCTGTGGTCGGGTGCCCCGACCTATTATCTCGCCGATATTTCGCTGAAAGTGTTCGCGGCATCGCCCACCGCCTATTCGCTGGTGACGCATATCTGCGAGGATCTGACGGCGCCGCCGTCGGGCGATCTCGCGCTGTTCTTCTATTTCGGACAGAATTACCTGAATTTCGCGGGCGCGCGATCATTCCTGGTGGCGCTCGGCCCGATCGACCCGGAATTCGCGATTTTCGATTGGGTGACGATCGAGGTCGAAAACTTCTACGTGGTGTTTGCGCCGGTTTCGTTCACCGCGCCCTATCTCGATACCACCATTCCGTTCGGTCCCGTGACCTTCGGCGCAACGGTGGTGCCGGGGACAGTCACCTTTCAGCCCGGCAGCGCGTTCTCCAGCACCGGTGAGACCGCGACCCGCTACGGATTGCCGATGCTGCCGCCCCCCGCGCCGCGGCAATACGCCCCGCGCGGCCTGCGCGATCCCAACGCGCTGCCCGCCTCGCAATCAAACGCCGTCGTGCCGGTGCAGCAAAGCAGCGGTGGTATCAACCTCCAGTCCGTCAGCTTCGCCTGGGACGGCACGCGCTTCACCGCCGACATTACCGGCGGTTATACCTTTGGAAAGCTTACGCTCGAGGCCGTCGGGCTGACGATTGGTACGACACTCCCGCTGAACGCGGTGCCGACGATCGGGCTCGATGGCTTCGGCGTGCAATGGGGTGATCCGAAGGCACCGCCGTCCTTCACCGGGATGGTCGATTGGGCGACTCCCGTTGCCGGTTTCAGCTTTTTCGGAAGTGGCACGCTTACCTTCCCAAAGGGCAATTGCACGATGCTGGTGGCGGGTGGGCCCCACAATTTGTCCTTCGGCTTCGTGCTGCTCAACGGCATCGCGCTGGGCGGGCCTTCGTTCAATGTCACCAGCATCGGTTTCGTGGCGGGATCGGGCTGCACGCTGTCCATGCCGTCCTTCGCCAATCTGGCGAATTATCCACTGGTTCAGGCGATCCTGCCCGGGGGCACGAACCCGTTTGCCAATGTGAACACGGCGGCGGGCGCCTTCGGTAAGCTCGACCTCGAACCCGATCCGCAGGGCCAGGGCGGCACCTTCATGCTCGCGATCGGCGCGCAATCCTGTGGCATCGCCAACATCGCGGCGATTGGCGGCATTAACGCGACCGCGACCGACACGATCGTCGATCTGCTCGGGACGGTCGTCTTTTCGCGGCCTTTCAGCCCGGCCCAGTCGTTCGAGGCAACCAACGTCAATCTGGGGTTCGAGGCCTCGCTCGATCCCGGTGCCGGGTTGTTCCAAGTCACGCTGCAAGTGCTGCCTGGATCGTGGCTGATCAACCCCGCGCTGACTGCCGCAAACCCGGCGCTAACCCAGGCGCTGACTGGCGGCGCGGCGTTCGACCTGTGGTTCGGCGACAATCCCTATGCGGGCGATTGGGTGCTGTCGATCGGCGGCTATAACCCGAACATCACGCTGCCGCCTTATTATCCGGTGGTGCCGCGGATCAACTGGACGATCCGCCCGAACGTTGGTGGATCGTCGCTGTCGGGCACGGCCTATGGCACTTTCTGCAGTTCCGGTATCATGTTTGGTGCAGGGCTCTCGGCAACGTGGAGCGAAACGGGCTGGTCGGGTTCATGCGATCTTAGTTTCGATGCCTATATCCTGTTCCACGGCGGATTCGGCGTCGACGTCAATGTCCAGTTCTCGTGCAGCATCAACGTTCACATCATCGTCCATATCGACATCGAGCTCAGCATCGGCATTGCGTTGTCGATCGGGGCGTCGCCGTTCCACGGCAGCTTTAGCCTATACGTACAGGGCTTCTCGATCAGCCACAGTTTCGGCGATACGCAGGATTCGCCGTCGCTCACTTGGGCGGGCATGGCCAGCGCCTACCTCACCGCTGGTGCCGGTAGCGGCACAAGCAGCGCTCTGGCGGACGGGAGCGGGACGGCACAGCCGCTGTCGATCGCGATTTCCGCAGGCGCCTTACCCGCGCAAGTCGCGACCCCTGCGGGTCAACCGATCGTGGTGCATGGCGGGGATCTGGCCTGGTCCGCCACTACGACCATCCCGATCACCACCATCACCGGATTGGGCGAGACTCTGTCGCCGCCATCGACCGAGTTCGGCATCGCGATGCTCGACTCCACGCCGGTGACCAGCGTGTTCGACGTCGAGATTGTCAACAGCCGGGGCAATGCCATGGCGCTGACCTGTTCAAGCACGCTGCAAACGAGCGGTGCGCCGCCCGCGCTGTGGAGTGTTCCGGGCGGTGCGGGTGGGGGCGACCTCGCGCCGATGGCGATCGGTGCCAATTATGCGCTGGTTCAGGCACCGCCGCAGCTGGGCCAGCCCGTTAGTGTCGCGGTGCTGACCGAACCCTCTCCAGAAACCGTGACGCCCAGTTGGATCGGCGCGACGGTGCCGACCACCGATCCCTATGGCGCGGACGATGCCCTTGCGGAGATCAAGACGATCGATGCGCCCGGCGTCGCAGCGGCTCGCACGGCGGTGCTCGACTGGTTTGGTGCAGCGGGGTTCCCGGTGTCGAGCAATATCGTCGACGTGGCCGCTTTCCCCGCCGCCGTATCGCTGTTTCGCGCCGAACCGCTGCTCCGCGTGCCCGGTGAAATCCTGGCCACGGAGGCGCTGTCATGACTTCGTCGCATCGCATCGCGCGGGGCGCTCGGCATCTGGCCGATCCGACCGCGACGACGCTCGCCTTCGGTGCGTCGCTGCCGCCGCAATTGCCGCCCGACACCTATTCCATCCAAGTGACCCAGACTGTCACGGGCGGCGGCGGCGGTGCCAATCCGATTGCGGAGACCTACACGCAGAGCCAGGCGATCGCGGTTGCCAGCCCGCGCTTTGTCTTACCCGCCAATGCGGTGATCACCCTGTCGCCGGCGGCAGGTGCCAGCGGGGATTTCACGGGCGTGCTGCCCGCCATCGTCCTCGCCTCGCCGACCGCGCCATGGACCAATCCGGGCGACAGCACCGACCCGAGCGTGCTGCGGCTGGGTATCGTGCTGATTGGCGACAATGACCTGTCGACCGGCCAACCCCTGCCGACCCCGGCGCCTGCCCCCAGCCCGACGCCGGATCCGACGCCGCCGCCGACGCCAAACCCTATCCCCGCCCCGCCGCCCGCCGCGCCGGTCCTGGTCAGCATGACGCTGAGCGATGCGATCATCCCGTCCGACCCCACCACCTATTTCCCCGCCACAACGCTCCAGCCGGGGGAGGACGGCACGCAGACGGTCGCCGTGCTCGATCTGCCCGCCGCGCTGTTTCTGTCCTGCGCCCCGGCGGCCAGCGATCTCCCTTTTGCCGCGCATGTCCGACAGGTCGATCCACCGAGCGGGCCAGTCTATGCCGTGGTGATCGGCACGCGCCTGCCGTACGTCACACAACGCTACACTGCCTATCTCGTCTCGCTAGACGGCTATGCGCCTGCGCTTTCGCAGGATGGCGGCGCGACCTTGCCGCCGGTCGCTACCCCGGCCCCGAAAACCTATCGCCTGATCGTGCTGGAAAGCTGGAGCTTTACCTCAACCGCCGAGAAAGTGGCGTTTGAACAAACCGCCAAAGCGCTCAACTCCGGGGGAAACCCCGCCGCGCTGCAATGGCAGGTGCCCTCCGGCACACCGGCTGATCCGGCTGCGGCACCGTGGTCGCCGAGCAACCTGCTTGCCATCGGCCATTGCCCGATCCCGCACGTGCTGCGTGATGGCAGCACTACCGTCTCGCTCTATCGCGGTCCGCTCGCGCCGATGCCAGTGCTGGCGGATGCCTCCGTCGCGGCGATGCTTGTCATCGACACGCAGGATGCGGTGTTGCGCTATGACCCAGCTAGCGGCTTGTTCGACGCAAGCCTGTCGGCGGCATGGCAGGTCGGGCAAATGCTCGCCGCAAGCAATGGTGCCGTTCTCGCCGCGCAATATCAACTGCAGCAGGCGCACATCAACGCGGTGGCACTTAACACCAATCGCACGGTGATGGTCGAGCGTCTCGGCGCGCTGGAGCCTCATCCGCGCGGGGCCTTATCGGTTGGGCTCAAGCGTTTGAGCGTCGAGGCCGTGGCGCGGATCGCCGCGCGTCGTAAGGAGACGCAGCGATGAAGCGCTGGAAGAGCACGCCTGGCGCAGCGGCGACGCTACCGATTACCCCGGTCGGGGTGCAAACCTCCGAGGCGACCGTATCGGCGTTTCTGGCCGATCTCGCGGTGTTGCGCGGCGTGCCGCTCTCCTTTCTCGTCCCCTATCCCGAGATGCTGCCGCCCGAATCGTTGCTCTTTTTCTATGTCGATCCGAATTGGATGCAGGCGTTGTTGCAGGGCGCGCTCAGTCTCGGCGCGATGGGGACGGTGCCACCGCCAGCGACCACGGCCGCGTTTGGTTTCCTGCTCAATAGCAGCCTGTTCCAAGCCTATCCGACGATGATCGTCAGCGCCTTTGCCGTCGATGGCACGACCCCGGAGCCGCTACGGCTGGAGCCGTTAACCTCCACCCTGCTGATCGCGCTCTATGACCGGCCACTTGCCACCATCACGCTCACCCAACCGCATGAGGGCTTCGAACTCGGCTTCGAACTCGACGATTTCGACGCGAACGGCCTGCCGGTTTTCGCGCAGCAGATGCGGTATTTTGCGACGGGCACGATCGGGGCAGGCGCGGCAGGGATAAACGCGCCGATCGCGCTGAAGCCGGGGTCATCAGCGCAATTTCAGGCCGTCGACCTCGCCGGAACTCTGGACTCTTTCAACGCTGTGGTCGCACCTGCAAGCGGGAGCGCCCCGTCGGGCTTTGACGGTTCTCTGCTCGATGCCAGCACCTTCCCGCTAGAATTGGTCCAACAGGCGAGCGCGGTCACCTTCACCATTCAATTGCCGCCCGCGCCACCATCCTAAGGTTGTTTCAGGTTTATCGTATCGATGCTGACGGTGGTGCTGGCGGTCTTGTGCGAACGCGTCGCTCGACGATGTGGATCGGGCTTTGGGGCCGACGTTCAGGTGGCGAGCAACTGCCACTCGGCCAGTGCGGCCGAACGGGGAAGGCGGCTTCGCTCTGGATCTGCGACTCGTCCGTGCGCGATATCGTCACTCTTGCTGACCTGCCACATTTCGCTGACAAAGCCGTGTGGAGCGATTGAGCATCCCAAGGAGGCATCGGTTTGGGGCGCTGTCAGGCGGATGCGAACCAGTCTCCACACGATGCAGCTGGGTCTTTGAAGTGACAGCTCGATCCCATGACCGATTGCGACTCAGCCAGGGCGGCTGAGCGACGATCCTTGAAGGTGTGGCGGTCGACGATGTGGCGTTCGAGATTGAAGTGGTTGTGGACATTGGCATGGACGCTGGCGAACTTTTGTAGCGTCTTCATTCGTCTGAAGCGGGACATCGCCCGCTCTCGTCGTCGAAAGGGCAGGTGGCTGTTTTCGACCCGGTTGTTCTCCCAGCGGCCGACCTCCGGCTTGCCCGCATTTCCGAGTTCGGTCATCGCCGCGCGGTAGGCGCCAAGGCCGTCGGTGACGATCGTGTCGGGCGATCCATGACGCTTCAACGCTTCTTCATGAAGGCGAGCGCCGCGTCCTTATCGCGGGTTTTGGTAACGTAGCTCTCGAGGATTTCGCCCTCGTGATCGACCGCCCGCCACAGGTACACCACCTCGCGGATCAGCTCGGGCGAGGAGTGAAAGCGCCGGAACGGGGAGGGTGACTTAGCTCTCGATTTTCGGCTCATTGCCGTTTGGTGTCACCGTCCACGGCAAGCTGCCACGTTCGTCTGACAACACCCTACTGAGCGGTCACCGTCGCTTCGTACCGTGCGGTTACCGGCCCGGTATAGACCATCGATGGCAGCCCGATCAGCATCTTGCCCGGCGGCACGAGCCCGAATTTCAGCGTCGCGGTCCCAGCGCGATCAGCCTGATAGGTGAACACCGAAAGATCGGTGCCGTTGGGGCCGCCGCCGGGTTTGACGTCCACGGCTTTGAACATGAATGGCGCGGCTTCGGTCACTTTGGTCGCTGAGACCCAGATGAGATTGTCGGCGGTCCGGTAGGGCAGCGTGATCGTGGCGATACGCCCGGTCACGGAATGGGTCGGTGGCGGGAGCGGTCCGGCTGGTGCGGTCGGGACGGCCGACGCGGCCGGATCGGCAGGGGCCAGCGCGGTTGTAGCGTCATTGGCTGGTGCGCCTGGGTTTGCCGTGCCGCCGCAAGCGGAGAGCAAAAGCGCGCAGACCATCGCTGCGCCGGCACCATGCTGTTTAGCCATCGTCATTTGTGACCCTTCTTCTTGCTCGACTTGGTTGGTTTGGGCGGCAGTGGCGGATACAGCGCATAATCCTCGCCGCCGACGGGCGCCGTGTAAACCTCTCCGGTGTCGGCCAGGACGAAGCGCGCGATCGTATGGCGTTCGGCATTGGCCAGGACAATCGTCGGCGGCACCGTCCGCGTCGGATCGGTGCGCCAGGCCATGATGTCGGCGGTCCACGGATAATCCTTCGTGCAACGCCCGGTGGTGGCGGCACCGCGCCCGCCGATCGTTTCCTCGGCCGATAGATGCAGGACGCACGTCTCAGCGCCCTCGCTCGCCCCTTCGAGCCGCCACAGCCCGGCGCGCGGCGTCAGATCGGGCTTGGCCGACACCTTCGCGGTCGCCGGGGCCGTGAAAATCGCGACCGCGGCGAGCAACGCTGTGGCGAGCACCCTGCCATGCCGCCTCACGATTTGGGCGCCCCGTTGATACAGGCCTTCACGCCGAGTTGCCCCTTGGTGCGGAAGGTTTCGCATTGCAGGAATGCGACGCGCGACCCGCAGACGAATTGGTTCGCAAACCCAAGGAAATGACGACAGTCAGTATGAATTTCGTTCGGTGCCATACAACTCTTGACCTGACCCTTGGCGACATACCCCACACATTGGGTAAATGCGACATGCGTCGGGCAGAGATATTGGTTTGCGCGCCCGAGGAACCAGCTGCATCCCGCACTTTTGAGCGCGCTCTGGATCGGGGTGGGCGGCGGCGCAGTCTGCGCGATGATGGCCTGCAGCGTCTTCGCGCTCGATTGCGCCGTGGCGGGAGAACAGAGCAACTGGCCGTTGATATTGTCGATCCCCTCGGTCAGGTTGCACAGCGACAAGCGCAGCATGTTGTCGCGTGTGTCGTCACCCGATGTCGCGCACGTCGCGCGCAACATGCCTAACGTCACCACGACCCCGTTACAGGACTGGAGATACGAGCCGGCGGGCACGACATGCGCCGACGCGAGTCCGAGCTTCGCGGTGCAGTAGAGGTCGCCGAACTGGTTCCAGATGTCGCTGCCGGGCGCGCAATATTTCGTCGTCAACGTCGTATCTTTGCGGTCGGCGATCCCGTCAAACAACAGGCTCCCGCCGCTACTGGTCCCCATGTCGCACACCGCGCTCAGCATGTCGCCGGCATATTGGATGTTCATGCAAGAGTTGCGGTAGCTGCCCTTCGGCGCGGGGGTCGCGCCTTGCGCCAGTGCGGGATAGGCCGCGAAGGTCGCCGCGCAGACGAGCATCATAACCATCATCTGGACGAGCGAGCCCGCCCTTGCGCGCGAACGACCTGCCATCATCACGAACCTCCTTTTGCTATGTTTATTCGATCAAATCTCTCGCGAGATACCGATCGTCGCGCCAGCACGGTCAGCGCGCGCACCACCGCCGATTCCGCGGCCGAACTCGGCGGAATGGACGCTTGCCAATACGCCGCCAAGCGTCGACCGCTGCCGCATTGCGCTCTTCTTCGGCGTGCCATCGATGCACTTCGTCACGCCCAGCTGCCCCTTGGAGAGGTAATTCTGGCACTGCAGGAAGGCGACGCGCGACTGGCACAGATACTCATGGTCGCGACCCAGGAACCGCTTGCAATCGGTGTGGATCTGGTTGGGTGCCATGCAGCTCATGACCTGCCCCTTGGCGACATAGCCAACGCATTGGCTGAAAGCGGCCGGGGTCGTGCAGAGATATTGGTTCGCGCGCCCGAGAAACCAGGAGCAGCCCGCCGCCTTCAAGGCCGCCTGCACAGGGCTTGGCGGTGGCGGTGAGGGTTGCGTTGCTGCCTTGATGGCCGCGGTCGATTGCGCGGTGGCGGGTGAACAGATCAGCTGCCCCGAAATATTATCGATGCTCTTGCCGAGGTCGCACTGCGCCAGAGTCAGGTGGTTCTGAGTCGTGCTATTGTCACCAGTGTCGCAGGTCGCGTGCAATACCTTCTCGATGACGATGATCGAGTTGCAGGATTGCAAATAGGATCCGAACGGGACTGCATGGACCGCCGCGAAACCCTTTTTCGCGCTGCAGTACAACGTGCCGAGGAGCGTAAAGATGTCACCCGCCGGATCGCAATTTACGGTCGAGAGGGACGACGTGACGCTGGAATTGAAGGGTTTTCCACCCAGAAAATTCCCGACGGCGCTGCCATCGCTATACGTCCCGTCTTTGCAAATGGCCGTCAGGACGCCATTCTTGAAAGAGATGCCCCAGCAACTCTGCAGATAGCTGCCGCCCGGCGCGGCGGTGGCCTGTGCCGATGCCGGAGCCGCAGCGAATGCTGTCATCGCGACGATCGCCGCCAGAATCATTCCGATCTGCGCACAAGTTCGTGCCATTAAATCCCGTGATCTCATGTCAGCCCTTCCCCAATAATTTTTCTGTTCAACCATATGTTGCTGACGAAATTGGTCAGAGTTGCTTGTCGCAAGTCGCGTTGATGAAACGCCAAGCCGAATTGGTGAAGACGTTCTCGATGGCGGTATTGGTCTTGTCGGTGCTGGTCGCGGTCCATTGCATCAAAGGCCCCGACATCGACCGCGCAGAGCTTGCGTTCAGCACCGCCGCATCGTTGAGCCCACCGTCATAATTGCCGCGCCACAACAGGGTGTTGCCGCTCATCAGCCAGCGCCCCGATCCGCGCCGGTCCGACGTGGCGGTCCAGCTGCCATCGGCCTTGATGCAAATCCCGACGACGTTGAATTTGGCTTTGGTCGTGACGGTCGTGACCAGGACCGTCCATTGCCCCGGGGTCGGGTCTGCCAAAGCCGCCGATGTTCCGAAAGCTGCTACCAAAACGGCAACCGTGATCGACAGGGAAGAAACTTTCATGACGCTGTCCTCTTTAAATCAGTGGGTGAATCTCGTTTCAGGAAGTGATTTTCGGCAGAATTTTCGCCGCGACCGCTTCGGCGATTTTGCGTTTCTCGTCCTTTGTCACCAAGGGATATCCGGTGTGGGTCGCAGGATCGTGCATGATCGGCGGCGACACTTCGACGAACGCGTCGCCTTTGCGCACGGCCAGCGTGTCGTTCAGCTGCCACATGGCTTCGTCGCCGATCGCGGGGGGCGTCGACTTGTCTTCCTTGAGCATCCCGCCCACGTCCTGCCCGGCACCGCCCTTATCAGCGACCGCGGCCCCCATGCCGCCGAGGAGCTTGGCGCTGGCCCGGCGCGTGTTCATCTGCTCTGCACCGCCCGTCCGGTAAACCGTCACCTGGACTCCGTCCTTGGGGTCGCTGTGATAATTGCAGGTCGCGTCGTTGCTGTCGGTGAAGGTGACGACGTCGCTCGTGATCTCGGTCATCTCGGCTTTGGTCAGGAAGCTGCAGGGGTCACCATTGTCGCCAGCGGCCGCCGTAGCACCGCTCCCTGCTGCTGAATTGCTGCTGCCACATCCGCCAACCAAGAAGCTAGCGGCCATCACGCCCACCCACATCCCAAGAGACCGTTGCATCGCCACCTCCCATTCCTTTGACTGGTAAGACGGCGGCCGCGACCGGAAGCGGACACTCGCGGCTGATCGCATCGAAATTTTCTGAATCGTGTCCGGTTGCCCCCCGGTTCGCCGTCTTCCCTGTCGAGAGCAGAGGGAGACAGTTATGCGGTTGCAGGTAAAGGGCAATTTCGGACCGGGTCGAGGCGATCTGCGGAGCGCTGCGCTATCGGTTATTGCCGTGACAGCGGTGACGCTGGGGGGATGCTCGTCAAAACCGGAGACGGCGGCAACGCCTGCGACAGGCAATGCCAGCGCGGCAGCGGCCGTCACAGCGAATGCGAACGCGCCTGCCACGCCTACGCCCGCAGCGCCGGCGATTGCCGGGTTCGATCCGGCTAGCGTCGCGATCGGCACCGCGCCGACCGGGGCATGGCCCTATTTCAGCCTGATCGACGGCTATCAGCCGATGACGATCAAGACCAGTCCCGGCGATTCCTCGCGCGATTTCGTGCGTGACGTTAGCTATGACCGGTACGAATTCTTCGACGGTAAGAAGATGATCCCGGTCGAGGGACGCCTCTCGACGGCGCGTGCGCTCGGCAAGGGGGCGTCGATCTTCCAAGTCGAGAAGACCTATGAAAAGCTCGTCCACGATCTGGGCGGGGTGACGGTGTGGGAAGGGACCGGGCAACAGGTTCTCGACGCCAAGTTGAAGTTTGCCGATCAGCGCCATCGCGGCCTCTATATGCTGGAGCATGAAACCGGCGGGACCTATGTCGTACGCACCCCGACCAGCGAGATCTGGGTCGAAGTCTGGAAGCGCTGGCAGGACGAAGACGAAAGCTACTGGCTGACGATCGTCGAGAAGAAAGCGCTCGAGATGAAGGCGCGCATGCTCGACGCCGAACAGATGCTCGCTGCGCTCGACGCGCAGGGGCATGTCGCGCTCTATATCAATTTCGATACCGACGCGACGGCGATCAAGCCTGATTCACAACCGATCCTCGCCGAAATCGTCAAGCTGCTGAAGGCCAATCCGGCGCTGAAGCTCGAGGTGCAGGGCCATACCGACAATAAAGGCACGCCAGCGCACAATCAGCAACTGTCCGCCGGGCGGGCCAGCGCCGTCCTCGGCGCGCTGCTGTCGCAGGGTATCCCGATCGAGCGCCTGACGGCCAAGGGCTATGGCCAGTCCAAGCCGATCGCCGACAATGCAACCGAAGACGGTAAGGCGAAGAACCGTCGGGTGGAATTGGTGAAACGCTGATCCCAAGCACCTTTCCGGCCCACGTTAGCCGAGTATCATGATGCGATGTTGCGTTCGCGCTTGCCTAAAACGGGCGCGACGTGAATGTTGCTGCAATGCAATCGTCCGAAGAATTGATTCGAGTTCTTTATGACGAGCTGCACCGCATTGCCGAGCGTGAGCATCGCCGCGCGGGCAGCCCCAATACGCTCCAGGCGACCGCATTGATCGGCGAAGCCTATCTCAAAATCCGGCAGCGTAGCGATTGGGACAGCGACCGCCACTTTCTGGGCTGCGCGGCGACAGCGATGCGCCACATCATGATCGATGCGGCGCGCGCGCGGCTCGCCGGCAAGCGCTCGGCAGAGGTGCATGGCTATACGCGGGCGATCGATTCACAGGCTGCGACGAGCACCGATGACGAAGAATTGGCGAGCCTGGGCGATGCAATGAAGCGGCTCGCGATCTTCGAACCGCGGCTTGCGCAAGTGGTCGATTGCCGTTTTTTCGCCGGCCTGAACGAACGCGAGACCGGAATCGTGCTGGGCGTGACCGAACGCACCGTGCGGCGCTTATGGGTACAGGCGCGCGCGATTCTCTACAGCGGATTGGCGCTCGCCGACTAAGGCAGGGCGGCAATCCGTCGGTCGATCGCGTCGACCGACTTCAGCGCAAATGCGCCTGCCGGTCCCATGGCCTTGAAGGATGCCCCGGCGCGCGCTGCCGCCGCCTGCGCCTCGGGCTTGTGGCGCTCGTTCAGAGCGACCACCGCTTCGGTCAAGGCATATTGCCCGGTGAGCGGGTTGGGGGTTGGCAGCGGCGCCATCGCCTGCGCGGCATCGCCAAGCGTTGCCCGCGCCGCTTGCGTCTCGCCGAGCTCGCCCTGCGCCTGTGCCAATGCAAGTTTGGTCACGATTGTCGGCAGCGCCGCCGCACCCAGAAAATGCATCGCCAACGGCTCCGCCTCGACCAGTGCCGCTTTGGCCCCCGCGAAATCCCGCTTGGCCAGACGCGCCTTGCCCAATTGGGTAAGATCAGTGGCGAGCCCTGCGCTGGCGCCGAACAGCCGCCGCCGACGCGCGACCGCGCTGACAAAAGTCTGCTCGGCGGCGGCGGCGTCCCCCTGCCGGATTTGCCAGGTGCCGCGTAACTGATCGATATTGATCGCTTGGATCGAATCGTGCGCACCGGGATGCGCCAGCGTCCGGTCAATGCGCTGGAGCAGCGCCGGAACGTCGGCGGCGCGGTTCGCCTCGATCATATAGACGAGCATATTATTGTATCTGGTCAGCAACGCACTGTCATTGGCGGCGAGCGCGCGCTCGGCCAAGGGCAGATCCTCGTTCAGCAAAGCGAGGGCGGTGTCATAGTCGCCCTTGCGCCGGGCGATTGCGGCGCGGTCGAGCAGGACACCCTGATGATCGACGGCGAAGCGCTCGGGATCGGTACGGAATACCGCGTCCGCCTGGTCGAGCAGCGCCGGCGCGCTATCGCCTTGTCCGATCGATATCGCGGCGTCGGCCAGCCCGGCGCGGATCCGCGCAGTCCAGAGCGCACTCTGCTTGCCGATGCCGCGATCGAGCGCGCCCTTGTACAGCGCAAAACTCGCCTGCGGATCCTGGATGTTGACGAATAGCTCGCCGAGCGTGACCACCGCCTGGCCCGAGCGTTCCGAACCGTCGAGCGTCGCCAGCAGGCGCGTCGCGGACTGATCGAGCGTTTGCTTGAGCGTCTGGTCACCCGCGCCGGGACTTGCCCCGAGCATTAGCGTCAGCGTCTGCACGATCGAATCCGATCGGCGCGCCTCGGCAAAGGCCAGATCGCGCTCGATCGCGGTCTGGCGTGCCTGGATCGCGATCCCCACTGCACCCGCCAGTAGCGCCAGGACCACCGCCGTCGCTGCCGCCAGCGGGACGCGGTTGCGCCGGATGAACCGACCCAGGGCATAACGGCGCGATCCCTGCCGCGCATAGACCGGCTGGAAGGTCTGCGCGCGGACGAGATCCTCGCCCAGCGCCTTGGCCGTCGCATAGCGTTGCGTTGGTTCCTTCCGCATCGCCTTTGCAACGATCGCGTCAAGATCGCCGCGCAGTCGGGACGGGGCTACTGGCGGATCGGCGAGCGTCGCCGCGACCCTGCTGGGCAACGGAGGCGTGTCATTAACGACGCGACGCACGATGACCGGCAGCGAACCGCCCGATTGCCACGGCCGCTCGCCGGTCAGCAGTTCGAACAGCAGCACACCGAGCGCGTGCACGTCGACCGCCGTCGTCACAGGTCCGCTGTCAAACTGTTCGGGCGCGGCATAATCGGGGGTTATCAGCGCCTGTGTCGATGCCAGCTGATCGCTCACATCGCTCAGCAGTTTTGCAACGCCGAAATCGAGCAAATGCGGACGCCCGTCGGTGTCGATCATCACGTTGGAGGGCTTGATGTCGCGGTGGATGATCAAATTCGCATGCGCATGTGCGACGGCCTCACAAATCTGCGCGAAGATGGTCAGCCGCGTCTGGAGCGACGGTTTGTGCAGCGCGCACCAGCGATCGAGCGGTTCGCCATCGATATAGTCCATCGCGGTCCAGAGCCGACCCTCCGCCGTCACGCCGCCATCGATCAGGCGGGAAATATTGGGGTGATCGATCTGTGCGAGCAACCGCCGTTCGCGCGCAAACAGATCTGCGTTGATCATCGAATCGGTCCGCAGCAGTTTGAGCGCGACACGCTGAACGAAATCGGCATCCTCGCGCTCGGCGAGGAACACCTCCCCCATGCCACCCATCCCGATCAGCGACACGATCCGGAACGGGCCGATCCGCGTGCCGGGCAGCAGCGACCCCGGTGACGGCGGGGGCGCTGGATCAATCGCCGATGCGGGGCGATCGAGTATTCCGATCCGGGCCGCGCCTTCGAGGAGCGCGCGGACGCGCGTTGCAGCATCGGCGGGAATCGTGGCAAGCCGAGCCTCGCGCAATTGGGGATCGAGCGGTTCGATCTCTTCGAACAGCGCCACCGCTTGCAACAAGCCATCGTCCATCGCGTTTGCCTCCCCACGCGCATGCTGCCAGCAAAATGGAGTGCCCGCTAGAGTGGGGACTCGGAAGCAGGCTCAAGCGTCGTCGGCGCGGCGCTTCAGCCCGCCGGGTTCAGGTCCACATCGTCGCAGGGCTTGTACCAGTTGGTACCGCTAAAGCCGCCGGTCGATGATTTCTGCTTGAAGCCCAGCACGCCCTTCGTCCCCACGATCGTAAGGCTCAGCAGGCCGCTGCCCGCGCCGCCCTTGATGTCGGCCCAGCTACCGATCACCGTGTTACCGTTGCGCGTTCCGCGGAAGACGTTGGTAAAGCCGCCCTTTTTTCCTTCGCCCAGCCACCAGACCGTCGTGCCTGCCTCGCGGACATAATAGGTGCCGCCATCGTTCGCCTTCCAAGTCCCGGTCATCGTCTTGGGTGCCTCGCACAAGGCATGGGCGGGGGCGGCGAGAAGGATCGCCCCCGCAAGTGCCGCAAAACCGTAGCCGCGCATCGGATGTCCCCTCACTTTTGCTTACCCATCAGGAATAGCTGGTTCCGTTTGAGCTGCAAGCTTTGCTCAAGCGCCTTGGCCGCAGCCGCGCGAATCTTGGAATCGTCCACGGCCTTGGCGAATTTCGGGCCGACCTCCTTGTTGACGATTGTCTGCACCTTCAGGTCCGATTCGTCGGGATTTGCTTTGCGCACGGCGGCGGCGCGTGGACCCATTTGCGCGGCGAGCGCCTTGACCTCGTCATAGCATTGCTTGTCCATGCATTGCTTGGTCCAGATCGCCTGCGCCAGTATCGCCCAACCGTTGGAGGCGGCCTCGGCCTTGCGCGCCTGGCTTTCCAGAATCACCGCCTGCGCCTGTGGACCGGCCTTTGCGGCAACGGCGGCCATGATGTTGGCTTTCGATTCCGCGATCGCCTTGTTACGGTCTGCCGGTTTGGCCAGATCCATCAGCGTGATCGCGCCATCATATTCCTTTTTCCCGTAGAAGATCATTCCGGTACGGATGAAGCGGATGCCGAAGCGGCACGTTTCGTCGGCGCATTGCGGCAGCCACTGCGCGTCGAACTTCTTGCCCCATTCCTCGAGGTCGAGCGCAAAGGGATCGGAATAGCCCTTGGGCGTCATTGCGAATTCGCGCGAGCAGACGGTGCCAGCGTGGCAGGCAAAGTCTATGCCACCGGGTGGCAGCTGTATCGTCATCTGCGGGAACCAGATCGGCCAATCCCAATGCGTGCCCCAAACCGCCAGATCGATGAACAACCGCGCTGTTATGCCGGGGGTCAGATCGAGGCTGGCGTTATAGACCGGGTCCTCGACCACAAACACGCTCGATGACCCGGATGCCTTGTTGATGCCCAGAGGGACGGTCTGCGACGTCGCGCCGATCACCGTCGTCTTGTTATCGACGAGGTCACGCAGGTTGAGCGTCAGCTTGTCAGAATTGAGCTGAATCTTGACCATCGGGAACACTTGCCCACCCAGCATGCCGAAATTGGCGCGTCCGCCGATCAGGTCAAAATCGTAGAATACCATTTCCGCGGTCGGCCCCGGCTGGCCGGGGGTTGGCGGGGTGAACTGGCCATTGGTGAAAGGCTTGGGCAGCCCTTCGGTGAAATCCTTGCCCACCGACAGTTCCGCACCGAAGGACCCGACGATCGGCAGCTTGGCGGACAGACCGGCATAGGCACCGACCTGCGCGACGAATTCCTTGCCGGCGAAAATCTTCCCGCTCTCGAGCCCGGCCGCTGCATAATCGGCCGGCCCACCGTTGAACGGCTGCACCTTGGGGACGATCGATGCGGTTTCGACATCGCCATCGCGCTTATATTGATAATCGCCACCAAAGCGGATCGGGAAGCGCAGGCCGAAGCCATAGTTGAACCCGGCGTACATTTCGACGAAATAGGTCTTCTTGCAGCCGACCAGGCACCATTTGATGGTGGTTTCGACGCGCTGGCGCCACTCATATTCCTTGCCCAGCGTGAAACCGGCGAGGAAGACATATTCCGAAACCGCATAATTCGCGCTGATCTGCACCGGTTTGGGCGGCGGTGGCGGTGGCGCAGGGGGTGGTGGCGGTGCGTTCTCGTCCAACAATTTGCCAAAGGGTGCGTTGCCGATCGCGAATTTGCCGCCCTGAACCTGCACCGCGCCCAAGGTGCTGAGCGAAGCCGCCCTCGGCAGGAATGCGACTTGCTCTACTTTGGTCTCGGCAACATTGGTGAGCTCCCCCGCCAGCGCCGTATCGTCGAGCATTTCGAGCCGCGCGACCTCGTCCGCGCCGACATCCGCCGCAATCGTCGCGCGCTGGGCCGGGTCCTTCATCTGGGCGCGGAAATCGCTCACGCTCTGGGCGATATCGGCAGTTATCTGGACCGATTGCTGCTTGGCCTGCGCCACCGCCTGTGCGCGCTGGACCGGATCGGCAATATAATGCGCGTCGCCGGGGTTGGCATAACCGGCCCAGCGTTGCGCATCGGGCGTTGGCGTAAAGCAGCTGATACCTGCCGCCGCGATTTGCGCGCGCCGTGCACCGTCGCGACACGCGCCCGGCCGCAGGTTGTAGGTCAGCACGTTGCGGACCACGAGGCCCTGTTGGATCTCGACCGCCTCGATCACCTCGCCGCGCACTTGCACCAGTTGCGACAGCCCACGCAGCCTTTGGGCGACATTAGGCAACGTCTTCGGATCGTTGAACATCGGTCGGAAATTGACCCGCAGCTTGCCGATCATGGCCGTGGGGGAGGACCGCAGCGCGGTCGCGGAAAACGACCGGACTGGGGGCAAGGTCTTGGCGATGTCGGTGTAGCTGCCGGGGCGCAACGTCACCGCCCCGGCCCGTACCTTCAGCGCGAGGCCCGATGGCGGGATGATCGCCGTCGGTGGGCTGTCCCACGCTTGCACGATAAGCGGTTTGGCCGTCCCCACCGGACCAACCGGCTTGATCGGTCCAGGGGTCGGTGTCGGGCGAAAGACGACCGGGCCGACTGGTGTTGGTGTTTGACCTGGTAAGGGCCGCTGAATGGCCGGTGGACGCCCTCCGGATGCTCCGCTGGTCGCCGGCGCAGGCATCGGGCGAAGGACTATCGGCGCCGGGCGACCCGTGGTCGTTGGCGCTGGAGCCGCCGGAGGTGCAGGACGAAGGCGGATCGGCACCGGCGTTGCCGCAGGCGTTGGCGTCGCAATGGGGGTCGGCGTGGGGGTCGCGACAGGCCGCAACAGGCGGATGGTTTGCGGCGGTGTAGCCTGCTGAGCCATCGCGGGTGCTGCTGCCATTGTCGAAGAGCTTAGCAGCAGTACCGCCCGCATCCTGAGCCTGTTCCGCATCATCTGGACCCCCAATCCTGTGAACACTTGCTTAGATAAAAGGGAGACGGAGAGTGAACCCAAATCCGGACATCGTCGTGGCGAATGGGGCCGACTACCAATCTTCGCCGAAGCCAAACGCTGCTTGTGCCAGCTGTCGCTCGAAACATGGCGCAGATTCCATTCCCGTCCAATCCCCCCGACCATTTAATTAAAACTGTCTATTTACAGTCTATTAATGCGCTCAGAGGGGTGTGCACGAGACAGAATGATTGACGGGCAGAAGGCGCGCCATTGCTGGCGATCTGCACCGTATGGGATCCCTGCGCCGTCACCGTTATTAACCACTTGCGCCGTTCAATCCGCGACTGCGCTGCGGCTCTTCCTGAACCGGAACGCCGGCTATCGAGGGAAAAAAGCGGTCGGCCGGGTTCCGCCCCAGAAGCTGACATTCAAGCCAACCTTATCCACCTACCAAAAGCGGACTTTGGTCAATCGCTCGCCGATCGGGTGAAACGGACAGCGTTTATTTGAACGGTAAGCCTGCGCGACTTTAATCTTCTAAACCCAGATCCCGCGATCGTTGCGCGTACAGCGGCTTACGAAAAGACAGCGAAATCGAGGTCTGCAGTGATCGCTTCAAGAACTGCATCCAACGTCCAGCAGCCGACAGGCCGAGAGATTGAAAAGATCTCTACATCATTCAGAAGAGGGCCAAGATATGGGGCGACGGCCGCTGCGTCCGTAGGTAGCAGAGGGCCATATGCGGCGGCGAGCACAGCGAGTTTTGCGCGCCCGGCCAGTCTTTCGATTTGCAAACGTCCCTCGTCCACCGCCCGTAAAAGAATGATGCGTCGCACCGCCTCTGGGCGGCGCACCGGCTTTACGGCCCCAGGGATCGCCAATTTCATCCGATGCCACTCGCGCGGAACCAGACCTTCAGTATCGAAGTGTAGCGCCTTAGCCGATTCCGGGAAGAGGTGGAGAGACGACGCTCCCGGCGGCACTTGCAAACTGCCGTCATTAGAAAGGTAAAGGGACGTAACGTCCTCTGACTGAAGCGTCCACCGCCCTCGCGTGAGGGCCGCCACGGTTGTGGATTTTCCGGCGCCGGACTCACCTGCAATCACCAACACCCCCGCGGGGGACAGTGCAGCGGATGCGTGAAGGACGAGGCGACCGCGCTGACGTAGCAGCGCCGCCATCACGGGGAACAGGAGCAAATGGAGGAAGAGCGTCTCATCATACTCCGGCCCACGCTCGAAGCGAATAGAAGTACCGTGCTCCACCAGAAAGCGAGCCGAGCGCGGGCTGCCGCGCATCAGGAAGGCATCACGGTTCATTTCATAGCCGTTAGATCGCCGCGCCGCGTCGGATAACGCGTGCGGTACGGCTTCTTCGCTGACGAGAACGTCGACCGTCGAGCCTTCGGGAGCAGGGTCGAGATCATGGCAGATGAACGGAAGACTGACCGAGAGCGCGTGGATTGAGTATAAATAATTCATATTTTGGCTTCTTTTTGACCGCTGCCGGAGCAAGGTCCCAAGCAAATCAGCCCTTATGCGGGCCGCCAGCGATAAATGTCCTACCCAAGGGCAGCCTTCTCGCCCGATCTCAATCGATCGATCGAATTCACGAACATTCCCGCCATCATCCCGCGGGTTAGCGTTGTCATCGTCAGACGTAGAACAGCAGGGCTGTCCTCGACTTGCACCCGCTGCCAGGCGACGGCGAGACGAGCACTATCGATGAACGCCGCGGCCGGGCCACGGCTTATCTCGTCAAGGACCGCCTCCACTTCATCCGCATGTGCTCGCAGCCGTGGCACAATATCTGCCGCCTGCTGCCCAACACGTCGATTTTCTCTAACTAAGGTCGGCAGGCGATCGCGCATTGCCTCCCGAACCAGCCATCGGTCCGTGCCGGTTGCCGGGTCCACAAAAATCGCGTCAGGCACTGCGAGGCAAAACTCTAGCACTCGGGGATCGGCGGTAGGGTCGCTGACCTCGATGCCAACCGCCGCCCCCAGCTGAGCCTGTACGGCGCCAAGAATGGAGGCGCCCGGGCGCAATATCGCGAGCCGGGCCGCTCGAGCCGAGGGATAAGGGAGATTCATGGGATCGTTGGCCCATAAGCGGGAAAGATCCAGCCGCTCCGCAAAATCGCGGCTTATCGCCGAGCCGGAGAAATCCCGCGGTCCGCGCCAGCGGCTATATCCGGCACGCAAGGTCGGCGGAAAAGCCTCCTGAACGCGACGGCGTATGAAGGAACTCGGTCCTTCCCGCGCGATCTGGATCGTGACGGGCCACGCATTTTTGCCGCCGTTCCAAGAGATGCCGGCATTACCCATCTGCCCGGTCAGGAGCAGGCCCGCACCCTCGTTCGCAGCCGCGCGGTACAGCTCTAGCAGCCAGTACGCGCTGCAGGCGGCGTGCTCCGGGTGACGGGTAATTTCCAGTAACTCCCGCATCGCTTTGACCGGAGATGATTCAGCCGCCTCGACCCGTCGCAGGACCATGTTGGAGCAAAAGTCCGCAGTCGCTTTCGCCCATGGAAATTCGTCACCCTCAGAATCGAGGCAATATGCCGTCGTATCGCTGATAGGGGTGGAGGTGTACGCCGCCAATCGACGGTCGTCTTTGCGTAAGATCCGCGCGGCCGTCGTAGCCACGCTTCCCGAATCCAGTCCCCCGCTGAGCGTAGCAGCCACTGTCACATCGTCCGGAATTCGCTCCCCGACCGCACGGTCAAAGAGCTCCCGCAGCCGCTCTACATAATCCGTACGCTTCGGCAGGCGTATCTCCGGAGCCTCGCCGAGCGTCCAATATTGAGAGACCAAGAGCTGCCGAGGGGTAGCGATGGCAATATGAGCAGGGGGCAAGCGCTTGATCGGGTCATGAATGGTGCGCCGCCCGTGATACGCGGTCCACGAAATCAGCGTCTGGGCGAGATAAAGCTCGTCGAGCGTGACAGGCGCGAGATTTAACGCCAGTAGGTCCTGTAGTCGGGTAGCAAACGCGAACTTGCTGCTGTCGGCATAGTAGAACAACTGGGTATTGCCGTAGCGATCGCGTGCGAGCGTCAGTCGGCGTTCCCCAGGATCCCACGCAGCGTAGCTCCAGTCGCCATACAAGTGTTCGCACGCGCGCTCGCCCCATCGCTCATGCGCACGCTCTAGCAGGAATTGATCGCTTGACCTTGCGGAACAGCAGCCAAGCTTATCTGCAACTTCCACGCGGTTGTGGATACGTCCGGTGCTGACGAGGTGGAAACGCGTCTTTTGGTCTCCCAACGCGCGCGCGCTGCACAAAAAGGCGGTATCGTCAGCGAAGCGCTCGAACCGCCCTATCGTTGGTTCGACGGCGTTCCGTAACGGCCCGATCGATGCCGAAGACGGGTCGCGAATAAACGCGCCAAGAATGCCCTGCATAGCTTAGCCTTGGCGCTTTCGGAGATAGGCGCAAACAACGTCGTGCAGCCCCGATATCAAGAGCGACAAGTACGATTGATCCGTGCCACACTCGCCAGCGAAGGTCACCGCCAGTGTATTGCAGAGAAATGTAACTGGTTGCTAACCTCTCGTGTCCCTGGGGACGGTTTAAGCTTTCCGTTCAAAAGCCCGAGCCTGTCGTTGCCGAGGCATGTAGTGTCGACCCGCTTGGTCGAGCCCAATCAGACAAACGTGCCGAATCCATCCACCGCCGAACCCGCTTTCGCCGTTTCTTCGATCGAGAGCCAAGTCAGGGTCGGTCGGTACCAGATTTCGACAACTTCAGCATCGTCGACCAGCACGTGGTCTTCCTCATTCACCGCATCTCTCCCACCCCGTAGGCGGACAGGGGTTAAAGGCTCAAAATGAAAGATTCAAGCGCGGCCTCGTCGCAATCGCCCTCGTTCATCCAGCTGCTGGGTTATCTTGCTGCTCCATTTAGCGCATCTCATTCAAAGATTTCGGGAATTTCTGGTTCAAGAAACACCGACGCGCGTATGGGCGCCACCCCTGCGTCATGCGTTCAGTCCAGCGGTGGTTAGACGATTAGAGGGGATCGAGGTAACGACGCAGCGCGACCACCCGGTCAAACTCCGTTGCTCCAGCCGATCTGCGGCTAAGATAACGGCCGATGATCGGCAATTTGGTCCGCACCAGGTAGGCCCAACGTCGAAGGTACGAGATGGAATCACGCCAGGGACCATCGTTCGGCGATCCATGGCGCGCGCGGACGTCGTTACGTGACGGCAGAAGACTGCCCAGAATGGCCTCCAAGCGCTCAGCCCATGACGACCGCGGGGCAATCGCCTGCGCGAGAAGATGAAACTGATGTTCTCCGTAAGAAATTACGCCAAGCCTTGCGAGCGGACTCGCGATCGGTTGTATGCCGATGGCAAATGGAACGGGGTTGCCGATCGCAGGCGGGGGCAGCACGCCCAAATGTTCGCGGAGCATGTAAAACAATAGGTCCATGCTTCGCTCCAGCCGCCGCTCCTGTGCGAGAACACGGATG
The DNA here is from genome assembly GCA_038327465.1 of Sphingomonadales bacterium. Classification (GTDB taxonomy): domain Bacteria; phylum Pseudomonadota; class Alphaproteobacteria; order Sphingomonadales; family Sphingomonadaceae; genus Sphingomonas. The sequence continues at coordinate 5,688 of JBBQLB010000016.1, read as the reverse complement.
GCGGCCCAGTCGATCGCCAAGCTTGGATGGCGGATCAGTTCGGCGATATCCCAGAACTGAATCAGCGACGTTTCGAACAAGTGATGTTTCTGGTGCAGGCAGAGGTGAAGAAATAGCTGTTCGGGTGACATCACATACGCATGGGATGCAAACTGCGGGTGCCCGACCGCGTCTCGCCAAACGCGCGAGGACAGTCCGCCGTCGTCGCCATCGGCAAGGCGCCAGTGCAGCTCGAGCACGGCGCCGTCTTTTCGGGTGTAGGAAAAGTGGTGGGCGGCGGTGCTCTGCAGCAGGCGCTCATCAAACGCCGGGGAGACGCTGAATCCGCGAGAACTGAGGAAAGCGTGGTAAGCGCTTGCATCCTCGCCTCGCACCAGAAAATCGACATCCCCCATGGGGCGGTGGCCAAGATTGCCGTAGACTCGTTCCGCGAGGTCGACTCCCTTAAGGAGCAATGCCGGCTTGCCGGTGGCGTTGATCGCGTCGGCTAGTGCCGCTCGCATCGACAAGTTTCGAGCAGCGACGGCGAGTACATTTGAGCGCATGCGGTCAGCGATGCTTTTCGGGGGTGCAACACCGGACATTTTTACCCGGCGGGTCAGCAGTGGCCCCGCGGCACCCGCCTCGACGAAAGTCCACAGTATTAGCCAGCCGTCGGGGTTCAAGCTGCGCAATCGCTCATCGCCTTCGCGGTCCCAACGTAAGCACCGCAGCATTTCGTCGTCGATCACCTTCCGCCGCTCCCGAACAGAGCGAATGCGCGGTAGAATATTGCTCGCGCCCAAACCATAGAGACCTCGCACCCGTTATGAAGCCATGCTTGCGCGGTGACCCGATTGAAAGGATCGCGCGCGACCCTGAGCACCAACGCACCCCGAAGGCCAAGCATCTGCGACACGACGGCACCGGGCAGCACCTGCCCGAGCATCGCCCCGGCTACCCGTACCGCCAGAGCAGCGGCACGTTAGCCGCTTACTGTGTCGATAAGGCCGCCGACCGCTAATTCGTTGAGAAATGCAATGACGTCCTGCTGGATTTGCGGAGCCGTTCCAGAGAACTGCGTGGAGAGGTCATTGCACAACAGATCGACACGCGTTGGCGCTGCAATGCGCTCCCAAATGCGACGGCCAATCGCATCGAAACCAACGTAGTTAGCGCCATTTATGTCGAGGACGACCAGCTCATCGTCAACCGGCGTAGCCGGCAAATTGGGCGTTGCAACTACGACGCTGGAGATTTTGATCATTGTGGCCCCTTAGTAACCACACCCTTCTCGACCAACGCGCATGGACAAGCAAGGGGCGCTGTCGACCGAGAGGAAACGGTTAAACCAATGGGCGAGAATTAGCCGCACGTAGAGACCCATGCCCCCTTCGCCCGGCATCATACGATGCCGGGCGAAGGGGGCATCCACGCCATCAGTTCAGTATGATTGCGCGCCCCTATATATAGGCCCTGTCATTACCGCCTCAGAACGATCTTGGCATGCCGAGCACGTGCTCGCCGACGAAGCTGAGGATCATGTTCGCGCTGATTGGCGCAACCTGGTACAGCCGCGTTTCGCGGAATTTGCGCTCCACGTCGTATTCCGCGGCGAAGCCGAACCCGCCAAAGGTTTGCAGGCAGGCGTTGGCGGCCTTCCACGACGATTCCGCCGCCAGATGCTTGGCCATGTTCGCCTCCACGCCGCACGGCAGGTGGGCGTCGAAGAGGCGGCAAGCCTCGTAACGCATCAGGTCGGCGGCGCGGATTTCCATATAGGCCTGTGCGATCGGGAACTGGATGCCCTGATTCTTGGCGATCGGCCGGTCGAATACGATCCGCTCCGATCCGTATCGGGCCGCCCGCTCGATGAACCAGTATCCGTCCCCGATGCACTCAGCCGCGATCAGCGCGCGCTCCGCATTCAACCCGTCCAGAATGTAGCGGAATCCGGCGCCCTCTTCGCCAATCAGCGCGTCCGCCGGGAGCTCCAACCCGTCGAAGAACACTTCGTTCGTCTCGTGATTGACCATGTTGCGGATCGGCCGGATGTCCATGCCGTGGCCGATGGCCTTATGCAAATCGACTAGGAAGATTGACAGCCCCGCTGCCTTCTTCTTGACTTGGTCGAGCGGCGTCGTGCGTGCGAGCAGGATCATCAGGTCCGAATGCTGGATCCGGCTGATCCAGACCTTCTGACCCGTGACGAAATAGGAATTCCCGCGCTTTTCGGCGCGGGTCTGCAGGGCGGTGGTGTTCGAACCAGTGGTCGGCTCCGTCACCGCCATGGACTGGAGCCGAAGTCGCCCGCCCGCTATGTCGGGAAGGTAACGGCGCTTCTGCTCGTCCGATCCATGGCGGAGCAAGGTGTTCATATTGTACATCTGCCCGTGACACGCGCCCGAATTGCCACCGGCCCGGTTGATCTCCTCCATGATGATCGAGGCTTCAGTCAGCCCCAGCCCCGCGCCGCCAAATTCCTCTGGAATGAGCGCCGCCAACCAGCCGGCTGCGGTCAATGCCTCCACGAACGCCTCCGGATACGCCCGAGCGTCATCAACTTCGCGAAAATAGCTGTCTCCGAACCCTCTGACGAGCGAACGCACGGCATCGCGAATCTCGGGAAAATCGTCCCGTGCGGCTGGAATGGTCATGCGATTTTGGCCTTTGTCGAGGTGGAGCGTTGGCCGCCGGTGGCGGTGCCGAGCTGTTCGGCGAGCGCCTTCAGGGCGCCGCCGATCCGTGCGAACTCGCAGTCGCTCCGGGATCCGGCAAACATGGAGACTGAAACGCAGAACTCGGGCGGCCCGCCCGACACGGCGGCGGCGAGCGAGGCGATACCCGCATAGCTCAGCCCGTCGTCGATGGCGTAGCCACGCGCCGCCGCCTCGACGATCTGCATGCGATAATCGGCTTCGGTTACCGGACGCTGCCAGCGCACGGCGGAGAAACGCCGGCGCATCTCGTCCTCCGACACATTCTGCGCGGCGGTGAGCGCGCGCCCGACCGACCCGCCGCCGATCGGCTGCCGCTGCCCCTCTTCCATATGGATGCGCGTGGCAGCGACGTCCTCGCCAAGCGCGACGAGCTGAAGCCGGTCGCGGCCGGACACTCGCCACAATCCCACCGGGGCCAGCCACTCGCGGGCGGCGTTTTCAAGCAACGGCCGCGCCAGCGCGACAAATCGCGCAGCTGCTTCGTTCTCGCCGGCGACGATGCCCGTCCACGGTGGCGACAGCGCGTAGCGCTTGCCCGAATGGGTGTGAAGCACGCCTTCACCGACCAGCGTACGCAGCAGGCCCAGGCAACTGGATGGGCTGATGCCGCATGTCTGTGCGACTTCCGAAAGGGTCAGTGCACCGTCGTCCGCGAGCACGCGCATGATTGCGAAGGCCTGTACGACCGAAGACACCGGCGTTCCCATGCACCATTCCTATTTTCAACTGGATGAAAAATCAATTCTCTATCTTGAATTTGTCATGACAGATATGTAATCTGCTGACATTGGAGAAGCGCGTGACCGATATTCTCGAGGGCAAGGTCGTCGTGGTTACGGGTGCTGGCCGCGGCATCGGTCGCGCGCTGGCACTGCACTGCGCTGCGCAGGGTGCCGCGGTGGTGGTCAACGATCCAGGCGTGGCGCAGGTCGGCAGCGGCGGCGACACGACACCAGCCCAGTCCACGACCGACGAGATCATAGCGGCGGGCGGTGCTGCGCTCGCCAATTTCGGCAACGTCGCCGATCCAGCGCAAGCGATGGGGATCATCGAGGACGCCGTGCAGCGGTTTGGTCGCATCGACGCGGTGGTGAACAACGCCGGCATCCTGCGCGACACCATCTGGCACAAGATGAGCTATGAAGACTGGAGGGGCGTCATCGAGGTCAACCTCACCGGCGTTTTCAACGTATCCAAGGCCGCGACACCCTATTTCCGCGAACAGCGATCAGGCAGCTTCGTGCATTTCACCTCGACCAGCGGCCTGATCGGCAACATCGGTCAGGCGAATTATTCGGCAGCGAAGCTGGGCGTGGTGGCCCTTTCGCAATCCATCGCGCTGGACATGGCCCGTGTCGGCGTGCGGTCGAACTGCATAGCGCCCTTCGCATGGAGCCGCATGACCTCCTCGATTCCCGCTGACACGCCCGAGCAGCAGAGGCGAGTGCAGCGGATGAAGGACATGTCGGCGGACAAGATCGCGCCGCTGGTCGCCTATCTCGCGTCCGATCTTTCGCAGGACGTCACTAACCAGATCTTCAGTGTCCGTCGGAACGAGATCCTGCTGTTCTCGAAGCCGCGCCCGATCCGCTCGATGACCAAGGTCGAAGGGTGGACCGCGCAGGCCATCGCGGACGAGCTGATCCCTGCCTTTCGCTCCAGCTTCGCCCGCGCGGACGAGGTGTCCGCGGATGTCTTTCCCTACGACCCGATCTGAGGATCCACGATGCGCCAGGCGACCATCGGCATGGACCCCGATATCTTCGAGCAATTCCTCGACCAGCTTCGTCGCTTCGTTCGCGAGCGGCTGATCCCCGCCGAGCGCGCGATCCTGGAGAGTGATGAGATCCCGGCGGACATCGTGCGCGAAATGCGCGAGATGGGACTGTTCGGGCTGACCATTCCGGAGGAACATGGCGGCGCGGGCATGAACGTCTCCCAATACGCGCGCACCATCCACACAATCGGCTATGCGATGCCGGCGTTCCGCTCCCTCATCTCGATCAACATCGGCATGGTCTGCTCTGCGCTCAAGAATGGCGGTACTGAGGCGCAAAGGACCGAATGGCTGCCGCGCGTCGCCGCCGGCGAAATCGCCGCATTCGGACTGACCGAGCCGGGGTCGGGCTCCGATTCGGCAGGGATGCAAACCAGCGCTGACCGGGTCGATGGAGGCTGGGTGCTGAACGGCACCAAGCGCTACATCACGAACGCCCCCCATGCGCGGGTCGCGCTCATCATGGCGCGGACTAGCAAGGAAAACCTGCCCAAGAACGCCCACGTCTCCGCCTTCATCGTGCCGATGGGCACGGTCGGCGTTTCGGTGGGCAAGCCGGACAAGAAGATGGGCCAGGCGGGGAGCGCGATCGCGGACATCATTCTGGAGGATGTGTTCGTGTCGGACGAGGGATTGCTCGGCGGTGAGATCGGCAAGGGTTTTGTCTTCGCCATGAAGAGCCTGGACAACGGTCGTATCTCGGTCGGCGCGGCGGCGACCGCCTATGCCCGTCGCGCGCTCGACAGCGCGCTTCGCTACGCCACCGAGCGCAAGGCGTTCGGCGAGGCCATTGCCAACTTCCAACTGGTGCAGCAGATGCTCGCCCAGGGCGAGATCGAGATCTATGCCGCCGAAAGCATGATGGCCGACGTAACCGCCCGAGCCGACGCGGGCGAAAACGTGCTGCGCCAGGCCGCTGCGTTCAAGGTCTTCGCATCGGAGATGTGCGGGCGCGTCGTCGATGCCTGTGTCCAGATCTATGGCGGCGCAGGATATCTTGCGGAATACGACGCCGAGCGGTTCTTCCGCGATGCGCGCGTCTACCGCATTTACGAAGGTACGACGCAGATCCTCCAGCTGCAGATCGCAAAGCACATGCTGCGCGAATTCAACGACGGTATCTGATGTACAACCTGCTCTCCGGTCTGTCGGTGATCGAGGCTTCTTCGTTCGTCGCTTCGCCGACCGCCGGCCTCTATTGCGCGCAGTTCG
>JBBQLB010000015.1:0-65788 GCA_038327465.1 Sphingomonadales bacterium | reverse complement strand
GCCAGAATCGTGGCTCTGTTCGATGCGCAGGGTCGTATCTTTATCAAAATGGGTGAACTCCCCGACCTTGATCGACGCGCCGAGCGCGCCGGTGCGGAGTTCGAAGCGCAGCTTTTCGTAGTTGAAGCGCGCCTCGGGCTGGACGAACCCGACGATCGCGAGATTGATCGCGCCCAGCGTGAGTGCAAACAGATACGGCACGTACAGCATCCGCGTATAGCTCATGCCCACCGCGCGCATCACATCGAGCTCGGACGATGTCGCCAGTTTGCGGAAGGCGAGCAACGTGCCGAGTAGCAGGCCGACCGGAATGCCCAGACCGAAATATTCGGGCAGCAAATTGGCGAGCATTCGCCACACCACGCTGACCGGGCCGCCTTCGGTCGCCACGAAATCGAACAAGCGCAGCATGCGATCGAGCACCAGCAGCATCGCGAAGATGACGAGGGTCGAAAACAGCGGCACCGCGATCAGCCGGGCCATGTAGCGGTCAATGGATTTCATGATGCGGGGGCTGGGTGTCCGGCCGGAGGGGAGGGGCGTGAGACGGCGCTGGCCGCTGCGCCGCTATATCGGCGTGATACGGCTTCGTCAGCTACGAAATCATTCCGCCGCGATGCTGTCGATCCCGGCGACCGGGCGACCGACCGGCGCGGCCGCCGCCGCGACGGCGCGTTCGAGCGCGGCGAGTGTGAAGGGTTTGCGGAGCACATGATGCCCGCCAAACTCAGCCTCGCCGCCCGCTTCGCCGGCATAGCCCGTCACGAACAGGACGGCCGTATCGGGATGCTCCCGGAGCAAGCCCGCGATCATTTCCGGGCCGGTCTGCCCCGGCATCAGCACGTCGCTGACGATCAGATCCACGCGACCGAGGCCGTCCAGCGCGGCTGGCGCGGCGAGTGGATCATTACAGGCGACTGGGCGGTGGCCGAGTTCTTCGAGCGCGCCCATCGTGGCGGCAAGGACGCGTGGGTCATCCTCGACCACTAGAATGTCGAGCGACCGATGTTCGATTTCCGTCGGCTTTTGGGGTGCGATTTGCTGCACGTCGTGCGCATCGGCGACGTAGCGGGGGAGGTACAGCGTGACTGTCGTCCCTTCACCGACCACCGATTTCAGCCCGACCTCGCCATCGGCCTGACGCACGAAAGCGAACACTTGGCTGAGGCCAAGCCCGGTGCCCTTGCCTGCTGGTTTGGTCGTGAAAAACGGTTCGAACACGCGCTCCAGCACATCGGGCGCCATGCCGCAGCCGGTATCGGCGACCGACAGCGCGACATAGTCGCCAGCCTTACACGCGCCGACCGCACCCTCCGCCAGAGTCACGGCCGCCGTGGTGATGGTGAGCTTGCCGCGCCCCTCCATCGCATCGCGCGCATTGACGGCGAGATTGAGCACGGCATTTTCAATCTGATGCCGGTCGGAGCGGACCAGCCAGCTCTCACCCTCGGGCGCGTCGACCTTAACCTCGATCGTGTCGCCGAGCGTGCGATCGAGCAAATCGGACATGCCGAGCACGAGTGCGACCGGCTCGATCGGTTCTGTGCGCAAGGCCTCCTCGCGCGAGAAAGCGAGGAGTTGCCGGGTCAAGGCGGCGGCGCGATTGGCGCCCTCGGTCGCGTTGTCGATATGGCGCTGTGCGGCGGCCGGATCGGTCGTGACTTGGCGCTTGGCGAGCTCCAGGCCGCCGAGCACAACCGCCAGCATATTGTTGAAATCGTGTGCGATGCCGCCGGTTAATTGCCCGACCGCCTCCATCTTCTGGACCTGACGCAGCTTGCTTTCCTGCGCCAGCAAGACCGCAGACGCCCGTTCGACTGCCGCTTCCAATTCGGTCGCACGATCGCGCTCGGCAGTGGCTTCGGCGCGGGCGACGGCGCGTTGCCCAAGCGCCACCACGGTCAGCCAGCCAAGCGCAACCGCGCCAGCCGCGAGCAAGATTCCGAACACCGACAGCGCACTCGCCACCCCGGTGACGCGGGCGACGGTTTTCATCGCAGCGCCGGTCCGCTGTGCCAACACCGTTCGCTCTTGCGCACCGATCTCATCGAGGACGCGGTCGATCTCGGCGCGGGCCGGGGCGGTGCGCGCCTTGTAATAGAGCGCAAGTGCCTGATTGTTGCGTTTGTATAGAGTGTTGAGTGCAACATTGCCCAGCTCGTTGCCGCGTGCCGCCATCGCGTGCTGCAATTCGGTGATCAACGCTTGTTGTTTTGGACTGTCGCGGGTGATCAGATCGAGCCGGGCGAGTTGTTGGTTCGCCAATGTCCAGTCTGCGGAATAGGCTTGGCCCAAGTCCTTGTCGGCGCTGATCACATAACGCCCGAGCGCAGCCTCGGCATGCGCGATCGTTCCCGACAGGCTGGCCGAGAGGATCATCACCTCGTAACTGTGCGTTTGCAATTTCAGCGCGTGGTCGCGCTGGCGGCTGGCTTCGCTCAGCGTCAGGTTGAGCGCGACAAGCACCGCCACGCCGAGCGCGGCCATGACGAACAGCGTTATCGTACGCCAGGCCGTGCCGGCTCGATCCGCGCCGGTCGCATCGCGCTCAGGTCCGCTCATGTCGGCTTCTTACCGCACGCGGCGACTCGTGGATAGAGTCGCAACGCTCAAGTTAGCTGATTGCGCCAGTGGCCCGTCCCGCCGCTTCGAACATCTTCAAGATGCGCGCAATTTGCTCGCTCGTATGTTCGGCGCAGAGCGAACAGCGCAGCAGATACGTGCCCGCTGGCGTCGCGGGCGGGCGCGCCATGTTGACGTACAGACCGCCATCGAGCAGCAATTGCCACATCGCCACCGCCTGGGTTTGATCGTCGAGGATGATCGCGATGATCGCGCTGTCGGGGTTTTCGGTGCCGAGCTTGAAGCCGAGCGTCTTGAGGCCGCCGTGCAGCGCGCGCGCATTTTCCCATAGATGCTGGCGCTTGTTGTGCGCATGTTTCAGCTTGCGGATCGACATTGCGGCGGTCGCCACGACCGAGGGCGGCAACGATGCGGTGAAGATGTAGGGGCGACAGACGAGCCGGATCGCCTCGAACTTCGGATGGTTCGACACGCAGAAGCCGCCGACCGTGCCGACCGATTTGGAGAAGGTGCCGACGATGAAATCGACATCGGCCTCGCAGCCTTGCTCCTCATACACGCCGCGGCCATTGGGACCGTAAAATCCCATCGAATGCGCTTCGTCGCTCAGCACCATCGCATTGTGCTTCTTGGCGACCGCGACCATCTCCTTCAGCGGCGCGATATCGCCGAGCATCGAATAGACACCCTCCAGCACGACCAATTTGCCGGGCTCCTTGGGCAAACGACCGAGCCGCTTGTCGAGATCCTCGACCGAATTGTGGCGAAAACGCACGATCTCCGCATTGCCCTGCTGGCACCCGTCATAGATTGACGCGTGGCTGTCGGCGTCGAGGATGACATATTCGCCCTTGCCCGCGAGCGTCGAGATCATGCCGAGATTAGCCATATATCCGGTCGAAAAGACGATCGCGCCGGAGACGCCGTAGAAATCGCGAAGTGCTTCCTCGACCTCCATATGGTCACGAAAGGTGCCGTTGAGCATCCGACTGCCATTGGTGCCCGATCCGAACTGGTCGAGCGCATCTTTACCGGCCTGGATCACGTCGGGGTCGAACGTCATGCCCATGTAATTGTAGGTGCCGAGTAGGATCGTGTCCTTGCCCGCAATCACCGCCTCGGTCGGCGATTTGACCTGCTCCATCACGATCGCGAACGGATCGGTGACGCCGGTATCGATCAGCGCCTGACGCTCGGCGATGATCGGATCGAATTTGGACATGAGGTCGCGTTCGGGCGCCACGACGGGCGGATCGGCGAGCAGCTTTTCGGATGCCAGGCCAGCGTCGCTCATCGGATCAGCCCTTCAACTTCTCGACCGCATCGACCAATTGGCCGACGGTTTCGATCTCGGCCTGCATGTTCATTGTGATGATGATTTCGAATTCATCCTCGATCGCGGCGACGAAATCCATGACGGTCAGGCTGTCCCATTCGAGATCGCCCTGGAAGGTGGTGGCGTCGCTGAGCGTCACGCCTTTCTTGTTGAAGGGTTCGATCTGTGCGGTGACGGTGTCGTAGATGGCGGTGCGGTCGGTCATGCTCGGTCCTTGAAGGGTCGTGACGCTTTGGCGGTGAAATGCGGCGGCTTTATAGCAAGCCTATAACAAGCCGTTCGCGCGATACCATGCTGCGGTTGCGGTAAGGCCATCGCGGGTGGCGATGCTCGGCTGCCAGAGTTGCGATGGCGGGCGTTTGGCGGGATCTACCGTCCAATCGGGATGGCAGAGATAGCCGACGCGGTCGGGGGTGAGCTTTGCCCCCTTGCCGCGAAACGTTTTGTCGGCGTGGGCGATGATCGTGAGCACCACCTTGGGGAGCGCGATGGGCAGAACTTTATGCTCGACCGCGACGCCGATCGTGCGGATCAGTTCGGCATGGCTCCATCCGCCGTTGCGACCGTCATCGGGTTCGAAGATTGTGGTCGGCGTGTTGGTCGTGGCGAGTGTGATCAGGAGCGATGCGATGTCATCGACATGGATCACCGAGACGCGGCCACCGGGGGGGAGGGCGGCAACGCCCGATTTCGCCATGCGGAACAGATCGCGCATCTCCATGTCGCCGGGGCCGTAGATCGCCGGGGGCCGGACGATCGACCAGTCTAGCCCGGAGGCGGCGACGATCGCTTCGGACTCGATTTTCGACCAGCCATAGACCGACAAATGCGGCTCGCGCGCGGCGAGCGAGGAGACGTGGACGAAGCGGCGCACGCCTGCTTTACTCGCCGCATCAAGCACGGCTTGCGTGCCCGCGATATTCCCGGCGGCAAACCCGGCGCGGTTGGGAGCGTTGACCACGCCTGCGATGTGTAGAACGGCGTCCGTACCAGCGATCAGACTGTCGAGCGGCGCGCGCGTGTCGAGCGCGCCTTCGATCCAGGTGATACCGTCGCGCTCCGGCTGCGGGCGGCGGGTGAGGGCGCGGACCTCATGCCCGGCGGCCAGCGCAAGGTCGATCGCGCGCGACCCGACGAATCCGGTGCCGCCGGTGATGGCGAGGATGGTCATAGCAGAGCCATATGGTTGCGGTGGATGAGCGCAGCGCGCGGAGCGTAGCCGAGGATTTCGGCCTGTTCGTCGCTACGCTTCCCGCTGATCGCAGCAGCCTCGGTCGCGTCATATTCGCTCAGGCCGCGTGCGAGTGTGCGGCCATCCGGTCCGACGATCGCGACCAGATCGCCCCGCACGAAGCTTCCGGTGACGCGTATCGCGCCTGCCGCTAGCAAACTCTTGCCGCTCGACAACGCCGTGGCCGCGCCCGCATCGATCACAATCTCCCCCTTCGCGGTGAGGCCGCCCGCCAGCCACGCCTTGCGGGCAGGGGCGGCGCGTTCGGCGACAAACACTGTGCCGCGCCCGCTTGCATCATAGGCGGCGAGGGGATGCTCGACATGCCCCGACACGATCGCCAGATGCGCGCCAGCAGCGGTGGCGATCCGCGCGGCGGCGATTTTGGAGACCATTCCGCCCGATCCCATGCCCGACGCCGACCCGCGATCCGCCATCGCTTCGATTGCGGCATCGATCCGCTCGACGCGGTCGATCAGCGTTGCGTCCGCGTTGGTGTTGGGGTTGGCGTCGTACAGGCCAGCGACATCGGACAGCAGGATCACCCCGTGCGCGCCCGCCGCCTGTGCGATGCGCGCGGCGAGGCGGTCATTGTCGCCGAAACGGATTTCCTCGGTCGCCACACTGTCATTCTCGTTGATCACCGGCACCACGCCGAGCGACAGCAGCCGCCCGAGCGTTGCGGAGGCGTTGAGATAGCGGCGCCGGTCCTCGAGATCGTCGAGCGTGACCAGCATCTGCGCCGCGGTTAGGCCCTCGCCCCCGAGCAATTCGGCCCAGACTTGCGACAGCGCGATTTGCCCGGTTGCAGCGGCGGCCTGCGCATCTTCCAGGCTGGCGCGTCCGCCTTTGACGAGCTTCAGGCGCCGCGCGCCGAGCGCGATCGCACCCGAGGAGACGATTGCGATTTCCTGACCGGAGCGGACGCGCGCGGCGATGTCGGCGACGAGGCTGGTCAACCAGTCGCGCCGCACCGTGCCATCGGCGGCGACGAGCAGCGACGAACCGACCTTGACGATCAGGCGCGGGCAAGCGGCGGGGGCGAAGGCGGACATTACGCTTGCGTTAGCGCGTGGCGGCGTGGACGCCAATGACCGTTAGTTAGGTGTTCGCACCCGCGGATATCTCAGAGGGCGCGCCCGCTTCAAACCGGCGACCATTCTCCCGGCGGCGTGTCGTCGTCGCGCGCGGGGGCGCCTTCGGCTGGGCCGATCGCTTCGATCAAGCGATCGACCACCGCCTCGATCCCGGTTCCGCCTGCGCCAGACATTGGGAAGACGTCGGATTTGCTCGCACGCTTGAGCTTGGTGACGAGCTTTTTCACATCGGCGGGATTGAGCGCGTCGATCTTGTTGAGGCCGATCACTTGCGGCTTATCCACAAGCCCCGCGCCGTACGCATCGAGTTCTCCACGGACGATCCGGTAGTTACCCACAGGATCATCCTCGGTTGCATCGACCAGATGGAGCAGCACCTTGCAGCGTTCGATATGGCCGAGGAAACGGTCGCCGATCCCCGCGCCGTCGGCCGCGCCTTCGATCAGGCCCGGGATGTCGGCGACGACGAATTCGCGATTGTGGCGGCTGACGACGCCCAATTGCGGGCGCACGGTGGTGAAGGGATAGGCACCGACCTTGGCCTGCGCATTGGTGACCGCGTTGATGAAGGTCGATTTGCCCGCATTCGGCAAACCGACCAGCCCGGCATCGGCGAGCAGCTTGAGCCGCAGCCAAACCCACATTTCCTGATACGGCCAGCCGGTGCCGTGCTGGCGTGGCGCGCGGTTGGTCGAGGTCTTGTAGGTCGCATTGCCGCGCCCACCATCGCCGCCGCGCAGGAACACGACGCGCTCGCCGGGAACGGTGAAATCGGCGAGCACTTCCTCGCGGTCCTCGCTCAGCACTTGCGTGCCGACGGGGACGCGGATGATGAGATCGTCACCGCCCGCCCCGGTGCGGTTCGAGCCTGATCCGCCATGCCCGCGCGGCGCACGGAAATGCTGCGTGTAGCGAAAGTCGATCAGCGTGTTCAGACCGGGCACGGCTTCGAAGATGATGTCGCCACCCTTGCCGCCATTGCCGCCGTCTGGGCCGCCATATTCGATGAACTTTTCGCGCCGGAAGCTGACGGCACCGGGGCCGCCTGCGCCCGATCGGACGAAGATCTTTGCTTGGTCGAGGAAATGCATGGCGCGCGTCTAACGCTTTAGCACAGCTAAAGCGAGGCCCGAGCGCGCCCGACCGGCGGCGCTACAGCGCCGACCGACGACGCGGCTTTGCCGCGGCGTATTTTTTAAGCCGGCAGGATCGACCGCGATGCGATCAGCGCCCGCGTCGCAATCGTCCGCGCGGCTTCGGGCGGCAAGCCCAGCCCCTTGGCCATCGCGCCGCCAAGCAAGGCATCGCCCATTGCCATCAGCACGAGTTGCAACGTGTCCTCATGGATGTGCTTGCCGGTTTCCGCGTCCTCGGCAAGATCGTCGACCAACCGGTGGATCGCGCTCAACACGGGGTCGAGCGCGTCGTGATTGCCCGACAGGATCATCCACGCCGCCATCGCACCCGCGCCGTTGACGAAGGCATCGAAGGTCAGATCGACCACCTCGCGTGGGTCGGCGTCGCCCGCACGCGCGCGCCGCGCCGCTTCGCCGATCTGCGCGGTTATCGTGTCGGCGAGATGCGTGATCAGCGCCTTTTGCAAATCCGCCGCCGAGCCGAAATGGTGGAGCAGATTGGCATGCGTCCGCCCGATCCGAGCCGCGACCGCCTTGAGCGTGACCGCCTGTGGGCCGACCTCGACCAGCAACGCCCGCGCCGCTTCGATCGCGGCATCGCGTGATTCTTCCGGGCTAAGCCGTTTGCGGGCTATTGACATTGATGTAAGTAACGCATAAATCGGGCCTGTCTTTAATTCTGTTCGGAGCTTTTTGTGGCGAAAGCAACCACTCCCGCCGATTTGACGATCGTCCCGCGCGACCTGCGCTTCGGGCGCGGCACGCAGATGCGCCGCTGGTGGCTCAACAACGATCCGTTCGCGACCGCCTTCTACAATGCGCTGTCGGTGACCTTTCCGAAGGGTGAAGGCTTTTTCGTCGATAGCGTGCGCAATTTCCGCGAGGGCACACCGCCGCGCCTGCACGCCGAAATCCAGGCGTTCATCAAGCAGGAAGTGATCCACACGCGCGAGCATGTCGCGTTCAACCGCCACGTCACCGATCAAGGCTATGACGTAACGCGGCTCGAGCAGCATATCGATGAAGCACTGGCGCTAACCAAGGGACGCCCGCCGATCGCGAGCCTAGCCGCGACGATGGCGCTCGAACATTTTACCGCGATCATCGCGCATGAGCTGATCGCCAACCCGCGCCATCTGGCGGGCGGGGATGAGCAGGCGGCCGCACTGTGGCGGTGGCACGCCTCCGAGGAAATCGAGCATAAGGGTGTCGCGTATGACACATGGCTGCATGCGACGCGCGATTGGACGCGCTGGATGCGGTGGAAGATCAAGGCGCTGGTGATGATCGGCACGACGATGAAGTTTTTCGCTGGCCGTTATAAGGGCATGCTCGAACTGCTGCGGCAGGACGGGATTACCGGTGCGCGGGCGCATTTCGGCATCCTGTGGTATGCGCTCGGGCGGCCCGGTATGGCGCGGAAGATTCTTGGCGCGTGGATCGCCTTCTTCTTGCCCGGCTTCCATCCGTGGAACCATGACGACCGCAAGCTGATCGCGCTCGCGGAGAGCGACTATGCGGCGGCAGTGCTGCCGCGTGCGGCGCTGGCTGCTTGAGCGCCTGACGTAACCCCAATTGGCGCCACCCCGGCGAAGGCCGGGGCCCAGTTGCGACGTGGTCTGTGCTATACGCTGCACTCGCCAACTTAAGCCTTCGCTACTGGGCCCCGGCCTTCGCCGGGGTGGCGTGAGGACTAGGGGAGGCGGAGAAACCGCCCGTCAGAAAACCGGTTCTTCCCCCGGCTTCTCCGGCACGTGGATCCCGCATTCGACCTTGTCCCACCCGCGCCAGCGTCCGGCGCGAGGGTCTTCGCCGGGGAGCACCTTCGAGGTGCACGGCGCGCAGCCGATCGACGCATAGCCTTCCGCCTCAAGCGGATGGCGGGGCAATTTATGCTCGGCGAAATAGCCGTCGAGCGCTGCCTTGTCCCAATCCGCCAGCGGGTTGAGTTTCAACCTGCCCTCATCCTCCTCGAAGCGCGGGAGCGCGTCGCGTGTTCCCGCCTGAAAGCCCTTGCGCCCGGAAAGCCATGCGTCGAACGGCGCGAGCGCGCGGCGCAATGGCTCGACTTTGCGCAGATCGCAACAGCCGTCGGGATCGTAATTCCAGCGCAGGCCGGTCGCGTCCTTCGTCGTGAGCAAGCGCGGATCTGGGCGGAACACGCGCAAATCGGTGAAGCCAAGTTTCTCCGAAAGCTCGTCGCGATATTGCAGCGTCTCGCCGAAGATCTTCTGCGTGTTGAGGAAGATGACGGGAATGTCGCGGTCGATCTGCGAAATCAGGTGCAGCAGCACCGCGCTCTCTGCGCCAAAGGACGAAACTGCCGCGACGCGGCCTTTTAGCTCCCCGGTCAGCAAATCGCCGAGCATGTCGCGCGCGCCGACCCCGGCAAAGCGGGCCTCCATCGCGGCCGCATCGGCGGCTGAGAAGGGTGCGACGTCGATCAGGTCGAGCTTGCGGAGCGCGTTAGTCGCCATGCCGCAATTTCCAGACCGGCACGCGCCCGTCGGCAGCCTTTTGATAGACATTCTCGTACCGCGTCATTGACGCTTCGAGCGTCGCCGGATCGATTTCGCTCTCTGGCGCGAAGCTGTCGAAGCCGCAGCGCTTCATCAGCGGCATCTGATCGACCAGGACGTCGCCCTGCGCGCGAAGTTCGCCGACATAGCCCGCTTCGCGCAGCACGCGCGCGGCGGAATAGCCGCGGCCGTCGCGAAAGCTCGGGAAGCTCACTTCGACCAACGCGATACGGTCGAGATAGGGCAGCAGTGCCCGCGCATCGTCGCCCGCTTCGAGGCGGACGGCGGTGGCATTGGTCTGCGAATCGAGGAACGCGTCGAGCGTGACGGCGGGTTCGTCGTGCTGCACGTCACCCATAAAGCGCCTCCTTGAACGGATCCATGCCGACGCGGCGATAGGTATCGAGGAAACGTTCGCCCTCTTCGCGTGTCTGCAGATAGACGTTGGTGACCGTTTCGACCGCGTCGACGATGCCGTCCTCGTCGAAGCCGGGGCCGGTAATCTTGGCGAGGCTGACATCCTCCGCGCCCGACCCGCCGAGCGACAGCTGGTAATTTTCGGTGCCCTTTTTGTCCACGCCGAGAATGCCAATGTGCCCGGCATGGTGATGCCCGCAGGCATTGATGCAGCCGCTGATCTTGAGCTTCAACTCGCCAAGGTCACGCTGCCGCTCGGGCGAGGCGAAGCGTTCGGCGATCTTCTGCGCGACCGGGATCGAGCGGGCATTGGCGAGGCTGCAATAATCGAGGCCGGGGCAGGCGATGATGTCGCTGATCAAATCGAGGTTGGCGGGGGCGAGACCGGCGGCGTCGAGTGCTTGCCAGATTGTGTAGAGATCGGCCTTGCGCACGTGCGGCAGGACGATGTTCTGGGCGTGCGTGACGCGCAGTTCGTCGAAGCTGTAGCGCTCGGCGAGATCGGCCATCAGGTCGATCTGCTCCGCGCTGGCATCGCCGGGAATGCCGCCGGTGGGCTTCAGGCTGACGGTGACGATGGCGTAGCCGGGCTGCTTGTGCGCGGCGGTGTTCTGGTCGACCCAGATTGCGAAATCGGGGTCGCTGCGTTCGATCGCGTCCGATGCGCCGGTCTCGAACGCCGGGGCCGCGAACATCTCGGTGATGCGGTCGAACTCCGCCTTGGGCGGATCGAGCCAGAGCGCCTTGACCGCGACGAACTCCTCCTCAACCTGCCGACGGTATTCGTCGGGTCCGATTTCGTGGAGCAGGATCTTGATCCGCGCCTTGTAGATATTGTCGCGTCGGCCATAGCGGTTGTAGACGCGGAGACACGCCTCGAGATAGCTCAGCAGATCGTCGGCCGTTACGAAATCGCGGATTTCGTGGCTGATCATTGGGGTGCGACCCATGCCGCCGCCGACGAAAATCTTGCCGCCGAGCACGCCGTCACGCTCGAGCAACTGGATGCCGATGTCGTGCAGCCGCATTGCCGCACGATCCTCGTCGGCCGCGATCACCGCGATCTTGAACTTGCGCGGCAGATAGCTGAATTCGGGGTGGAAGGTGCTCCACTGGCGCAGCAATTCGGCCCAGATGCGCGGATCGGCGACTTCGTCGGCGGCGGCACCGGCATATTGATCGGACGAGATGTTGCGGATGCAATTCCCCGAGGTTTGGATCGCATGCATCTCGACCGTCGCCAACTCGGCGAGGATGTCGGGTGCCTGATCGAGCTTGATCCAATTAAACTGTAGGTTCTGCCGCGTGGTGAAATGGCCATAGCCGCGGTCATATTTGCGCGCGATATGCGCGAGCATGCGCATCTGGCGGCTGTCGAGCGTGCCGTACGGGATGGCGACGCGCAGCATATAGGCGTGCAACTGCAGGTACAGGCCGTTCATCAGCCGCAGCGGCTTGAATTGGTCCTCGGTGATTTGCCCGGCAAGGCGGCGCTTCACCTGATCGCGAAACTCCTCGACGCGGGCGTCGACGATCTGCTGGTCGTATTGGTCGTATTTATACATGTCAGATTACCCAGCTCCCCGCCATCGGATCGGCGGGTTTCAGCGTCAGATCGGGGCGCACCGTCGGGCCGAGCGCGCGGACGCGGTCTTTGATGTGGGCGGGGCGAGGACCCTCCGGTGTCGCGGTCGCGTCGATCACGTATGGGCCGTTGACGCGGCGCGCGCCTTCTTCGGCGCGGGAGATGCTCTCGCCCTGATCGCCGACGTCGCGCGCTTCCGCTATGTGACGCGACCAGGCGGAGCCGGTCCACCAGATCACATCGCCGCTCGGCAAATCGTTTCCAGTCAGCAATCTCATGCGAACGATCCTTCGGCAACGCGCGCCCAGCGACCCAATTTATCCTCGGCATCGGACAGATCGACGACTTCGCCCACGACGATGATCGCGGGGCTGGCGACTTTCTCGCGTTCCACCATTTGCCCGAGATCGGCGAGCAGTGTCTTCATCGCGCGGCGCCCGTCCAATGTCCCGCGTTCGAGCACCGCGACCGGCATATCCGGTGCGACGCCGTCGCACATCAATTTGTCGGCAATGTCAGTCGCGGTCGCGACCCCCATATAGATGACCAGCGTGCGACCTTTGCCCGCAAGCCCCGACCAATCCTGATCGGCCAGCCCCTTGCACTGCCCCGCGACAAAACTGACCGCGCTCGAATGATCGCGGTGGGTGAGCGGGAGCATCGCCTCGGCCGCGCAGCCGAGCGCAGCCGATACGCCGGGGATGACCTCCACCGGGAGACCCGCCGCGCGCACCGCTACGACTTCCTCTCCGCCGCGCCCGAAGATGAACGGATCGCCGCCTTTCAGGCGCACGACGGTCGCGCCGGTCTTCGCATGCGCGACGATCAGCGCGTTGATCGCCTCCTGCGGCAAAGTGTGGCGCGCGCGCTGCTTGGCGACCGAAATGCGCTGCGCCTCCGGCGGCGCCAGATCGAGCACGCGCGGGTCGATCAGGCCGTCATGGACGACGACGTCAGCTTCCTTCAGCGCCGCGACCGCGCGCACCGTGAGCAGGCCGGGGTCACCCGGACCGGCGCCGACCAGGATGACACGCCCCATCTTTGCAGGAGCTGGCGCGGGGAGATCGAGGAGTGTGTCCATCGCTGTCAGATGGGCTGGACCAAGCGCTCCCGCAATTCAAGGTTGCTTTGAGGGGGGGTAGGGAATCTTTTGGCGGATGGCACCAAACGGGGAACGCAAGGCCGTTTGGCCTCACGTCCCCCGTGAAGTTCCACCTGCCCCGGGGCCGAAGCCCGTGATCAGGTCGGCTCGCCGAAAAAGGTGATTTCGTTGTCCACCTTTGGCAAGATCACTTTGGCAAAGGATACTGGCGTCGTCGTCCGGTCATCCACCGGGGTTCCATTCGCGCTGATCGGCAGCATGGAGAGATCCCAATTGCCGCGGTCAATCTCGCGCAGCAAATCCTTCGTCCGGTAGGCCGATGGAACAACCGCGGGATTGCTGTGGTTGGCCAACCATTTGTTCCGCACCGTGACATATTGCCGGATCCACTCACGTTCGTCGCCACCCTTGGCCGGCGGAAGCTCGGTAAAGCGCGACCGCAGCAAGTCCAGAATGCTGCCACTGTGGATAAAGGAATCGTAGATCACGAGCATGGCGAGCGCAGATGTGAAACCGTTCGCATCGGCCCATTTCTTCGCGGGCGTAAAATAGGCGATGTCGAAGAACTTATCCTGCGTATTCTGCATCACGGGATCCTGGGTCCCGGCCTTTTTCAGCAGACCCTTGAACGTCTCGTCATCGACAAGGGCGATCTGGCCGATTTTTTTGACATAAGGTTGCAGGGCGGCCGAATAAATGCCGGCGGCGGCAGCGTACATCTGCACCAGAAGCCGCAGGTTGCCGTATTCCGTCGTCTGCGACCGGCCGTACGTTATCTGTCGAATGCGGTTTGGGCCGTCCTTATAGATACTTATCGCGCCATATTTGCCTTTTACGGATCCGGTCTCGAAGACATTGATGACACGTTCACAAATAAGACGTTGGCTTTTTGTGAGATTAATCACTTCCCCATCCCCCCAAATAATGAGGGAATTAAATATAGTGGCCCGATTTATCTGGCAATTGTAATTTGCAGCAACCGTACCCGGATTGGAGTAACGCCGACGGCGTCACTGCGGTCACTCGTCGCGCAGCCCCACCCCGATGCTCGCGCGCGCTTGCTCCGCTTCGCTCGACACTACTGGGTATGCGCAATAATCCGCCGCATAATAAGCGCTCGGGCGGTGGTTGCCCGACCAGCCGATGCCGCCGAACGGCGCTCCCGATGAGGCGCCGTTGGTCGGCTTGTTCCAATTGACGATGCCCGCGCGCGCATTGGCCCAGAATTGATCGTACAGTGCCGGGTTCTGACTGAGCAAAGATGCCGACAGCCCGTAGCGCGTATTGTTGGCCTCGGCGATCGCATCCTCGAAGCTCGATTTGCGGATCACTTGCAGAATCGGGCCGAACAATTCGATATCGGGCCGGTCGTTCATATCGGTTGTGTCGATCAGCGCCGGACGCAGGAACGGGCGGTCGGGCAGTGGCCGTTCGAGATGCCGGATCGCACGTCCGCCGCGCATCATCAGTTCGAGAAAGCTTTCGGTCAGCAGATCGGCGCTGTCATTGTCGATCACCGGCCCCATGAACGGAGCGGGGCTGGCATGCGGCTCATCGACGATGATGCGGCTGACCAATTTGGTCACTTCGCTCATCAGCGGGTCAAAGAGCTTTTCATCGACGATCAGGCGACGCGCGGCGGTGCAGCGTTGGCCCGCGCTGGTGAAGGCCGATTGCACGATAACGATGGCGGCGGCGTGGAGATCGGGCGATTCCCACACCACGATCGGATTGTTGCCGCCCATTTCCAGCGCGAGGATCTTCTCGGGCCGGGTCGCGAATTGGCGGTTGAGCGCGATGCCGGTATGCGCGGAGCCGGTGAAGAGCAGCCCGTCGATCCCGTCATGCGCCGCGAGCGCCTTGCCCTCGGCGGCCCCGCCGATCAGCAGGCGGACGCAGCCTTCGGGCATGCCGCTCGCGTGGAAGCAATCGACCAGAAACGCCCCGACGGCCGGGGTTTTTTCGGATGGCTTGAACACCACCGCATTTCCCGCGAGCAAGGCGGGGACGATATGGCCATTGGGCAAATGTGCCGGGAAATTATACGGCCCCAGCACCGCGAGCACGCCGTGCGGCTTGTGGCGCAGCGCCATCCGCCCGCCGAGTTGGGTGTCGAGGCGGCGCTGCGGCGTACGCTCGGCATAGGCGCTGACCGAGATGTCGACCTTGGCGACGACCGATTCGACCTCGGTCCGTGCCTCCCATAACGGCTTGCCGGTTTCGCGCGCGATCAGATCGGCAAAATCATCGGCGCGCGCGCGTACGACATTGGCGAACCGGCGCAGCGCTTCGATCCGGTAAGCGAGCGGTTGCGCGGCCCAAGCGGCCCAGCTTGCGCGCGCGGTGGCGACCTCGGCATCGACATCGCCGATCTCGCCACGCCACAATGTGGCACCGGTTGCGGGTTCGTAGGAAAGGAGTTCGGCGGACATTGGCGGGGTGTTTGCCCTAGTTTTGCGGGGGAATCTACTTTCTAAATCCGCCCCCGCGAAGCGGGGGAGGGGGACCATTTTGCCCCTTTCGGCAAAATGGTGGAGGGGGCAGGGCTGGGCGAAACAACTACGGTTGCTCCCCCTCCACCGTTCGCTGAATGCTCACGGTTCCCCTCCCCCGGTTCCCGGGGGAGGAATTACGCCAGCGCCTCCCCCATTTCGCGGATCGCGGCGATCTTGGTGTTGAACGGGGCCCAATCGTCGCTTTGATCGATCGCCGCCCAGATTGCCTCGACCTCGTCGATCAGCATCGAACAAGGGTCGCCGTGCCAATAAGCATGGTCGCGGGGCTTGCGGGGGGCGTAGGCCGCCAGCGCCGAACGTGCTTCGTCGAACGCCGCACCCGCGGGCGCGGTGCCGCCGAACACATCGAAGAAGAATCGGTCGAGGCCGAGTTTGCTCGCCACCAGTCCGCGCTCGACCGCCTGGACGACCGCACGGTCACTGACCGGGTCCTGCGGCACCACGCCGAGCCGCCACAGGATCGCGCTCGATACCGCGCGCTGATACCGCTCCGCAAAGGTGTCGAGCACCGCGATCAGCGGTTCGGCCGCGCTGACGGTGCGAAGCGACACGGCGAGCTGCATCGCATCCCAATGGATCGCCTCGGGCTGACGGCCGAAGGCGTAGAGGCCGTGATGATCGAAATAGGCGGCGGTGAAGCTCGGGTCCCAAGTGGGGGCGAAACGCCACGGGCCGTAATCGAAGCTTTCACCCGTCACGTTGATATTGTCGGTGTTGAGTACGCCGTGGACGAACCCCGCGGCCATGTAGCTGGCGGCGAGCGTCGCGGTGCGGTCCACCACCAGATCGAGCAGCCGTGCCACTGCGTCCGCGCCGGGTTCTTCGCTGTAGAGGTTGCGCAGCACATAAGCGATCAGCCGCTCCATATTCTCGGCATCGCGGAGGTAAGCGAGCCGCTGGAAGGTGCCGATGCGGATATGGCCGTGGCTCAGCCGGACCAATACGGCGGAACGGGTGGGGGAGGGTTCGTCGCCGCGTTCGAGCGCTTCGCCGGTTTCGATCAGCGAGAAACTGCGCGAGGTGTGCACCCCAAGTGCCTGCAGCATTTCGGTGGCGAGCACTTCGCGTAACCCGCCTTTTAGCGTCAGTCGTCCGTCGCCGAAGCGGCTCCACGGGGTCGTGCCCGATCCCTTGGTGGCGAGGTCCATCAGGCGGCCGTGCGCGTCACTCAGCTGTGCGAAAAGGAAACCGCGGCCGTCGCCGATTTCGGGATTGTACTGGCGGAATTGATGCCCGTGATAGCGGAGCGCAAGCGGCTGATCGAGACTATCGGAAAGGGGTACGAAGCGGCCGAAATGTGCCAGCCATTCGGCGTCGCTCAAGGTGGCGAGCCCAACCTCCGCCGCCGCGCGGTCATTGCGGAAGCGTAACACCGTCTGCGGGAAGCGCGCCGCCTCTACGGAATCGTAAAAGGCATCGCCTAGCTCCAGAATGCGGCGCTGCGGGACATAGGCTTGCGGGGGGATGCTCATGCGTGGATATGGAGGCTCGCACCCGCGGGACGCAACCCCATCCCCAAATCAGGGACCGATCAATGTCGCCATATGAGAATCGATATTGGTGGTCGAATGACGGGATTCGGCTGCATTATCGCGATTATCCGGGGGATTTGACCAAGCCGCCGATCCTCTGTCTGCCCGGCCTGACGCGCAACGCGCGCGATTTCGATGCGGTGGCTCGGCGATTGTCGCCCGAGTGGCGCGTGATCGCGGTGGACCTGCGCGGGCGCGGCGACAGCGGCTATGCCAAGGATCCGATGACCTATGTCCCGCTCACCTATGTGCAGGATGTCGAGGGGTTGCTCGGCGAGCTTGGCGTGGACCGCTACATCGCGTTCGGCAGTTCGCTTGGCGGGATCGTGTCGATGCTGCTGGCAGGCACGGCGCATGCGCGGCTGGCGGGGGTGCTGCTCAACGATGTCGGGCCCGACATTATGTCCGAAGGCCTGTCGCGGATTCGCAATTATGTCGGGCGATCGAACACCTGGCCGACCTGGATCCACGCCGCGCGCGCGGTCGCCGATGCCAATGGCGATGTCTATCCGGGCTTTGCGCTGGAGGATTGGCTGGCGATGGCCAAACGGCTGTACCGGCTCAACAGCGCCGGCCGAATCGTGCTCGATTACGACATGAAGATCGCCGAGCCGTTCCGCGTGCCCGGTAATGAGGCGGGGCCGGATATGTGGCGCGCGCTCGATGTGCTGAAGACCGTGCCGACGCTGATCGTGCGCGGGGCACGATCGGATGTGCTGTCGGCGACGACGGCGGCGCGGATGGCGGAGACGCTCGAGCAGGGCGAATTGGTGACAATCGCCGATGTCGGCCACACGCCGACCTTGAGCGAGCCTGAGGCCGAGGCGGCGATCGACCGGTTGCTGGCGCGGGTGGCGGTTTAGGGTATCGTGCCCTCAAGATGGCGTACCTATCCCGTTCGCCCTGAGCTTGTCGAAGGGCAGCGTGCCACACATCCGGCATCGTGTGTGGCGCACAGGGCTTCGACAGGCTCAGCCCGAACGGGGTTTGGGTTGCGTCACGTTTAAATCGCGATGCGTCGGATTCATCCCTCTATCTTCGCCGGGGGAAGCGGGTTTTCGCTTTATAGCTGGCACTCGCAGCTCCTCCGTCGGTTAAGGGCCCTACACCTCCGCACCCCAGGAAAAGCCCCATGCCCTTTCTCCACGACGCGCTCATCTTTTCCCCCGCAGATGTCGATCTCGCCCGGTCCCCGCTCGCCGGGAAGGTCGATGCCGAAACCTATGTGCTCGGCGCGTTCAATCCCGGCATGACGCGGCTGCCGAACGGCAATTTGCTGTTGATGGTGCGCGTGGCCGAGGCGCTGCGTACCCCGATCCATGACCAGCATATCCACGCGATTCGCTGGTTTGATGGCGGCTATTGCCTCGATGCGTGGCCGCTCGATTTCGTCGACACCGCCGACCCGCGCAAGTTCATGATGCGCGCGGCGGGCTGGCGGATCATGGCGCTGACCTCAATCTCATGGCTGCTGCCGGTCGAGCTCAATGCCGATGGCACCAAGGTCGAGCAGGTGCATTATGACAAGGCGATCGCGCCGCGTGCGTCATACCAATGCTACGGCGTCGAGGATGCGCGGATCAGCAAGTTCGGTGACCGCTATCTGATGACGACCTGCTCGGTCAGCCCGGAGCGGCATTCGACCACGCTCTATACCTCGGACAATGCGCTCGACTGGACGCTCGCGGGGATCGTGCTCGATCATCAGAATAAGGACATGCTGATCTTCGAGGGGTTGATCGGCGGCAAATATTTCGCGCAGACGCGGCCGTTGGGTGATTTGTATTTCGCCTATCCGCCGGGCAGCGAATGGCGCGCAGGGCCGTCGATCAACCTCGCCTCGTCGCCCGATGCGCTGCACTGGAAACCGTATGACAAGCCCGGCATCCGCCCGCACGCCGCGACGATGGCGACGGCGCGGATGGGCGGCGGCGCACCGCCGATCCTGACGCCTGAGGGGTGGCTTACCCTGTGGCATGGGGTCGAGCCGGCGGGCGTGGTCGGCATCTACCGGACCTATTGGAGCCTGCTCGACCGCGACGACCCGAGTGTCGTGCTGCGCACGTCGGACGCGCCACTGATCGAGCCGAATACGGCGCTGACTGACCGACTCAAGGATTTGATGTATATCGACAATGTCGTGTTCACGACGGGCATCGCCGATGCGGGCGACCATTATGTCGTGGCGAGCGGCGAGGCGGATTTGGCGTGCCGGGTGACGTTGGTGGGGAAGGGGGCGTTTGGATAGGGGTGCTTGATAGAGCGCCGCGATACCTGAAACAAACGGTGACACCGAAGAATTTTGTCCAGCACGGGAATAAAAGCCGCGCGATTTCAGTCTTACCCGTCGAACCTCATTGGAAGGACGGATATGGCGGATCACAACCTAGACAGGCCGATTGATCGGCGCGGTATGCTCGAGTGCATGGCTTGGGCCGGTACCGGTACTCTGTTTGCGTTGGGCGGGGGAATCGAGGCGTCGATGACGCTCGACCAAGCGCTCGCAGCGGCACCGCGACATGGCGCCAAAACCGCACCCCTCCAGCCATTTAGCTTCGTCCAGATCAGCGATACGCATATCGGTTTCAAGAAGGCGGCGAACCCGGATGTTATCGGCACGCTTAAAGAAACGATTGCCAAGGTGCGAGCGCTTCCAGTGCAACCCGATTTCATCGTGCATACTGGCGACATAACACACCTCGCGACACCGGAGCAGTTCGACACCGCTCAGCAATTGCTGGGTGAGCTTAACGTGCCAATCCATTTCATCCCCGGGGAGCATGACATCGTCGATGGCATCAACCCGCAACCCTATCTCGATCGGTTCGGCAAGACTTCCAAGGGTGATGGCTGGTACAGTTTCGACGTGAACGGCGCGCACTTCATCGCTCTGGTCAATGTCGTTCGTCTTGCGGACAAAGGTATGGGATCGCTGGGCGCGGATCAGCTTGCCTGGCTGAAAGAGGATGTCGCGCACCTTTCTGCCTCAACACCGATCGTTGTGCTGTCGCACTTCCCGCTTTGGCCGCTATTCCCGGAATGGGGCTGGGGAACGTCCGATGGCGTTCAGGCGCTCGTCTTACTTAAGCGGTTCGCCTCCGTGACGGCGCTCAATGGGCATATCCACCAAATTCAGCAAAAAACGGAAGGTCGCATGCTTTTCCACGCGGGCCGATCGACCGCTTATCCGCAGCCATCACCAGGCGTCGGACCCGGCCCCGGACCGATGTTGGTGCCGTCCGCCGAACTGCAATCGGCGATCGGAATATCTAGCATACTGGCGCGTCGATCCGCGTCGCAGCTCGCCATCATCGATCAGACATTGGCGGGATAACTCCATGAGAACCGTTTCAACAACCGTCCTTGCGGCCTGTGCGCTCATCGTCGCGGAGGGCGTTTTGAGCCTTCTGGGGATCGTACCGCCTCGCCCAGCGTCGGCGGAGCCAGTCGCTATCGTCGCAGGTGATCCACTCACCGGTCGAACCCTGTATCAGTCCTGCACCGGCTGCCACTCGCTTGACGAAAACGACGTTGGCCCCAAGCATCGGGGTGTCGTCGGGCGCAGGGCGGGGTCGGTGCCGGGCTATGCCTATTCGGCGGCACTCCGCACTTCCGGAATCGTTTGGACGCCTGCTTATCTGGATCATTGGCTGACCAATCCGCAAAAGCTGGTTCCCGGTGCCAAAATGTACTTTTCGGTTGCCAACTCCAAACAGCGCGCCGACATCATCGCTTATCTCGCGCAGCAGCATTGACGCCCGCCGTCATGCCTTTGTGGATCGGTACGACGGCGTGAACGAGGACCGAAAGCGCTGGAACCCACGGTTACGAGTCGTGCGTGACACGGGGAGCATACGCGAGACGGAAGCGGCGGGTCCGGAGCACCAGCGGTTTGGGCGTCGGCTCTTGCCGTATCTCGATGATGCCTATCGTTATGCGCGCTATCTTTCGCGCGACCAGACGGCTGCCGAAGACATTGTCCAAGAGGCGTTCTTGCGCGCGATAAAGGGCTTCCAGTCATGCCATAGCAATGAAAAAGCGTGGTTATTAGCGATCGTCCGCAATTGTTGGATCGATTGGGGTAAATCCAATCGCTCGGGTAACAGTGTCGAACCGGCCGTTCTCGAAGCGGTGGCGACGGACCCCGATACACCGGAGACTGCGTTGCTACGCCAGCGGGACGCACTGTCGGTTCGCGAGACGATCGCGCGCCTTCCTGAGCCGTTTCGCGAGGCAATCGTTTTGCGCGAGCTCGATGCGCTTTCCTATCGCGAGATTGCGACGATCACCGCTGTGCCGATAGGCACAGTAATGTCTCGGCTTGCGCGCGCGCGCGTGCTGCTGGCCACTCTGTTCCTGTCCGGTGATCGAAAGGGGAAGAGCGCATGACCCACTGTGCCGACCGCGAACTAGCCCTCAACGCTCTGTTCGATGGCGAACTCGATGGCCTCAATGCCGCCGAGGTTGAAGCACATGTGCGGGGCTGCCCTGCCTGTAGCGACTATCTTTACACTTTGGCGGACGTGCATACCATCATGGCTGCGGCGGCACGCGATGAGGTCGCGCCGGCCGGGCTGCAGCGACGGATCGAAGCCCTGATCGATGCTCCGGCTGCGGACCGGAGTATACGACAACGTTGGTCTCCCATCCGTTATGTGCCTTGGGTCGGCGGCGGCGCTATAGGCGCGTTGGCCGCGAGCCTCGCGCTTTTTGTCGCCGTGCCGCAAACAAGTGTCGCCGACTTGCCCGATCAGCTGATCGCCGGCCATATTCGCTCGCTGCAGGCCACACATTTGACCGACGTGCTCACGTCGGACCGTCATGTTGTCAAACCTTGGTTCAATGGTCGGCTCGATTTCTCGCCGCCGGTCGTCGACCTTAGACAGCAGGGATTCCCGCTTGTCGGGGGTCGGCTCGACTATATCGGCGATCGACCGGTGGCGGCGTTGGTCTATCGGCGGCGTCTCCACACAATCAATCTTTTCATCCGTCCGGCGACCGGGAAGGCGTCGGCGTCGCCCAGTACGATTCATCGCCGTAGCTACGCCATCGTGCAATGGACGGCGGGGGGCCTTGAATATTGGGCGGTGTCCGACGTCGATGCGGTCGATCTTCGAACCTTCCGCCAGCTCTTTGTCGCAGCAAGCGGACCATGAATTATTGCGCCCGCGCTTCGTTTCGCTAATGCCCCCAACCATGCCCCGCCCCGTCAACATCCTGCACCTCCATTCCACCTTCTCGCTCGGCGGCAAGGAAGCGCGGGCGGTGCGGTTGATGAATGTGTTTGGCGAGCGGGCGCGCCACACGATCGTGTCGGGGATGGAGGGGCAGTATGGCGCGCGCGAGGCCATCGCCAAGGGGATCGACTATGAGATCGCGCAAAATGCGCCGCCGCTGACGGGTGGGCCGTCGGTCACGCGGTTCGAGGCGATTGCGGCCTATATGCGCCGCTTCGATCTGGTGTTGACGTACAATTGGGGGGCGATCGACGGGGCGATGGCGCGGCGCGTGTCGTCGAAGGGCGTGCCGCCGCTGAT
The DNA here is from genome assembly GCA_038327465.1 of Sphingomonadales bacterium. Taxonomy (GTDB): domain Bacteria; phylum Pseudomonadota; class Alphaproteobacteria; order Sphingomonadales; family Sphingomonadaceae; genus Sphingomonas. The sequence continues at coordinate 43,197 of JBBQLB010000015.1, read as the reverse complement.
CCACCACGAAGACGGTTTCAACGCCGATGAGGCGAAGTGGCTGAAGCCGCAGCGCAATATCTATCGCCGCCTCGCGCTGACCAAGGCGGCGGCGCTGGTGGTGCCGTCGGAGACGCTCGAAGACATTGCGCTCAACCTGTGGAAACAGCCGCGCGAGCGCGTCCACCGTATCGCCAATGGGATCGACACCGCGCTTTACGCCAAGAAGCCCAAGCCCAACGCCATACCGGGCCTGAAGCGCAAGCCGGGCGAGGTCGTGATCGGGACGCTGGCGGGTCTGCGTGAGGTCAAGGATCTGCCGATGCTGGTGCGTGCGGTCGGCGGCATGTCGACGCGCGTGCGGTTGGTGATCGTGGGCGAGGGGCCCGAGCGGCAGGCGATCCTCGACACCGCCGAGCGGATGGGGATGGAGGATCAATTGGTGATGCCCGGCTTCCTGCCCAATCCGCATGACTATATCGGCCTGTTCGACATCATGGCGCTGTCGTCGAAGAGCGAGCAATTTCCGATCTGCGTGATCGAGGGGATGGCGGCGGGGCTGCCGATCGTCTCCACGCCGGTGGGCGACGTGCTGCGGATGGTGGCGCCCGAAAACCGCATGTATATCGAAGATCGTACGCAGGAAGTGGCGCTGCGCGATGCGCTCGAGGCGCTGGGAAAATCGCTGCCCGAGGGGCGTGCGTGGCTCGGCGCACAGAACCGGGCCAAGGCAATTGCTGAATATGATGAGGCGACAATGATCGCGCGCTATGCCGCGCTCTATGGCAGCGTGATCGGCCGCCCGGATGCGTTTGCCTAAATGCGATTTGCGGCGGGGCGCATCCAAAGCCTATACCAAGCGTACTTACTTTTCGGAGGTCACTCGCGTTGTTCAAAGGTCTGAAGCCCATCGTTTATGGCGGCCGTGAGGTTTGGCCGATCGTAGAGGGTGGCAAGGGAGTCGCTGCGACCAATCACGCAAGCGCGGGTGCGTGGGCAGCGGCGGGCGGCATCGGCACGGTTTCGGCCGTCAATGCCGATAGTTACGACCCTGACGGCAAGATCATCCCGCAAGTCTATAAAGCGCTGACCCGGCGCGAGCGGCACGAGGAATTGATCGAATATGCGATCGAGGGCGCGGTGCAGCAGGTCCGCCGCGCGTTCGACATTGCCGGTGGCAAGGGCGCGATCAACATCAACGTGCTGTGGGAAATGGGCGGTGCGCAACGCATCCTGCACGGTGTGCTGGAACGCACGCGCGGGCTTGTGTCGGGCGTCACCTGCGGTGCGGGCATGCCGTATAAGCTCTCCGAAATCGCGGCCTCGTATGAGGTGAGCTATCTGCCGATCGTCAGTTCGGGCCGGGCGTTTCGCGCGCTGTGGAAGCGTGCCTATTCCAAGGCATCGGAATGGCTCGCTGCGGTGGTCTATGAGGATCCGTGGCTGGCCGGCGGACACAATGGCCTGTCCAATGCCGAAGATCCGCTTGTGCCGCAGGACCCGTATCCGCGCGTGAAAGCGCTGCGCGAAACAATGCGCGAAGGCGGCATTTCGGACGACGTGCCGATCGTGATGGCGGGCGGCGTATGGTATTTGCGCGACTGGTCGGACTGGATCGACAATCCTGAGCTCGGCCAGATCGCCTTTCAATTCGGCACGCGGCCGCTGCTGACGCAGGAAAGCCCGATCCCCGACGTCTGGAAAGCGAAGCTCACGCATATCGAGGAAGGCGAGGTGCTGCTCCACCGCTTCTCCCCGACCGGTTTTTATTCGAGTGCGGTGCTCAACCCGTTCCTGCGGCATTTGCAGGCGCGTTCCGAACGGCAGATCGCCTTTTCGACGCAGAGCGCGGGGGATCACACGCATCAGCTTGATGTCGGGGTGAAGGGCAAGAATTTCTGGGTGACGCTTGGCGATTTGCTGCGCGCGCGGCAATGGTATGGCGCGGGCTTTACCGATGCGCTGAAGACGCCCGACAATACGCTCGTCTTCGTGACGCCCGAGGACAAGATCGTGATCCGCAAGGATCAGACGGAGTGTATGGGGTGCCTCAGCCAATGCGCGTTTTCGAGCTGGTCGGACACAGAAACCAATTCGACCGGGCGCCTCGCCGATCCGCGCAGCTTCTGCATCCAGAAGACGTTGCAGGACATCGCGCATGGCGGCGATATCGAGCAGAATTTGATGTTCGCCGGGCACGGTGCCTATCAATTCAAGCGCGATCCGTTTTATTCCAACGGCTTCGTGCCGACGGTGAAGCAATTGGTCGATCGGATTTTGACGGGCGACTAAGCTCACGGATTCGCATTTTCTTCATCCCCGCACGTTATGGGGAGGGATATGTCTGTGCCGATCGTCCTCACCGGAAACGCCGAGCCGCTGCCGCTGCGGTTCCAGATCGGCGCGCGGACGATCGCGGCGGTGCAGCGTCAGCTGGTGCGTGTGCCGCTGACGCTCGACATGGTCTTGGATGCGCGGCTGCCGACTTTACCGCCGCTGGAACGCGCGGCGCACGGCTATGCCATCACCTCGCTGCCGCTGGATTTGGGTGGCGCGATGGCGGTGGCGGGCGGCGGGATGATCGCGCATGTCCGGCAACGTTACACGCGGCATTATGCCGATTTGACGATCGGCTTCGATGCGTATCGTAGCGGCCTTTCGGGGAACACGCGCTCCGGGCTGAAGCGCAAGGCTAAGCGCGTGATGGATGTGTCGGGCGGCGTGCTTGACGTGCGGCGGTTTCGCACTCCCGACGAGCTGAGCCTCTTCCACGACACCGCGCGCCGCATTTCGCTGCGCACCTATCAGGAGCGGCTGCTCGGCGGCGGATTGCCCGACGATCCGGCCTTCCTGCGCAGCATGTACACGCTGGCGGCGGCGGGCGCGGTGCGCGCCTGGTTGCTCTACGTCGGCGGGGAGCCAGCGGCCTATCTCTATTGCCCGATCGAGAATGGCACGGTGCGCTACGATCATGTCGGGCACGATCCGGCGTTCAACGATCTGTCGCCCGGTGGCGTGCTGCTGCTGGAGGCGATGCGCGATCTTTATGCCGAGCCGGGTTTGCGACGGTTCGATTTCACCGAAGGCGATGGCCAGCACAAGCGCAGCTTCGCCACGCACGGGGCTGAATGCCTCGACATGCTCCTACTGCGCGCCTCGCTCGCGAATCGCGCGACACTTGCGGCGCTCGATGCGTTCGACCGGAGCGCTGCGCTGGGCAAGCGCGCGGTCGCGCGGCTTGGATTGGCGGGGGTTGCGAAGAAGCTGCGGCGGTAGCATCATCGGGCGCGTTCGACGCACACGCCGTTTTCCATAATTCGTTGCTCGCGCGAGCGGCGTCGAGTTAAGTGTTAGAAGGCAGAGCTTATCTACTGTCCGGAAAATTCGGAGCAGCCATGCTTGCGTCGCTCATTCTGGCATTGCAATCGCTTCCCGGTCTCGACTCCGGCACGCCATGGGAACAGTCTTGGTCTGTCGAGATTCGTCCGCCGGTGGTTACCGTCGAATTTGTCGACTGTCCGTCGTCGTTCGTCTTGAACGACATCGATTGTAGCCACCAGGCGCAAATGCCTGACGCGCCTAGTCTCTCCACCAAGGACGATTATCCCCCAAGGGCTGCGCATGAGGGGCGCGGAGGTATTACGTATTTCCATGTAGAGTCGTGGACGAGCGGGCGCCCAGAGACTTGCACTGTTGTTCGAAGCAGCGGACACACCGATTTAGATCAAGAGGCCTGTCGATTAATATTCCGACGCTTAAAGATGAAGCCGACAACGCCTACTGGCCTTGGTGTTCTCGATGGACGCATAATTTGGCAGCCGCCCTGGATCGAGCCGGGCAAAAAGCCTGATACCAGCTCGGCGCCTTGATCGTGGCGTCCGCCCTCAGCACTATTTGACGACACGTCATATTTCTCCAAGCGCGGGGCTCGCCAACCCTCGCTCCTCCGCTACACACCAACAATGCACCTGCGCGCCGAAGCTCTCATCCTCGCGATCCGCCACCACGGCGAACATGGTGCGATCGTGCGGGCGCTCACCGCCGAGCATGGTTTGCAAGCGGGCTATGTCCGGGGCGGGCGGTCGCGCCGCATTCGGCCAATCCTGCAACCCGCCAATCGCGTGATCGGCGAATGGCGCGCGCGGACCGACGAGCAGCTCGCCAGTCTGAGTGTCGAGCTCGTCACCAGCCGCGCGCCGCTTTATGCCGAACCACTGCCCGCGCTCGCGCTCGATTGGGTGACGACGCTGACCGCCGCCGCTTTGCCTGAAGCGCAGCCTTATCCGCGCCTGTATGCAGCACTCGACGGTACGATCGAAGCGATCGCGGCGGCACCCGCCGCGCGCGGCTGGGCGCTGGCGCTCGCGCGCTACGAACTGCTGGTGCTGGCGGAGCTCGGTTATGGGCTGGAGCGCGAGACGCTGCCGCCTGCTCTAGCCAGCGGTGTCGCGCCCGAATGGCCCGAAATTCTGGGTGCTCTGGCGATTACGGGCGAGGCCCTTGCCGCGCAAATTCTGGTCGAGCGGCGTGCGGTGACGCTCGATGCGCGCGCACGGCTGGTCGATCGGCTGAAAAGGGCGGTTGCGTGAAGCCCCGCGCCTCGGCATGTGCCGGGGATTGAGGGGAACACGCCTTGGCACTGATCGCAATTCTCGCCGGTGACGGCATCGGCCCGGAAGTGACGCGCGAAGCCCGCCGCGTGCTCGAAGCGCTCGACCTTGGCCATAGCTTCGAAGCCGCGCCGGTCGGTGGCGCTGCTTACCGCGCGACCAGTCATCCGCTACCGCCCGAGACGCTCGCGCTGGCGAAGCGCGCCGATGCGATCCTGTTCGGCGCTGTTGGCGATCCCGAGATGGACGGGCTGGAGCGCGCGCTGCGCCCCGAACAGGCGATTTTGGGCCTGCGCAAGAGCCTCGGCCTGTTCGCCAATCTGCGCCCCGCCAAACTGTTTCCGGGCCTCGAGGAAGCCTCCGCGCTGCGTCCCGAGATCGCACGCGCGATCGATATGGTGATCGTGCGCGAGCTGACCGGCGACGTCTATTTCGGCGAAAAGGGGCGGGGCCTCACCAATAAGGGCCTGCGCGAAGGGCATGACATGATGCGCTATGACGAGGTCGAGGTCGCGCGGATCGCGCGCGTCGGCTTCGAAATGGCGCAGCGCCGCAAGCGCATCATCACCTCGGTCGACAAGGCCAATGTGCTCGAAACCTCGCAATTGTGGCGCGAAGTGGTCAACGAAATCGCGCTCGATTACCCTGAGGTGAAGCTGACCCACATGTATGTCGACAATGCCGCGATGCAGCTGGTGCGCAATCCAGGAAGCTTCGACGTGATCGTGACGGGCAATCTGTTCGGCGACATCCTGTCCGATCAGGCGAGCATGTGCGTCGGGTCGATCGGCATGCTGCCCTCGGCGTCGCTTAATCAGTGGCAGGGAACGTGCGGGCTGTACGAGCCGATCCACGGTTCGGCGCCCGATATTGCGGGACAAGGCAAGGCCAATCCGTGCGCGGCGATCCTGTCGGCGGCGATGCTGCTGCGGCATTCGCTGGCGGACGAGGCGTCAGCATTGCGGATCGAGGCGGCGGTGGTGGCTGCGATCGGTGGCGGCGCGCGCACGCTTGATCTGGGGGGTACGCTATCGACCGTGGCGATGGGCGATGCGGTGCTGGCGGCGCTTGCATGACCGAGACGCTGGAACTTGCGGTTGTCATCCCGACCTTCAACGAATTGCGCAATGTGCCCTTGCTGATCGCCAAGCTCGACGCGGCGCTGGCCGGGCGCGGCTGGGAAGCGATCTTCGTCGATGACGACAGCCCCGACGGCACCGCACAGGCCGCGCGCGACATCGCGCTGACAGACCGGCGCGTGCGCGTGATCCAGCGGATCGGGCGGCGCGGGCTGTCTTCGGCCTGTATCGAAGGGATGTGCGCGACGGCGGCGCCGGTCGTTGCGGTGATCGATGGCGATTTACAGCATGACGAGACGATCCTGCCCGCGATGCTCGATGCGTTGCAGGGCGATGCCGCGCTCGACGTGGTGATCGGGTCGCGCTTCGTCGCGGGCGGCGGGACGGGCGAATGGGATCATGACCGCGTCGCCAAGTCGGCGCTTGCGACGCGGATTTCCAGGCGTGTGCTGAAGGCCGATCTCAACGATCCGATGAGCGGGTTCTTCATGATCCGCAGCGCCATTGTCCGCGAGATGATCCCGTCATTGTCGGCGATCGGCTTCAAGATCCTACTCGACATCATGACCGCGAGCCCGCGTCCGCTCAAATTCCTCGAACTGCCCTACACCTTCCGCTTGCGGACCGAAGGCGAGAGCAAGCTCGATTATGTCGTGGCGATGGAATTCCTGATCGCGCTTTACGACCGGATGTTCGGGCGGATCGTGCCGGTGCGCTTCGTAATGTTTTCGGGGATCGGCGCGATCGGAGCGGTGGTGCATCTCGCGGTGCTATGGGCGTTGTTCCGCGAAAGCGGTCTAGAATTCGTCGCGGCGACGATTGCGGCGACTTTGGTGGCGATGACGTTCAATTTCTTCCTCAACAACGCGCTGACCTACCGCGAGCGGCGGTTGAAGGGCGCGCGGGCGTTGTTCGACGGATGGGTGTCGTTCTGCCTGGTGTGCGCGGTGGGCGCTGCCGCCAATGTCGGTGTCGCGGCCTTTCTGTTCGAGGTGCAGCACGGTGCTTGGGCGCTGTCGGCGCTGGCCGGGATCGTCGTGGCGGCGGTGTGGAATTTTGCGCTGTCGTCGCGCTTTGTGTGGGGGCGGTATTGAGGGCACACCTTTGTCATCCCCGCTTTCGCGGGGATGACAGCACCATCGAGATTAAACCCAGCTCGGGAACCAGGTCCAGAATTGGAAGGCGTTCGGCCCCGACAGGGGTGCGGCTGACAGCACCGGATAGAATAGCAAGAACACCCCCAATACCACGATCAACACCCATTCGTCCCAGCCTTTGCCGCGTTTGAAATGGTCGAGCGCGACGGCGAGCGCGACGCACAGGAAGATGCTGGGCAAATAATAATAATAGAAAAAGCCGATCGACTTCGGGATCACCGCCCACACGCCATAGCTGCCGATCCACAACCCCGCAGCTGCGAGCAAGGCCGCACTGCGATCGCGCCACCAGCCGTACAGGCACGCCGCCACCGCGATCAGCCCGCCATAGAGGATCGCGAGATTGCCGATCAGCAACACCCCGCGCTGCGCCCCGTCGGCGGGCTCGTAAAGGTACCAGATCGGGCGAACCATGAACGGCCAGCTCCACCATGGCGATTGATACGGGTGCTTCGGCAGGATTTGGGTCTGCTGGGCATACATGTCGGCCTGAAACGGGAGCAGTCTGCCCAGCGTCATCGGATCGAACTGGTAGAAGAAGGCGGGCGCGAAGGTCAGGAAATAGACGCCCACGCTAACTGCGCCGAGCGTGAGGATCGCCGGAATTGCCGCCATTCCGGGCCAAAGGCGATGCCCACCCCCATTGAGCGCGGCGTAGATCGACCGACCGGTCGCCCGCGCATCGCTCAGCCGCACCGCGACGAACGCGGCCCCCGCATAAGCAACGAACGGCGCAGCACTCCATTTCGAAGCGACCGCCAGCCCGAGCAAAATGCTGCCTAAAACCCAGCGCGACCATGCCGTTCGCGCGTCATCCGCTCGCATCGCCCATAACAGGCTCGCGATGCCGAGCAGCGTAAACGCCGCCATGAACCCGTCGAGCATCCCGATCCGCGCCTGTATGAACACCGTGAAATTGAACAACGCGAACAGCGCCCCGAACACGGCGGGCCGCACCCGCGCGAGCATCAGCCACAGGATCGCGAAGACTCCGAGCACCGTCGCCGTTCCGCCGAGCGTCGAGAAGAAGCGCCAGCCCAGGCTGTTATCGCCAAACAACATTATGCCGCCCGCGATGATTTCCTTTGCGAGCAACGGGTGCTCGATATTGCTCGGCCCCGCCAGCGCAATCAGTCTGCGAGCGGCAGGTACATAATGCGTCTCGTCGAACATCAGTTGCGACGGGATCGTCAGGCGATAGCTGAACAGTAATTGCGCCAGCAGCGCGAGGATCGCGGCGGCGCGGTAAGGGCGGGGCTGAGCGTCGGTCACAGCGTCTCTATTCCCGCTTGAGCCATTCCTTTCAAGCGCGCGCCCGCATTCCCATTGACGGAAGCCGCGCGCTCCCGGCAAAGCGTGCCCCATGAAACGCCGCACCGGACAAGATCAGAGCATCACGCGCGCCTGGCGCCCCGCAACGCAAGCCGTGCGCGGCGGCACCGCGCGCAGTGAATGGGGCGAAACCTCGGAGGCGTTGTTCCTGACATCGGGCTATGCCTATGATTGCGCCGCCGATGCCGCCGCGCGCTTTGCCGGGGATCAGGTCGGCATGACCTATTCGCGGTTGCAGAATCCGACGGTCGAGATGCTCGAAAACCGCATCGCCTTGCTCGAAGGGGCAGAAGCCTGCCGGACGATGGCGACGGGCATGGCGGCGATGACCGCCGTGCTGCTGTGCCAGCTCCAGACCGGTGACCATATCGTCGCGGGGCGCGCGGCGTTCGGATCGTGCCGCTGGCTGACCGACACGCTGCTGCCCAAATTCGGGATCGAGGTGAGCATCGTCGACGCGCGCAACCCGCAACAATTCCAGGATGCGGCCAAGGCCAATACCAAACTGTTTTTCTTCGAAACGCCGGCCAACCCGACGATGGATGTGGTCGATCTGAAGGCGGTTTGCGACATTGCCCGCGCGCGCGGGATCGTCAGCGTCGTCGACAATGCCTTCGCCACGCCCGCGCTTCAGCGCCCGATGGAGTTCGGCGCCGACGTGACCGCTTACAGCGCGACTAAGATGATGGACGGGCAGGGCCGTGTGCTGGCGGGTGCAGTGTGCGGCACGCAGAAATTCATCGACGACACGCTGCTGCCCTTCACGCGCAACACCGGGCCGACGCTGAGCGCGTTCAATGCCTGGGTTGTGCTCAAGGGGCTGGAGACGCTCGATCTGCGCATCCGGCGCCAAAGCGAGAATGCCCTGAAGGTCGGGCGGATGATCGAAGCGCGCGTGCCGCGCATGCTCCACCCCGGCCTGCCGAGCCACCCGCAGCACAATCTCGCGATGAGCCAGATGGAAGCGTGCGGCCCGATCTTCGCGTTCGAGGTCGAGGGGCGCGCACAGGCGCACGGCCTGCTCGACGCGCTGCAACTGGTCGACATCTCGAACAATATCGGCGATTCGCGCTCGCTGATGACGCACCCCGCCTCGACCACGCATGCCAGCGTCAACGAAGAAAAGCGGCTGGAGATGGGCGTGACCGAGGGGTTGCTGCGGCTCAATGTCGGGCTGGAAGATGCGCAGGACGTGATCGAGGATATCGACCGCGCGCTGACGGCGGTGGGTTTGTGAGCAGCATCATGAAGGCGCTGTTCCCCTATGTCGCGGAAACGCGCGGCATGATCGTGCGCGTCTCGGTCAGCTTCCTGCCCGAACAGTCCGAGCCCGAGCGTGGGCGCTGGTTCTGGGCCTACCATATCCGGATCGAGAATGCCGGCGCTATCGCGGTGCAATTGCTTACGCGCCACTGGATCATCACCGACGGGCGCGGTGCGCGGCATTCGGTCGAGGGCGAAGGCGTGATCGGCGAACAACCGCTGATCGCCCCGGGCGAAAGCTTCGATTACGTCTCGGGCTGCCCGCTCTCGACGCCGAGCGGCACGATGCTCGGCAGCTATCACATGATGGGCGAGGATGGCTTGGGCTTCGACATCGAGATTCCGCGGTTCGCGTTGCTCGCGCCGGCGGTGGGGGCGTGAAATTCCCTGAGAGCCGTCACCCCAGCGAAGGCTGGGGTCTTTGCGTTGTCAGGGGTGCCCTCAACCACGAGATGCCAGCGTTCGCTGGCATGACGGGTGTTGGCTGGGCGGGCGACGTCGCATGAAGCGCACGCACCTCCCCCTGAACGGCCTGCGCGTGCTCGACGCTGCCGCGCGGCATTTGAGCTTCACCCGCGCCGCCGACGAACTCGCCGTCACCCCTGCCGCCGTCGGGCAGCAAATCCGCGCGCTCGAGGATACGCTTGGTGTCGTGCTGTTCCGCCGCACCACCAAGGGACTTGAATTGACGCCCGAGGGCGAAAGCGGGCTCGCTGCGCTGCGCCAGGGCTTCTGGCAATTCGAGGAAGCGGTGCGCGCGATGCAGGCGGGGCAGACGAGCAAATCCCTGACGATTGCCGCCCCGCGCGACTTGACCGAGAAATGGCTGATGCCGCGCCTTGCCGAAATCGCGCGCGGTGACGGCGAACTCCGCTTCGTGCTGATCTCGTCCGATGACACGATTGATTTCACCGAAGCCAATCTCGATCTCGCGATCCGTTGGGGCGATGGTCCGGGCGAGCATGAGGGCGAAGCGATCGAATCGGCGGGGATGATCACCGTCGAGCGCCCCGGCGGCGGGGCCGACACGCGGATTTCCTGGCCGGGTTGTCTGAACGACGAAGCCGTTTCGTTGGTGCGGGTGGGGGATGCGGGGCTCGCGCTCGATGCCGCAGCCGAGGGGCTGGGGCGGGCGACCGTGCCCGAACTGCTTGCGGTCGCCGATCTCGCGTCGGGGCGGGTGGTCGCGGTCGGCGAGGCCAAGCCCTATCGGCTCGGCTATTGGCTGGTCGCGCCGCTGCCGCAATGGCGGCAGAAGAAGGTCAAGGCGCTGGTCGCCGCGCTGACGGCATGAGGCCGATCCCGGTCCTCGAAACGACGCGGCTGCGCTTGCGCCAGCGCACTGCGGATGACGCTGATGCGCTGTTTCCGAGCTTCGCGGATGCCGATCTGATGACCTATTGGTCGCACGGGCCGCACGATTCGGTCGAGCAGACGCGCGCGAAATTCGCCGAGCCGTTCGATCTGTGGCGCGGCTGGGCGATCACGCTCAAAGGCGACGACACCGCAATCGGTTTCGTCGCAACGGGCGAGAAGCGGCAGGGCAACGTATCCGAAATCGGCTATATGCTGGCGCGCGCGCAGTGGGGCGGCGGGATCGCGCGCGAGGCGGTGGGCGCGGTGCTCGACCAGCTGTTCCGCGTCGAGCAGCAGCGCCGCGTCTTCGCCGATACCGACCCCGACAACGCGCCGTCGAACGCGTTGCTAACCAAGCTCGGTTTCACGCTCGAGGGGCGATTGCGCGCCGAATGGGAAACCCACCTGGGGGTGCGCGACACGTTTCTGTGGGGGTTGCTCGCCGACGAATGGATCGCCCGATGACTCCGGAACCGACCGCCAAGGCACCGCCGCCCGACTTGAACGACCCGATCCAGCGTGCTGCCTACGCCCGCGAATTGAAGATGGTCGCACGCCCGATCCGCTATCTAGGACTCGCGCTGGCGATCAGCGCGGCAATCCTCGCCGGATTGCGCGCGCGCTACTGGCCGCAGCTGCCGATGGTCTTGCCGCTGTTCCTGCTCGGCGTTGCGGCGCTGCATCTGTTCGCCGGGATCGCTATTCGTGCCAAATATCATCAGGCGCGGATGCGGGGGCGACCGGCTGGGTAAGTCAGGAAGCGCCGGTCTTTGCTGGTGGCGTCGCGGGATCGCGCGACAAATCGACCGCCTCGATCGTCGGCACCGGTGCGCGGACGCGCAACCGGGTTCCGGTTACCGTCGTCCACGCCGCGGTAAAGGTATACCGCTCGACGCGGAGCGCCGCGCCGCTATCGGCTGCGAGCGGGGCATAGCGTCGGCCGCTGATTGAGGTCAGGATCGGCTTGACCCAGTCGCCGGAGAGTCCGTCGCTTTTGCGGAGCACTTCGAGTTCGCCCACCTTGCCGTCGGGCAGAACCTCGAAGCTGACATCGACCCATTGATTATCGACATTGTCGAGCAGGACGCGATTCAAGGTTTCGCCGCCTTGATCGGACCGGATCGCGCGATCGCCAAGCTCGATCTTCGGGGCATAGAGCAAGACCGGGGTCGTGGAGGTGCCGACGCGATATTCGGCGATGAGGCGATCGACCGCCCCCGGATCGCCGCGGCGCACCGCAAGCTTCAATTTAAGCACCTTGGCGGATCGTGCGAACGGCGCCAGTGCCGGATCTCGATTGGCGATCAGCGCATTGCTTGCATCAATCGCGGCAGAGTAATTTACATCGTCGCGTCGATCGGAGGCGGCGGCATAGACCATCGCGACGCGCAGCAACGCATAGCCTTCGACACGCGGTAGCTTGAGGTCGTGCGCACGCCGCGCAACCTTGTGATAGAGATCGATCGCCGCCGACAGTCGCCCGGTCTTGGCGTAAGCGTCGCCCAATTCGACCTGCGCGCCGAGCACGCGCCAATCGTCCCCCGGAAGCCCCGCTTTAAGTGCGCCGAGCACATCGAGCGCCCCACTGAAATAGGCAGTCTGCTCGCCGAGATGCACTGCAACGCGCGAATTGGCGCGCAGCAGATCAGACACCGGAACGGGATAGGCATTCGCAAAGCGCTTGTTGCGGGCGATCGATTTCAGCATCGTCTCGCGCGCATCCTTATAGTCGCCCGAGACGAATTGCGTTTCGGCCACCGCCAGCGTCGCATCGACATCCTTGTCGGGCGGGCAGTGCTGCGCGATGCATGCTGCGAGGGCCGCCTTGGCATCCTTGAGCGACATGCCGGTAACGACGATGTCGGGGCCGCCTGTCGTGGGTTCAGGCGATTTCTGCTGCGCGAACGCGGGTGTCGCCGCAAGTGCCGCGATCAGAGCAAATGCCTTCAATCGAACCATTATTCGAACCCTCGACAAGACATCCATAAAGAACACTACGCATCGATCGCAGCTTCATCCATCCTGGCGGCGTTTTCCTGAATGAAAGCAAAACGGTGGGCGGGATTGGTGCCCATTAGCCGGTCGACCAGATCTTTTACGACTGCGCGCTCCTCATATTCTTGCGGCAGCGTGATGCGCAGCATCGCGCGGGTCTTGGGGTCCATCGTCGTTTCGCGCAATTGCATCGGGTTCATCTCGCCCAGCCCCTTGAAGCGCCCGATGTCGACTTTCTTGCCCTTGAATTCGGTCGCTTCAAGCAAAGCGCGGTGCGCGTCGTCCATCGCGTACAGGCTCTTGGTGCCCGATGTCAGACGGTACAGCGGCGGCTGTGCGAGGAACACGTGGCCCGCGCGCACGATCTCGGGCATTTCTTGAAAGAAAAAGGTCATCAGCAGCGTCGCGATGTGCGCGCCGTCGACATCGGCGTCGGTCATGATGACGACGCGCTGATAGCGCAGGTTCTCCGCCGAACAGTCTTTCCGCGTGCCGCAGCCGAGCGCCTGGATCAGGTCGGCGATTTCGGAATTGGCGGAAATCTTGGCCATCGTCGCCGATGCGACGTTGAGGATCTTGCCGCGGATCGGCAGGATCGCCTGCGTCTTGCGATCGCGCGCTTGCTTGGCCGAACCACCGGCCGAATCGCCCTCGACGATGAAGATTTCGGTGCCCTCTGGCCCCGCCGAGGAACAATCGGTCAGTTTGCCGGGGAGCCGCAGTTTGCGCGCGCTGGTCGCGGTCTTGCGCTTGACCTCGCGCTCGGCTTTCCGCGCGAGGCGTTCGTCCATCCGTTCAAGGACATAGGTCAGCAGCGCCTTGCCGCGCTCCATATTGTCGCTGAGGAAATGGTCGAAATGGTCGCGTACCGCGCGTTCAACCAGCGTGGCGGCCTCGGGGGACGTCAGGCGGTCCTTGGTCTGGCTCTGGAATTGCGGATCGCGGATGAAGACCGAGAGCATCAGTTCGCTGCCGGTCATGATGTCCTCGGCCGCGATGTCCTTCGCCTTTTTGTTGCCGACCAGTTCGCCAAAGGCGCGGATGCCCTTGACCAAGGCGGTACGCAGGCCAGCCTCGTGCGTGCCGCCGTCCGGGGTCGGAATGGTGTTGCAATACCAGCTATACGAACCGTCGCTCCACAGCGGCCAGGCGACGGCGCATTCGACACGGCCCGCCTCGCCGGGAAAATCCTGACGGGTGACGAAGAAATCGCTGGTCGCGCATTCGCGGCCGGCGATCTGTTCGCGCAAATGATCGGCGAGGCCGCCGGGGACTTGGAACACCGCTTCGGGGGGCGTGTCGTCCGCAATAATCTCGGGTGCGCACTTCCAGCGAATTTCGACGCCCGCGAACAAATACGCCTTAGACCGCGCGAGTTTGTACAGTCGGGCGGGCTTGAAGCTCATGTCGGGGCCGAAAATCTCGGTATCGGGGATGAAACTGACCGATGTGCCGCGCCGGTTCGGGGCCGATCCGACATGCTCCAGCGGCCCGAGCGTTTCCCCGCGCGAAAAGCGCTGTCGGTAGAGTTCTCGGTTGCGCGCGACTTCGATGATCGTGTCGGACGACAGTGCATTGACGACGCTGACGCCAACGCCGTGCAGGCCGCCGCTCGTCGCATAGGCCTTGCCGTCGAACTTGCCGCCCGAATGGAGCATCGACATGATCACTTCGAGCGCGGATTTGTCGGGAAACTTCGGATGCGGATCGACTGGCATGCCGCGACCATTGTCGACGATCACCAGCCGGTTGCCGGGGTGCAACTCGATCTCGATCCGCGTCGCATGCCCCGCGACCGCCTCGTCCATCGCATTGTCGAGCACCTCGGCGGCGAGGTGGTGGTAGGCGCGCTCGTCGGTGCCGCCGATATACATGCCGGGGCGGCGGCGGACCGGCTCCAGCCCTTCGAGCACTTCGATCGAGGAGGCGTCGTAATCGCCGGTTGGTTTGGGGGTGGCAGCGAACAGATCTTCGGACATGCCATCGCTATAGGGGCGCGCTCGCGGTTCTGCCAAGCGTATCGCCCAGCGCGGCGAGTGGTCAGCGCACCCCGCGCAGCATCAGCCACACTTTCAGCCGCCCGCTCGGCTTAGCCACGCCGTCGAGCCGGATCGCGCGGAGGATCGGGATCGGGCGGACCATCATCTGTCCCTTGAACGCGCCATCGCCGCCTGGGCGCGTCGGCACGGCGAGCATCCGCTTCACCACATCCATGCCTGCGATCACATGCGCAAACGCGGCGTAGCCGGGAAAGCCGGGTCGTGCATCGAGCGATGGGTTGGGGCCGAGCATGATCGAGAAATTGCCGGTGCCCGAATCGGTGCGGTCGTAACGCGCCATCGATACCGTCGCGTCGAGATGCTTGATGCCGGTGACGTTGGTCGGTTCAAGCGGCAAGCGATCCAGCATGCGGTGCGAATCGGTGCCGATGCCGCCCTGCACGAAGCCGCTGCCCGGCGCGGTCTTGCGGCGCGACGCGCGGTAGAAGAACGTGCCGTCGAGCCGCCCGTCATCGACATAAGCGAGGAAATTGGCGCTTGTTTTCGGCGCGCGCCGTGTATCGAGCGCCAGCACGATTGGCCCTTCGCTCGTCACCAGCCGCACGCGCACGATCGGCGGCTCGGGCGGCGGCGCGGGGGCAGGGGCGGCGCCGAGCAGCGCACCGCACAGCGCGGCGAGCGCCGCCCGACGCATCACAGACACGACCCGAAAATCAGCGCGCGCGCGGGCCGCCGAAGGGGAGCGGCGGTGGCGGGCGACGGTCGCGGCGCGGTAGCTGCGCCTGATACGCATGGCCGCAATGCCCGACGCAGTAAGGGAAGCCGGGGTTCACCTTCTCGCCGCAGAAGTGGAAGTCCGGCTCGCCCGGATGCCCGATCGGCCATTTGCAGATCTTGTCGTTGAGATCGAGCAAAGTCGTCTTGCCCGCCATGTCGGCCGATGGCTTGGCGGGGACGAGGCGGCGCGGCGGGGCAGGGGTGATCGGCGCTTGCTGCTCGCCCGGTGCTTGCCGCAAGAAACCGCCGGGGCCGACCGAACGCAGGATCGGCGCGGCGGGGCGGGGTGCTGCGACCGGCGCATCGGCCTCGACCTCGGTGTCATCTTCAACGTCGTCTTCAATCTCCTCGACCGGCGGTGCGGCAACGACGGGCGGAGCTGCGCGCTCGACCGGCGGGCGCGGCGGCACGGCGACCGGCGCGGCGGCGACCGGCGCGGCGGGCTTGGGCGCGGGCGGGGCAGCCTTGGCGACGGCGGGCTCGTTCGGCTTGACCGGCGAGGGGCGCGATTGCAGCCCCAGGCGATGCGCCTTGCCGATCACGGCATTGCGGCTGACGCCACCCAGTTCCTCGGCAATCTGGCTCGCGGTCTGTCCCGCTTCCCACATGCGGCGCAGCGTATCGATGCGTTCGTCGGTCCAGCTCATTCAAATTCCCAATCGTATCGTGCCGACCGATTCTATCGGTTGCGGGCAGCGGCGGCAGTCTTTAGCGACGATGCCATGAGCAGCCAGCCCCCAATCGGCGAAAACCATGCCTTGATGAACGCACCCGGCGTTCCGGTCATCCGGAACGTCAATTGGGGCGGTCTTCGAACGCTCTATATCAAGGAGGTGCGGCGGTTCTTCAAGGTCCAGCTGCAAACGGTGTGGGCGCCGGCCATCACCACGCTGCTTTTCCTGGTGATTTTCACCGTCGCAACCGGCGGGAAACAGCCGGTTCATGTCGGCGGCGTCAACGTCCCTTTTGCCGATTTCATCGCACCCGGCCTGATCGTGATGAGCATGTTGCAGAATGCCTTTGCCAATGCGAGCTTCTCGCTGCTGGTCGGCAAGATCCAGGGGACGATCGTCGATTATCTGATGCCGCCGCTCTCTACTGCGGAATTACTGGCGGCGATGGTCGCCGGTGCGGTAACACGCGCGGTGTGCGTCGGGGTGGCGGTGACGCTCGCGATGGCGCTGTGGCCGGGCGTCCACCTCCATGCGGCACATCCCTTCGCCATTTTGTGGTTCGGGTTGCTCGGATCTGCGTTCCTCGCGCTGATCGGCGTGCTCACCTCGATCTGGGCGGAAAAGTTCGATCATGCAGCAGCTGTCCAGAATTTCGTGATCGCGCCGCTGACGCTGCTGTCGGGCACTTTCTATTCGGTCGACAAGCTCGCCCCCGCCTTCCGTGCGTTCAGCCACGCCAACCCGTTTTTCTATATCATCTCGGGCTTTCGCTACGGCTTTCTCGGGACTGCCGATTCGCCGGTTTTGCTCGGCGGCGTGGTGATCCTGGTGATCGACGCGGCGCTCGCGACGCTATGCTACGCGCTGTTGCGCTCGGGTTGGAAGATCAAGAATTAATCAGTTTTCATTTGATACCTAATCGCGTATCGCTCCCGTAACGGGAGAGCGGAATGCGAGGTCGAATCGTCGTCAGTGTCTGCCTTTTGCTCGCGGCGTGCGGCAAGGCAGCACCCGAACAGGGCCCCGCGCCGAGCGCACCGCAAGTCCGCATCGCGCAAGTCGGCGGCGTGCCCAGCGTGGCAACGGTCAGCGGGGTCGGCACCGTCGCGCTTCGGCGCGAAACTTCGCTCGGTTTCACCAGCGCAGGGCGGATCGAGCGGCTCGGCGTCAATGAAGGCGATTCGGTGCGGCGCGGGCAAATCCTCGCCGCGCTCGACACCACCACGGTCGCTGCCGACCTGACGCGCGCGACCGCCGAGCGCGAGCGGGCGCGTGCCGAATATGCCCGCAGCGACGGGTTGATGAAGCAAGGCTGGATCACGCGTCCGCGCCTCGAAAGCGCGCGCGCGGCGCTGCTCGCGGCCGAGGCGCAAGTCCGCGCGGCGGGGTTTCAGCGCGCGAACGCCACGATCGCCGCGCCTGGCCCGGGCACAGTGCTCGCGCGGTTGGCCGAGCCCGGGCAAGTCGTCGCGGCGGGCACGCCGGTGCTGGTCATCGGCGAAGAAGCGAGCGGCTATGTGCTGCGCATTCCGCTGTCCGACCGCGACGCCGCGCGCCTGACGCTCGGCGCGCCCGCGCAAATCACGCTGGCGGCACTCAACGATGATGTGGTCGTCGGCCGTGTGATCGAGATTGCGGGCCGCGCCGACCGCGCGACCGGTACCTTCGCGGTCGAGATTGCGCTGCCCGACGACAAACGGCTGCGTTCTGGCCAGATCGGCAACGCCAAGATCACGGCAAACGGCGTCGGCGCGACCACGCTCGCCGTACCGCCAAGCGCGGTGTTCGGCCCGCGCGCGGGCGAGGCGTTGGTCTATGTCGTCGATCTCGCCACCTCGCGGGTGCATTTGCGCAAGATCCATATCGGCGAGGCGAATGACGAAGGCATTCGCGTGATGAGCGGCATCAATCCGGGTGAATGGGTCGCGCTGTCACGCGTCGACCGCTTGCAGGACGGCATGAAGATCGCGCCCGTCGGCCCCGCGCAATGAACATTACCGCCTTTGCGGTTCGGCGCTGGCAGGTGACGTTGGTAGCGTTCCTGCTGCTCGCGCTGCTGGGCGTATCGGCCTTCCTGACGATCCCGCGTTCGGTCGACCCGCATTTTCCGATCCCGACTGTGGTGGTGACGGTGATCCTGCCAGGCGCAGACGCTGCCGACATGGAGGAGACCGTCGCCAAGCCGCTCGAGGATGTGCTCCAGGGGCTCGACAAGATCGACGAGATTCGCTCGACCAGCACCGATGGCACCGCCGTCATTTCGGTCAATTTCGAGCATGGCACTGATGCCGAACAATCGCTCGACCGTGTGGTGCGCGAAGTCGGGTCGGTCCGCGATCGGTTGCCGCAGGGCATTCAGCGCATCGCCTTCCGCCGCCCGCGCACGACCGAGGCAGGGGTGTTACAGCTCGCTCTGGTCAGCGACACGGCAAGCTGGCGCCGCATGGCGAAGTTCGCCGATGACATTCGCGATCGGCTGAACGTCGTCCCCGGGGTGCGATCGACCAGTATCGATGGCGCGGCGAGTCCCGAGGTGCGCGTCGCGATCGATTCGGGGCGGTTGGCTGAGGCGCGCATCCCGGCCTCCGCCGTTGCCAACGCGATCCAGCAGGGCGGAGTCGATTTGCCTGCGGGCACCGTGAATGCGGCGGGTCGGCGCTACAATCTCGATGCGGGCGGGGCATACCGTGATGTCGATGCGATCCGTGCGGTGCCGGTGCGCGCGGGCGATGGACGGCTGGTGCGCGTCGGAGACGTGGCGACGGTCGATTGGAGCGAAGCTGAACAGACGCATATCGTACGCTTTAACGGCCACCGCGCGCTGTTCGTGACAGTGCGCCAGAAGGACGAGGCCGACGCCGGGACGCTGCGCAACAACCTGGTCGCCGCGATCGACAAGGTGCGCGCGCAATTGCCGCCCGATGTGAAGCTGGAGATCGGGTTCGACCAGAGCAACGATATTCAGCGCAAACTGGCGCAACTCGCGCGCGATTTCGCGATTGCGCTGGCGCTCGTGCTGGTGACGATCCTGCCGCTCGGGTTCCGCCCGTCGCTGATCGTGGCGATTTCGATTCCGCTGAGCCTCGCCATGGGCGTGTTATTGCTGGCGTTGCTCGGCTATTCGCTCAATCAGATCAGCATTTCGGGTTTCATCCTGTCGCTTGGCCTGCTGGTCGATGATTCGATCGTCGTGACCGAGAATATCGAACGCCATATCCGCGACGGCGACACGCCGACCGATGCCGCCATCAAAGGCACCAACGAAATTATGGCGGCGGTGATGGGGGCGACGGGCGTGTTGCTCTTCGCCTTCCTGCCGCTGACCTTCCTGCCCGAGGGTTCGGGCGATTTCGTGCGCGGGCTGCCGATGGCGGTGCTGGTCACGGTGGCGAGCTCGCTGCTGGTGTCGCTCACGATCATTCCGTTCGTCGCGAGCAAGCTGCTCCGCCCGCATACCGGCGAGGGCAATGCGCTGCTGCGCGGCATCATGGCGGGAATCCATCGCGTCTACGCCCCGATTCTGCACCGCGCGCTGGATTGGCCGCGGACGTGGTTCTGGGCGGCGATGGCGCTGTGCGTCGGGGCGTTCGCTTTGGTGCCGGTACTCGGCTTCAGCCTGTTTCCGGCGGCAGAAACGCCCTATTTCATCGTCCGCGTCGAATCCCCCGAGGGCAGCACGATCACCGCGACCGACCGCGCGGTCAAGCAAGTCGCAGCGATCCTCCGGCGTGAGGATGCGGTGATCAACGTCATGGAAAATGCCGGACGCGGCAACCCGCAAATCTTCTACAACATCTTCCCGCGCGAGGAGCGCGCACGCTACGGCGACATCTTCGTGACCATGAAGGATTGGGACGTCAGCGAAAGTCCCAAACTATTGAAGCGTCTGCGCAGCGCGCTTGGCGGCTACCCCGATGCGCGCGTGACACTGGTCAATTTCGAGAATGGCCCGCCGGTCGAGGCACCGGTTGCAGTGCGGATCAGTGGTCCCGATCTCGCGGTGCTGAAGGCACTGTCCGACCGCGTCGGTGCCGCGCTGACCGAAATTCCGGGCCTGCGCGATATCGACAATCCCTTTGCCTTCGACCGGGTCGACATGGATTTGGGCCTCGACGCCGCCAAAGCGAGCTTGCTCGGGGTTGCGCCGGGTGAGGCGCGCCGTGCGGTGCGGCTCGCGATTAGCGGGGAACAAGCGAGCCGGTTGCGCGACAATGAGGGCGATACCTGGCCGATCACCGTGCGCCTCCCGATGGCGGCGAACCAGCCGGTTTCGGCGCTGTCGAGCATCTATGTCCCGACACTGGCGGGGGGGAGCATCCCCTTGCTTGAGATCGCGTCGCCCAAACTGAAGAGCGTGCCACCGCTCATCACGCGCTACAAATTGCAGCGCACGGTGACGATCACCGCGTACAACCAGCCGGGCGTGCTGACCTCCAGCCTCAACAGCGCGGTGGCGGCGCGCCTCGCCAAGATCGATTTGCCGCCCGGCTATAGCTTCGGCATCGGCGGCGAGGCCGAGGCGGCGCGGCGCAATTTCTCTGGCCTCGGGCCGATCATCCTGCTCGCAACCTTTGGCATTTTCGGCGTGCTGGTGCTCGAATTCGGGCGTTTCCGCGAGACGATGGTGGTGGCGGGCGTCATCCCGCTCGGCACGGTCGGCGGGCTGATGGCGATGTTTCTGACCGGCAATTCGCTATCGTTCCTGGCGATCATCGGCTTCGTCGCGTTGATTGGGATCGAGATCAAGAATTCGATTCTGCTGGTCGATTTTACCACGCAACTCCGCGCCCGCGGGATGCCGCTGCGCGAGGCGATCGAAAAGGCCGGCGAAATCCGCTTCCTGCCGGTGCTGCTGACCTCGGTCACCGCGATCGGCGGCCTGCTCCCGCTCGCGCTCGGTGGATCGTCGCTCTACTCGCCGCTCGCCTGGGTGATCATCGGGGGGCTGATCAGCTCGACCTTCCTTAGCCGGATCGTCACGCCCGTCATGTACCTGCTCGCCATCCGCGGCGACGAGGCGAAGCGGTTAGCGGCGCAACCAACAACCTGACTCCGCCTCCGCGCCTCAGCGCGAACCAACCTTCTTTTTGTGCGTGGAGGCGCGGAGGACGCATAGAAGAAAGGGAGGGTGTTGCGCTGCGCGCGGCTGGGTTCTAAAAACATCTCCGGGCGACCGCAGCGGTCGCCTTTTTGCGTTTCAGGAGACGAGCCGTGACCACCCCAGCCTTGATGCCCGTGTACCCGCGTTGCGGCGTGCGCCCGGTGCGAGGTGAGGGCTGCTATCTCTATGGCGAACAGGGCGAAAAGTATCTCGATTTTGCCGCCGGCATCGCGGTCAACGCGCTCGGCCACGGGCACCCCAAATTGGTCGAGGCGATCGCCAAACAGGCCGCGACGCTGATGCACGTGTCGAACCTGTACGGCTCACCGCAAGGCGAAAAACTGGCGCAGCGGATCGTCGACAACAGCTTTGCCGACACCGTATTCTTCACCAATTCGGGCACCGAGGCGGTTGAATGCGCGATCAAAACCGCGCGGCGTTATCATTACGCCAATGGCAACCCGCAGCGCACGACGCTGATCACCTTCAACAACGCCTTTCACGGCCGCACGATGGGCGCGATTTCGGCGACCAACCAGGCCAAGATGCGCGACGGGTTCGAGCCGTTGTTGCCCGGTTTCCGCTACGCCCCGTTCAACGATCTCGAAGCGGCGCTCGCCTTGATCGACGATACCACCGCGGGTTTCATGGTCGAGACGATCCAGGGCGAGGGCGGTGTTTCGGCGGGTACGGTCGAGTTCATCCAGGGCCTGCGCAAGGCGTGCGACGAACATGGGCTGTTGCTCGTACTCGACGAAGTCCAGTGCGGCTATGGCCGCACCGGCAAGATGTGGGCCTATGAGCATTACGGCGTCACCCCCGACATTCTCGCCTCGGCCAAGGGCATTGGCGGCGGCTTCCCGCTCGGCGCGTGCCTCGCGACCGAAGAGGCTGCCAAGGGCATGGTGTTCGGCACGCACGGATCGACGTACGGCGGCAATCCGCTGGCGATGGCGGCGGGCGAGGCGATCCTCGACGTGATGCTCGAGGACGGTTTCTTCGATCATGTGACGGCAATGGGCGAGCGGCTGCGCGCCTCGGTCGAGCAGATGATGCCCAATTTTGATCATCTGTTCGAGGGCGTTCGCGGCAAGGGCTTGATGTTCGGCATCAAGCTGAAGGACACTGCCGTCGCGCGCGATTTCGTGGGGCATTTGCGCGATCATCATGGGCTGCTGACCGTCGCGGCGGGCGAGAATGTCGTGCGCGTCCTGCCGCCGCTCGTTATCGAGGAAAGCCATATCGCCGAGTTCGTACAGAAGATCAGCGACGGCGCCCGGAGTTTCGCGCCTGCAGCGGTGGCGGCGTGAGGGAGACTCCAATCCTCCCCGGAATGGGGAGGGTGTTGAAGCTTTGGATGGCCCCCGGCCATCCAAGATCGTGTCCGGGGGACACGATCTCGCTTCAACACGTGAGCATTCAGCGAACGGTGGAGGGGGCTCTCCCCACGCGCTCCGCTTGTGGCGCTCCCCCTCCACCATTTTGCCGAAGGGGCAAAATGGTCCCCCTCCCCGTGTCGGGGAGGATTTAAGGTGCCCCACTTCCTCTCGCTCTCCGACGCAGGCCCCGATGGCATCGCGGCGATGCTGGCCGATGCGCTCGACCGCAAGGCCGCGCGCAGCGGCTGGCCGAAGGGCAAGCCCGATGCCGATGCGCCGCTCGCCGGCCACACGCTGGCGATGGTGTTCGAGAAGAATTCGACCCGCACGCGGGTCAGCTTCGACATGGCGATCCGCCAGCTCGGCGGCAGCTCGGTCGTGCTTGATTCGGGCACCACGCAACTCGGGCGCGGCGAGACCGTGGCCGATACCGCGCGCGTGCTGTCGGGCTATTGCGACGCAATCATGCTGCGCACCGATGATCATGCCAAGCTCGAGGAGATGGCGCATTATGCGACCGTTCCCGTCATCAACGGCCTGACCGACACATCGCACCCGTGCCAGATCATGGCCGATCTGCTGACGATCATCGAAGCCGGCAAGCCGCTCCCCGGCCTCAAGGTCGCGTGGCTGGGCGATGGCAACAATGTGCTCGCCTCGATCATGGAGGCGGCCGGGCTGATGCACTTCAATGTCGTTGCGGCCTGCCCGCAAGGCTTCATGCCGCCCGAGCAGGACGTGACGCTCGGCAAAGGACGCGCCCGCGTCGTCGGCACGGCCGCGGAGGCGGTCGAGGGGGCCGATGTGATCGTCACCGATTGCTGGATCTCGATGGGGCAGGAGCATGCCGACACCAAGCTGCGCGCAATGCTGCCCTATCAGGTCGACGCCACGTTGATGGCGAAGGCGAACCCCGATGCAAAGTTCCTCCACTGCCTTCCCGCGCATCGCGGGGAAGAAGTGACCGCGGAGGTGATCGACGGCCCACAATCTTTGATCTGGGCCGAGGCGGAGAACCGGCTTCACGCGCAGAAATCGGTGTTGCGCTGGTGCTTCGGGCAGATCGGTTGATCGGGCGCGGGGCGCTTCCTACCTTCTAACAACTCTTCCTTGTGTCATCCCCGCGAAAGCGGGGACCCATCTCGTGCCGCCGGAGATGGGTCCCCGCTTTCGCGGGGATGACATTGAGGATGGGTAGCGACAAAGGACGACGATGACCGACCCGACCACCGAC
Organism: Sphingomonadales bacterium; assembly: GCA_038327465.1. Lineage (GTDB taxonomy): Bacteria > Pseudomonadota > Alphaproteobacteria > Sphingomonadales > Sphingomonadaceae > Sphingomonas. The sequence continues at coordinate 19,261 of JBBQLB010000015.1, read as the reverse complement.
ACCGACCGCGCGCTCGGCTTCACCATTCCCGATCGCCACGCGCGCGGCCGGATCGTGCGGCTGGGGCCGGTGCTCAATACGATCCTCGCCGCGCATGCGTACCCGGCTCCGATCGAGGCGCTACTCGCCGAAGCGCTGACGCTCGCCGCGCTGATCGGTTCGACGCTCAAGGACGCGGGCGGGCAACTGACGCTGCAGGCGCAGACGCAGACCGGGATCGTCACGCTGTTGGTGTGTGATTACAAAGGCGGCGAGTTGCGCGGCTACGTGCAGTACGATGCCGACCGCCTCGCCGCCGCGCCGGAGAACCCCAGCCTGTTCGCCTTGTTCGGGGCGGGCTATCTGGCGATCACCTTCGATCAAGCGAGCACGGGCGAGCGCTATCAGGGCATCGTTCCGCTGGACGGTGATTCGCTGAGTGCTGCGGCCGAGCATTATTTCCTCCAATCCGAACAAATCCCGACGCTGGTGCGGGTCGGCGTTACCGGACGCGTCGCGGGCGGGCTGCTGCTGCAGCATTTGCCCGAGGGCGAGGATGGACGTGAGCGGCTGCACACAAGGCTTGACCATCCGGAATGGGAGCATGTCGCGATCCTCGGCCAGACGATGCGCGGCGACGAACTGGCCGATCCCGCGATCCCGCTTGAGACGCTCGTCTGGCGGCTGTTCAACGAAGAAGATGAAGTCCGCCTTCACGGTGAAACCGGTCTGGTGCGCGGGTGCCGCTGTTCGCCCGACTATATCGCGCAAGTGCTCGCCAAATTCCCGCCCGAAGAACAGCACGCGATGGCCGATGAGAGCGGCACGATCTTCGTCGATTGCGCGTTTTGCGCGCGGAAATTCCCGGTGCTCCCGGCACCGATCGATCAAGCCGATATCGTTACGTAATCGATATTGTTCGTCGCTGCGTGTCCAAAATATGCTATAGTCTTGAGCTGAGCCATACTAGATCGTGTGTGGGCAATCGGGCGGGAAGCGACGTGATGCGAGCAGGAACCTTGGCGCGCTTGGTTGGCGTCGGCGTGATGATGACGGGCGCATTGGCGACAGCTGCGCCCGCAGGTGCCCCGACACTAACCGCGGTTGCGCGGATCGAGCTCGGACAATGGCAATTGAGGCCGCTCGACTCCGCGACTGCACCAAGCACCATGTGCATCGACGATGCCGAAATGCTCCTTCAATACGGTCATTCCAGCGCGCAGTGTCGCCGGTACATCATTGCGAATGAGGCCAATCTGGCGACGGTTCACTACACCTGTCCCGGCACCGGCCATGGCCAGACCAGCGTCAAAGTCGCGACCCCGCGCAATTTCAATCTCGAAACGCAAGGCATCATCAACGGGGCACCGTTCGAGGAACAGTATGAAGCGCGTCGGCTTGGGGCGTGCCCGCCAAAAGGGGGAGCGCATTAAACAGCGCTTTACGATTTGGTGCTATATCGCGTTTGTGCAGAGTTTTTGACGGCACGTTTCCTCCCTAATTGCCCGGCAACGGGTGCCCCTGGGTCGCTTTCGGGCGGCCCATTTTTTGTGCTGCGCTTGCGAAAACGCAACTTTGGGCGTAGCCGACACAGATCATGACATTGGCGACGACTTCTCCGGTCACGTCACTGGCCGTCGTGCTGGTGTCGGGTGGCCTCGATTCGATGGTGGCGGCAGCCCGTGCGCGTGAGGACGGGCATGGTTTGCTGGCGCTGTCGGTCGATTACAATCAGCGCCACCGGCTCGAACTCGCGTCGGCCCGCCGGATCGCGACGGCGCTGGGGGCAGAACGGCATGTCATCCTCCCGCTTGATCTCGTTGCCTTTGGTGGCTCGGCGCTGACGGCCGACATCGCGGTGCCGAAGGACGGCGTGCAGCCGGGTATCCCGATTACGTATGTGCCCGCGCGCAATACGATTTTCCTGAGCCTCGCGCTTGGTTGGGCCGAGGCGATGGGCGCGCGCGATCTCTATATCGGCGTCAACGCGCTCGATTATTCGGGCTATCCCGATTGTCGCCCCGAGTTCATCACGGCATTCGAAGCGCTCGCCGAACTCGCGACCAAGGCCGGGGTAGAGGGCAGTCCGTTCCGCATTCACGCCCCGCTACAAGACATGACCAAGGCCGATATCGTGCGCGAAGCGGCGCGGCTCGGGCTCGATGCGGGGATGAGCTGGTCGTGCTACGATCCGGCATCCGGTGGCTTGCATTGCGGGGAATGCGACAGCTGTCGCCTGCGCAAAAAGGGGTTCGAGGAAGCGGGCCTGCCCGACCCGACCCGCTACGCAGTCTGATCTGATGACCTATACCGTCAAGGAAATGTTCCTGACGCTGCAGGGGGAGGGCGTGCAGGCGGGCAGGCGCGCGGTGTTCGTACGCTTTGCCGGGTGCAACCTTTGGTCGGGCCGTGAAGAGGACCGTGCGACGGCGGTGTGCCGCTTTTGCGACACTGATTTCGTCGGGACCGATGGTGGAGGTGGTGGAAAATTCGTTGACGCCGCAGCGCTGGCCGAGGCGGCGGCTGATTTCTGGGGACCGGGCGAGGCCTTGCGGTTCGTGGTGCTCACCGGTGGCGAGCCGATGCTGCAGGTCGACGATGCGCTGGTCGATGCGCTCCACGCTGCCGCGTTCGAGATCGCGATCGAGAGCAACGGGACGCTCCCCGTCCACCCGGGCATCGACTGGGTCTGCATCAGCCCGAAGGCGGGGAGCGATGTCGTGCAGCGGCACGGCGACGAATTGAAGCTGGTCTGGCCGCAACCCGGCAGCGATGTCGCGGCGCTGGAGACGTGGGATTTCGCCCACCATCTGATCCAGCCGCTCGACAGCGCCGATGCGGATGCGAATCACGCCGCGGCAATCGACCTTGTCCTGGCGCGACCAAAATGGCGGCTGACGCTTCAGTCGCATAAGGCCTTGGGGCTGCGGTGAGCGGCCGCTAGCGGCCCATTACCGGAACGTCAGCGTGAACGGTCCGCATTTGCGATCTTGCCACTGGCCGCGCTTATTCCAGCACGCAGCGTCGAGCCGGGGCAGCCACTGGCGGGTGTCGATCCGGACATAACGCGGGAAACGTTCCTCACCCCAAGGCACCAGCGCGTTGCGCAGCGCGCTCATTTTGTTGACGGCGACCGTGTAAAAAGTGCCGCGCTGTGCATAGGCGGCTTCGGTCGCGACCTGCGCGGCGGTCTGGCAAAAACCATATTGCGCGCCGACCGTGGTGAAGGCCGAATAGGTGCGCGTGCCGTACCGGTCCATCGCGGTCTGCCCCGGCTTCACGCCTTTAGCGGTGCGGTTGAAATATTTGACCAGCGTGTCGAACGATTTCTTGAACTCGTCCTTATGGTTGGCGAGCAAGACGTTGTAATTCTCCACCGTCAGCAGCGTCGGTTCGAACTGGCATTGCAGCGCCGCGACGTTGAGCGCGGAGCGCAGATTCCACACCAGATTGGCACGAACCTCGTCAGGCGTAGCGTCTGGCAGCGTCGGCAGACCGGGCTCGTCGCCACGGATCGGCGGACCGCTCATGTCGTGCGACTGGAAAAAGAACTGGGCCGAGGCCGGGGTAGCGGCGGCGGCAGCGGAAAGCGCGGCGGTCATGGCAAGGGTACGCAACACGGTCATTCTTCGCCTCTCATAATCGGGGTCGCGACTAAGGCGATTCGCCGTGCGACCCAAACCCTTTTTCGAATCTGGCCCCTTTTCGAATCCAGCGTCGGAGCGTCAGGGGCTTGCGCGCACCTGACCCAACCCCACCCGAATCGAAAGGGCCGCCCGGTCGCCCGGACGGCCCTCGATACAATCAATCCCGTTAGGGAAGGATTACATCTTGTTCTCGGTCGTCGTGGTGTTCGTGGTCATCATGGTGTCGTTCGACATCATCGCGCCATCGTTCGTCATCGCGCCGTCGGTCGACGTCATCGTGTCGTTGGTGGTCATCGTGTCGGTCGAGTTCATGTCGGTGACCATCGTGTTGTCGGTCGTCGTCGTCTCGGTCTTGGGGGTGCAAGCCGAAATGGCAATCGCAGCAACAGCGATCATCGAACCAGCAGCGACCTTGGAAATGAATGCACGCATTGGAAAGCTCCCTAGATAATGGATTTGGTTTTGGCCTCGAGACCTTTAATACCCAAACCGTAGTGGACATTAGCCCGGAATTGCCGCGCCCTCAAGCCCAGATTTCTCACCCCAAAGAATGAGTATCAAGAAAAGCGCCGAAACGGCCCGCTAAAGCCGCGTCGAACGTCGCAAAATCGGTCGGCGCGCCGAGGTTTTCGGCGCTGGTAACGCCGAATTCAGCCAAGCCGCACGGGACGATACCCCCGAAATGTGCCAAATTCGGGGCAAGATTGACCGAAAAGCCGTGCAACGTGACCCAGCGCCGCACGCGCACCCCAATGGCACCGATCTTGGCCTCCACAACACCGCTGCCACCCGCCGGATCGGGAACATGCGTCCAGATGCCGACCCGACCTTCGGCGCGAAACGCTGAAATCCCCAGATCGCCCAGCGTTTCGATCACCCAGCCTTCGAGTGCATGGACATAACGTCGCACGTCGCGCCCGCGGGTGTTTAGGTCGAGTATGACATAACCGATGCGCTGCCCCGGGCCATGATAGGTGTAGCGCCCGCCGCGCCCGGTTTGCACCACGGGAAAGCGCGGATCGCGCAAGTCTGCCGGATCGGCGCTGGTTCCGCCGGTATAGACCGGCGGATGTTCGAGCAGCCACACCAGTTCGCGCGCCTCTCCAGCCGCGACGGCGGCGGCGCGCGCCTCCATTTCGGCTAGCGCCTCGCCATAGGGCACCGGCGCGGGCGCGATGCGCCATTCGATGGTGTCGGGAATCAGGGTCACCGACTGCGAAATGGGACAGGACCCCGACCAACGCAAGTGATTGGCAAGCCGCCCGCGCTTGCGCTAACAGCCTTGCAACTTCCGGGGGAGACGGACGACGTGATTGCGACGATGAGCACCGTGTGGGACCGCACTGCCGAGTTCCTCAGCGATAATTTGGCGGCGCTCACGCCGATCGTGCTGCTCGGTATCTTCGTGCCGCTGACCTTGCTTGGCAATTTGATGCCGTTGATGGGGTCGAGCGGACAAGTCGGCGATTGGACCCTCGGTGGAATCGTGTTCTTCCTCGCTATAGTCACCACCTGGGGCGGCATCGCGATCACCGCGCTCGCCTTCGATCCCGCCGCCGGGCGCGCCGCGGCAATCGCGACCGCCAATCGCCGGACCCTGCCGGTTCTCGGGATCGGGCTGGTTACGACCTTGGCCGTGATCCTGCTCGCGGCGCCGATCGGGGTGGCGCTGGGGTTAAGCGGGCTCGATATGGCCGCGTTGGCCGCGGGCAAGCCGCCTGAGGGATCGGTGAATGGCTGGGCGCTCAGCTTTGCAACCTTCTATATGATCGCGTTCGCGGTGTTTGTGTTTTGGGCCTATGCTCGCTTCGTCTTGCTGATCACGCCGATCATGGTGATGGAGCGGCGTGGCCTCGGCGTCTATGCGCGCGCCTTTGTGCTCACCCGCGGCATTGGCTGGAAGGTGATCGGCGTGCTGCTGCTGTACGGGATCGTATCGTGGGTCGCGTCTGCGGCGGCGAAGACGGTGTTCGGCAGCGTGTTTGGGCTGTTGATCGGCGGGGAGGGGCCCATCACGCTCGCCTCGGTCCTGACGCAGATTGTCGTGGCGGCGATTTCGACGATCTTCTCGGTCCTGTCGGTGGCGTTCATCGCGAAACTGTATCTGGCGACGCGTGACGCGCGCGCGGCGATCGTCGAGGCGGCATGACCTTGAATGTAACAGGCGTCCTGCGCGACGCCTGGGCGATGGCGAAGCGTGATCGGGAAGTGTTGATCGGTGTTGGGGGGGCGCTGATCTTTGTCCCGCAACTCGCGGCGTTGTTGCTGGTGACGCCATCACTCTCGGTTCCGGTCGATTTCGAAACCAATCCCGCGGTCCAGCAGGCCTTTATTGTGCAAATGCAGACATGGGTGGCGGCCAATCTTCCCGGTCTTTTGGTGGCGGTCGCGGCGATACTGATTGCGCAAATCACGCTGACGTCGCTCTATGTCGATCGCTCGAGGTTGACGGTCGGGAAAGCGCTGGCAAACGCACCGTTGCGATTTTTGCCGACATTTTTGATTGCCCTTGTGGCCTCACCGCTCGCCTTGACCATTCAGACTATCCCGCTGCTGATCTTGCCGGCTGCGTACCTCGAAGGACGCTTGCTGCTGGCGATACCAGCGCTGCTCGGACAACAGCCTATTTCGGCGCTTGGCGCGATTCGGGCGAGCTGGAAGCGGACTGGCGGCAACGGGCTGGCCACCGCCGGTCTCGCCTGTATTGCGGTGCTTCCGCCGGTCATCCTCGCGCAGCCGCTCAATCTCCTTGGTCGCGCGATGAACGGTGCGCCAATGGCAAACCCTGTCGTGGCGGTGCTGATCTGTGGATGCGGGGCTCTCGTTGTCAGCGCGGGAACGGTCGCCAAGATCCTGATCGAGGTCGCGCTTTACCGGCGGCTCAGTAGCGGCACGTGAGGGGCTGCATCGGGCGGCAAATGCCCGCTAAGGCGCGGATCGGGGAAGGTTTCCACCGCGCGCCCGATCGCCACGAACCCCTGCGCACGATAGAAATTGAGCGCCGAGGGGTGATCGAGCGTGCAGGTGTGCACCCACACGCGCTCGATCCCCTTGACCCACGCCCGCGTAAGCGCTTCCGCCATAAGCCAACGGCCGAGTCCCTTGCCCGCCAATTCGGGGATCAGCGCAAAATAGGAAATCTCGCAAGCACGCGGCTCGCGGAAATCGAGTTCTAGCATCCCGACCTCGATTCCGGCGTGATCGACCGCCGCGTAAATCGAGACTGCCGGATCGTGGATGGTCTTGAGCAACGCCGCATCGTCGATCACCAGCCGAGAGAACCACAACCACGGCGCGCCAACGCGACGGAACAGCGCGCGATACTTCTCCGCGCTCGGCCGGTCCCACGCGACAAGGCGCAGCGGCGAGGCGGGGAGCGGGCGCAGCGGCGGCTTGGTCCGCATCTCCAGCGTCGTGACGATCGTCGCGACCTCGTCGTCGCGGACCGGAATCAGCCCCCCCAATTCACGACCACGTCGCGAGCGGTGGCAAGCTCATCAGGATCGCATCGATATTGCCGCCGGTCTTCAGCCCGAACAAGGTTCCCCGATCATAGACCAGGTTGAATTCGGCATAGCGCCCGCGCCATTCGAGCATCTGCGCAGTGTCGGCGGGGGTGAAGTCGGCGTTCATCCGCCGCCGCACGATCCGCGGGAACGAATCGAGAAAACCACGACCGATGTCCTGAATGAAGGCGAAATTCGCCGCGAAATCGCCCTCCAGATGGTCGCAGAAAATGCCGCCGACGCCGCGGTGCACTTTCCGGTGCGGGATGTAGAAATAGTCCTCGGCCCATTTCGCGTAGCGCTCATAATAGTCCGCGCCGTGCGGGTCGCAGGCCGCCTTCATCGCGCGGTGAAAGTCCGCCGTATCCTCGTCATAGGGAATCGGCGGGTTGAGATCGGCCCCGCCGCCGAACCAACGCTTGGTGGTGACGAGGAAGCGCGTGTTCATATGGACGGCGGGCACGTGCGGGTTCGCCATGTGGGCGACCAGGCTGATCCCGGTCGCGAAGAAGGTTGGATCCTCCGCCGCGCCGTGGATCGTCTTGGCGAAGTCGCCCTCGAATGCACCGCCGACGGTCGAAACGTTGACGCCGACCTTTTCGAAGACCTTGCCCTTCATCACACCGCGCACGCCACCGCCGCCGGGCGATCCGTCGGGATTGGGCCGATCCCAAGGGGTGTATTCGAAATCCGCGTCGGACCCCGCTTCGCGCTCTATCTCCACGAATTCCGCGCAGATCAGGTCGCGCAAATGTTCGAACCAAACGCGCGCCTGTGCCTGTTCCGTGTCGAGTTCGATCATTCCGGCCACCCTTGTGTTTGTCGTAACGCTTCGGCGAGTGCGATTCCCGCCGCGACCGCGACATTCAGCGAACGCATCCCCGCCGCAAGTGGAATCCGCACAGCGAGATCGGCGCGGGCGTGAACATCATCGGGAACGCCGCTTCCCTCCGATCCCATCAGCAGCACATCGTCGGCACGGAACTCAGCCGAATCGAGCCGCACCCCGCCGCGCGTCGTCAGCAACACGATGCGCCCGCCGACTTGGGCGTGGAACGCTTCCCAATCGGCGTGGCGCCGCACATCCACGACATGCGCATAATCCATCCCGGATCGCGCAAGCGCCTTCTCGCTCCACGTAAAGCTGGTCGGCTCGATCACGTCGACGCCCGTGTTCAGGCACGCGCCAAGCCGCAAAATGGCACCGACGTTTCCGGCGATTTCGGGGTGGTACAGGGCGATCCGCATCCCCCTCGGTAGCATCCCTAAAATAGATGGCAAAATCCTGTTGGCAAAATGCTGCGCTCGCGTCTAACAGAGCGCTCAGCGCCGCCGATCGTGTGGCGTCTAAGGCATCCCCGCGCATCCTTCGCGGGTGGCCATGTCGAATTTGTCGTTCTTCCGCGTTGCGTTCGGCGGGCGAGCGAAGTGCAAGGGCAAGTGGATGGCAAGCGGAAATACCCTCGAAGTTCCCAGTCAGCACGAGACGCATCCCGAAGGCGAACCGCGTCGTCGCGATTTCCTGAGCATCGCAGCGGTCAGCGCCGCCGGTGTCGGCGCGATCGCGATTGTCGTGCCGCTGGTCAATCAGATGAACCCCTCGGCCGACGTGCTCGCGCTGTCGACGACCGACGTCGATCTGTCGAAGATCGAAGCCGGGCAGGGCGTCACGGTTTCCTTCCGCAAACAGCCTTTGTTCGTGCGCAACTTGACGCCAGCCGAAATTGCCGAGGCCGAGAAGGTCGATATCAAGACGCTGCGCGACCCGGAAACGCTTGAGAAGCGGACGCGCGGCCAGAAGAACTGGCTGGTTACGCTTGGCGTCTGCACCCATCTCGGCTGCATCCCGCAGGGCATCACCAGCGGTGAAGATCGCGGCCAATATGGCGGCTATTTCTGCCCGTGCCACGGTTCGCAATACGATACCGCAGCGCGCATCCGCAAAGGCCCGGCTCCTAAGAATCTCGCGGTGCCGGAATATAAGTTCACGTCGCCGACGACGATAACGGTGGGTTGAGGACACGAATATGAGCTTCCCCTGGGCCAAGCATTACGCGCCGTCGAACGGCTTCACCAAATGGATCGACGAGCGCCTGCCGCTCCCCCGCCTTGTCTATGGCGCGGTCGGTGCAGGCTATCCGGTGCCGCGCAACCTCAATTATTTCTGGAACTTTGGCGTGCTCGCGGGCGCGGCGCTCGGTATTCAGATCGTCACCGGCATCGTGCTGGCGATGCATTATGCGTCCAATGGCGCGATCGCGTTCGATTCGGTCGAACACATCATGCGCGACGTCAACGGCGGCTGGTTCCTCCGCTATGCGCATGCGAACGGCGCGTCGATGTTCTTCATCGTGGTCTATATCCACATTTTCCGCGGTCTCTTTTACGGATCGTATAAGGCCCCGCGCGAGATGATCTGGCTGCTCGGCGTCACGATCTTCCTGCTGATGATGGCAACCGCCTTTATGGGCTATGTCCTCCCCTGGGGTCAGATGAGCTTCTGGGGCGCGCAGGTGATCACCGGTTTCTTCTCGGCGATACCCGTGGTCGGCGAGACGATCCGGATCTGGCTCTTGGGCGGATATGCACCGGACGATGCCGCGCTCAACCGCTTCTTCTCGCTGCATTATCTGCTGCCCTTCGTGATTGCGGGCGTCATCATCCTGCACATCTGGGCGCTGCATATTCCGGGGTCGAACAACCCGACCGGCGTCGATGTGAAGGGTGAGCAGGACACCGTCCCGTTCCATCCGTATTACACCGCCAAGGATGGCTTCGGGCTCGGCGTGTTCATGTTCATTTTCGCCGCCTTGGTGTTCTTCGCGCCAAACGCGCTTGGTCATCCCGACAATTACATCCCGGCCAACGCGCTGCAGACGCCCGCCCATATCGTGCCCGAATGGTATTTCTGGCCGTTCTACGCGATCCTGCGCGCCTTCACCGTCGACTTCGCGTTCGTTCCGGCCAAGCTGCTTGGCGTGCTCGCGATGTTCGGGTCGATCCTGCTGCTGTTCTTCCTGCCTTGGCTCGACAGCTCGCCGGTGCGGTCGTCCAACTATCGCCCGCTCTATCGCTTCTTCTTCTGGGTGCTGGTGGCGGACATTGCGGTGCTGGGTTGGTGCGGTGGGTCGGCGGCGACGCCGCTCTACGTGATCCTCAGCCAGATTTGCGCAGCCTATTATTTCGCGCACTTCCTCATCATCCTCCCCATCGTGTCGCGGATGGAACGTCCGCGGCCTTTACCGAACTCGATCACCGAGGCGGTTCTGGCGAAGAAGGGTGGCACGTCTCCGGCACATACCGCGCTCAGCGGTAGCCCGGTTCCGGCCGAATAAAGGGCAAAACGAGCAATGGTTCGCGCAATCGCAATCCTCATCGGGGCCGGCATCGTCGCCGCTTTGTCCTGGGCGCTGTACTGGTCGGTCCAGGGCGTCATGACCGATCCCCCGGTCGAAACCGCAGCGGAGGAGTTCCACCTCCACCCGAAGGAAGTCGCTCTGGCTTCCAACGGCTTGCTCGGCACGTATGACAACCGCCAGCTGCAGCGTGGGTTGCAGGTCTATAAGGAAGTCTGCTCTAACTGCCATTCGCTCAAGCATGTCGCGTTTCGCGATCTGACGCAGATTGGCTATTCGGCGGCGCAGGTGAAGAAGTTTGCCGCCGATTGGGGCACCAAGGCCAAGCAATTCGATCCGAAGACGGGCGACACGACCGAACGGCCGAACACCCCTGCCGATTACTTCCCGACCGTTTATTATCCCGGCCAGGGCAATCCGCCAGATCTGTCGCTGATCACCAAGGCGCGGCATGACGGTCCGGCCTATGTCTATTCGCTGCTGACCGGCTATGGCGACCCGCCAGCCGAGATGCTCAAGAAATATCCCGATGCGAAGACCCCCGACGGGCTCTACTTCAATCGCTACTTCGCGACCCTCAACCTCGCGATGCCCCCACCGCTCGCGCAGGATGGACAGGTGACCTATCTTGACGGCACCAAGCCGACCGTGAAGCAGATGTCGGCTGACGTTTCGGCCTTCCTCGCCTGGGCGGCCGAGCCGAATTTGCCGACGCGGCATGGCTATGGTCTCGCGGTGCTGGCGTTCCTGGCGTTCTTCACGCTGCTGACCTACGGCGCGTATCAGAACATCTGGCGCGACATTAAGCATTGAGGTCTGCCTGAAGGGGTTGCGCGCCGTGGCCGACACTGACGACCGCAACCCCGATCTTCGGGCGCTGATCCGCACGATCCCGGACTTTCCCAAGCCCGGGATCCAGTTTCGCGACATCACGACCCTGCTGCTCGATTCCGGAGGTTTCGCGACCGCGATCACGCGCATGGCAGCCGCAACGCAGGGCCCGGTTGATCTCGTCGCCGGGATTGAGGCGCGTGGCTTCATTTTCGCCGCCGCGCTTGCCGCGCCGCTCAAGGCCGGCGTGCTGCTGATCCGCAAGGACGGCAAGCTGCCCGGTGCGACGATCGCCGAGGATTACGCGCTCGAATATGGCACCGACCGGATCGCGATGCACGCCGATGCGCTGGTCGCCGGGCAACGCGTGTTGCTGGTCGACGATCTCATCGCCACCGGCGGCACCGCGCGCGCGGCGGTCCGGCTACTGCGCAAGGCAGGCGCGGTGGTGAGCCAAGCACAATTCCTCGTCGATCTGCCTGATCTCGGCGGGGCAGATGCACTCCGCGCCGATGGCCTAACGGTCGATTCGCTGGTGGCGTTCGCGGGCCACTAAGCCCTTCAGGGGGCGGGCCGCGTCGCGATCAGGCCGATCGAGATGAAGGTCATCACCACGACATCGTCCTGATTGAGAACTTTCATCCGGCTGCGGTAACTGCCCATTTCGGGGCGGCTTTGCGAGGCACGCTTTTCGAGGATCTCGGTTTCACAGCGTAGCGTATCGCCCGGATAGACGGGTTTGAGCCAGCGCAGTTCGTCGAGCCCCGGTGACCCCAGCCCGGCCTGGCGGTTGATCTTGAGCTGTTCGACCAGCATCGCCATCGTCATCGCGCAGGTATGCCACCCGCTTGCCGACAGCCGCCCGAAATGCGTCTGCGCTGCGGCCTCATCGGACAAATGGAAGGGTTGCGGGTCGAACCGCTCGGCAAATGCCACCACTTCTTCGCGCGTCACCACATAACGGCCGAACGAAGCCGTCGCGCCAACCGTCAAATCTTCGAAATATTGCATGCCCAAGTGTCCAGCGGCGCGCGCGCAAACGCAAGTGCTACTTGGCTAGCGCCGCGCGAAACGGCGCATCGTCGCCGTCGAGCCCCGTGCCCGCAGGCAGCCGCAGCAGATCGCGCAGCAGCGGCGCGACAGCGACATTGTCGAACGGCGGCAGCGCCCCGAGCGGCTTGATCGCCGGGCCGCTCGCGATGAACAAGGCCGCCATTTCGGGCGCGAAATTGTCATAGCCGTGATTGCCGAGATTGCCGGCATCGGTCGGCGTGGTCTTCGCCAGCAGCCACCCTGTTTCGGGCAGACAGAAATACGGTGGGATGCGCGGGTTGCTGCCGTAATGCAGCCGCGCCGGGATCTCCGCCTTGCGCCAGCATTCGAAATGCGCGTGTTTGCCCAGCAACGCTTTTTCCAGCGCCGCCTCATGTCCTGCGACCGGATAGATGCTGGCGAACGGCCCGGAGTCGAACAGCCGGTAACTCGCCGGATCGGCGACTTTATCCATCGCGATCGTCCGTTCCGCACTGGTCCCCGCCATGCCGTGATCGGCGACGATGACAAGGTTCGCGGGTTGGCCGAGGTTGCGCAGGCCCGCCACCAGCGCGCCGATCGTGGCATCCACATCGGCGACGGCGGCGGTCGTCTCGGGCGCATCTGGCCCGTACGTATGCCCCGCGCTGTCGACCGTGTCGAAATAGAGCGTCAGGAATTTCGGCCGCGTCGCCGCCGGTCGCCGCAGCCAGTCGAGCGCGCCCGCCACCCGCTGCGCGGCCGGCACTTCGATGTCGTAGGGCCACCAATCCTCGGCGCGCAAACCGCCGACCACTTGCTTGTCCTTGGCCTTGGTGCCGCCCCAGGCGACATTCGATCCCGGCCAGAACAAAGTCGCGCTGCGCACTCCGGCGCGCTCCGCCGTTACCCAGATCGGCTCGGCCGCGTTCCACCAGAACGGGTCTTGCGACTCCGCCATCGTGAACTTCACGCCGGGAAGCCGCGCATCCTCCATCGCGTTGGAGACGATCCCGTTGCGATCGGGGCGCACGCCCGTCACGAGCGTCCAGTGATTGGGAAAGGTCTTCGACGGAAAACTCGGCCGCATCGCCGCGCTGATCCCGCCCGCCGCCAGCGCATCGAGATTGGGGGTCACGCCGCGCGACCGATAATCCGGGCGGAAACCATCGATCGAGATCAGGATCGTGATCGGAGCGCGCAGCTCTGCCGCCGCCGGCGCGCGCGGCCCCGCGAGCGGCGGCGTGACGCACGCTTGCAAGGCGGCGCACAAGGCGGCGGCGAAGATACGGGTGGTCCAGCGCATATGCGCCCCCATGCTACGACTGTGCGTCACGCTCATGACAGCGTCAGTGCCCGAGCGACACCTTGGCGAACAGGCTGAAACTCAGCGGAAAGCGACCGTACGCCGCATCGAGCGCGGCAGGCTTGTCATACACCCCCATCGTGCCGCCCAGCGCGAGCGTCACCGGCCCGGCCAGCGGCATCCGATAGGCATAGCCAGCCTCCAGCTTGCTCACGCGGAATTTGCGGTCGTGCAGCGGATCGAGCGGATTCGGAAACAGCTCGTCATTCGCGACATTCTCGGCGCGCGCGAACAGTGTGTCGTGCCGCCCGATCTCCCAATTCGCCTCGGCCAGCCACCCGCTCAGCGCCCGTCCCGGCAGCTTGTGCTTGTTCGAATAAGCAAGCAGCGCCGACACGCCCCCCCGTGCAGTGGCGCGTGCATATTGCACGCTCGCGGTGGTCCGCGCTTCGTCGCGAAACGCCTCGAGCTGCTCGGGACTTTTCAGCCGTCCATGGCTCACCTGAATCGCCCAGGCGGGGGAGGGCGTCCAGGTCGCGCGGACACTCCATGAATCGAGCGCGAGGCGTTCGATGTTCCAGCGAAATTGATTCGGTTCGCGCCCTCTGAAAGCCGATGCCTCGATCTGCCATTTCGGCGCGGCATAGCCCGCCGTCACCACGCCGTAACTGATATGCGTGCTGTCGAACCAATGGTGCGTGATCGGGCTGAGCGGCTGATACGTCGCCGATGGCCGGTGCATGAACGCCGAGGGCCCCAGCGCAGGCTCGGCGACCGGCCCGCCGTACAGGAACACGCTGCCCGCCCCCGCATCGACATCGACCCGCGCGGAGAGTTCCATGAACAGATCGTGCGGATGCTGCCGGTCGGTCAGCTGGAGCACGCCATCGGCGGTCTCGCCGGTTGCGAACAGATTGGGATAGCCGCGCTTGCCCATCAACGGCTCGAGGCTCAGCATCGATCGCAATTGGAGACGCGCGCCGCCGAAGTTGCGCTCGGCCGACAGCATCGCCATCGACGTGACGAACGCCTGATTGTCGCCACGCGGCCCGCCCTGATCGGTATAAATGCCCCAGACATAGCCGTGCAGCATCACCATCCAGTCACCCGCCGGGATGTGCAGCCCATGCATCCCCCCGCCGATCCCGGGATTGCGCGACGTGCCTGAGCCTTCGCCATAAGCGGCGTCGGTTGCGGGCATGGTCATGCCGGGCATGGCGTGCATGCTGTGCATGTCGTGCATGCTGTGATCCTCTTGCGTGGGTTCGTTTTCTTGTTCGTTCCCCGGCGAAGGCCGGGGCCCAGTCGCGGGTGCTATGGTAGGAGGGGACTGCTCTTCGTTTTCAACCATGAGTAGCTGGGCCCCGGCCTCCGCCGGGGAAGCAGGAGGAGAAGCAAGAGAAGGATTAGGCGTAGCGGTCGGAACAGGCGTCACAGCCTTAGCCCTAAGAACCGGCGCCACCACCTTGGGCTTCGCCTTCGGCTTCACCGTCGGCGCCACAACCGGCATATCCATCTTCATGCCGGAGGGCATGTGCATCTGCGCAAACGCAGGCACAGGCAGCAACGCCGCGAGCGCGCAGCCCGCGACCAATAACGATCGAGTCATCGAATAAAATCCTCAACGGGGAAAAGGAGGATCGCGGGCGCAAAGAGCAGCCCGCCGGATCACGCGTCCCGGCGCGGAGGAGGAAGTGCTGGCGGCACACCCGCCGCCGGATCGAACGCCGCCGCGAGAATACGGCGCGGCACCGCCACCCGCAGCGCCCGCCCCTCGACCGAAGCGACGGCAAGGCTCGCGGGCGGAATGCAGCCAATGCACACATGCGGCACAGTGGCGTGGTCGTCGGGACGCGGCGCGTGATGCGACCCGTGCGCCATGCCAGCCATCATCTTCGGCTGCGGCGCATCCCGACACGGCCCATTCGCCACCGCCGGAAGGGCAAAGGCAGCAAGCAACAGCGCAAGGATCAGCCGGGCGAACATTGGCTGATGCTTAGGGGTCTGTCGCCGTCAGGTCCAGCCGGTAGAATTTCGTATCGACCGGCGCGCGCGGGAATGTCGGCGGTAACGCCTCCACCGCGATCTCCACAAATCCGTTCTTCTCATAAAAGCGGTGCGCGCCAACGAACTGCGCGGTGGTGCCGAGGAGGATGTGCGACAGGCCGTGCGCCCGTGCATGCGCGAGCAGTGTCGCCAGCAACGCCGCGCCGACACCATGCTCGCGACCACGCCACGCGGGCGCGACGAACATCTTGCGCAGCGCTCCCGCGTCGTGCTCGAATGCCTTGAGCGCGATCGTGCCGACGATTTCGCCCGCGACCGATGCGGTCCAGAATCCGCCTGCGCCGGTGCAATAAAAGCCTGTAATATCGGCAAGATCGGGCTGGTCGGCGGCAGTGATCGCGACGCCGAATTCGCCATTTTGAATGCCGACGATCAAATCGGCGATCGCGGCCTCGGTCCCGGCGCGGAACGGCGCAATCACGACCGTCGGAGACGCCGCCTCAGACATTGAACCTAAACAGCATCACGTCGCCGTCATGGACGACGTACTCCTTGCCTTCCTGCCGCAATTTGCCCGCATCGCGCGCGCCCGCTTCGCCCTTCAGCGTGACGTAATCCTCGAACGCGATCGTCTCGGCGCGGATGAAGCCGCGTTCGAAATCGGTGTGGATCTCGCCCGCCGCTTGCGGGGCCTTGGCGCCGACATGGACGGTCCAGGCGCGCGCTTCCTTCGGGCCGACGGTGAAGAAGGTAAGCAATTGCAACAGCTTGTACCCGGCAACGATCACGCGCGTGAGCCCGGTTTCCGACAGGCCCAGCTCGGCCAGAAACTCGCCGCGCTCTTCGGGCGCCATCGTCGCAATCTCGGCCTCGATCGCGGCGGAGACGACGACCGCCTCGGCCCCCTCGGCCTTGGCCTTTTCGAACACCCGCGCGGAAAAGGCATTGCCTTCCGCCGCATGCGCCTCATCGACGTTGCAAACGTAGAGCACCGGCTTGGCGGTCAGCAATTGTGCTTGCGCGAACGCCCGCGCCTCGTCCTCATCCTTCGGCACGGTCAGCCGCGCCGGCTTGCCTTCACGCAGCAAATCGAGCGCCTGTGCCAGCACCGAGGCGGCGACCTTCGCTTCCTTGTCGCCCTGCGTCGCTTTCTTGAGCAAATTGGGCACGCGCTTTTCGAGGCTTTCGAGGTCGGACAGCATCAGCTCGGTCTCGACCGTCTCGGCATCGGCGATCGGATCGACCTTGCCCTCGACATGCGTCACATCGCCATCCTCGAAGCAGCGCAACACATGGACGATCGCATCGACCTCGCGAATGTTGCCGAGGAACTGGTTGCCGAGACCCTCCCCCTTGGACGCACCACGCACCAGCCCCGCGATATCGACGAAGCCCAATTGCGTCTCGATGATCTTGGCCGATCCCGCCACGGCGGCGAGCGCCTGCAACCGGTCATCCGGCACCGCGACATTGCCGACGTTCGGCTCGATCGTGCAGAACGGATAATTCGCCGCTTGCGCCGCCGCCGTTTGCGTCAACGCATTGAACAGGGTCGACTTGCCGACATTGGGCAGCCCCACGATCCCACACCGAAATCCCATGATCTTCCTTGAACCGTCTTTTTCGTGAAGCGTCGCCGATACGGCGTCCCGCTCTGGAACGCCAGTGCCGGGTGCGTGCCGCTTATGGTTAACGAAACCTTGCGCCAACGGGTCCGGTGTGTACGGATTGCGGGCGTAACGATCGGTCGAGGGGCTGTATGCGGGCTAAGGCGAATCTGGCGGCACTTGGCTGCATAACGCTGCTGGCGGGTGGGCTGCTGCCGACGGGCGCGTCCGCTGCGCCGCGCGCGCCGACGCCGCGCATCTTTCTGGCGTTTCGCGCGTCGCTTTTGCCCGATCCTGTTACTGGTTTTCCCGGGACCGGCCAGCGAACCGTGCGCGCACCGGGTCCACCGCGGCAGCGCGACATTTTCGGGTGGCTGATGGCGCGGACCGAGCTGCGTTCGGCAAGCCCGATCGTCGAGTTCCGCCCCATGGCGCGGTCCAACCTCCGGCTATCGTTCGGTACGCGCTTTTATTCTCGCTATAGCGCCGATCTCACCTCGCCCGATGCGGAGGTCGCGCTGCATTTCAATCCGTTCGGCAATGCTCGTCCGGTCGCGTTGCATCAGGGGTTCGAGCGGTTCGCCCCGATCGCGCTGATCGGGTTTGATCGCCCGATCGGCGGCGGGTGGCGCGCGGGTGTCGATGGAGGCGCGATGCTGGGGCAGGCCGTGACGGTCTATCCCTATGTCCAGCAGCCGATCGACCTGTTGGGCGCGCAAAGGCCGCAAACCGACACGCTCAATCCCGTCGGCGCGGTGACGCTGGCCTACCAGTTTTAGCCGTCACCAGCGATAGTTGAAGCTGATGCTCACGCGCTCGGCCTTCGCGCTGCCGGGGGCGACTTCGTGCCGCAGCCAGCTTTCCCATAGCAGCACATTGCCCGCTTGCGGTTCGATATAGACGAAGGGCTTCAGGCTTTCCGCTGCATCGGCGCGGCGCGGGGGTGCGGCCATCATCATCGGCAAGCGCGGATCCTCGAGCTTGAGCGCCCCTGCGCCCGGTGGCACCGCGATATAGACCGTCCCCGAAATCACGCTGTGCGGATGGACATGGCCCGAATGCGTGCCGCCGGGTTTCAGGACGTTGACCCACAGGCTGTCGAGCTTCAATTTGCGGTCGTTCAATTCGAATGCGCATTCCTCGGCGAATTTCGCGACGTGCTTGTTGAGCAATTTGACCAGATCGCCAAACGCCGGGTCGCGGTGCGGCAGATCGTTCAGCGACGCGTAGGAGGTGTACCCGCGATAGCCATGGTCCTTCGACCATGCCCGCCCCGCACGGTCATCCTCGGCCAGCGCGTGGCACGACCGGTCGAGCTCGGCGATCAGCGCCGCATTCTTCACTTTGCCCTCGTAAAAAGGGGTCGCAAACAGGGTCCGTACGCTCATTTTCCGTCCCCAAGCCGCAGCGCCACGTCGCTCATGAAGCGTTGATCGTCACCGGCCGCGAGCCACGCCGCCTCCGCCGACACCGCGCCGAGCAGATCGGCGAGCCGGTCCATCTCGGCTTTAGCGTAATTGCCGAGCACATAGGGGCTGACTTTGTCCTTATGCCCCGGATGCCCGATGCCGAGCCGTACACGGCGGAAATCCTCGCCGATATGCTGCGCGATCGAGCGGATGCCATTGTGCCCTGCCGCCCCGCCGCCGATTTTCACTTTCACGCGGAAAGGGTCGAGATCGAGCTCGTCATAGAAAACGGTGACCGCGTCGGGCTCGAGCTTGTAGAAGCGCATCGCTTCGCCGACGCTGCGCCCGCTTTCGTTCATGAAGGTCGCGGGTTTGAGCAGCAGGATTTTGCTCGATCCGATCCGGCCCTCTTGGGTCCAGCCCTGGAACGCTTTCTTGACGCCGCCGAAATCGTAGAAATCGGCGATCGTGTCGACCGCCATGAAGCCGACATTGTGCCGGTTGAGCGCATATAGCGCGCCGGGGTTACCGAGGCCGACCCAAAGTTGCATTTTCTTCTCCCTCTCCCCCATTGGGGAGAGGGCCGGGGAGATGGGCAGTCG
>JBBQLB010000014.1:0-68482 GCA_038327465.1 Sphingomonadales bacterium | reverse complement strand
GGAGTCCGAGGACCGGCACCTGGCCGTGAAGCCCATGAACTGCCCGGGCCATATCCAGATCTTCAACCAGGGCATCCGCAGTTACCGCGAGCTGCCCCTGCGTATGGCCGAGTTCGGCTGCTGCCACCGCAACGAGCCGCACGGCGCGCTCCACGGAATCATGCGCGTGCGCCAGTTCACCCAGGACGATGCGCATATCTTCGTGCGCGAGGACCAGCTCGTCGCCGAGGTGCAGCAATTCTGCGAGCTGCTCGACAGCGTGTACCGCGACCTCGGCTTCGAGGATTATGCGGTCAAGCTCGCGCTGCGCCCCGACAAGCGGTTCGGCAGCGAAGAGATGTGGGACAAGGCCGAGGACGAACTGCGCACGGCGGTGCTCGGGTCCAGCCTCGGCGAGTCGATCAAGGCGAAGTTCGAGGAACTGCCGGGCGAGGGGGCGTTCTATGCGCCCAAGCTCGAATTCCACCTGACCGATGCGATCGGGCGGACGTGGCAGGTCGGCACGATCCAGTCGGACCGCGTGCTGCCCGAACGACTCGACGCGTCATACGTTGGCGCGGACGGCGAGCGGCATCGCCCGATCATGCTCCACCGCGCGATCCTCGGTACGTTCGAACGCTTCATCGGCATCCTGATCGAGCATCACGCCGGGCGCTTCCCGCTGTGGCTCTCGCCCGTCCAGGCGGTGGTCGCGACGATCGTCTCCGACGCCGACGATTACGCGCGTGAGGTCGCCGAGAAGCTCAAGGCGGCGGGGATTCGCGTCGAGACCGATCTGCGCAACGAGAAGATCAACTACAAGGTGCGCGAGCATTCGCTGGCGAAGGTTCCCAACCTGCTCGTCGTCGGCAAGCGGGAGGCCGAGGAGGGCAAGGTCGCGCTGCGGCAATTGGGCAGCGACCGCCAGCAGTTCCTGACGCTCGACGACGCGATCGCGATGCTGACCGAGGCGGCCAAGGCCCCGGATCTGTAACCGGGTTGCGCTCCCCGGCCTTCGCCGGGGGGCGCGCGACGAAGATGCGCGACGCCACCTTTCGTTTTGCCCGAAAAAGCCCTATATCGTCCCTGAAACAATCGCAGGAGCTACACCTATCCGACCCCCGATGACCCGCCAGGCGCCGCCGATGAATGGCCCTCGCTTCAACGAATTCATTGTATCGCCCAAGGTTCGCGTGATCGACCAGGACGGTGAGAACCTCGGCGTGATGTACACCCGCGAGGCGATGGAGCAGGCGCGCGAGGTCGGTCTCGACCTGGTCGAAGTGTCGCCCAACGCCGATCCGCCCGTCGCCAAGTTCCTCGATGTCGGCAAGTTCAAATACGAGGCCCAGAAAAAGGCCAACCTCGCCCGCAAGAGCCAGAAGACGCAGGAGATCAAAGAGATCAAGATGCGTCCCAACATCGATGACCATGATTACGACACCAAGATGAAGAAGGTGCTCGAATTCATCGACGAAGGCGACAAGGTCAAGATCACGCTCCGTTTCCGCGGCCGCGAGCTGAGCCACGGCCAGCTCGGCATGGTCCTGCTCCAGCGCGTCCAGGCCGATGTCGCCGAAACCGCCAAGGTCGAGGCCTATCCGCGGATGGAAGGCCGGCAGATGCTGATGGTGCTCGCGCCCAAGTGAGATAGCGGAGCTATTTCACGTCGCGTGGGCGCGAGCGGCCGGCAGCGGCTCCAGCCGCCGTCCGACGGCGCGGCTTTGCCGCGACGGGACCGTGATATTGCGATGGCGGCTTTCGCGCCAGTAGCGGACATAAAGTGGGGATGATAAACGTCCCCGGTGCGTTCAATTCTTTCATACACGACAAATCGTCGAAGCGGACGTCCCGAACCTCACCAATCGTGGGCAATGATCTCGTTTTACATGTGGATTTTCGCGGTTAGCGCTGTCGCGTTTTGCGCGATGGCGGGCTACTATGTCATGAGGTGGGGCATGTACGACGCCGTGCCCACCATTTTGTTGATGGCCCTTTTGTTCGCTGCAATCGCTTTTTTCATTCGCCTTTTTTTGAAGAGCCGCCAGCGGTCATTTGCCCTCGCAATTGCTCGATATGAAAGCGCTTTGAAGGCGCTCCTATAACGTCTGCTTTCCACCAGAACCGGCCATGCAACACTGTTCGCCACCCTAAACCGGCGGCTCCCAGAGCTCGATCGCATTGCCCTCCGGATCGTGGGTGCGCGCGAATTTACCGATGCTCGGGTCGTTCCACTCCGGCTTGGTCTCGACCGCAATCCCCGCCGCGCTCAGCGATGCGATCAACCCGTCGATATCCGACACCCGCAGATTGAGCATGAACTGCTTGTCCGCCGCGAAATAGTCGGTGTCGGCCTTGAACGGCGCGAACACCACCGGGCCACCTTGCGTCTCCCAGCTCCATTCGTCGGGCGTCGCGCCGGGGGTCGAGACGCACCCCGCACCGATGCCGAGGTGCTCGCGATACCAGGCCGACAGCGCATCGGGATCGCTACTGCGAAAAAACAATCCGCCAATTCCGAGTACCGGCATGCCCGTGTCCCCCTATGCTGCGTCGGCCATCCTCTCACCGGCGGCTGCACCAAGCAAGCGCCGTTCGATCGTCTTCAGCCGCGAGGCTGCCGCGATCTTATCACCGGTCAGATCGGTCAGATAGAAGGTATCGACCGCGCGCTCGCCGTACGTCGCGACATGCGCCGAATGGATCGTGACTTTCGACTGAAACAGCGCGTGCGCCAATTGGTGGAGCAAGGCAGGCCGGTCGCGCGCGTTGATCTCGATCACGGTGAAGCGGTTCGACGCCTTGTTATCGATCAGCACGTTCGGCGCGATCGCGAACGCCTCGGCACGTGGGCGGGGTAGCGGTTTCGCCATCAGCCGGTCGATCATCTTGCCGCGATTGGCGAGCGCATCCTCGATCGCTTGCTTTAACCGCGTCAGCTGCGCTGCCTCTGCGAACGGGCGGCCGAACGGATCCTGCACCAGGAAATTGTCGAGCGCCATGCCGTCGCGCGTGGTGTGAATGCGTGCATCGATGATGTTGCCGCCCGCTACGCTGATCGCACCGGCGATGCGGTAAAACAGCCCCGGATGATCGGCGGCATAGATCGTCACCAGAGTCGCACCGCGCTCGGGATAGACTTGCGCGGCGATCGATAGCTGTGCGTCACCGGCGTCTGCGATCAACTGCGCGTTGCGCGCAATCACGTCTTCGGGTTCGGCCACCCAATAGGGTTCGGGCAAGCGCCGGACCAGCCGCTCGAACGCGGGTGCGTCCCAGCCGAGCATCGCCTGCAACGCTTCCTGCTTGGCCGCGATCCGCTCGCCGCGACCGCGTTGCTTGTGCCCGAGCCGGAGCACTTCCTCGGCGGCTTCATAGAGGTCGGAGAGCAATTGCCGCTTCCACCCGTTCCACACGCCGGGGCCGACCGCGCGAATGTCCACGACGGTGAGCACCAGCAACAGCCGCAGCCGCTCGGGGCTTTGCACGATCTCGGCGAAATCTAGGATCGTCTTGAAGTCGGAAAGGTCGCGCTTGAACGCGGTCGCCGACATCAGCAAATGCGCGCGCACCAGCCACGCGACGGTCTCGGTCTCGGCAGGCGACAGGCCGAAGCGTGGGGCGAGCCGGTGCGCGACCTCTGCGCCCAGCACCGAATGATCGCCGCCACGCCCCTTGGCGATATCGTGCAGCAGCACCGCGACATACAGCGCGCGCCGCGACACGATTTGCTTGAGCACCGCCGAACAGAGCGGATGGTCGGCATCGAGCTCGCCGCGTTCGATCTGGCTGAGCAGCCCGATCGCGCGGATCGTATGTTCGTCGACGGTATAGTGATGGTACATGTCGAATTGCATCTGCGCCACGACGCGCCCGAAATCGGGAACGAAGCGGCCGAACACCCCCGCCTCGTTCATCCAGCGCAGCACCGTTTCGGGGTCGCGCGGGCTCGTCAGCACGTCGAGGAACAGCGCATTCGCGGTCGGATCCTGCCTTATGTCGTCGGCAAGCTTCGCATCGCGCGCCGCGACGCGCATCGTCAGCGGGTGGATGTCCAGCCCGTGTTTGTCGGCCAGCGCGAACAGTTCGAGCAAGCGCACCGGTTTGGCGCGGAAAAAATCGTCGCCCGGAATGGCAAGCCGCCCGCGCTCGATCAGGAAGCCATTCAGCTTGCGCGGTGCTCGGCGCAACATCGGCAACCCGAACCGCCGCCCCCGCGCCGCAAACTTCTGATCGAGGTGTGCCAGAAACACCCCCGTCAAATCCCCTGCGGTGCGCGCCTGCAGGAAGTAATAGTGCATGAAGCGCTCGACCTTGGATTTGCCCGGCCGGTCGGCAAAGCGCATCCGCTCGGCGATTTCGCGCTGCAAATCGAAGGTCAGCCGGTCCTCGGCACGCCCCGAAATGGCGTGGAGGTGGCAGCGCACCGCCCATAGGAAATTCTCGGCGCGGTGGAACTGGCGATATTCGTCGCGGCTGAGCAATCCCGCCTCGACCAACTGTGCCGGTTCGCTGACGTTGTACGCGTATTTGCCGATCCAGAAGAGCGTGTGCAGATCGCGCAGGCCCCCCTTGGCTTCCTTGACATTGGGCTCGACGACGTAGCGCGTGTCGCCCATCTTCTTATGGCGCACGTCGCGTTCGGCGAGCTTGTCGGCGATGAACGCGCGCGCTGTGTCGGCCTGGACCTCGGTCTTGAAGCGCCGCGCTGCCTCTTCATACAGCGCGATGTCGCCCCACACGTAGCGCGCCTCGAGCAAGGCGGTGCGGATCGTCACGTCGCTCTTCGCTTGCCGCACCATCTCGTCGAGCGAACGGCTGCTATGCCCGACCTTCAGCCCCAGATCCCATAGCGCATAGAGCATCGTCTCGATCACTTGCTCGGCATGCGCCGTCTGTTTCCAGGGCGTGAGAAAGCCGATGTCGAGGTCCGAATAGGCCGCCATCTCGCCGCGGCCATAGCCGCCGACCGCGATGATCGTCAGCCGTTCCGCCGCCGTCGGATTGCTGTTCGGGTACAGCCGCTGGACGGTGAAATCGTAAAGCAGACGGAGCAACTGGTCGGTCAGGAACGCTTGGGCCGCCGCGATCTCCAGCCCGCGTGAGGGATGCTCGATCAAGCGCCGCGCAATCTCCGCGCGCCCTGCCTCAAGTGCCGCCTTGAGCAAAACCGTGGCACCCCCGCGCAACGCCGCCTTGTCGCCCTCAAGTGCGGAGAGCCTGTCGGCAAGGCCACGCCGGTCGATGATCGTACGGCGCTGCGGAACGGAATCGAAGCGGGAAGCCATGGTGGGCAGATAGGGGGTCACGCGCGATCCGTCACCCCGCTTGACGCGTCCGATATGATCGACAAGGCTCGCATGATGGCCAAACACCCCCGCCGCCAGACTATCCAAATGGGCGGCTTTCCCGCGGTGAAGACGGGCGCGCCGTCGCCTTATGCCGATCTCTATTATTGGGTGATGGAGATGAGTTGGCCGTGGTTCATCGTGCTCGTCTCGGCGAGTTTCGTCGCGATCAATCTGGTGTTCGGAATCGTTTACGCGCTGCTCCCCGGCGCGATCGGGACGATGGAACCGGGGTCGGTGATCGACGGGTTTTTCTTCTCGGTCGATACGCTCGGCACGGTTGGCTATGGTGTGATGGCGCCCGTCTCGCGGCTTGGCCACGCGATCGCGGCGGTCGAGATTTTGATCGGGCTGTTCTTTTCGGCCACCGTCACCGGCCTCATCTTTGCGCGCTTCGCCCGTCCGCGCGAAAGCCTGATTTTCAGCGATGTGGCGGTGGTCGGCCGCTATCTCGGGCGGCGTGCGCTGATGGTCCGCGTCGCCTCGAAACGCTCGCGCCCGCTCGCCGAGGTCACCGCGCAATTGAGCTGGCTCGAGACGGTTCACCTTCCCGGCGGCCGTACCTTTCGCGGCCTCAGCGAATTGCCGCTGGTGCGCAGCCAAAATCCGATGCTCGGGCTCGCCTGGACGTTGGTCCATATCCTCGACGACGACAGCCCGGTGCTGGCTGCGCTCAACACGCCAGAGGATCGGTTCCTGTTGACGCTGTCGGTCGGCGGGATCGACACGCTGCTCGCCAGCCAGTCCTTGGGCGGGAAACGCTATGGACGCGATGACGTGCGCGTCGACCACGAATTCGTCGATGTGATCAGCGATCAGGACGGCGTGACGCATCTCGATCTGCGACGGCTGCACGATACAGTTGCGATTGATGCGGCGAGTGGAGACGATCGACTCCCTGCCTGACAGCGCGCCCGTTATCCGATAGGCTGGTCACAGGCGGAACGACTCCGCCGGGGAGAGAGACATGCGTAACCTCGCACGCCTGATGCTGGCCGCTACAGTGCTGTTTGCGGTGCCCGCCGCCGCGCAAAATGCCGCAGTTGAGGCGCCGATCACGACTTTCATCACCGCGTTCAACAAAGGTGATGTCGCCACTGCCAAATCGACCATGGCGGAAAAGGTCTCGATCACCGACGAAGTCGCGCCGTTTCGCTGGCACGGCAAAGATGCCTTCGCCACCTGGATCGCCGATTATGACGTGGACGCAAAGGCAAAGGGGATCACCGACCCGAGCGTGACGATCCTCGAACACACCCGCGAGCTGGTTCAGGGCGATGCCGCCTATGTGATCGTCCCCGCCACTTATCGTTTCACGCAGAAGGGCGTGAAGATGGCCGAACCCGCGCAAATGACCTTCGCGCTGGAAAAGGGTCCGAACGGTTGGAAAATCGCCGCCTGGACTTGGACTGGGCCCGATGCGACGCCGGTCCAATAGCCAGGGGCGGGAACGATGAAGTTCGCGAATCAACGCCTGGATGGCGTCGAATTCCGGAATTGCTCGCTTGGAGGCGCGGTGTTTGACGATGTGAACCTTGCGGGTGCGACGCTGACGAACGTGAACCTTACGGGCGCGAAATTCAGCGACGTCAATCTTGCTGGCCTCACGATCGAGAATGCCAACATCAAGGGCCTGAAGATTTTCGGGTATGACGTGGAGACGTGGATCAAGGAACAGCTTGCGAAGGACGGCTGTCACCTCGAGTGAGATTCTCACTCCCGCGCCATACCCTTCAGTCGGTACAGCACCTCCAGCGCCTCGCGCGGGGTCAGCGCATCCACGTCGAGCGCCTCGACCTCGGCGCGAATCGCGTCAAATTCCGCCTCTGCCGTCTCGATCGCGGCGGCGAACAAGGGCAAGTCGTCCAGCCCCGCCGCCAGCCCGCCGGTCTTGGCGCGCCCCGCTTCCAGCTTCGCCAGCACCGCCTTCGCGCGCGCGATCGTGGCAGGCGGCAGTCCGGCGAGCCGCGCGACCGCGAGGCCGTAGCTGCGGTCGGCCGGGCCTTCGGACACTTCGTGGAGCAGCACCAGTTCGCCCTTCCACTCGCGCGCGCGGACGTGGTGGAGCGTCAGCGCGTCGCAGCGTTCGGCGAGCCGCGTTAGTTCGTGATAATGCGTCGCGAACAGGCAGCGGCAGCGGTTGTCCTCATGGATCGCCTCGACCACCGCCCAGGCGATTGCGAGCCCGTCATAGGTCGAGGTGCCGCGCCCCACCTCGTCGAGGATGACGAAGCTGCGCGGGGTTGCTTGCGCCAGAATCGCGGCGGTCTCGACCATCTCGACCATGAAGGTGGATCGTCCGCGCGCGAGATTATCCGATGCCCCGACGCGGCTGAACAGCCGATCGACCAGCCCCAATTTGGCGGACGTCGCGGGCACATAACTGCCCGCCTGCGCCAGCACTGCGATGGCGGCATTCTGCCGCAGGAAGGTCGATTTACCGCCCATGTTGGGCCCGGTCACGAGCCACAGTCGCGACTCCTCGGACAGGCGGCAGTCGTTCGCCACAAAGCGCTCGCCGCGTTTCGCCAGCGCATCCTCCACCACCGGATGCCGCCCGCCGCTAATCTCGAAACAGGCGTGATCGACCAGCACCGGCCGCGCCCAACCGCCCTCGCCCGCGCGCTCCGCCAGCCCGGCGGCAACGTCGAGCCGCGCCAGTGCGTCGGCGGTGGCCGCCACGCTCTCGCGTCGGTCGAGCGCGGCTTCGATGAGATCCTCGAGATGCGCCGCTTCCGCCGCCAGCGCATGCGCGCCCGCTTGCGTGACCTTGGCCGCGACCTCATGCAGTTCGGGCGCGTTGAAGCGCACCGCGCCTGCCATCGTCTGGCGGTGCGTGAAACCGCTGTCGGGTTTCATCAACCCATCGGCAAAGCGCGCCGCGACTTCGATATGATAGCCGAGCACACCGTTATGGCGGATTTTGAGCGCAGCAACGCCGGTGCGCGCGCGATAATCGGCTTCGAGCGCAGCAATCGCGCGCCTGCCGCCCGCGCCTGCGTCGCGCAGATCATCGAGCGCGGCGTCGTATCCGGGCGCGATATAGCCGCCGTCAGAAGCGTCGATCGGCGGCGCCGCAACGAGCGCGCGCGTCAGCAGATCGATCAGCGCACCGTGACCGCGCAAAGCAGGGGCGAGTTCGGCGAGCAAGGCAGGGGGCCGGTCTATCGCGCCAAGCCGCTCGCCCAGCCGCCACGCGCCGTCGAGCCCATCGCGCAACTGCCCGAGATCGCGCGGAGATCCGCGCCCCGCCGCAAGCCTCCCGAGCGCGCGACCAATATCGGCGAGGCTGCGCAGCGTCCCCCGCAGCGACTCGCGCAAACCCGAATCCTCCGCGAGCAACGTCACCAAATCGAGCCGCGCCTCGATTCGACCGCGGTCCATCAGCGGCGCACCGATGTCGGCGGCGAGCAAGCGCGCACCCGCCGCCGTTACGGTACGGTCAACGGCGTCGAGCAAGCTACCCTTGCGCGCGCCGGTCGTGGTTTGCGTGAGTTCCAAACTCTCGCGCGTCGCCGCATCGATCGCCATTTGCTGCGCAGCATTTTGCAGACGCGGCGGGCGCAGAAACGGGATTGCGCCCTTCGCGGTATGATCGAGATAAGCGACCAGTCCACCCGCTGCCGTCAGCGCCGCACGCCCGAACTGCCCGAAGGCGTCGAGCGTCGCCACGCCGTACAGATCGCGCAGCCGCGCCTCGCCGCGCGCGCTGTCGAAATCGCGACGCGGGCGCAGCATCGTTGCCGCGTCGGCAAAGGCGGTCGCTTCCGACGCAATCGTCTCGGCGGGCGCAAGGCGCGCCAGCTCCGCGGCGAGCCCTGCTGCATCGCATTCGATCAGCTCGAAGCGCCCGGTCGAGATATCCGCCGCCGCCACCGCGACGCCGCCGCCCGCCTCGCCAATCGCCACGCACCAATTCGCGGTACGCGCATCGAGCAATGCTTCCTCGGTCAGCGTGCCCGCCGTCACCACGCGGACGATCGCACGCGACACCAGCGTCTTGCCGGCCCGCTTCTTCGCCTCGGCTGGGCTCTCGGTCTGTTCGGCGATGGCGACGCGGTGCCCGGCCTTGATCAGTCGCGCGAGATACGCATCGGCAGCATGCACCGGCACGCCGCACATCGGGATCGGCACGCCGTCATGCTCGCCGCGCGCGGTCAGTGCGATGTCGAGCACCGCCGCGGCGATCTTCGCATCGTCGAAGAACAGTTCGAAGAAATCGCCCATCCGGTAGAACAACAGGCAATCGCGCGCCTCCGCTTTCAACGCGAGATATTGCGCCATCATCGGCGTGGGGGCGGGGGCAGACATCGTGCTCGTGATACAGCTTGGACCGCCGCGTTCAAGCGAGGGGTGGAACAGAGGGCCGCCTCTCCCTAAAGGCATAAGCGAGGCCTGAAAGGTTATCCGATGTCAGAAGACTCCAACGTCCAATTTTCCGAGCGCGAGGCGCTGCTGTTCCATTCGGAGGGGCGGCCCGGCAAGATCGAGATCATCGCCTCCAAGCCGATGGCAACGCAGCGCGATCTCGCGCTCGCATATTCGCCCGGTGTTGCGGTGCCCGTCCTCGCGATCGCCGCCGACCCGAGTCTGGCCTATGATTACACTGCCAAGGGCAATCTCGTTGCGGTGATCTCCAACGGCACGGCGATCCTGGGGCTCGGCAATCTCGGCGCGCTCGCCTCCAAGCCGGTGATGGAGGGCAAGGCCGTCCTGTTCAAACGCTTCGCCGATGTCGACGCGATCGATATCGAGCTAAAGACCGAAGATGCCGACCGGTTGATCGACGCGATCGAATTGATGGAGCCGAGCTTCGGCGGCATCAATCTTGAGGACATCAAGTCCCCCGAATGCTTCATCATCGAACAGACGCTGCGCGCGCGGATGAACATTCCGGTGTTCCATGACGATCAGCACGGCACTGCGATCATCTGCGCGGCCGGGCTGATCAACGCGCTGTTCCTCACTGGGCGCGACATCAAGGACACGCGGATCGTGATGAACGGCGCAGGCGCTGCGGCGATTGCGTGTGCCGAACTGATCAAGGCGATGGGCCTGCCCAATGACCAGCTGACCATGATCGACCGGACCGGCATCATCTATCAGGGCCGCGAGAATGTGAATCAGTGGCAGTCGGCGCATGCGGTGAGCACCACCAAGCGCACGCTGACCGAGGCATTGGACGGCGCGGATGTGTTCATCGGCCTGTCGGCGGCAGGGGCTCTGCCCGCATCGGACTTGATGAAGATGGCGGCGAAACCGATCATCTTCGCCATGGCCAATCCCGACCCCGAAATCACCCCGCCTGAGGCGCGCGCCGCGCGCCCCGATGCGATCATCGCGACCGGACGATCGGACTATCCCAATCAGGTCAACAACGTCCTCGGCTTCCCGTTTATCTTCCGCGGCGCGCTGGATGTGCGTGCGACCACGATCAACGATGAGATGAAGATCGCCGCCGCCAAGGCGCTGGCCGCCCTCGCGCGCCAGCAAGTGCCCGAGGAAGTCGCGGTCGCTTACGGTGTACGCCACACCTTCGGTCCGGACTATATCATCCCCGCGCCGTTCGATCCGCGGCTGATGGAAATCGTGCCGGTCGCGGTCGCCAAGGCGGCGATGGATTCGGGCGTCGCGACCAAACCGATCCTCGACCTCGACGCCTATCGCCAGCAATTGAAGGCACGGCTCAACCCGACCACCTCCGTCCTGACGCTCGCCTATGAAGGCGCGCGCGCGCATCCCAAGCGCGTGCTGTTTGCCGAAGGCGAAGAGGAAGTCGTGCTCCGCGCCGCCATCGCCTTCAAGGACGGCGGTTACGGCACCCCTTTGCTTGTCGGACGCGACGATGTGCGGGATCGGCTACGCACGCTTGGCGTCGCCGATCCCGAAAGCTACGAGCTCCATAACAGCCGCAATTCGCCGCTTGTCCCGCGCATGGTCGATTTCCTTTACGGTCGGTTGCAGCGGCGCGGCTATTTGCGGCGCGATTGCGAGCGGATGATCAACCAGGATCGCAACATCTTCGGCGCGGTGATGTTACAGCTCGGCGAAGCCGATACGATGATCACCGGGATCACGCGCACCTATGCGCACACGATGCGCGAAATCCGCAAGGTGATCGACCCCGAGGCCGGACGCACCCCGTTTGGCATCCATTTGATGGTCGGCCAGACGCACACCGTGTTCATGGCCGACACCACGATCAACGAACGCCCCAATGCCGAGGAACTCGCCGATATCGCCGAGGGGACGGCGACGGTCGCCAAGCGCATGGGGCATGAACCGCGCGTCGCGTTCCTCAGCTACTCGACCTTCGGCAACCCTGAGGGCAATTGGCTGGAGAGCATCCGTGAGGCGGTGAAGGTGCTCGACCGTCGGCGTGTTAGCTTCGAATATGAAGGCGAGATGGCACCCGACGTCGCGCTCAACCCCAAGCAACTCGCCAATTATCCGTTCGCGCGACTGTCGGGGCCAGCGAACGTGCTGATCCTGCCGGGGCTGCAATCGGCCAATATCTCGGCCAAATTGCTCCGCGAACTGGGCGGCGATGCGGTGATCGGGCCGATGCTGATCGGCATGGAAAAGAGCGTCCAGGTCGCCCCGATGACGAGCACCGCGAGCGAGCTGGTGACGCTGGCCGTGCTCGCGGCGGGTGGAATCGCGCGCTAGCGCAGCGAATAGGCGGTAATCTGTGCAGGTGGCGTGCCGGCTGTCGGCGACACGATCAACTTCGCATCGGGGCTGATCGTCAGCCAGCCGGGCGTTTTCGCCGACCATTTCGTCTGGTGCGTTGTCGTCAGATCGATCGCATAGACCGCCTGGTTGGTGCTTACGAACGCCAGCGTGTCGGTCACGACGATATTGCCGACGAACTGCTCTCCACTCGGCGGCGTCCATGACCAGAGCACCGCGCCGGTTTGCTCATCGAGCGCGTCGAAGGCCGACGTTTGATTGCTGGCGGCATAGATGACGCCCTTCGCGTCGGCCGGAATCACGCTGTAAGAACTCGCCGTCCGCCAGCGGTACTTTCCGCTTTGGATATCATAATCGACCAGCGGAAAGGATACGGAATACGTCCCCATCCCATTGCCTGAGAAAGCGATAACATGGTTGGCCGATCCAAGCATCGGCGTCCCACCGTAAGAATAGCCGTTCCACTGCCAGAAAGGATCGACGATGCTTTTCACCAAAGCACCGCTGACACGATCGATCACGTCGAGATTGCCGGAATAATAATAGACGTAGCGGTTATCCACCGCCGGCGCTTCTCCGTCCCAGGTATGGCCAGCGGAGCCGTTTGCCTGCCACAGCGTCGCCGCGCTCTTCATGTCGTACGCATAGACGACATTCCCATAATAGCCCGAAGCGATATAGACCGCATCGCCCAGCGGAGTAGGCTGCGCAAACGCCGACCATTGCGCGGCAGACAGATAATTCCGCGCAAAGATGCCGCTGCTCGCATTCAGCGTCACCATCGCATTGGTGCTCGATGAGCTGACCATCGTGCTGATGACCACTTGCTCGCCCGCTAGCGCCGGACCGCTGGCACTATAGACATTGCCGAGGCTGTAGCGCCAACGTTCGAGACCGGTCGTCCCGTCGAGCGCGAGCGCGACGGTCGATCCGTCGGATAGTTTTTGAGTAAGGAACACCGTTCCCAGGCGGGCGGCGGTTTGTTGAAAGCCCGTCCCGGTCGCCGTCAAATAGGTCCACGCCTTGACAAAGCTGGCGGGATCGAACGTGGCATGGACATAGCCGCTATGGCCTGCATTGCGCTGCCTTGTCACCCAGTCGTCGAGTTGAACGTCGAGCGTGTCGGTAAAGCTCTGGCTCGATCCGGGATACACCGTCGCGCAGGCGCTGTCGCGGCACAGCTTGAACGAGATTGTCGTAGCATAGCGCTTAGCGCTCAAACCGCTCAACGACTTGAATTTGGCGGTGTAGGTCGTGCCGGATTGAGCAATCTCGCCGTCCAGCGCGAGAACCGTGCGGTCATAGTCAAATTGTGGATAAATCGCATCCGATGCGGCGCCGGTATAGGCGGCCTGGACTGTAAGATTGCTGGTCGAATCGGCTTCTTGCGCGGTTCGGTTAGTGGAGGACGGCGTCAGCGTTACGGTCAGCGTCGGAATCGAGGGCTGCGTCACCCCGGAACTGCCAGAACCGCCCGAACATGCCGCCAACACGCCGCATGCGATCAAACCATATACTACCCGCATGTTGCCGTCCCCTGCGCCATTGGATGAGAAAACAGGCTCACAGCGCGTAGCGGCCTTTGACCCGGACGCCGCTGCGCCCGGATTCTTCCCCTCGGAATGAGGGCCGCCCTAAACGAGCCGCCCGCCATATTCAAGCAAAGGACCAATTTTCTTGTTTTATTACAATGAGGTTACGGCATTGATCCGGCGTGCCACAGCATTTCGCTGATCGCCCAGTGTCGGCGGTGAGGGTGGATCGACGGGCACAGTCGCACGTTAGACGCTGCGGACGTGGACCACGCGCCTACGTAACGATCAGAAAGATTTTCGATGCCAGACGTCAGACCGGTGCTCGACCATTATGATGTGATCCTGCGGCCTGATCCCGCGCGCACGGTGGTGCGTCCGTTCGACCTTGCTTACCCCGAGAAATTCCGCGTCGCCGGGCACAGCCGCGTTCAGGCGATCGTCGAGCGTGTCTTGTCGCTCGACGAGGATGCGCTAGCGAACGCACAGGCGCGGATCGTCGAATCGCTCGATGCGCGGCACCGCGATGTCGATGCGATGTTGCTGCGGCGCTATGACGAGATTGCCGCCGCGCTGCCCGCGCCGCCGACCGCGCACGACGGTCAGAGGCGCTTGATCGGCGCCTATTTCAGCGAGGAATTCTCGTACGAAGCCGCCGCCTTGTTCAACCCGAGTGCGGTGCTTGCGCCCGACCAATCGAATGCGCCGGACGGCGGCGTGCGCTTCGTCCTGTCGCTGCGCGGTATCGGCGAAGGGCATGTCTCCTCGGTCGCATTCCGCACCGGCAGCTGGACGCCAGGGCAATCCCTCGTCCTTGACCCGCCGAGTCCCGTCGCGGTCCCGCCGATCGTGGAGGGGACGAGCGTCGATGCCGGGGCGGTCGTGCACCTTCACTGCGGCGGCGCGCATGAGATTTCCGAGACGGTGCTGTTCCCGATGCTGCCGAGCCAGCGCCAGGGGATCGAGGATGTGCGCATGGTGCTGTTCACCGAGGAAGACGGTTCGACCCTGTATCACGCCACCTACACCGCGTTCAGCGGGGCCGACGCGCGGCCCGAATTGCTGTCGGGCAAGGATTTTCACAGCTTCGAAATGCGCGCGCTGACCGGCGACGCGGCCGGGGCCAAGGGCATGGCGCTGTTCCCGCGGCGCGTCGACGGGCAGTTCGTCATGCTTGGGCGGCAGGATAGCGAAAGCATCTGGCTGCACCGCTCCGGCGACATTCTGCATTGGGCGGGCGGCGGGAAGATCGTCAGCCCGCGCTACCCGTGGGAGTTTGTGCAGATGGGCAATTGCGGATCGCCGATCGAGGTGGACGAAGGCTGGCTGATGTTCACCCACGGCGTCGGCACGGTGCGCAATTACTGCGTCGGCGCGTGCCTGCTCGACAAAGACGACCCGTCGAAACTGCTGGCGCGCACGCCCGAACCGATCCTGACGCCGAGTCCGGACGAGCGCGACGGCTATGTCCCGAACGTCGTCTATAGCTGCGGCGCGCTTGCGGTCGGGCGCGATATCTTGCTGCCGTACGGGGTTGCGGACAATTTTACGGCCTTTGCCTCCACGTCGGTCGACCGGCTGCTCGCTGCGATGGAATAGCTGGTCAGTCTTGCGCGTCGATGCTCGTCCTAAGGGCTGCATACACCAGTACGCTCCACCCGTGTCAGGGATAGGTCGCGAACCAGCGCAACGACCGCGAGGTCCAATCCGAATAGAATTGATGCTCGGCCTGCATCGCACGGATCTGGTCCACCAGCTCGCGCTGCTGGGCGGATGTCAGCGCTGAGATCGTCGGGTAGCTGGCGGGCGCGGCGGTGACAGCAGCGGAGATCGTCGGTGTCGGGGTGTTGAAGAATCCGCTCGCGTTGACAAAGCCCGCATTGCGTAGCTCGTTGGCGATGGCGCGCGATTGCGTTGCGGTCACCCCGGACACGCGAATGAAGCGCTGATCATAAAGCGGGGTCGCGGGATGCAGCGCGGCGACCGAAGCAATACCGCGCCCGACCAAGGTCTGACTGTTGGCTTGTGCTTGGGAATTGTTGACGTCGACATTGTCGTCATTGCCGCACAGGAAAAACGCGCTTGGCGTGGTGCTGATATTAGCCGCGTTGGTTGATCCCTGCGCGCAATAGCTGATCACGGCTTTGAACCGTAAATTCGGGAAGCTGGCCCCACTGGCAGCAGAAACGGCGCCAAGCGATATCGCCATCGAACCGCCATTCGACATGCCGACGACATAATTAGGCAGTCCGGCCGGGATCACATTGGTTGAAACGAGTGATCCGAGCAGCGCGTCTAGCGTGCGCAAGTCGGTATTGGAGGTGTTGAGCGCGATATTCCATTGAATCTTGCCATTGCCGTCGAGGTCGCCTGCCGCCACTTCCTCAGCCTCGGGCGCGAGCACGGCATAGCCCTTCGATATTGCCTTGAGCGCGAACGAGCGCGTCTCGTCGGCCTCGATGAAATTGCTCGATCCGCCGGTACCGTGCAGGATCAGGATCAAGCCACGGGGATTTGACGGGACCCAGAGCCGCGCCGTCTTCACCGCGCTGGTGGGCGTCGTGTAGGTGCGCGTCGTAAAGGTGATGTTCAGCGTCTGGATGTTCGCGGTGAGGGTCGCGTTGGTCGACGGAACGGTCAGCGTCGCATGCCATTCCTCGTCATCGGTCGTGAAGGTGCCGCCCGTCCAGTTCAACAGCACCTGTGACTGCGGCAGGATCGCCGACCACAGCTCGACTTGACTGGCGGGGGTTGCGGTTGCCGGGCCGAAGCCGTTGACGACGGTCAGCGCTACCGATCCGGTCGGTGTTGGGCTCGGTGTCGGTGTCGGCGTCGGCGTCGGCGTCGGAGTCGGAGTGGGCGTCGGCGTGACCGTCACTGGTGGGGTACCGCTTGATCCCGGTGCGGAGCCGCAACCGCTCAACACCAGCATCGAGACAGTGACCGGCCCCCACCAACGGCCACGCTTTTTCATCGAACACTCCAGCTTTCCACCACCATTATTGTGACTTTTACTCTGGAATATTCCCGGAATTGTCGTGGATTTCGGATTTTATTGTATCAATTTGTATCAGCTCCAACTCAGGCGTCGATGCTCGTCCCCACCGCGGCGTGCACCAGCCCGCCATCGACCGTGATCGTATCGCCGATCACATAGTCCCCCGCGCGGCTGGCGAGATAGATCGCGGCACCCGCCATATCCTCGTCCACGCCGATGCGCTTGGCCGGGATGCTTTTCGCGATCGCTGTGCCATGGTCGCGCGCCGCCTTGTTCATTTCGCTGGCGAAGGCACCCGGCGCGATCGAGGTCACGTTGATATGGTCGGTCACCAGCCGCGCCGCCATCCGCTTGGTCAGATAGATCAACGCCGCCTTCGATGCCTGATAGCTATACGTCTCCCACGGGTTGAGCCGCTGCCCGTCGATCGAGGTGATGTTGATCACCTTGGCGGGCTGGCCCGCGCTCGCCGCGGCTTTCAGCGGTTCGAACAGCGCCTGCGTCAGGAAGAAGGGCGATTTGACGTTCAAATCCATCACCTTGTCCCAGCCCTTTTCGGGGAACGCCTCGAACGGCTCGCCCCAGGCGGCACCGGCATTGTTGACCAGGATGTCGAGCCGGTCGGTATGTTCGGCGAGTTGCGCGGCGAGCGCCTTGCAGCCCGCGACGGTCGAAACGTCTTGCGGCAGCGCGATGCACTTTTCGCCCAATTCCTTGGCAGTTTCGAAGCAAGCCTCGGCCTTGCGCGCCGAGATATAGACGGTCGCGCCCTGCGCGATGAAGCCCCGCGCGATCATCTTACCGATCCCGCGCGAGCCGCCGGTGACCAAAGCGATGCGTCCATCGAGGCGGAATAGTGTCGTGGTGTCCATTTCTCTCTCCTTCTTCTTTTTGCTCCCCTCCCGCTCGCGGGAGGGGCTGGGGGAGGGGAATTCTCGTCGAATCACCCACCCCGCTTGATCGTCTCGCGTGCGATGATGATTTGCTGGATCTGGCTGGTGCCCTCGTAAATCCGGAATAGCCGCACGTCACGGTACAGCCGCTCGATCCCGTAATCGGCGATATAGCCTGCGCCGCCGAAGATCTGAACGGCGCGGTCTGCCACGCGCCCGACCATTTCGGACGCATAATATTTCGCCGCCGCGGATTCCATCACGACGTCCTTGCCCGCATCCTTCGCTGCGGCGGTTTCGAGCACGAGCGCGCGCGCAACCAGCGATTCGGTCTTCGAATCGGCGATCATCGCCTGGATCAACTGATGCTCGGCAATCGGCTTGCCGAACTGCTTGCGCTCCGTCGCATAGGCGACGCAATCGGCGATCAGCCGCTCGGCAACGCCAACGCACACTGCCGAGATATGCAACCGCCCGCGATCGAGCACGCGCATTGCGATCTTGAAGCCCTCGCCCTCCGCGCCCAGCCGGTTCTCGGCGGGCACCACGACGTCGTCAAAATTGACGTCGGCGACCTTAGCGCCCTTTTGCCCCATCTTCTTTTCCGGCTCGCCGATACTGACCCCCGCCAGATCGCGCGGGACGAGAAAGGCGGAGACGCCGCGCGCGCCGGGGTCGTCCCCCGTCCGCGCCATCACCGTGAACAGATCGGCCTTGTCGGCATTGGTGATGTAGCGCTTGGTGCCGGAGAGCCGGTACGATTGCCCGTCGAACACCGCGCGCGTCTTCACCGCACCCGAATCCGATCCGACATCGGGTTCGGTCAGCGCAAAGCTGGTAATGATCTCGCCGCTCGCGATCTTCGGGAGCCACGCGGCCTTTTGCGCATCGTTGCCCGCCATGACGAGCCCCTGCGAGCCGATCCCGACATTGGTGCCGAAGGTCGAGCGAAACGCCGGGGTGGTGCGCCCGAGTTCGATCGCGACGCGCGATTCCTCGAGCATCGTCAGGCCAAGCCCGCCATATTCCTCGGCGATCGACAGACCGAACAGACCCATGTCGCGCATTTCCTTTACGACATCGGCGGGGATCGCGTCAGCCTCCTCGACCGCAGCTTCGAGCGGACGGAGCCGTTCGGCGACGAAGCGGCGCACCGTGTCGATCAGCGCGTCGAAGGTTTCCGGGTCGAGAGCCATGTGTGTATCCGTCGGTTCGGGTCTGGCGCTGCGATGCCCGATCCGGCGGGCGCTCGCAAACCCGAAATTCCAAAAACGTCGTGCAACGTCGCATTGACCGCGCGTTTCGCCGTACTAAGGTGACAAAAAACGCCCGCAAGGGTTTCGGGAGAGTGCAATGCGGTTTGCGGGCAAGCGTGCCGTCGTCACGGGCGGCGCATCGGGCATTGGGCGCGCCACCGCGTTGCGGCTCGCGCGGGAAGGGGCCGAAGTCTGGATCGGCGATGTCGATGTCGCAGGCGGGCAGGAATTGGCCGAAACCTCCAACGGGCGCATCCATTTCTTGCGCACCGATGTGATGCAGGTCGCCGATATCGCCGCGCTGATGCAGGCGGTCGATGCGGCGGGCGGGATCGACGTGGTCTTCAACAATGCCGGTGCCGGTGGCGCGCGCGAGAAGATCGACGCGATCAGCGCGGACGATTGGGACCACACGCAAAACCTGCTGCTGCGCTCGGTCGCGATGGGTATCCGCTATGCCGCGCCGTTGATGATCGCACGCGGGCAGGGCGGGGCGATCGTCAACACCGCCTCGATCGCTGCGCTCCAAACCGGCGCCGCGCCGACGGCTTATTCGGTCGCCAAGGCAGGCGTTCTGCATCTCACGACGATGGCGGCGGCCGACCTGTCGCAGCACAAGATTCGCGTCAATGCGGTGTGCCCGGGCTTCATCACCACCAACATCTTCACCTCGGCGCTCGGCATTTCGGGCGAGAAGCGCGCTGCGGCCAATGGCATGATCGGTCAGGTCGCGGCGCAAGCTCAGCCGCTGCAACGCGCCGGAGCGCCCGACGATATTGCCGCTGCCGTCGCCTATCTGGCGAGCGAGGATGCGAGCTTCGTGACCGGCACGCATATTGTCGTCGATGGCGGCATGACGATCGGCCCGCGCCACAGCTGGGATGCGAATAGCCCCTCACTGTTTTCGGTGCTGGAGGCGTTCACGCAATGAGCGCGGGCGGCACGCTCGCCATTCCGGCGGCACGAAAACTCGGCGCGCGCAGCCGCTTCTCGTTCGGGCTCGGCTCGATCGCTTACGGCGTGAAGGACAATGGCTTCGCGACGTTTCTGCTGCTCTTCTACAACCAAGTGATCGGCTTGCCTGCGAGCCAGGTCGGCCTTGCGATCATGGCGGCGTTGGTGGTCGAGGCGTTCGTCGATCCGCTGGTGGGGTATCTGTCGGATCACACACGCGGGCGTTGGGGACGGCGGCATCCGTGGATGTATGCCTCGGCGATCCCCGTCGCGATCGGCTGGATTTTGCTGTGGAACCCGCCGCATTGGTCGCACGCGGCGACCTTGCTCTATGTCTTCGGCAGTGCGCTGCTGGTGCGCGTCGCCCTGTCGGCGTTCGAGATTCCGTCCTCGGCGCTCGGCCCCGAACTCAGCTCGGATTATGATGAGCGCACGAAGCTCTTTTCCTTTCGCTATCTGTTCGGCTGGGGCGGGGGCCTGGCGATGCTGGCGCTGGCGTATGGCGTTTTTCTCGTGCCCGATGCGACGCATCCTGTCGGCACGCTCAATGCAATTGGCTATTCGCACATGGCGTTCTTTGCAGCGCTGGTGATGGCGACGTCGATCCTCGTCTCCTCGCTCGGGCTCCATCACGAAATCGAGCATTTGCCCAAGGCCGCCAAATCGACCGAGACCTTCACCGAGCATTTCCGCGATTTCCGCCGCACTGTCGCGAACCGTGGTTTCCTCATCCTGATGGCAGCGGGCGTATTCGCCTATACCGCGCAAGGCGTGTCGTTCGCGCTGTCGGTTTATATGTATCAGTTCGTCTGGCAGTTCGACCGCAGCGACTATAACTGGCTGTCGCTTGCGCTGATGATCGGGGCGCTCGGCGCCTTCTTCCTCGCGCCCGCGCTCACCAAAGGCGGAGACAAGCCGCGAGTCGGGATGATCGCCTCGTTCGCCAGCGTAACCCTGCTGGTGACGCCCTATGTGCTCCGGCTGTTGGGGTGGTTTCCGGAGATCGGCTCGCCCTATCTGCTGCCGGTGCTGCTGACGATCTTTTCGGTAAACACGGCGTGCGGCGTGTCGGCCTTCATCCTCGGCGCAGCGATGCTGTCCGATGTGGTGGAGGAATCGGAACTGCGCACCGGCAAACGTTCCGAGGGCGTGTTTTTCGCGGGCGGCTTCTTCGTCCAGAAACTGGTCGGCGGACTCGGCATTTTCGTGGCGAGCGCGATCCTCGCCTTCGCGGCCTTCCCGCAAGGGGCGAAGCCCGGCCTGGTGCCGATCGCATCGATCGACCGGCTGACGCTCGTCTTCATCGTGCTGGAAATTACGTTATACGGCATCGCCGGGTTGCTTTACTCCCGCTTTCCATTCGGTCGCGCCGAGCATGAGGCACGGCTCGCGCGGGCGGCGGTTACCCGGCAGGCCTGACGAACCCGCTCAGCACCCAGCCTGATCGGCACGGTCCGGCATAAGCGCGGGGGCCGGCCACCGATGCGGTGACGCCGCAATCGCTGGTCGGGGCATCGGCGGGCGGCACCACAACGCCTTGCCAGCGCTGATCGAGCGAGCGCGTGCACAAATAGAGCGTCGCTCCCTCATCCAGGCGCGCGACCTCATCTGCTTCCGCAAACGGCGCGGCGCGCAAGGGAAGATAGCGTTCGCCCGTCGGCGAGAGGTTCACGACCTCGCCAATGCTGGCGCAGGCGCGGAACGCCGGACCGCCTTCGCCAATCCGCACCGGTTTCACCCCCGGGGTCAGTGCAACCGCATTGGTCTGGTACAGGTCGGAATCGTTATTGCCCGCCATTCCCTCGCGCGAACAGGCGGAGAGCAACAGCATTAGCGCCAGAGCGGTATGTTTCATGGGAATGATTCTTAGCGCCAGACAATCGGGTTGGCGAGCGGGCATCCGCCAAAAGGACGGTCGCAGCATGGGGCCATGGGCACCCATCGCGCGTTAAACTCACTTCGTCGGAAAAGGTTCCGGATCGCGCGCGGCGGGGTTTTCAAGCCCGTCATGACCTGCTTTGAGACACTCAACGAGTTCATAACGACCTTTGGGGGGTCCCATGACAATCCGTTCTTTGGCAGCGCGATTCGCGCTGGTGTTGTCCTGCGCGCTGCTGACAGCGACCCCCGCCATGGCACAATTCTGGCAGTGTGCGCCTTATGCGCGGACGATTTCGGGCATCAATATTCGCGGTAACGCCAACACCTGGTGGGGCCAGGCCGCCGGTCGCTATGCGCGCGGTCATGCGCCGAAAGTCGGCGCGGTGCTCGCTTTTGCGTCGACCAACCGGATGCGCCTCGGCCATGTCGCGATGGTCAGCGAAGTAGTGAGCGACCGTGAAGTCCTGCTGACGCATGCCAATTGGTCGCGTCGCGGCGGGGTCGAGCGCGATGTCCGCGCGATCGACATTTCCGAAAATGGCGACTGGAGCCTGGTCAAGGTCTGGTACGGCCCACAAGGCGGCCTCGGCAGCTCGGCCTATCCGACCAAGGGCTTTATCTATGCCGACCGCGCCCCGTTGAACGAGACTGGCGATGACCTGATCGAGCGCGGCGCGATGGCACCCGTGGTGATCGCGGCGCTCGATCGGGACAGCATCAGCTTCTGAAGCCGTTTTCACTGAGGTCGATCCACCACCCCGTTCGCCCTGAGCCTGTCGAAGGGCACGTCTCAAAACGCGATCGGCCCGCGTGCTGCGAGAAGGGCTTCGACAGGCTCAGCCCGAACGGATTGGGGTTGTCGCGCTTAAGAAAGTCTAAGCAGTTCTTACGCCTTACCCGCACTGAACGTCATCGCCACGCCGTTCATGCAATAGCGCAGACCGGTCGGCTTCGGGCCGTCGTCGAAGACATGGCCGAGATGCCCGCCGCACCGGCGACAATGCACTTCGGTGCGCGAAAAGCCGAGCGTCGAGTCGGTACGGGTGCGCACGGCATTTGCTAGCGGCTGCCAGAAACTCGGCCAGCCGGTGCCGCTGTCGAACTTGGTCTTCGACGAAAACAGCGGGAGCGCGCATCCGGCGCACGCGAACGTGCCGACGCGATGTTCCTTGTTGAGCGGGCTGGTGAACGGCGTTTCGGTGTTTTCGTGACGCAGCACGCCGTAAGCGGCGGGCGACAGCTTCTTTTTCCAAGCGGCGTCGCTCAACACCAGCTCGAATGTTTCGGGCGGGGCCGCGGTCGCGCCCTTACAGCCGAACAGGACGACGGCGGTCGCGCCGAGGCCGGAGAGCGTCAGGAAGGTGCGGCGGTCTTGCATCGAATAGGTCCTCATTCGGTTCGTCATGCTGTTATACGCATCCGCGTGCGCAACAGTTACGGCGTAACGGTCGTTTTAGATGCGAGCCGAAGTGCGCACGCTCAACAGCGGCTGATTTCCACCGGCAGCGAGCGATAGCCGTGGACGAAGCACGCCGCGACGCGTTCGGGCTCACCCAGCACGTTGACGCGCATCCGGCGCTTCGCCATTTCCTCGAGCAGCACGGCGACTTGCAATTCCGCCAGCCGTGCTCCCACGCAGCGGTGGATGCCGTGGCCGAAGGCGAGGTGCCGCCGCGCATTGGGCCGGTCGACGATGATGCGGTCGGCATCAGGAAACACGCTCTCGTCGCGATTGGCCGAGAGATACCAGAGCGCGAGCTTGTCGCCCGCCTTGATCTCTTGGCCCTCCAGCACGGTATCGGCGGTCGCGGTGCGGCGCATGTGCGCAAGCGGCGTTTGCCAGCGAATGACTTCCTGCACGGTGTTGGCGATCAGCGTCGGGTCGGCTTCCAGCTTGGCGCGCTCATCCGGGAAAAGGTCGAGCCCGTAAGCGATCGCGCTCATCGTGTTGCGCGTCGTGTCGTTGCCGCCGACGATCAGCAGGATCAGATTGCCGAGGAATTCAAGCTGATCCATCTCGGCCATCGCATCCGAATGGATCATCATGCTGATCAGATCGGGCGTCGGTTCCTTGCCGACCTTGCCGTTCCACAGATTCTGGAAATAGGCCCCGCATTCGTACATGTGCTTCAGGCGTTCGAGCCGCAGCTCTTCGTTTTTGACCAACTCGATATCGCCCGCCCAGTCGGACCAGAAGGTCAGCTTGCGCCGGTCCTCCCACGGAAAATCGAACAGGATCGCCAGCATTTGCGTGGTCAGTTCGACCGACACCGTATCGACCCAGTCGAACGGCGTGTTCCAATCCAGCGTGTCGAGAATTTCGGCAGTGCGCATGCGGATATTGTCGGTCATTCGCACCATTTCGGAGGGCGTGAAGGCGGGGGCGACGGTGCGGCGCTGGCCGGTGTGTTTGGGCCGGTCCATCGCGATGAACATCGGCATGCGGACATCGGTCGGGTCATTCTCGATGAAATCGGCAAGTGTAATGCCACCCGCTTGCGACGAAAACAGCTCGGGCATCGATTCCACATGGACGATCGGCTTATAGGTCGAGACCGACCAATAGGGGCCGAAGCCCGAGTGTTCGATCCGGTGAACCGGCGCATTCGCGCGCAATTCACGGAACGGCGCTTGCCAGACATCGTCGCGGTAAAGTTCGGGGCGGCTGACGTCCAATGGATCGATCGGCAGGGGATCCACCGCAAGTGCAGGTGCTTCGGGTGCCAGTGTCGCCATATCCGTTCTCCGTCCTTTATGACGGAAGAAGACCCCTAACTGACACTCGTGTCAATAGTCTTTCGTCGCCCGAAAAGGCCCTTCCAGCCGATCTTGCCGCTGCCCGATTGCAGCACGCCGCGCCGGAATGCGCGCGCGCCGACAGTGATTGCGATCACCACCCACAAGGCTTGCCAACCAAGCGCTGCTGCGTGTGGCCACAGCTCGGGCTTGTTCGCCGCATGCGCCGCCATCGCATAAGGCGAGCTGAGCGGGAACAGTTCGACGAACCATGTCCGCGCCGAATCGGGCGCACCGGTCGCCGACAAGGCGAGGCCGAACATCGCGACCTGTACGACCGTGATCGGCAGCGACAGCATCTGCAATTCGCGCGGGGTCGATGCTTGTGCGCCCGCCCCGAGGAACACCGCGCCGAGCAGCAGATAGGCCATCGCGAAATAGGCGAAGAACAAGAGATAGAACATCGGCACGCCGACCGCCGGGCCGATCTCGCCGATTGCGTTCGCGTAATTGGCGGGCAGAATCCCGCCGATCTGGCTGACCAACGTCGCCCAAAAGGCAACGAACAGGATCGCCGAGCCGAACATGCCGATGAGC
Source organism: Sphingomonadales bacterium (assembly GCA_038327465.1). Taxonomy (GTDB): domain Bacteria; phylum Pseudomonadota; class Alphaproteobacteria; order Sphingomonadales; family Sphingomonadaceae; genus Sphingomonas. The sequence continues at coordinate 43,615 of JBBQLB010000014.1, read as the reverse complement.
TTACCGAAGAACACCGCCTCGAGCGGCACGGCGGCGGCGAGCACTTCGATCACCTTGTTGCTGCGCTCTTCCATCATCGTGCCGACCGCCTGGCCTGCGAGCATCAGCGTCAGGAAGAAAATGCCGAACACCGCAATGAAGGCGGCTTGCTTGTGCCCGCTGTCGGTCGGCGCGGCGCGCGCGATCGAGGTGAGCGTGGGCGTGCTCAATTGCGCGGCTTGGGTCGGGTCGGTTCGCAGCGTCGCCTCGGCGAGCGAGCCGAGATAGCGCGCATCGGCGCGGCCCTGCCCGCCATAGAGGATCGTCGGCTTGGTGAGATCGCCGTAGAGCGCGGCGGTCGTGTCGTCCTTGCCGCCGCCCTTGAAGGTCGCGCGGGCTTGCGCTTCCGGGTCGACGGTCGGCGTGGTGATCATCAGAATCGACGGCTGATCGCCCCGCGAAAAGACCTTACGCAATCGAACATCGGCAGCGCGCATCGCGGCTTGCTGTGCAGGCGCGACGATCGCGACGATCCGCGTCTTGGCGGTCGATCCTTCGGTCACCGAACGTGCGCCCATCCCGCCGACCAGCCCGAAGCCGATCGTGAACACCGGCGACAGCAGGAACAGCAGGAAGGTCGGCGTGAACACCGTCGCGACGAAATCGCGGCGCGCGATGGTCAGGGTCTGGCGGACGATTCGGGGGAGACGGCTCATTGCGCTTGCTCCAGCGCGGCCTTGCCGACAATCCGCACGAACGCGTCGTGCAATCCGGGGCGTTCGATCGACAGCCCCGCAATCCCGTGCCCTGCGCCGATCAAGCGGCTCAGCGCCTGTTCGACCCCGCCTTCGGGTACTTCGAAGTTCCAGCCATGCTCGTCATGCCGCGCATCTGCGGGCAAGAAAGCAGCCACCCCGGCATCGTCACGCACCGGCACATAATGCGCGCGCATTGGCAGCATCCCGCGCGCATCCGCGACCGTCCCCTCGAACCGCCGCTTGCCCCCCGCGATGATCGCGAGCCGGTCGCACAGCCGCTCGGCATGCGCCATGACGTGCGTCGAAAACAGCACCGTCGCGCCACGGTCGCGCTCGGCGAGGATCAGCGCTTCGAGCCGCTCCTGATTGACCGGGTCGAGCCCCGAAAACGGCTCGTCGAGCACCAGCAGATCGGGCTGGTGCACGACCGATCCGAGCAATTGCACCAATTGCGCCATACCCTTGGACAGCTTGCGGATCTTGGTGTCGACCGCATGGCCCAGCCCCGCCGCCTCGAGCAACGCAACCGCGCGCTTGCGCCCGGTTTTGAGATCGAGCCCGCGCAACGCCCCCATGAACGCGACCGCATCCTTCGCGCGCATCGCCGGATACAGCCCGCGTTCCTCGGGCAAATACCCGACCCGGTCGCTAGCGTCGCGCGGCCGGTCGTGGCCGAGCAGCGTCCGCGTGCCGCCATCGGGTTCGATGATTCCGAGCAGCATGCGCAGCGTCGTTGTCTTGCCAGCCCCGTTCGGCCCGAGCACGCCGTAGATCGCGCCCTTCGGCACCGCGATATCGACCCCGTCGACGACGCGCTTGCCGCCGAAATTCTTGATCAGGCCGGTGGCGGAAACCGCCAGATCGTTACGCCCTAAATCCCTTAGCAAAGCACATTTCCCTCATCGGACGCACTCGTGGTAGCGGGTGGTGGTGCATCTCGACAAGTCACTCCAGACGCGCCTTGCGGCAAAAGCGACCGAATTGGGGTTCGCTGCGTGCGGTGTGACGCGCGCCGACGCCGCGCCGCGCACGGCGGAGCGTTTGCACCAATGGCTCGCCGATGGGCTGCACGGCGACATGATCTGGATGGCCGCGCGGGCGGATCAACGCGAATCCCCCGTCGCGCTGTGGCCCGAGGTGAAGAGCGTGATCGCTCTGGGCATGAGCTACGCCCCGGCGACCGATCCGCTCGCGCTGGCGGGGGAGGGCGGCGTGGGGCGAATCTCGGTCTATGCTCAGGGCGGCGATTATCACGATGTGGTGAAACGCGCGCTCAAGGCGCTCGCGCGCTGGCTGGTGGCGGAGGCACCAGGGACCGACGTGAAGGTGTTCGTCGATACCGCGCCCGTCATGGAAAAACCGCTGGCCGAAGCGGCGGGGCTCGGCTGGCAGGGCAAGCACACCAATCTGGTCAGCCGCGCGCATGGCAGCTGGCTGTTTCTGGGGGCGATTTACACGACGTTGGAGGTTGCGGAACTTTCCCCCTCGCGCAAGCGGGAGGGGGAAGATGACCATTGCGGCACTTGCACCGCCTGCCAGACCGCCTGCCCGACCGGTGCCTTCCCCACCCCCTATCGCCTCGATGCGCGCCGCTGCATCTCCTATCTGACGATCGAACATGCCGGCCCGATCCCGCTCGAATTCCGGAAGAGCATCGGCAACCGCATCTATGGCTGCGACGATTGCCTCGCGGTGTGCCCGTGGAACAAGTTCGCCGCCACCGCCCACGCCAACCGCGCCTTCCTGCCGCGCGCCGAACTGGCGGCACCTGCGCTCGCCGATTTGCTCGCGCTCGACGATGCGAGCTTTCGGCAAGTGTTCGCCGGCTCGCCGATCAAGCGCATCGGGCGCAACCGGATGATCCGCAACTGCCTTATCGCGGCGGGAAACAGCGGCGATGTAGGTTTGCGTGCAGCCGTAACGCGTCTGCTCGACGATCCCGATCCAGTGGTGGCGGAGGCTGCCGAATGGGCGCTGGCGAAACTGCCTTAGCGCCGCCGCCCCGCCTGCAACGCCCCCACGCAACTCGCGCGGTCGATCGGGGAGCCGTCGGTCTGCCGCGCGTCGAGATAGGTCACGACCGGCTCTGCCCCCGCCTTCGCGTCGCGCCCCTTGGGATAAAGATACGCATCGAGCACGCACGTCGCATTGCCGAACTGGAGTTTGCGCGCGCTCCCTTCACGTACATCGGCGACCGGTGTGCCGAACATGCCGGTGAGGGCAGCGGCACTCGCGCCGATCACTTGCCCCAGACCCGCCGTCCCGGTCGGGATCGGGATCAGCGGCGGGCGCACCGTCGCCGGTCGCGCAGTGCTTTCCGCGCACCCCGCCAGCGCTAGCCCTGCCACCATCGCGCCAAAAAGTCTCATGCCGTGCGCCCCTTGTGAAACAGATGCGTCGCCATCGCCGCCCCGATGATCGGCGCGAACAGATTCAGGATCGGAACCATGAACAACGCCGTCCCCGCAACCCCCAACGCAAAGCGATCGACCGCACCCGTCTTGCGCCAGTCTCGCCCCATCGAAAACAATGGCGTCGCATCGTCCATGTGCCGCGCCGCGACCATCTCGCCAAAATCATTGCCGAGCAGCCAGCCGTTGACCAGGAAGAACAGCAAGGCGGTGCCGACCCCTGTCACCAGCAGCATGATATAGACCGGCGACAAAGCGAGATTGACGAGGATCGCGCGCCCGGCCGAGCGCAAACCCAACGCGATCCCGCGCGCCAGCGAGACGTCGCGTGCCGCCGCCAGCGCGGCTGGGTAATGCTTGCGCTCGACCGCGATCACGACCTCGTCGGCAAACACGCCCATCACCGCCACCGCCACCGCGCGGAACAGCAGCCAGGCCAAAGCGAACGCGATCAGCAACGCAATCGTCCCCACCAGCCCGCCGATGTTCGGGCTCCAGCCGAGTGCGATCACCGCTTGCTGCGCGCCATACCACAGCCCAGCGCCCAACACAGCGATCAGCAACAACGTGACCGCGAAGGATTTCAGGAACACCCCGACAATCTTGCGATCGCCGAGTTGACCGAGCGAGAGGAGGAAAGCGCTGAGCATGATGGGGCTGTAGAGCATTTCCGTGCGCGGCGGAAACCCGCGCATCATCTCTAACCGCTTCCCCGGCGAAGGCCGGGGCGCAGTCGCGGAGCGTTTGCAAACGGGGCACCATGCCCGATACCCTAAGGCCGCGATCCTGGGCCCCGGCCTTCGCCGGGGAAGCGACGAGGCAGGGATGGGATCGGGTTCGAAGGTTGCACTCGCCACCCCGCACCCTTACGGCCCCGGCAACACTTCCCACCGGAGACCCACCCTTGACCCACCCAAGCTATGACGTCGTCGCGATCGGCAATGCGATCGTCGACGTTCTGTCGCAATCCGACGATGCCTTCCTTGCCGAGACGGGCATGACCAAAGGCTCGATGCAGCTGATGTTCTCACCCGAAGAAGCCGACGCGCTCTACGCCAAAATGGGTCCGGGGATTGAGGCGAGCGGTGGCTCGGCCGCCAATACCGTCGCGGGCATCGCCGCACTCGGCGGTAAATGCGGCTTCATCGGTCAAGTCGCGTCGGACGAACTCGGCGACATTTTCGCGCACGACATTCGCGCGGTCGGGATCGATTTCACGACGGCCGCGCGCGACGGCGCGCCGACCACCGCGCGCTGCCTGATCTTCGTCACGCCCGATGGGCAGCGCACGATGAACACCTTCCTCGGCGCCTCGCAATTCCTGCCCGAGGCAGCACTCGACCGCGATCTGATCGCCAATGCCGCGATCCTGTATCTCGAAGGCTATCTGTGGGATCCCGAGGAACCGCGCCAGGCAATGCGTGCGGCGATCGATGTCGCGCGCGGCGCTGGGCGCAAGGTCGCCTTCACGCTCAGCGATGTGTTCTGCATTTCGCGCCACGGCGGCGATTTCCGCAAGCTGATGGCCGATGGGCTGCTCGACATCATGTTCGCCAATGAGGCGGAAATCACCACGCTGATGGGCACCGACGATTTCGACGCGGCGGTGGCCGAGGCGGCCACGCAAGTGCCGATGCTTGTCGTGACGCGCAGCGAAAAGGGCGCGATCGCCGTTTCGGGCGGGCAGACGGTCGCGGTCCCGGCCGAACCAATCGAGCGCGTGGTTGATACGACAGGCGCGGGCGACCTCTTCGCGGCCGGCTTCCTGCACGGTCAGGCACAAGGCAAGAGCATCGCCGATTCGCTCAAAATGGGGGCGGTCTGCGCGGCGGAAATCATCTCGCATTATGGCGCGCGCGCGCAGGTGGACCTCAAGGCGCTGGTCGCGAGCAAGCTCGGCTGAGGTCATATCGGGATAGGCTGTGCTCCGGCGCAGGCCGGAGCCCTGGCCACAAGCGACACCGCCCCTGCCAACGCTCCGGCCTTCGCCGGAGCACACTCAGACGGCGCACAAACAAAAAGGCCGGGGAGCGATCCCCGGCCTTTTTCGTTATCACGATGTAATCAGGCTCAGTGCCCGGGATCGATCCCGGTCAAATCCGCTGGCAAATCGCCCATCGTTTCGATGATCCCGCGCCCGACATGGCTCGCGCGGTAACTATAGGCATAATAGATCACCAGCCCGACCGCGCCCCAGATCGGCAGCACCAGCATCGCCTCCAGCGGCAAGTTGAAGAACAGAAACACGCACCCCGCAATGGTCAGCGGCCCGATCAGCCAGAGCGCCGGCGTCTTGAAACTGCGCTTCAAATCGGGCGCCGTCCGGCGCAGGATCATCACCGCGATCGCCACCATCATAAAGGCATAGAGCGTGCCGGCATTGGCGATGTCGGCCAGCTTGCCGACCGGCAGGAAGGCGGCCGCAAACGCCACCGCGCCGCCGGTCAACGCCGTCACGATATACGGCGTCTTCCACTTCGGGTGAATCGCCGACAGCTTTTCGGGCAGCAGCCCGTCGCGGCTCATCACGAAGAAGATGCGCGTCTGGCCAAACAGCAGGATCAGGATCACCGACGGGAGTGCAATGAACGCCGCATAGCCGAGCAGATTGCCCACCGTGCCAAAGCCGATCTGGCGGAGCACATGCGCCAGCGCTTCGTTCGAGCAGACCAGTTGCTGCGCATATTGCGGCAGTGCGCATTGCCGCGCCAGTTCTTCCGAACCGGCGGGGAAGGGCACGCCATTGGGACCCATGATCGGTTGTCCGCCGATCGTGCCGACCGCGCCCGCGGCGACCAGCATGTAGAAGACGGTGCAGAACAAAAGCGAAGCGATCAGCCCGATCGGCACGTTGCGCTGCGGGTTCTTGGTTTCCTCCGCTGCGGTCGAGACCGCATCGAACCCGACATAGGCAAAGAAGATCGTCGCCGCCGCGCCGACCGCACCCACTCCGGTGCCGAAGCCGCCGAAAAAGCCAGCCGGCAGGAACGGGTTGAAGCGAGAGACTTGGAACTGGTCGGAGGGCAAGGTCAGCGCGATGAACGCGGTCAGCGCGGTCACTTTGATCAGCACCAGCACGGCATTGACCTTGGCGCTCTCACTGGTGCCGATCATCAGCAGCCAGGTGACGAGCAAGGCGATGATCACCGCGGGCAAGTTGATGAACCCGCCGGGCGATCCGCCCAGCGCCAGCGGTGCCGTCTCGAGCCAGGCGGGTAAGTGTATTCCCAATGTCTGGTTGAGGATCGTGCCGGTAAAATAGCCGGACCAGCCAACCGACACCGCGCTCGCGGCGACGGCATATTCGAGGATCAGCGCCCAGCCGACCGTCCAGGCGAGCAATTCGCCCATCGTCGTATAGGTGTAGGTGTAGGCCGAGCCAGCCACAGGGATCATCGAGCCGATCTCGGCATAGCAAAGGGCTGCGATGATGCAGATGCCGCCAGCGATCGCGAAGGCGAGCAGCAGGCCGGGTCCGGCTTTCTGCGCGCCTGCGGCGGTCAGCACGAAAATGCCCGTGCCGATCACGCAGCCGATGCCGAACAGCGTCAGCTGGAACCAGCCCAGTGTCCGATGCAGTGACTTTTTCTCGGCCGTCGCCAGTATGGCCTCGAGTGGCTTGATGCGCCCAAAGATCATGAAATGCTTTTCCCTGAAAGCGGCCAATGCGTTCACCGGCTCATTATGCGGCGGAGCCTAATGGCAAATCGGAGACGCGCAATCCCCTTATTGGGCCCTTATTGAGCAGGAGCGCGCCCCTTCAGCGCGCCAGCAGCGGCCCAAGCTTGCGCCCGGCAAAGATATGCACGTGCAAATGCGGCACTTCCTGATGCGAATCGAGCCCCGCATTGGCCAGCAGCCGGTATCCGCTCGCCACCAATCCGGCATCGCGCGCTACCTTGCCCACCGCGCGGACGAAGCCGGTTATTTCGGCATCCGAGGCGTTTGCGCTGAAATCGTCCCACGAGACGTACGGCCCCTTGGGGATCACCAGGATATGCGTCGGGCTTTGCGGATTGATATCAGGGAAGGCGAGCGCGAAATCGTCCTCATACAACCGCGTCGCCGGAATCTCCCCGCGCAGGATCTTGGCGAAGATGTTCTGGTCGTCATAGGGCAAGGTGGCATCGACGGGCATAAATCCCCCTCCCGCTTGCGGGAGGGGTTAGGGGAGGGGCTGTCCTCCCATACTCCCGGCGGCTCTATATTCATGCCCTCCCCCAGCCCCTCCCGCAAGCGGGAGGGGAGTCAGGGCTTACGCGCGGCCTTCTCATCAATCCCCGAAACGCCTTCACGCTCGCGAATCTTCGTGCGGATGTCGTCGAGGCTGACGTCGCATTCCGCCAGCAGCACGAGCAAGTGAAACATGAGGTCGGTCGCCTCACCGATCAGCGCAGCCTTATCCTCGGTGAGCGCAGCGATGACGGTCTCGACCGCTTCCTCGCCGACCTTCTGCGCGATCTTGCTGCGCCCGCGCGCGAACAGCTTGGCGGTGTAGGAGGTCGCCGGATCGGCCCCGCGCCGCGCGCGGATCGTCGCTTCGAGCGTGTCTAGCGTATCGTCTGCCATCGCGGTTGGCTGGCCCAAGCGCGCGCGCGCGTCAATCCTTTGGACGCTTGGCGAAACGCGCGCGCATCGCGCGTCGCACAAACCACACGCCGAGCGCCGCCATCACGAAGAGCGCCACGTCGGAGAGTTCCGGCCCGGTGCGGATTTTCGGCACGCCGGTGTGCGCGGCGAGCGCTGGGGTAGCGAGGAACAAGGCGAGGAGGAAACGCATGGGTGAGGTATAACGCACCCCTCTTAAATTTCCCCTTTTCGTTGCGCTTCCCCGGCGAAGGCCGGGGCCCAGTCGCGAGCCGTCGGATGGCGAGGGCGGCATTCTCATTGAGAAACCTGCGCGACTGGGCCCCGGCCTTCGCCGGGGAAGCGTGCATGGGGGATACGTTCAGCGCTGAAGCGGCCGCCGCACCGCGATCCCCGCCGCCGCCAGTGCGGCATGCGCGTCGGCGATGCTCGCCTCGCCAAAGTGGAAGATCGACGCCGCGAGCACCGCGCTCGCATGCCCCTCGGCAATCCCCGCGACCAGATCGTCGAGCCCGCCGACACCCCCGCTCGCCACCACCGGCACGCGCACCTGATCGGCAATCGTCCGGATCAGCGCGAGATCATAGCCCGACTTGGTCCCGTCACGGTCCATCGATGTCACCAGCAACTCGCCCGCGCCGAGTTCCGCGAGCCGCAGCGCATGCGCCACCGCATCGATGCCCGTAGCCCGCCGGCCGCCATGCGTGAACACTTCCCAGCCGTCCCCATTCCCCCTTGGCACCGCGCGCGCGTCGACCGATGCCACCACGCACTGGCTGCCGAACTTGTCGGCGAGCTCCGCGACCAGCTCGGGCCGCTCCACCGCGGCGGAATTGACCGCAACCTTGTCCGCCCCTGCGAGCAACAGCGCGCGCGCATCGCCGACCGAGCGCACGCCGCCGCCGACCGTCAGCGGCATGAAACACACCTCGGCCGTGCGCCGCACCACATCGAGGATCGTGCCGCGTGCCTCATGGCTGGCGGTGATGTCGAGGAAGCAGAGTTCGTCCGCCCCAGCCGCATCATAAGCGCGCGCCTGCTCGACCGGATCGCCCGCATCGCGCAGTTCGACGAAATTGACGCCCTTCACGACGCGACCGTTCGCCACGTCGAGACACGGAATGACGCGCGCGCGGACGGTCACGCCGCCGCCGCCACAGCCAACGCCGCCGCCAGATCGAGCCGCCCGTCGTACAGCGCGCGCCCGGTAATCACCCCCTCGATCCCATCCCGCGCATGCAGCGCCAGCACATGGATCTCGGCAATCCCCTTCACCCCGCCGCTGGCGATCACCGGAATGCGCACCGCGCGCGCGAGGTCGACCGTCGCCGCCACGTTACACCCCTTCAGCATCCCGTCGCGCCCGACATCGGTGAAGAGCAGCGCTGCAACCCCCGCATCCTCGAACCGCCGCGCCATATCGACCACTTCGATCGTCGAGACATCGGCCCATCCCTTGGTCGCGACAAAGCCGTCCTTGGCATCGACCGCGACGACGATCCCGCCCGCGAAATCGCGCGCCGCCGCGCGCACCAGCTCGGGATTCTCCAGCGCCGCCGTCCCGATCACCACGCGCGACACGCCAAGATCGAACCACCGCTCAATCCCTTCGCGGGTCCGAATGCCGCCGCCCAATTGCACATGTCCGGGAAAGCGCGCGAGGATCTCCGCCACCGCATCGCCATTGACCGAGGCGCCCGCAAACGCGCCGTCGAGATCGACCACGTGCAGATATTCCGCGCCCTGTTCGGCGAAAATCATGGCCTGCGCGGCGGGATCGTCGCCGTACACCGTTGCGCGGTCCATATCGCCCTCGGCGAGGCGCACGACCTGGCCGCCTTTCAGGTCGATCGCGGGGAAGACGATCAAACCCGCCACGACAGAAACCTTTCCAGCAGCGCCAGCCCATAATGCTGGCTCTTTTCCGGGTGAAACTGCACGCCAAGCAGATTGTCCCGCCCAATCGCGGCGGTCACCCCACCGCCATGCTCAGTCGTCGCCAGCACATCGTCCCCGTCGAAGGCATAAGAGTGCAGGAAATACGCCTCGCCCGGCTCGATCAGCGGGTGCGGCGTGGCGGGCACGACATCGTTCCACCCCATATGCGGCACCTTGGCGTGCGCGTCGGCGGGTTCCAGCAGTCTTACCGTCCCGCGCACCCAGCCAAGCCCGGCATGTGTCCCATGCTCTTCGCCCGCATCGGCCATCAATTGCATGCCGACGCAAATGCCAAGGAACGGCACGCCGCCCTGCCGCACGCGCTCCTCCAGCGCCTCGACCATCCCCGGCACGCTGCGCAAGGCGGCGGAACACGCCCCGAAAGCGCCGACACCGGGGAGCACGATGCGGTCGGCCGTCGCGACGGCAGCGGCGTCGGCGGTAACCAGCACGTCGGTCGCGCCGGCCGCCTTCAGCGCATTGGCGACCGAGTGGAGGTTGCCCGCGCCATAATCGATCAGTGCGAGCGTCATGCCGTGATCGTCACCCCAGCGAAGGCTGGGGTCTTCGTGGGGCTGGGGAATCGCGCACGACATGGAGACCCCAGCCTTCGCTGGGGTGACGGAATAGCGGAGGGGAGCATTAGAGCACCCCCTTGGTGCTCGGAATCACCCCCGCCTTGCGCGGATCGATCTCTACCGCTTCGCGCAAAGCGCGCGCGACGCCCTTGAACGCCGCCTCCGCGATATGGTGATTGTTCGCGCCGTACAGCGTCTCGATGTGCAGCGTCAGGCCTGCTTCCTGCGCGAAGGAATGGAAGAAATGCTCGAACATCTCGGTATCCATCTCGCCCAAGCGCTTCTGCGAAAATGCAGTCTTCCACACGAGGAACGGCCGTCCCGAAATGTCGATCGCAACCCGTGTCAGCGTCTCGTCCATCGGCGACAGCGCATCGGCATAGCGCCGGATCCCGCGCTTCTCGCCCAGCGCCTGCAGGATCGCCGCACCGATCGCAAGGCCGGTATCCTCGACCGTGTGATGCTGGTCGATATGCAGATCGCCGACGGTCTTTACGTCGAGGTCGATCAGCGAATGCCGCGATAGCTGTTCGAGCATGTGATCGAAAAAGCCGATCCCGGTCGAGATCGCATACGCCCCCGTCCCGTCGAGGTTGACGGTCACGTCGATCGAGGTTTCGCTAGTGCGGCGGCTGATGGTGGCGGTACGCCCGATCTTAGTCATGGCGCTCCCAATAGCGCGCTCGCCAACGCATGCAATCTTGACCCGCCAATCTTGACGGGGGGCCAAACCGCGCTACCCAAGGGCGCATGAGCGATAGCCTGCCCGATAGTCTGATTCCCTATGACGATATCGTCCAGGAGGCGCTGCGCGCGGTCGTCGGGCGCGTGCTCGGCTCGGTCGCGGCAAATGGCGGGCTGCCGGGCGATCATCATTTCTACGTGACGTTCAAGACGCAGGCACCGGGCGTCGATATCCCCAAGCGCCTGATCGAACGCTTTCCTGACGAAATGACCATCGTCATGCAGAACAAATATTGGGATTTGGTCGTCGATGAAGAACGCTTCTCGGTCGGCCTAAGCTTCAACCAGATCCCCTCGAAACTGGTCATCCCCTATTCGGCGATCACCGGTTTTCACGATCCCGCGGTGAATTTCGAACTGCGCTTCCAGGCGCAAGACGGCCCCGACGGCCCGGAACCGCATGATGAGGCCGAAAATGACGGCCCGACGCATGTCCCGGTCGAGGATGGCTCGAACGTCGTCGCGGTGGATTTTAAGAGGAAGAAATAGGAGCGAGCCGCGTAGCGTCAGCTAGGCGGCGGTCGCGAAGCGACGCGAACGCCCGGCCGACGGGTCGGCACAGCCGATCCCGTCCGACGTCACGGGATTTACTCCCGTGACGGCCCCACCGTTGGGAAGAATCCGATGACCAACACCCGTACCGAAACCGACTCGCTCGGCGCGATCGAAGTCCCGGCCGGCGCCTATTGGGGTGCGCAGACGCAGCGCTCGATTGAGAATTTTCCCTTCCCGGCGAGCGAGCGGATGCCGGTTGCGATCATCCACGCGCTCGCGCTCGTGAAGCAAGCCGCCGCGCGGGTTAACCGCAACCACGGCCTCCCCGCCGACATCGCCGATGCGATCGAGACCGCTGCGGCGGAGGTGGTTGCTGGAACCCATGACGACCACTTCCCGCTCGTCATCTGGCAGACCGGCAGCGGCACGCAATCGAACATGAACGTCAACGAAGTGATCGCCGGCCGCGCCAACGAACTCCTCACCGGCACCCGCGGCGGTAAGGTGCCGGTCCACCCCAACGATCATGTCAATATGAGCCAGTCGTCGAACGACAGCTTCCCGACCGCGCTGCATGTTGCGGCCGCTTTGGCGGTCAAAGAACGGCTTAAGCCCGCACTGGCTTTGCTGATCTATGAGCTTGCCGAGAAGTCGAAGCAGTGGGCGGACATCGTCAAGATCGGTCGCACGCATTTGCAGGATGCGACCCCGCTAACATTGGGCCAGGAATTCAGCGGATACGGGATTCAGATCCTCAAAGCCTATGACCGAATCCACCGCGCATCGGACGATCTTTTTGCGCTCGCGCAAGGCGGGACGGCTGTCGGCACGGGGCTCAATGCGCCGGACGGGTTCGACACGGCTTTCGCGCAGGAAATGGCGGCGATTACCGGTTTGCCGTTCGTGACGGCGTCGAACAAATTCGAAGCACTCGCATCGAACGATACGCTGGTCGAGTTGTCGGGCACGCTCAACACACTCGCCGTCGCGCTCACCAAGATCGCAAACGACATCCGGCTGCTCGGCTCGGGCCCGCGCTCTGGCCTCGGCGAACTCCACCTCCCCGAAAATGAGCCCGGCAGCTCGATCATGCCCGGCAAGGTCAACCCGACGCAGTGCGAAATGCTGACGATGGTCGCCGCGCAAGTGGTCGGCAATCATATGGCGATCACTGTCGGCGGCATGCAGGGTCACCTCGAACTCAACGTGTTCAAACCGATGATCGGGGCGGCGGTGCTCCGCTCGATCGATTTGCTCAGCATCGGCATGACGAGTTTCGCCGAACGCTGCGTCGCCGGAATCGAGCCGAATCGCGCGCGTATCGCCGAACTGGTCGATCGCTCGCTGATGCTCGTCACCGCGCTCGCGCCCGAGATCGGCTATGACAATGCCGCCAAGATCGCCAAGCATGCGCTGGCCGAGGGGCTGACGTTGAAGGAAGCAGGGCTTGCGCTCGGGCTGGTCGATGCCGCGACCTTCGATCGGCTGGTGCGCCCCGAAACAATGGTGTGATTGGGGGGTGTGATGCCGGGCGCTGAGCACGCGCCGCTCTTGACGGGCGTGGCGCGTCCGCGCCAAGGGCGGACATGGCCGACCACCGATCTTCCCAGCCCAAGAGCTTCAAGCGCCGCGGGCTGATGTTTGTTCTGTCGTCCCCATCGGGCGCGGGCAAATCGACGATCGCTAACCGGCTGCTCAAGGAAGAGCGCAACCGGCTCAAAATGTCGGTGTCCTACACCACCCGCCCGCCTCGCCCCGGCGAGGTCGACGGCAAGGACTATCATTTCGTCGACAAGGAAACCTTCCGCGGCATGGCGGAGGACGATCAGTTCCTCGAATGGGCGCGCGTGTTCGATCAACGCTACGGCACGCCGCGCGACACCGTGTTCAAGGATCTCGAGAACGGTCAGGATATCCTGTTCGACATCGATTGGCAGGGCGCACAGCAATTGTTTCAGCTGGCCGGCGGTGACGTCGTCCGCGTCTTCATCCTGCCGCCGGGCCTCAAGACGCTACGCCAGCGGCTCGAGGATCGCGCGACCGACACGCAGGACGTGATCGACCGCCGCATGGACCGCGCTCTGTCGGAGGTGAGCCATTGGGACGGCTATGATTATGTCCTGGTCAACGACGATCTCGACGATTGCTACGACTGCGTCCAGACGATCCTGACGGCCGAGCGGCTCAAGCGCTCACGCCAGCGCGGGATGATCGGCTTTATCCGTCGGCTCCCTGAGAAATAGGCTGGCCGAGAAATAGGAAACGCACGCCCGCATCGAAATCGCGCCGCCGCGCTTCTATTCCCGCCGCGGCGAGCGGGTCGCGACCCCAGCGTTCGGCCTGATAGTCCTCATCGAGCGTAATCGCGTCCCACACCTGCTCGGGCGTCGCGGCACCCTCGGCCAGCGTAAGCGCCGCAATCAGCGACCCCCCGATCGTCACGATCGGCGACAGCGCCGCCAGCGCAAAGGCATCGCGCGCCGCGATCGCCTCGCCAAGCCGCACGAGCGTGGCGGTCGGCTGGGCGCGGTGCAGAATCCCGGTCGCGGTTTCGATATGCACGTCGTAGCGTGCCCGCGCCCAATCGAGCAGCGGATTCCACGCCGCTTGCTGGCGCGCGACGAGGTCGTCGGGCGCATCGGCGCGGTAACACAGCAGATCGCTCTCGGCATAGGCCGCAAGCCCGCGTGCAAACAGCGCAGGGTCCGCCGCCACCCGGTCGATCGCTGCGTTGGCCAGACCGGTCAGCGGCATGGCCCGCGGATCGATCTCGCCAGTGACCGCGCGCCATTCCGCTGCAACCGCCTCGGCCAGCGCATCGGTCGGCAGCGCCAGCGGCACGCGCCCCGGCGTGCGCACTGGCTTGCCGTCGAGATAGACGGCACGGTCTTGGTCGAGCGTGACAACGGTCCAGAAGCGCTTCATTCCGCGCGCCCTATCACTTCGAGGGCGGCGTCCGCCAGCGCCGCGCGAGCGCGCGCGGCACGATTGCGATCATCAGCAACGCCGACATGACCAAAGCGGTGCCGATGACCTTGGGCAGCGTTGCATCGGCGCGCGCGATCAGCACAAGGCCGAGTAGTGCTCCCGCGGAGCCGCCGATGCGCGCCGCGACGATCGCGAAGTAACGGTTGCGCACTTGGTGGTCGGGATCGGTCACAATGCTCCTTTCCTAACCGCGAACAAGCCGGGGCAGCGCAGCCACCGCATCGGCGATGGCGTGCGCGCCCGCGGCCGTCAGCTCGTCCACAGGGTGATAGCCCCAGGCGACGCCAAGCGCGCGTGCCCCCGCCGCGCGCGCCATTACCATGTCATAGCTGGTATCGCCGATCATCACCGTTGTGGCGGGTGTTGCACCCGATTCGGCCATTGCTGTCTCGATCATGGACGGATGCGGCTTGGACGGATGGCGGTCGGCGGTCTGCAGCGTGACGAAGCGCGTCGTTATCTTGTGATGCGCGAGGATGTGCGTAAGGCCGCGATCGGATTTGCCGGTGGCAACGCCGAGTACCCAGCCATCGGCCTGCAACAGGTCGAGCACCTCGATCATGCCCTCGTAGAGCGGCTCCTCCGCCATCCCGCCGGTCGAGCGCAGCCGGAAGAACGCCGCCTTATAATCCTCGGCGAGGCTGCGGTGCAGGCCATCCTCGCCGTCCGGATGCAGCGTGCGCATCGCCTCGACCAGGCTTAACCCGACGATCCGCCGGATCGCTGCGCGCGGCGGCGCTGGGATCGCCGCTAGCCCGAACGCTTCCTCGACCGAGCGACAGATATTGTCCTGGCTGTCGACCAAAGTCCCGTCGCAATCGAACAATGCCAGTTTTGCGGGGGCCAGTTTGTTCATCGCGCCATCATCTCCGCCAGCGCAGGGTTGCCGCTGCGGTGCAAGCCTGCGACGACGCCGACAGTGTCGGCTTGCGGTTTGTTCTGGCTCAGTTTGGCAGTGCCGCGCACCGCCTCGACGGTCACTTCAAAACCGATGATCGCCTTGAGCAATTTGTCGAAATACGCTGGGTCGGTCTTCGCGCGCGTCCAAGGCAGCTCGGGCGAGACGCGTGGTTCGTGCAGCGCGGCAAGGGTGTCGAGCTGCGCGGTCAGTTCCGCATCGTCGAGCACGCGCGCAGTCCCCACGATCTCGACCGCCACATAATTCCACGTCGGAACGTGCGTCGAACCCAGCGGATCGGCATACCAGTTCGGGCTGATATAGCCGTCGGTATCACTGACACTCAACAGCAGCGTCGCGCCGCTCAGATGCCGCGCGATCGGATTGCCGCGCGCGACGTGGAAGCGGAAGGCCCCGTCGAAGGGCGTGATCGGCGCATGGGCCACCATCGGACCCTCGGGCGTGCTCGCAAAGATGTGCGCAAAGCCGCGCGCGCCCGCAAAGCTGAGCATCGACGCATCGTCGGCGAAGCGGAATGCGCGGTTCGGATGCATGTCAGATCAATCCGACGACCCACGCCGCCGCCGCTCGCCCTTGCGGTCCTTGCGGACGGTCTTGGCGTGCTGCCTCGCCTGTTGCTTCTTCACCGCGCGGGTCGGCGGCGGGGGCGATTCGAGCGGCATCGTGTTGCCGAGCATTTCGTCAAAACCCAATTGCTTCAAGCTCTCGGCAAAGTGCGTCGGCAATTCGGCTTGCACGTCGATCGCGCCGCCATCGGGATGGTCGATCCGGATGCGGCGCGAATGGAGATGCATTTTGCGGCTGATATTGCCGGTCAGGAACGCCGCCTGCCCGCCATATTTCCCGTCGCCGACGATCGGATGGCCGATCGCCGCGAGATGCACGCGGAGCTGATGCGTGCGCCCGGTATAGGGGATCAGTTCGAGCCACGCTGTGGTCGTGCCCGCCATTTCGATCACGCGGTAGCGCGTGCGCGCCGGGCTGCCTTCCTTCTCGTCGACATGCATCTTCTCGCCGCCCGAGCCCGGCTGTTTGCCGATCGGCAATTCGATCATGCCATCCTCGATCGAGGGGACGCCGACCACCAGCGCCCAATAGGTCTTTCGCGCGGTGCGTGACGAGAAGGATTTGGAGAAATACGCCGCCGCGCGGGCGGTGCGTGCGATCAGCAGCGCGCCCGACGTATCCTTGTCGAGCCGGTGGACCAGCTTGGGGCGGCCCTCGAGATCGTCCTGCAAGGCATCGAGCAAGCCATCGACATGCTCGATCGTCTTGGTGCCGCCTTGCGTGGCGAGGCCGGGCGGCTTGTTGAGCACGATCGCCTGCGCATCGCGGTGGATCACCATTTCGCGCGCGAAGGCGATCTCGTCGTCGCTCAAGGGCGGGCGTTCGCGCTTGACCGGCGCATCGACGCGGACCGGTTCGGCCGGCGGCACGCGGATCGACTGGCCCGCCACGACATGGTCGCCCGGCTTGGCGCGCGCGCCGTCGATGCGGAGCTGCCCGGTGCGCGCCCATTTGGCGACGGTGGTATAGCTCGTGTCGGGCAAATGCCGTTTGAACCAGCGATCGAGCCGGATCCCGTCATCATCGACGCCGACATTGAACTGGCGGACGTCGGAGGTTGCCTTGGTCGGCAGGGCGCTCATGCCGCCACCCGCACGAGCGTGAGGCCCGTGAACAGCGCGATGACCGATCCGATCACCGACACCAACGCGTAGCCGAACGCCACCCCGAGACTGCCGCGCTCGATCATCGTCACGACATCGAGCGAGAAGGCCGAGAAGGTCGTGAACCCGCCAAGTACGCCGACGCCGAGCAGCAACCGCCAATTCTCTCCGGCATTGTAGCGGGCGAGCACCCCGGCCAGCACCCCCATGGCAAAGCCACCGACAAGGTTCACCGTCAGCGTGCCATAGGGAAAATCCGGGCCGAACCCGCGGAGTGTTGCGCGCCCGACGAGAAAGCGCGCGGCAGAACCGAGCGCGCCGCCCGCCATGACGAAAAGAAGTTGGTACATTGGGCGCTGTTAGCGCGGATTGGTCCAGTTGAGAACCTCAAGCAGGATTTGCCCGTTCAGCCGCCGTTATTGGCCACCAGATCGACATCGGTCCCGCCATCGCGACGTCCGGTCAGGAACAGCACATAGGCCCCGCCATCGCTGTCGCGCGTTCCGCCAAGCGTATGCTCGCTGCCGTCGGACTGATGCTCGGCCGAAAAGCCGCTATTGGTGACTCGGGTATAATACCAATCCAGCACGGTCTGGAGCCTGGCCGAGGTCGAAAAGGTGACGGCGCGCAAATGGCACGCGTCGGTATCGGCGCCCGCCGCTTCGGCCACGCGCGCACCCGGGTAGAGCGGCACGTCGGCCGGAAGCCGCTCGGCCCAGCTTGCCGAATAGCGCATTGCACCGGCGCACGCGCTGGTGCGCTTGTCCCGTTGCCGCGATGCGAGCGCGCCGAGCGTCAGCGAATCGCGCGCGGCCTGGCAGCCAGGGCAATCCCTCGAAACAGGGGCAGGGGCCGACTTGATCGTTTCGCTGGTTGCAGCGCCTGCGGCGGCTTCACCACCCGGTGGTTGCGCGATGCCGACCGGGGGCACGCCGCCCGAATAGGGCTGGGCGGGCGGTCGGACACTGTCGGCATTGGATTGCTGGGCGAGTGCTGGATCGACCATGATCTGGTCGTGGAGCGCGCTGGTCATCGCCGGATCGCTGGCGTTGGTCGCGCCGGAGCCTGCCTCGACCAGTTCGTTATCGAGCGAATCGAGATTGCGATCCTCATCGCGCTTGCCGCACGCCAGCAAGGCGAGCGGCAACACAAGCACGCCGAAAATGCGGATACGCGTGAGACTCATCGACCCGGAAGCTCCAGTACAGGCGCACGTCCTGCACGGATTTGGGTTAAAAAAGCGTTTGTGACGCGGTTCTTGCGTGTGTTGGCTTGCTAAAACGCCACCGATTGGCCATGTTCAAATCATGGGTATGATCGTAAACATCATTTCGATTCTGGTGGGCCTCGTCGCGCTGCCGGTGGCATTGGTTGGGCTCGTGCCGTTCTTCGGTCTCGCCAATTATCTGGCGATCCCGATTGCGGTGGTCGGTGCGGCGATCGGCATGCTGTCGGGCCATAAGATGGGCCGCAACTTCAACCTGTTCGTCATCATCGTCGCGGTCATCCGCCTGTTTCTCGGCGGCGGCCTGTTGTAGAAAAGGCGAAAGGCCCGACGCGTGCGCCGGGCCTCCCCATAGCTAAATCAGCGGCACCGAACCTGGCCGCGATCGATCGACCTGCCGAGCAAGGCACCCGCGCCACCGCCGAGCAATGCGCCCAGCGTGCGCGAACCACCGCCCGCCAGTGAATTGCCGAGCAAACCGCCCGCGAGACCGCCGATGATCAGCCCGGTCGTCCCATCGCTGCGGCGGCAATAATAACGGTTGTCGCTGCCGCGATAAATGCGGTCGTTGCGACCCAATCGACGGGTCTGATAATTGCCGTCGGCGCGATAATAGCGGTCGGCATAATAGGTCCGCTGGCCGTTTTCGTAGCGGTTGTAATCATAGTTGCGATACTGCCGCCAATCGCGATTCCGGTTGCGCTGCGCGACGCGCACGTCGCGGCGATAGTCACGCCGAGCATCGCGAACGTCGCCGCGATCTTCAGCGTCGCGTACGTTGCGGCGATAGTCTTGCCGCGCGTCGCGGACGTCGCGATTGTATTCGCGGTTCGGGCTGTCCTGCGCGACGGCGGGGATCGCCGACAGCGCGGTTGCCGCAATCGCGGCGGCGAGGATGAATTTGCGCATGGCATATGCTCCTTGGGGTAATCCGTAGTGGATTACCCGTTAGAACCGTCGGCGTGGGCCGAAGTTGCGTGAACCGAAAACTACGCGCCATTCACCCGCCCGCAAGCCCGATCAGGGATTGAGGCTGTGCGTCAGCGTGATTTCGGCGTTGAACAGCTTCGATACCGGGCAATTCGCCTTGGCTCCGGTCGCGATCGCTTCGAACTGCTCGGGCGAAATGCCGTCAATGTGCGCTTTCAGATCGAGCGCGGATTTGGTGATGGTAAAGCCGTCGCCATCCTTGTCGAGCGTCACCTTGGCGGTCGTGTCGAGCCGACCGACGGTGAAACCGGCCCCCGCAAGCGCGAAACTCAACGCCATCGTGAAGCAGCTGGCATGCGCCGCCGCGATCAATTCCTCGGGATTGGTCCCGATCCCATCCTCGAAGCGGCTGCCAAAGCCATATTGCGCATGCGACAGCACGCCCGATTGCGTGCAGACATGGCCTTTGCCGTCCTTGCCAAAGCCATCATAGCTGGCTGATCCGCTGCGTGTCGTCATCGTCTGGGCTCCCTTCGATCGCTAAAAAGGCGCGGATCCTGTGTGGATCCGCGCCTGATATAGGGTGTCGATATGACCGGTTTTAGCGGCAGCGGCGATCCGCCGTCATCGTGCGGTCGATCGCCCGTCCGCCAAACGCACCGGCAACGCCGCCGAGCACGGTGCCGAGCGTCTTGTCGCCGTGACCGGCGATCGAATTGCCGAGCAATGCGCCACCGACGCCACCGGCAATCAGGCCGGTCGTTCCGTCCGAATGGCGGCAATAGCGGCGGCCATCGCTGGCCGTGTAAGCGCGCGGTGCGTAGTGGCGGTGCTTGCGCGCTTCGGCCTGGGTCGTGGGAAATGCCATCGTGGCGGGGATGACGAGCGAGGCGGCGCTGAGCGCCAGAATAAGGCTACGCATGAAGGACTCCTGTGTGGTTGTTTCGTGCTTTGGATCAATTCCAGAACTGTAACGTTCTCGATTTTGGGTTGGTTTCATGAACCTGAAACAACACCGTGTTCATACGCGCGCAGGCTCCGCTCTATGCTCGAATCGCGTGCCGGAATCTGTCCACGATATCCACGTTATCCACAGCTGCGCGCCCGCGATTTGGGGTTGGTGCGACTCGTGAAGCGTGACAGCATCATGACTGTAAGCAAGCGGTGACGAAGCGGGAAACTGCAAAGACATCAACGGCTTATGCCACGAAAAGCGCCATGGTGCCGCAAGGAAACCAGGTGTGGATCGCGGCGGAGGTTCGAAGAAAGTGGCTGGACGGCGGTCGCGCAAGCGGCGGCAGGTCGGTGACCGGAGACGGGCTTCCAAAGGTGTCCAGGCTGGGCTGTCGCTTGCGACGAAGAGCAGGGGCACTGGTGTCGGGATGGCGGAAGAGCGCATTTTCTTCACGGGGAAAAGCGGCTTTGCCGGAAGGATGCCGAGGCAAAGCGGACGGGGCAACCCGCACGCTGCGCTGGCCACCAGGGTCGCGGGTGCTGAGACTCGCAAGAGGATCGCACCCGACCCTGGCGACCGAAACGCGAAACGCGCGCCGCCCGCGGCGCGGGTCGAGTGGTTGAGGTCGAGGCAATGGGGGTCGGCAGCGATGTCGGCCCCTTTTTGCATTGGAGAGCGTCGAGTGCGCGCTCTCGCGCGGCCCCCGCTTCCACCTTAAGTCCGCGACCCCGCCCGAGAAAACTTCAGGTCGCGATCAGCACCTCTCGCGCGTTGCGGTGGACGTGTCGGTCACGAACGAGCCGCATACCCCCGCACGAACGCCGCCGCATGATCGACCACCAGCGCATCGAGATCGAGCGGACGTGCCCGATCGCCACCCAGCTCGGCCTGGTGCAGCCCGGCCAAGACCAAGGGTGCGAGCAGCGCTAATGCAGCGTGCCGCGGGTCGGTCGTGCGCATCTCGCCGCGCGCCTGATGCGCCGCCAGCCGCGCCTCGATCGCTTGCAGACTCGGCTCGAGGATCGCGGCGAGATAGGCTGGGCCAAGCCGTGTCTGGCCCATGCCTTCGCGCAGGCCAAGCATGTGCACGCCGTTCAAGCCTTGGTGCAAGCCTGCAAGCACGTACCGCAGTGTCGCCGCGATCGACTCGGCAAAGGGCCGATCGCTCTCCGCCGCTTCTGCCAGATGCACCGCTCCCGCCTGCCCGATCGCATCGAGGATCGCGATGACCACGTCGTCGCGCTTCCCGAAATAATGGAGCAGTGTCGGCATCGTGACGCTCGCTGCCGCGGCGAGTTCCCGCATCGATGGCGACGGCAAGTCGCGCGCCACCAGCCGCGCGTGCATCGCGGCGATGAGGCTCGCCCGCTTCGCGTCATAGTCGCTGCCGCGTGCCCCGCGTGTCCTTGCCATAGCTCGCTTTGCCAGTTGCCCCGGGGCGGAGCAACGACACACTCTTTATATATTGCATCTGAAATATTCTATAAGCTAAGGGCGGTCATACGATTCGTCAGGAGATTTTCGATGGCCCTTGCCGTGCTCAACAATCCGCAGCGCGCTGGATTATTCGCCAATATCGCCGTGCTGGCGGCGGTGACGATCGCGCTCAACGCCTTTCTGTTCAGCATCGGCTGGGCCGGGGCAGCGGCCGAGGCGCAGCGGCGCGTGCCGGTGCTACCGCCCGATTATGTGATCGGTCTCGTCTGGGTGGCACTGCTGGCGCTGATGGGTGCGGCGCGGTGGCTCTATGTCCGCGAAAGTGGCGACGCGGGCTGGCGCTCATGGATGCCGTTCACGCTCGCTGCGGCCTGCCTTGCCTATCCCTTCTACACGAATGGATTGCAGATGGGCCCGGCGGCGTTCTGGGGTACCGTGCAGATTCTTGCGACTGTCTTTGTCGCGATCGGCGTGATGCGGACGCGTGATCCGCGTTCGCCTTGGTTGCTGGTCCCAACGGCTTGCTGGGGCGGTTTTGTGACCAGCGCGATGTTCGCCTATCCGAGCTGAGCGAGCAGCGCGCGGGCCTTTGCGCAATCCGCCTCCATTTGCGCGGTCAGGGCGTCGATGCTCTCGAACTTCGCCTCAGGCCGGAGATAGTCGATCAGCTCGAGCTCGATCGCCTGCCCGTACAAATCTTCGTTGAAATCGAAAAAATACGCTTCGAGCAATTCCTTGGGCGGATCGAAGGTCGGTCGAATTCCGAGGTTTGCCGCCCCATCGAGCACGCGCCCATCCGTCAGCCGTCCGCGTATCGCGTAGATCCCATAGGCCGGACGCAGATAGGTCCCCATATCGAGATTGGCGGTCGGGTAGCCGATCGTCCGCCCGACCTTGTCGCCATGCTGCACCACGCCCGCAACCGCGAACGGCCGGGTGAGCAGCGCTGCTGCACCGCGCGGGTCGCCCGCTTTCAGCAAATCGCGGATTCGGCTCGAGGATACCGGCGTGCCGCCTGCTGCCACCGGTCCGACTGTCTCGACCGAAAATCCGTTTTTCGTGCCGAGATCGACCAGCACATCGACGTCCCCGCCCTTATCCTTCCCGAAGGTGAAATCGGCCCCGGTCACCACGCCGCCAATGCCGAGCTTGTCGAGCAGTCGGTCCGCGACGAAATCGACTGCTGTCTGCGCCGCCAGCGCGCGATCGAAGTGGAACACGACCATCGCATCGGCCCCGGCTTCGCCAAACAGCCGTTCGCGCTGATCGAGCGTCGTCAGGCGGAAGGGCGGTGTGTCGGGCTGGAAATGGCGCACCGGATGCGGATCGAATGTTGCGACGAGCGCGGGCCGTCCTGCGGCACGCGCCAGCGTGATCGCGCGGCCAACCACCGCCTGGTGCCCGAGGTGAAATCCATCGAAATTGCCGAGCGCCACGATCCCGCCGCGAAAGCGCTCCGGAACCATCGCGCCGCCGTCGAGCCGCGTCATAGTGGGGCTATACGGGGCGCTTGGCGGGTGCGCCAGAGTCGATTCCGGGAGCGATCCCGGCCCGGAGTACGCGCAGCACATTGCCGCTCATCACCTTGGCAATGTCGGCATCGCTGAAACCGCGATCGATCAAGGCTTGCGTGACGGCGGCAATCTGGCTCGAATCGAACCCGGTCGTCACTGCCCCGTCGAAATCGGAGCCGAGCCCGACATGGTCGATCCCGACCAGATCGCGGACATGCGCGATGGCGGCGGCCGCGGCTTCGGGCTTGGTCGAACAGATCGCCGCATCCCAATAACCGATGCCGATCACGCCGCCGGTGCGCGCGACGCCCCGTATCTCGTCATCGGTCAGGTTGCGGTTGACCTTGCACGTCGCCTGCACGCCGCCATGGCTTGCAACGACCGGGCGGCGCGCGATTGCCAGCACCTCGGCAATCGTCGCATGGCTCGAATGCGCGATATCGACGATCATGCCGATCGCCTCCATCCGTCGCACGACCTGCCGCCCGAGCGGGGTGAGCCCGCCCTTCGCCTCGCCATGCATCGATCCGGCGACGTCATTGTCGAAGAAGTGCGCCAAGCCCGCCATGCGGAACCCGGCGGCGTGCAGCACGTCGAGATTCGAGAGCTTGCCCTCCAGGTCCTGCAATCCTTCGATCGACAGCATGCCGCCGACGACCTTGCGGCCCTTCGCTCGGTCGGCGAGCAGCCGGTCGAGGTCGCCCGTAGTGCGGATTACGCGGAGCTGCCCGCTCGACGCGGCTGCATAGCGATCGAGCTTTTGCGCATGCCACAAGGACCGCTGCAACAGCGACCCCCAGGTGCGCGGCGGCTGCAGATCGGCGATGGTGAGCGCGGTGATATTGTCGGTATCGCCCGAATTGGCGTCGTAATTCTGTCCCTTGGGCGTCTTGGTGACCGAGGAAAACACCTGCAGCGCATAATTGCCCGCGATCAGGCGTGGCAGATCGACCTGGCCACGGTCCGCCCGGTCGAGCACGCTGCGCTGCCATAGCAACGTATCGGCATGCATGTCAGCGATCTGGAGCTTCGCGTGCAACGCTTGCGCGCGCGGGCTGATCCTGAGCGGTACCGCCACGACCTGATTCATCCCGCGTTCGACAATGCCGGGTGCGAGCGTGAAGAACAGGACGGCGGCAAGGACGATAAGGGCGAGGCCGCCCAGCAGGATTTTGCGCATCTCTCTCGTCGCCTCCCCCATGCGTCCTTCCCCGGCGAAGGCCGGGGCCCAGTCGCGAGAAACTTTGTTGCGAAGATGGGTGCTCGATTATCGAGCGGCTGGCAACTAGGCCCCGGCCTCCGCCGGGGAAGGGTAGTGGTTAGGGAGTCCATCCCACCGGTCGTCTCAGCGTGAAAAAGGTGAAGGCAGGAGCATCGCCGCTAGCGCTTATGTCCTCACGCTTCTCTTCGACCCAATCATCCGCTTGGTCGAAACTAAAGAACGCGTCCCCTTCGTACGCTCGCCAAATGACAGTCTCTTCAGCGCGATCGGCAATATCGCGGAAAAGTTCGAACACCTCCGCCCCACCAATCACCGCAACCTCGCCGTCCCCGGCCAGCGCCAGCGCCGCTTCCACCGAATGTGCGACCTCGGCCCCCACCGCCGACCAGCCGGTATCGCGCGTCAGCACGATATGCCGCCGTCCCGGCAAGGGTGCCGGAAAGCTCTCGAAGGTCTTGCGCCCCATCACCATCGGCTTGCCCATCGTCAGCGCCTTGAAGCGCTTGAGATCGGCGGGCAAATGCCACGGCAATGTGCCGTCGCGCCCGATCACGCCATTCTCGGCACGCGCCAAAATGAGCGTGATCACACCGCCACCGCCGCCTTGATATGCGGCTGCGCGACATAATCGAGGATGCGGAAATCCTCATATTCATAGCGATCGATCGCACCCGGATCGCGCAGAATTTCCAGCCGCGGCAGCGGACCCGGCGTCCGTGTCAATTGCTCGCGCGCCTGGTCGAGATGGTTCGCATAGAGGTGGCAATCGCCGCCGGTCCAGATGAACTCGCCCGGCTCCAGCCCGCATTGCTGCGCCAGCAACAGCGTCAGCAGCGCATAGCTCGCAATGTTGAACGGCACGCCAAGGAAGATGTCGGCCGATCGCTGGTAGAGCTGCAGCGACAGCTTGCCGTTCGCGACATAGGTCTGGAACAGGCAGTGGCACGGGGCCAGCGCCATGGCGTGCAAATCGCCCGGGTTCCACGCGCTGACGATCTGGCGGCGCGAGGCGGGGTTGGTCTTGATCTGCGCGATCAGCTCGGCGATCTGGTCGATATGGCGGCCGTCCGCCGTCTCCCAATCGCGCCATTGCTTGCCGTACACCGGGCCGAGATCGCCCGCTGCATCAGCCCATTCGTCCCAGATGCTGACCTTGCGATCCCGCAGCCACCCGACATTGGTGTCCCCGCGCAGGAACCACAGCAATTCGATGATGATCGAACGCACGTGCAATTTCTTGGTGGTGAGCAACGGAAAACCGGCGGCGAGATCGAAGCGCATCTGGTGGCCGAACACCGACAGCGTGCCGGTGCCGGTGCGGTCCATCTGCGGAGTGCCATGGTCGAGCGCGCGGCGCATCAGGTCGAGATAGGCTTGCATGCCATCCGTGTAGCGCCCAGCCGCCGCCCCGCCAACTGCCGCCTTGCTGCGGCCCCGTCTCACCATTTCGGATGATGTTTGCGTATCGCGGCGCGCGACTTTGCGGAAGTCGCGGGAGCATGGAGCCACCCTATTTCCGCTTGCCTTTGGAGCGCCTCGCGGCGCTTGAAAGCGGCCCGCTCGGTGCGACGATCGCTCTGTTCGAGCCGATTGCGACGGTGCGCGAGGAGGTGGCGGTCTTTGCCTATCTTGATCCGGAATGGAGGCTTCTCGGGATGCGGCACGTTCCCTCGGGCCTGTCCGATGCGGTGACGATTCCCTTACGCGAAATCGTTGCGGATGCGCTCGCGTTCGATTGCGCTGCGGTGGTGATGGCGCACAACCATCCCAGCGGCGATCCGACGCCGAGCGAAGCCGATTATGCCTTCACCCGTCGCCTTGCGCATGCGCTCGATCTGGTCGGGGTGCGGCTGTTCGACCATCTCGTACTGGCGCGCGACGGCTGCGAGAGCTTCCGCCGACGCGGGCTGCTTTAGGTCGTGAATCCCATAACGACCGCTTTCGGCACGAGGGTTAGACGACTGAAACGGGCGATTGGCGGACCTTTCGTTCACCAACCACAACCTCCCGCTCCGATATGTTGATCATTGGCGGCAGCCGATGGTCCATCGACCCGCTGTGGGATCGTTCAGGAACGAGCGGCACCTCGCGCCGCAACGATAATAACATGCACATCAGCTTCGCAGAGTACGCAAAAAAATTAACGCGCTCGAATTATGTCCATCGCGGGGAGTGCAAGATGAGTGAAACGTTTAACCAGCAGCACGTCATGCTGATTGAGATTGGGCGCGATATCGTTCGCGCCGCCGCAAAAAAGACGGCGGCATCAATCGCCGAAGTTGCTCGCTTACGGCTCGCATTGTCGCGTGCGGTACAAAGCCATGTGACCGCCGAGCTTGCCCTGCTACCGCAAACTAGCGATTCGCTGCATGGGGCGGACACCCAGGCGATATTGTCTAAATATCATGGAGACCTGCTCGCGTGGAGCAAGCTCCTGATCGCCTGCAATGCGCAATGGCCGCTCGCCGCCATCGCCTCGGATCCCGAGGGGTTTCTGCGCGCGTACCGACCTATCCTCCAGGCCCTTGAGCAGAGGGTGCAGTGGGAGGAGGATGAGTTTTATCCCGCGATCCTGTCGCTTGAACATCTGCAACATGCGGCTTTATGAGGGTGAACAAATTTTGTTCAAGGGCTTGTGATCGCGCCTTTTAACGTCGGTCGACCGACGATTGCTACCATTTAGCGAGGCCGGATAGTTACCCTAAAACGACCGAAAGTAGGGCGATTGCGGAAATCGCATCAATGCGCGACATGTGACGCGTGCCCTTATTCTGCTACCTCATCGAAGTTGAAGGCTCTAACCTCGGCTTGCCCGATGGCACGCCGGGGTTCATCGCGAACCGCTTTGTGGCTTCGACCTCAATGGCGAGCGCTAGCACCAAGGCGTTGCGCTTAACGCAGCGAGCGTGGTTACAAAAATGGGTGCCACCCGGTTCGCCAACCCCGACCTTAAAGGTTGAACGGGCTGTGCGAATAAAGCTGCGAGAGTGGATCGCGGGACGCCAACAGAATAGCGGACACATCTTCTATTCGTCAGAAGACTGAATGTCCCACCCTGAGCGTCAGGGGACGATGAATGCTGCTGGATGCCCTTTACGGAGCCCCTTCAGAACGCACTCCACTTTCTTGTCGGGAGCGCCCGGCGGGGGGCTGAATCGAACCGACTTATCAGCCCGGTAGCGGAGCCACGACGGCGGCACCCGGCACGACTTGCGTATCGCCGCCACATCGCGGATCGTCACAACATCAGATGGCGCGGGGGTAGAAGCCGCCGCTGCGAACATCATCCAACTAATCATAGTGTTCGATCCATGCTCTGTGGTGCTGCTGACACCGGCGACTGTCAACGGCAGGTTTCGGGCAGATAGGGAAGGGTCAATAGTGACCGGGATCAGGGCGCGTGCCGACAGGCTGCTTCCTATGCGTCTACGGCCTAGGGAAGTCGGCACGCCTTGATCGCGCTCGGATCGGGGCGGGCACCGGTCGGGCGGAACGCGGCGAGATAGCCGCCGGCCGATGGCATGTCGTACCGCGCGACCTCGACATAGCCGACCGCAGCGAATTCGCAGCGGAGCAGCGCGGGTGGGGTGCCGTGATTCTGTGTCGGGCGGTTGGCATCGACGACGATGACGAGGCCATCGGGTTTCAGCGAAGGGCGCATCCGCCATAGGAATTCATACGGCTGCGCAATCTCATGGTACATATGCACCATCAGCACGCGATCGAAACTGTTGGCGGGCAAGCGCGGGTCGGCGGGCACGCCCAAGCGGACGCTGACATTTTCGAGCCGCTCGCGCGTGACGCGCAAGGCCAGCGTATCGCGAACCTCGGCGACGATGTCTTCGGCGAGCACGCGCCCGTCCTTGCCGACACGGCTGGCTAGGCGGATCGTGTAATAGCCCTCACCCGCGCCGATGTCGGCGACGGTCATGCCGGGCTTGATCCCGGCCTTGTTCATCACCTCGCCCGCCTCGTTCAGGCGGTCGCGCGCTTCCTCGGTCGACCAGCGCGCCGAAACGATCGCGGCGACCGGACGGTCGGCTGCGGGGAAGGGGCCGGCCTCCTGCGTCGCGTCCGGCACGCGCGGCTGCTCGCCGTCGCACGCGGCGAGGAGGGCGAAGGCAAGAAGGGCCGCCCCAGCCTTTATCACTCGACGTCCTCGACCTCGACCGTTTCACCGGTCACCCGTTGCGATAGCGCCGCCGCCATGAACGCATCGAGATCGCCGTCCAGCACATCCGACGGGCTCGACGAGGTCACGCCGGTGCGCAAATCCTTCACCATCTGGTACGGTTGGAGCACGTAGCTGCGGATTTGATGGCCCCAGCCGATATCGGTCTTGCCCGCATTCTCGGCATTGGCCGCCGCCTCGCGGATCGCCAGTTCGCGCTCATAAAGGCGCGCGCGCAGCTGGTTATAGGCTTCGGCCTTGTTCTTATGCTGGCTGCGCTGGTTCTGGCACTGCACGACGATGCCGGTCGGGATATGCGTGATACGCACCGCCGAATCGGTCGTGTTGATGTGCTGCCCACCCGCGCCGGAGGCACGATAGGTGTCGATGCGCAGGTCGCTTTCGTTATACTCGACCTCGATATTGTCATCGACCACGGGATAGACCCACACGCTCGCAAACGAGGTGTGGCGGCGCGCGGCGCTGTCGTACGGGCTGATGCGAACGAGGCGATGCACGCCGCTTTCGGTCTTGGCATAGCCATACGCATTCTCGCCCTTGAGCAACAACGTCGCCGACTTGATCCCGGCCTGCTCGCCCGAATGCTGGTCGATCAGCTCGACCTTGAGGCCATGCCGCTCGCCCCAGCGCGAATACATTCGGCTAAGCATCCCGGCCCAATCCTGGCTTTCGGTGCCGCCGGCACCGGCATTGACTTCGATATAGGTGTCGTTGCCATCGGCCTCGCCGG
Source organism: Sphingomonadales bacterium (assembly GCA_038327465.1). Classification (GTDB taxonomy): domain Bacteria; phylum Pseudomonadota; class Alphaproteobacteria; order Sphingomonadales; family Sphingomonadaceae; genus Sphingomonas. The sequence goes on along the minus strand of JBBQLB010000014.1, from coordinate 14,343 downwards.
CGAGCAGCGCCTTGACCTTGTCGGTATCGGCGCGGCGCGCGAGATCGGCGAGCGCGGCGACGCCCTCGGCCTCCATCGCGGTATCGCCCTCGGCCTCGGCCATCTCGATCAGCTCGGCGGTGTCGTTGAGCTCGCTCTCGATCGCCCGCGTTGCGGTGATCGCCTCATCGAGACGACGCCGTTCGCGCATTACGACTTGGGCGGCCTTGGGGTCGTTCCACAACGCCTGATCCTCGACGCGCGCGTTGAGTTCGTCGAGCCGACGCAGCGCGCGGTCCCAGTCGAGGAACCGGCGGAGCAAGGCGAGCGCGTCCTTGATCGTATCGATATGGGCCTGCGCTTCGGCGCGCATCACTTACTCCAAACTTAAATTCCAGTGTCATCCCCGCGAAAGCGGGGACCCATCACCCATCGCTGCGAGATGGGTCCCCGCTTTCGCGGGGATGACAACCATAGGTGTTGAAAGCCACCGCTAGTAGATGCCGCCCTGCCTTTGCAAGAAATCGCTGTCGCGGCGGGCTTCCTTCTGCCGTTCTGCCTCGGCTGCGGCGCGCGCTTTCGCAGCGGCAGCAGCGGCTGCAACGGCAGCCGGATCGGGCAGGATCATGTCGCGGCGCACGGCGCGGCGCGGTTCGCTCTCGGGCTTGAACGCTTCCCAGATGACCGCGGCTTTGGGGTCGTCGCTCGGCCATGCGCCGAACACGGGCTTGCCGCTGGCGCGGTCGATGCGGACCATGCGAATGCCCTGCGGCGCGCGGAACGGGATCTTGTCCATGCCTTCATAGGCCTTGACCGCGAACGCCTTGAAGATCGGCGCGGCGATCGTCCCGCCCTGTGCCCCCCCGCCAAGCGAACGCGGCGTGTCATAGCCGATATATAATCCGCCGATCATCTGTGGCGTGCCGCCGATGAACCACACATCGGTCGGCCCGGTGTTCGTGCCGGTCTTGCCGAACATCGGCCGATCGAGATCGCGCAAGACGGTCGCGGTGCCGCGCTGGATCACGCCCTCGGCGATATGCACCATCTGATACGCGCTCATCGCATCGACGATCTGGTTCCCGCCCGAAACCGGTCGCGGCATCGGCTTCCCGTTCCAATCGGGCGCGTTGCAGCGGTCGCACGCGCGCCAGCCTGCCGGGAACACGACCTTGCCGTGCCGGTCCTGCACGAAGTCGATCAGTGAGGATGGGTGCGACCGCCCCTGATTGGCGAGGATCGCATAGGCATTCACCATGCGCGACACCGTCGTCTCGCCCGCGCCGAGCGCAAAGGAAAGGTAGGGCGGATATTTGCCGATGCCGATCCGGTCCATCAGCGACACGACGCGCGGCATGCCCGTCGTCGCGGCCGCGCGCACGGTCATCAAATTGCGCGATTGTTCGACGCCCCAGCGCATCGTGTGCGAGCCCGAACCCCCCACACCGCCGAAATTGCGGAAGCATTTCTGGCCCAGTCGCGCGCCCTGGAACACGCAAAATGGCCCATCGACGATGATCGAGGCAGGCGTCATCCCGCCCTCGAGCGCTGCGGCATAGACGATCGGCTTGATCGTCGATCCTGGTTGACGCAGCGCCTGCGTGGCGCGGTTGAACGCCTGAATACGGAAATCGAACCCGCCTTGCATCGCCAGCACGCGACCGGTCTGCGGCTCCTCGACCACGAACGCGCCCGAGATTTTCGGGACCGAGCGCAGCACAAACGCCTCGCCCTCGGGTGCGACCGCGATGATGTCGCCGGCTTTCAGCGCCGCAAACGCCGTTCCGCCCTCTCCGCGCACCGGCATTTGCGCGCCCCAGCGGGGCAGCGTACCGGTCGATCCGTCGGCAAAGCCGAGCGTCGCGCCCTCATTGGTCAGCGCCGTCACGATTGCGGCACGCCAATTGTCGTAATCGAGACCGATGTTGGTGTTGAGCAAGGCCGCTTGCCACGCCGCCCCGTTAATCTCGACATGCCCAAGCGGCCCCGACCAGCCGCGCCCACCCTCGAAGCGCAACAAGCCCTGGCGCAACGCGGTTTGCGCATAGTCCTGCAGCGTGTTGTCGAGCGAGGTGCGCACCCACAGCCCGCCCGAATAGACGCTGTACGGCCCGGCGCGCTGATCCTCGCCGAATTTGTCGATCAACTGGCGCCGCACTTCCTCGACGAAATAGCCGCTGCCGGCGGTCTCCGTCTTCGGCGTCTGGCGCGGCACCGTGCCGAGCGGTTCGGCCTGCGCCGAATCGTGCTGCGCCTGCGTAATGAAGCCGTTCTTGAGCATCTCGCGCAACACATAGGCTCGGCGGTCGAGCGCCTTTTGGGTATGGCGGATCGGATCGTAATTCGACGGACCCTTGGGCAGGATCGCCAGATACGCCATTTGCGCCAGATCGAGCTGGTTCAGATCCTTGCCGAAATAGGCATAGCTCGCCGCCTCGACCCCGAAGGCGTTACGGCCGAGCGCAATCTGGTTGAGATACAATTCCAGAATCTGCTGCTTGGTCAGCGTATCCTCGATCCGGTAGGCGAGGATCGCTTCCTTGATCTTGCGCGTGTAGCTTGAGGCGTTGCCGATCAGCAAATTCTTCGCGACCTGCTGCGTAATGGTCGAGGCGCCGACCGCACGGCGCTTGGTCGTCAAATTGTTGAACGCCGCGTTCGCAATGCCGAGATAATCGACGCCGTGATGTTCGAAAAAGGTCTTGTCCTCCGCCGCCAGAAAGGCGCGGACCAACAGCGGCGGATATTCGTCATAGCTAAGCTCAACCCGCCGCTCGCGCGCATAGCTGTGGATCGGCGTGCCATCCACGCCGCGGACGTTGGTCGGTAGCGGTGGCTCATAGGTGCGCAACGTGTCGACCGAGGGCAGGTCGGCCGCGAACACGAACCAGAAGATCGCATAGCCGATCGCCGCGAGCGCCGCGAGCACCGCCAGCGCCTTGACCCACCAGCGCCCCCACCAACGCTCGACGAATCCGCGAAAGCCGCCAATCTCACGGCGGATCCGGAAATTTACCGTGGTATCGTCGAACGCGGCCATAGGGTTTGAGGCTCTAGCAACTTTCGCGCGCGTTGCCAGCGGTGATGAATCCCGCTCTCACCGACCTCATGCTCCGGGGGGAGACGGATTAGGCCGTTAACCCATAATATCGGCCGCCCTCGGCGCAAGAAATAAACGGCAAAAGTCGCGCTGCTAGCTGCCATTGATCAAATGGTTAAATAATATCGCATTGGCCGTTGGGCTGTTGCAAAGAAGAAAGCGCTCCACCGGTCGATGACGAAGGAAAGAACGTTTCAAGGTCGAAATAGGACCGCACCGGCCATATTACACTTTGATACATATTTTTTAATGATTCCATTAAGATTGATGCCTATCCATCAATCGATGCTGCTTCAATCCGACGCTTTCGACCGGTTCGTATCGATCATCACGCGGGCACGCGGCCTTGGCGCGGAATGCCGCATCGCGGTTTGCGGCACGCACCGCAGTGGAACGACGTTGCTCGGAAGCTTGCTCAGCGCGGATCGGGCTAGCGCTCAGATTTTCGAACCGTTCAATCCGCAGTTCGGAATCGCTTCCGTCAGCAAATGGTATGTCTCCGCCGATCGGGCGGACAGCCCGTGGCGGCACGTGATTGATCGCTTCATCGCGGGCCGGGGCACAAAGTGGCGTACGGTACCGAACGCTTCCTGGAACCTGTGGCGTTGGCTAAAGGGTACGTCGATTTTGCGCCAATATGTTGCGGCACGCGTCCTGCGGCCGCGCCGGATCGTGCTGAAAGACCCTTATCTCTCATTGTCGGCGCAGTATTTGATCGAGCATCATGACTTCAAGGTCCTTTTCACGATCAGACATCCGGGCGCATTTCTCGCATCGTTACGACGGGTCGAGTGGGACGCGGCCGAGTGGCTCGACGATCTCGTCGAACAGGGGTCATGCTGGCGCGACGAACGCGCGATGGCGACCACGCAGGCGATGCAAGCTGGGCTGCTATGGCTGGTCGTCAACCGCCACGCGCTTGAAACCAACCGGCGGTTTCCGAACTCTGCCGTGCTTCTGTTTCATGAAAATTTTTGCGCCGATCCGCATGGTGAGATGGCACGCGTGACGCGCGCGCTCGGGATCGCCTATTCGGATACGATGCGCGGCGCAGTCACCCGCGCGACCGGTGGCGACGTCGTGATTCCGCCAGCGGGCACGGTCTCCCACTTGGTGCGAAATGCAGCGGCAATGGTCGGTGAGTGGCGCGACCGTGTGTCGGCGGATGACGAGGCCGAATTGCGACGGATGTGCGAGCCGCTCTATCAACAGCTCGTCGGTACCGATTGGAATGGACACGCCATCCGCGCCGCAGGTCCCGATCGCGATGCGCCGTGTGATATGAAGGGCTGCCCACAGCTTGGCGTAGGGCAATAACGGTCAACTTGCCTTCATATTGCTCGACACATTCGTAAAGGTCGTTTTGAGCTTGTTGCCCAGACCCTGCATGGCAGCAATCGCGGCGACCGCAATCAGGGCGGCGATCAAGCCATACTCGATCGCTGTCGCAGCGCGATTGTCTCGAAGAATATTTCGAAATGTGTTTAGCATGCCACCCTCTTGCTGACGCAACGACAATGAGCGGGCGACGTGACGATTCAGTTAACCCCATTTAAGTGGCTGGCCGGTTTGATATTTCTGCGGCGACGAAGGTTGTGAGGCTTATGCCATCGCGTTCTCGCATGCGTCAGCGATGAGAAATGACGAGCGCTCCGCGCCAATGACGATGACCATGAATGGTCGAAAGCCGAAAAACCGCTCTACAAACCCACCCCCTAGTTCGACGCCATGCGCCGCGCGAAATGCACCTCGACCGCACGTTCGATGCTCTGGGCGATCTTGCGGCGGCCGTCCGCGCTGTCGATGAAATCGGCGTCGCGCGGGTTGGAGATATAGCCGGTTTCGAACAGGATCGAGGGCATGTCGGGGGCTTTCAGCACCATCAGCGATGCCATGCGGTGGAAGTTCGGTTTGACCGGGATCAGCGGCTGCGCCTCGCGTCCGAGCAGCCGCGCGAAGCTCGCCGAATTGTTCATCGTCTCGCGCTGCGTCAGGTCGATCAGGATCGAGGAAATATCCGCCGAAGTTGCCCCGAGATTGACGCCCGCAATGATGTCGGCCTTGTTCTCGCGCGCGGCGAGCTTCGCCGATTCCTTGTCGGAGGCGACCTCCGAGAGCGTGTAGACCGATGCACCCGATGCCCCAAGTGCGCCCGATCCGACACTGTCGCAATGAATCGAGATGAATAGATCGGCGCGCAGTTTCCGCGCGATGCCATAGCGCTCCTGCAAGACCAGAAAGCGATCGTCGTCGCGCGTCAGCGCCACGCGCACGCGGCCGGATTTGATCAGCTCGTCGCGGATCGCGCGCGCGATTTTCAGCGTCACGTCCTTTTCGCGCCGCCCGTCGAGCGGCGAGATCGCGCCCGGATCGACACCGCCATGTCCGGCATCGATCACCACCAGCGGGCGGCTGTCATCGTCGCCATAAATGCGCGGCAGCCGGGCATCGCGCGGTGCAGCCGGGATCGGCACCGTCACGGCGTAGCGCTCGGTCGCCTCGACCAGACCCATGTTGAACGGCGGCAGGAAGCGCAGTCGCCGTTCGCCGGCCGCGCGCGCGAAAGTCGCATCGTCGACGGTCTGGAGTTCCAGCGTCAGTTCGCGCCCGTCGCGCCCGAATATCCCTTCGGTGATCAGCGTCGGGCGCGCCAGATCGAACACGACGCGTGTTCCCCCGTCGCCCCGCGCGGCCTGGCGCACTTGCGTTACTGCGCCGCCGGTTTCGATGTCTCCGCCCGGTTGCGCGCCCGTAATGTCGATCGCGATCCGGCGTGGTGCTGCGAGCACGAAGCTCGACGCGTCGCCCACCACGGAATCGAATCGGATGACGATGCGGTCGCGTTTCACGTCGATACGTTCGACCGACGCCGCCCAACCGGGGGCACCGGCGAACCAGCAGGCCAGCAAAGCGAGGACGAACGACACGCCCCTGTAATGCCGCCCGGATGGCGGAGCGGTAAAGCGAAAAGGTTTGTCCTGGGGGGAGGAGGTCGTGCTCATCCTTTCGAACTAGATACTCTCCCCCCAAGGGCGCGTTGCCGGGTGCGGTTAATTTGCCGCTAGGCATGGAATTGCCGGTCGGCGGCAAAAACGTGCCGGTTGCTGCGTCGCCGATGCGGTGCTACGTCATAAAGGGTGTCCGCTCATCGCCTTGTATCGGCGACGTTTCGGGCTCTCTCGGCCGCCCCAGAGTTTCTCGGGCGCGGCTTATCCAGGTTGACGTTCGCATGATGCATGTATCCCGCCTTTCGCTCCGACCGGTTCCGACCGGCGGGTGTGCGAGCGTGGCGGTTACCCGAAGCCGGAAGGCTGGGCGTGCAAAGCGAACAGAGGCAATTTTCGTAAAACCCCGCGTGTCCGGACCCGGCGACTCTTTCGCCGTAGCGGACGCGCTCATCAATCGCGCGCGGCCAGCGTTCAGGCGTTTATCGCTTGGGGGCTGCACGCCGCGCGACCGGAGAACAGTACATGACAATGCGTATGCTGATCGACGCACGGCACCGGGAGGAAACCCGGGTCGCGGTCGTCAAGGGAAACCGAATCGAAGAGTTTGATTTCGAATCTGCCGAGCGGAAACAGCTCAAGGGAAATATCTATCTGGCCAAAGTGACGCGCGTCGAGCCGTCGCTGCAGGCCGCGTTCATCGATTATGGCGGCAATCGCCACGGGTTTCTGGCGTTCAGCGAAATCCATCCCGATTATTACCAGATCCCCAAGGAAGATCGCGACGCGTTGCTGCGCGAAGAGGCCGAACATGCTGCCGAAGAGGCTGCGCTGCGCGCAGAGCAGGATGCCGAAGACGATCTGCACGCGGACGAGCTCGGGGATGAGCAGGACGATGATGGCTTCGAAGGCGATTCGGATGCCGACGATGCCACGATCGAGCATGACGATGGCGATGCCGAATCGGAGACCGAGGTCGTTGCCGAGGGCGAAAGCCGTGGCGGGCGCGGTCGTGGCCGTCGCAAGCGCAGCGCATCGGACGATGCCGCTGACGATCTGCGCGAACGCCGCACCAATTTGCGGCACCGCTACAAGATTCAGGACGTCATCCGCCGCCGTCAGGTGCTGCTCGTCCAGGTCGTGAAGGAAGAGCGCGGCAATAAGGGTGCGGCGCTCACCACCTATCTGTCGCTCGCCGGGCGCTATTGCGTGCTGATGCCCAACACCTCGCATGGCGGCGGGATCAGCCGGAAGATTTCGAACGCGGGTGACCGCAAGCGGTTGAAGTCGATCATGGCCGACATGAAGCTGCCCCCGTCGATGGGCTGCATCGTGCGCACCGCCGGGCTTCAGCGCACGCGCGTCGAGATCAAGCGCGATTTCGATTATCTCGCGCGGCTGTGGGACGGAATTCGTGAGACGACTCTGTCCTCGTCCGCCCCGGCGCTCGTTTATGGCGATAGCGACCTGATGAAGCGCGCGATCCGCGACATCTATAACAAGGATATCGACGAAGTGATCGTCGAGGGCGAGGAGGGATACCGCCACGCCAAGGAGTTCATGAAGCTCCTGATGCCGAGCCATGCGCGCAAGGTGAAGCATTATAGCGACCCCGTGCCGCTGTTCCAACGCGCGGGTGTCGAGGAGCAATTGTCCGCGATGTACCACCCGTTGGTGCAGCTGAAATCAGGCGGTTATCTCGTGATCAACCCGACCGAGGCGCTGGTCTCGATCGACATCAACTCCGGCCGATCCACGCGCGAACATTCGATCGAACAGACCGCGACGGCGACGAACCTGGAGGCGGCCGCTGAAATCGCACGCCAATTGCGCTTGCGCGACATGGCGGGACTCGTCGTGATCGATTTCATCGACATGGATAACGCCTCGAACAACCGCAAGGTCGAGAAGGCGATGAAGGAGGCGCTCAAGAACGATCGGGCGCGCATCCAGATCGGTCGCATCTCGTCCTTCGGGCTGATGGAGATGAGCCGCCAGCGGCTGCGCACGGGCGTGCTTGAGGCATCGACCCGGCCATGCCCGCATTGCGAAGGCTCGGGCTTCGTCCGTACCGCTTCGTCATCGGGTCTGTCGGCGCTGCGTTTGCTGGAAGACGAAGCCGCACAGGGTCGCGGGTCGCAGCTCCTGCTGCGCGCGAGCCAGGAAGCGGCCTTCTATTTGCTCAACCGCAAGCGTGCAGAATTGGCCGAGATCGAGGAACGCTACGGCGTTATGATCGAAGTCGCGCCCGATGGCGAGCAGGAGGGCGCACGCATGTCGGTCGAGGTTGGCGGTCCGCCGCCAGCCTATCGTCCCCGCTTCGAAGCGCCGATCCAGGAAATCGAGGAAGATTTCGTCGAGGACGAGATCGAAGACGAGATCGAGGAAGAAGAAGTCGAGCAACCCCGTGCGGCCCGCGAACCGCGCGGTGACCGGCCCGAGCGGGCAGCAGCGGGTGACGATGAGGGTGGCTCGCGCCGCCGTCGCCGTCGTCGCGGACGGCGCGGTCGTGCGCGGCCTGAAGGCGAGAGTGCCGAGGGCGAGCAGAACGCGGTCGAAGGCGAAGAGCGTGAGAGCGTTGACGCTGCCGAGTTGGACGGCGTCGAGGCACCCGTCGCATCCGAAGAAGGCGAAGGCGGCGAGGGCGCTCGGCGTCGTCGTGGTCGTCGCGGTCGTCGTGGCGGTCGTCGAAGTGACGGCGAGCAAGCGGGCGGAGAGCAGACCGGTGGCGAGTCGGGTGAAACCCCGGTCGACGAGATCGTCGTCGCATTCAGCGAGGCGGTCGCCGAACCCGACGCCGAGGCCGAGGCCGAGGCACCCAAAAAGGGCCGCCGTCGTCCCCGCGCACGCGATGCCGAGCCGAAGGCTGCCCCCGCAGCAAAAGCGGCTCCTGTGGCCGAAGCAGCGGAGGAGCCTGAGGCCGATGCCAAGCCGAAGCGCGCGCGTCGCGCCAAAGCCAAGCCGGTCGAGGATGTGGTCGTCGAACCGGCTCCGGTCGAGACCGAGACGAGCAGTGCGATGATGGACGTGCCGGCTTCGGAAGAGCCTGCGGCCAAGCCGAAGCGTGCCCGCAAAGCGAAAGCGGCGGCAACAGAAGCGGCAGCCGCTCCGGTCGAAGCCGAAACCGCGGTCCCGGCGATCCCGCTCGTCGCCGAAACCGCCAAAGCGGAGGCATCGGAAGATGCCGCGCCGTCGGGTGCGATCGACCCCGATCCGGGCGAGGCTGGCAGTCCGCGTCGTGGCTGGTGGCAACGTACTTTCGGGGCCTGACGGGACGCGCTTCTCTCTAATCTTCCCCGGCGGAGGCCGGGGCCCAGTTGCATACCCTGAATAGGCGAACCCGTTGCTCGCTCGTTAGGACATCGCAACTGGGCCCCGGCCTTCGCCGGGGAAGCGTGTTGGGGGGAAGCGGCGTTTCTGCGAGGCGCATCCTTCACGCGTCGTTCAGCCGCTTCACCGCACCGCACACACGATTGCTCCAAAGGGAAAATTCGGCGATATGTCGGGCATGAAGCGCCTCTTCGCGGGACTCGCGGCCTCTCTCCTCCTCTGGGCGCAACCCGCCGCCGCACAGTCGATTCTGCGCGATGCCGAGACCGAGGCGATGTTCAACGACATGTCGCGCCCGCTGATTCTTGCAGCAGGGCTCTCACCCAACAATGTCCGCATCGTGTTGGTCAACGACGATTCGATCAACGCCTTCACCGCCGGCGGGCAGACCGTCTATATTCATTCTGGTCTGATCCAGGCGGCGGACAATGCCAATCAAGTGCAGGGCGTCATCGCGCACGAACTCGGCCACGTTGCCGACGGGCATGTCATTTTGCAGGATGTCGGGGCGAGGCCTGCGCTCGGTATTCAGATCCTCAGCATGGTGCTCGGCGTCGCGGCGATCGCGGCTGGCGCGCCCGAGGCGGGGGCGGGGATTCTCTCGGCCGGCACGACGGCGGCGCAGGGCAAATTCCTCGCCTTCAGCCGCGTCCAGGAATCGACGGCGGACGCGACCGGCCTCAAATTCCTGCGTGAAGCAGGTATCAGCGGAAAGGGCATGCTGACCTTCTTCAAAAAGTTGCAGAGCGAGGAATATGCGTACGGGCTGAAGAACATTGATCCCTTTGCGCAAAGCCATCCGCTGTCGGGAGAACGCATCGCCACGCTCGCGGCCGACGTGATCGCCTCGCCGTCGTATAATGCCAAGGCCGACCTCGCGCTGGAGGACCGCTTCAAACGCGTGAAGGCGAAATTGCTCGGTTATGTCGCTGATCCAAAGACCACGCTTAACGTCTATCCGGAGGAGGATCAGAGCGTGTATGCGCATTATGCGCGGGCCTACGCGTGGCACAAATCGGGCTATCCCGAGAAAGCCGATGCCGAGGCCAGCGCTTTGCTGAAAGCGGCGCCGCACGACCCGTATTTCCTCGAAATCCAAGGGCAAATCCTGCTCGAAGCGGGGAAGCCGCGACAGGCGCTTGGGCCCTTGCGTGAGGCGACCGCGCTATCGCGCAATTCTCCGCTGATTGCGACGACCTTCGGCCATGCGCTGATCGCGACGGAGGACAAAGCGAACTATCCCGAGGCGATCACGGTGCTGCGTCAGGCGGTCGCGCGCGACGATGACAATCCGTTCGCCTGGTATCAGCTCGGCACCGTTTATGAGGCATCGGGCGACCAGGCGCGCGCGCTGCTAGCTTCGGCCGAGCAGGCCAGCTTGACCGGCGATCTGCGCAACGCCGCTTATCGTGCGCGCGGCGCGTTGCAGGGTCTGCCCGCGAACAGCGTCGACTGGATCCGCGCGCAGGATATCGCCCTCACCGCGCAGAACGAAATGGACGACGACCCCAAGACCTATAAGAGGCGCCGATGAGCCGCTTGGTGCTTGTGCTGGTCGCGGCGCTCGGTGTTGCGCTCGGCGCGGTCGGGATGCTCTCGGTCCAGGCCTATGCGCCTGCCCGCTTCGATAGCGCCGACCGCAGCCGGATCGAGCGCGTCGTCCACGATTACATCCTCGCCCACCCGGAAATCCTTCCGCAAGCGATGCAGATATTGCAGGACCGCGAAACCGCCGCGCGTGGCAGCCGTGCCGCGATGGTCGCAAGCGCCAACCGCAAAGCGATCGAAACGCCGTTCGGCAGTGCCTGGGCAGGCAACCCCGCCGCCGACGTCACCTTGGTCGAGTATTTCGACTATAATTGCGGCTATTGCCGCGCCAGCCTGCCTGCGGTCAGGGCTTTGCTGAAAAGCGATCCGAAGGTCCGTATCGTCTACCGCGAATTCCCGATTCTGGCGCAATCGAGCGTCGATGCCGCCAAGATGAGCCTCGCCGCGGCCGATCAGGGCAAATTCCTGGCGTTTCATGACGCGCTTTACGCCGGTGGCCCGGTCACTGCTCAGACCATTACGGCAGCGGCGCGAACGGCCGGACTGGACTTGGCGCGCGCCGCCGCTTTCGCCCCGCGCGCGCAGGCGGAAATCGCCGCCAATGAAGCGATGGCGCAGAAATTGAGCCTGACCGGCACGCCGAGCTGGGTGATCGGGAGTAAGGTCGTGTCGTCCGCTCTCCCGCTGGAAGAATTGCACAAGGCGGTCGCGGCGGCTCGGGCGGGGCGCTGAGCGGGCACTTCTTATCCTGTCATCCCCGCCTCGCCACTCGCTTACCGCATCACCGGCAACACAATTTTCGACTGCGCACATACCTTCTGCGTCGCCTTCACAAAATCCCCTGGTTTCGCGCGGCCGATATTGGGGACGAAAGTCTGCGGGTTGCGGTCGATCACCGGGAACCAGCTCGACTGGATTTGCACCATGATCCGGTGGCCCTTTTGGAAGACATGGTCGTGGTCGCGTAACGGCACGTCCCAAGCGATGACCTTGCCCGGCACCAAGGCTTGCGGATTGGTGTCCGACGCCAGAAACCGCCCGCGCCGCACTTCCATCGCGATCGGCCATTGATAGCCGTTCAACTGCTGCGGATAGACACCGAGCGGCGCATTGCCTTCGAACTTCGCATAATCCTCGGGCAGCACGTCGATCAGCTTCACCACGAAATCACCGTCGGTCCCGCTGGTCGAGGCTTGCAACTGCGCCGCCAGCGCGCCCGTCACCGTCAGATCGGCGGTGAGCGGGGCCGAGACATAGCTCAGCACGTCGGGGCGGTGGTCGACAAAGCGCTGATCGGCCGATTCCCACCAACGCCATTCGGGCCGCGGATAGGTCGGCGAAATCGGGCGTTCGCGGAACGGCACCGGGTTGGCCGGGTCCGACACATAATCACGACACGCCTCGGTGGGCGGCGGGGCATCGAAGCTCAAACTGCCATCGGCGCGCAGATACAGGTTGGTCGCGGTCGTGCCCTTGGGCGGCCAATTGGCGTAGCTTTTCCAGACGTTCGACCCCGATTGCAGGATCCGCGCGTGGTAATCGGGCTTGGTCCCTTTACCATGCAGCCAATAGCGGAAGAATGGCGTCTGGATCTGCTCGCGAAACTCGACTCCGGTATCGCGGCCGAGCGGGATGCGACCGAGCATGTCCATCTTGCCCTGCCACGTGCCATGCGCCCAGGGTCCTGCAACCATTACGCTCAGCCGATCGGGATCGTTCTGCTGCTGCTTGGCGTAGATCTGCCACGATCCCCACGGGTCCTCCTGATCCCAGAAACCCGCGACGTTGAGCGTCGGGACGGTCGTCTTGCCGAGCGCCTTCTGCCAATTCTGATCGGTGTAGAATGTGTCGTGGTTGGGATGGTCGAGCAACGCGGTCGCCATCGGGATCTTGCCCTTGAAGTATCCGGTGTCGAGGCCTTCTAGCGTGCCGATTTTCAGCAGCGAATCGTAGGTGTCGACGCTGTCATACGGGAAATCCTCAAGCGATTCCTTGGTCTGTTGCAATGAATAGACCCAGTCGGCGACATAGCTGAGCCGGAGCGCGCCATTCCGGTGGAGATCGTCATTCTGCCAATAATCGACCCACGCCGCTTGCGGGCTGACCGCTTTCAACGCCGGGTGCGGGTTCACCAACGCGACGGCGGCCGCAAAGCCGGGGTATGACACGCCCCACATGCCGACCTTGCCGTTGTTTTCGGGCAGGTTCTTCACTAGCCAGTCGATCGAGTCATAGGCGTCGGTCGCCTCGTCCACCTTTTTGGAGTCGCCCGGGTGGACTGCGGTCGACAGCGTGAACGCGCCATCCGATCCGAAGCGCCCGCGCATCGATTGAAAGACGAAAATATAGCCATCCTCGACCAGGCTCTTCCAATTCCCGGGGACGGTCGGCGGGGCGTCTTGTGGGACGCCATAGGGTGTACGCTGAAACAGGATCGGGAGCGGCCCGGTGCGCCCGCGCGGACGCAGGATGACGGTCTCCATCTTCGCCCCGTCGCGCATTGGAGCCATCATTTTTTCGAAGGTGAAGGGCGATTGTTGGGTGGGGGCTGGGGCCGCAGCTTGCGGGCGGGCGGCGAGGGTGAGGGGCAATAGTGCGACGGATGCCGCGAGCACGATCGAGACTTTGCGCATCCGCCGTTTCCTAACATCTACCGTCACCCCGGCCTCGTGCCGGGGTCCACCGTGCCGCACATCGCGGAGGTTGAGTGTGCTGCACCGTGGATGCCGGAACAAGTCCGGCATGACGAATTATTGGCTACGGGCTCGATATCACCCGATCCGGTGTTCGCCCTTCACCCAGCGGACGGTGCCGGAGGAGGCGCGCATCACCACGCTTTCGGTCGTCATGATCTTGCCCTTGCGCTTCACGCCCGCGAGCAGCGACCCGTCGGTGACGCCGGTTGCGGCAAAGATGCAGTCGCCGCGCGCGAGTTCGGTCAGGTCGTACTGTTTGTCGAGATCAGTCACGCCCCATTTCGCGGCGCGCGCTCGCTCGTCATCGTTGCGGAACAGCAAGCGGCCCTTGAATTGCCCGCCGACGCAGCGCAGCGCAGCGCAGGCCAGCACGCCCTCTGGCGCGCCGCCCTGGCCCATATAGATGTCGATCGTCGTGTCGGGATTGGTCGTCGCGATCACGCCCGCGACATCGCCGTCGCCGATCAGCATGATGCCGCAGCCGAGCGCGCGCAGTTCGGCGATGATCTTGCTGTGGCGCGGGCGATCGAGCACGCAGGCGATAATCTCCGACGGCTTCACGCCCTTTGCGGCGGCGAGCGCGGTGACGTTCTCGGTTGGCGATTTGTCGAGATCGATGATGCCCTCGGGGTAGCCCGGGCCGCACGCGATCTTGTCCATATAGACGTCGGGGGCGTTGAGCAGCCCGCCTTCCTCGGCGATCGCCAGCACCGCGAGCGCGTTGGGTCCGGCCGTGGCGCAGATC